>NZ_FNSN01000003.1:2400000-3000000 GCF_900105345.1 Arthrobacter woluwensis
CCCCCAGTGCTCCGGCCAGGACATTGCCGCGGAGCACTTCCAGATCGAGACCCGCCAGGGCGCTGGGCGCGTGGAGCACCTCGTCGTCATCCCGGAGATCCAGGACCGTGGCGACCTTCAGCTCCCGCAGGAGACCCCTGCCCTCGTCACTCAGGAGGTGGAGTGCGTCGGAGCGGAAGAAGATGCCCTCCTTGGTGCGCCGCTTTCCGGCCGGCAGGGATCCCAGCCCACGGAAGTTGTAGGTCTTGGGCAAGGGGACGGCCTGGCCGATCAACGAATGGGCTCCTTCACTCGGCTTCATGTGCAGTTAACTGCGGAAGTCCCCTCGCGGTTCCGGCCCGGAACGGACCCGACCACGAGAGGACTTCACACCCGACCTCAGTCCAGGTAGTCCCGGAGGACCTGCGACCGCGAGGGGTGACGCAGCTTGGACATCGTCTTCGATTCGATCTGGCGGATGCGCTCACGCGTGACGCCGTAGACCTTGCCGATTTCGTCTAAAGTCTTCGGCTGACCGTCGGTGAGCCCGAAGCGCATGGCCACCACACCGGCTTCGCGCTCGGACAGCGTGTCGAGCACCGAGTGCAGCTGCTCCTGAAGCAGGGTGAAGCTCACGGCATCGGCCGGAACCACGGCTTCGGAGTCCTCGATCAGGTCGCCGAACTCGGAGTCACCGTCCTCGCCCAGCGGCGTGTGCAGCGAAATCGGCTCGCGTCCGTACTTCTGAACCTCGACGACCTTCTCGGGCGTCATGTCGAGTTCCTTGGCCAGCTCTTCCGGCGTGGGTTCGCGTCCGAGGTCCTGCAGCATCTGGCGCTGCACGCGGGCCAGCTTGTTGATGACCTCGACCATGTGCACGGGGATGCGGATGGTGCGTGCCTGGTCCGCCATGGCGCGGGTGATGGCCTGACGGATCCACCAGGTGGCGTACGTGGAGAACTTGAAGCCCTTGGTGTAGTCGAACTTCTCGACGGCACGGATGAGGCCGAGGTTGCCTTCCTGGATCAGGTCCAGGAACAGCATGCCGCGACCGGTGTAGCGCTTGGCCAGGGAGACCACGAGGCGGAGGTTGGCCTCCAGGAGGTGGTTCTTGGCACGCTTGCCGTCGTGGATGATGAAGTCGAGTTCGCGGCGGTACTTGGGGTCCATGGTGTCCCCCTCGGCCGCGATCTTCTCCTCGGCGAAGAGACCGGCCTCGATCCGGAGGGCGAGGTCGACCTCCTGCTCGGCGTTGAGGAGGGCCACCTTGCCGATCTGCTTCAGGTAGTCCTTGACCGGGTCGGCCGTGGCACCTGCCGACATGACCTGCTGGACGGGTGCATCGTCATCGCTCGCGTCGGAGTAGACGAAACCGCTGCCGGTGGCCGCAGGCTTGGCAGCCGCCTCATCGACCTCGGCCGCGTCCGGCTCGACGTCCTCAGCGGGCTCTTCCTCCACGGCGTCCGAGGATTCATCCAGCTCGGAACCGGCAGCCTTACGGCCCCGGCCCTTCGGCGCGGCATCGCTCTTCTTGGCAGCCGGGCGCCGCGTCGCGGGGGCGGAATCATCCTGCCCGGCGGCAGCCTCGGCTTCCTTCTTGGCCTTGTTCGCGGCGCGTGTGGCGGCAGCCTTGGCGGCGCGCGCCTTCTTCTTCTCCTCGTCAGTCAACTCGGCCTTCACGGCAGTTTCCTTCGTCGTGGGAGTGGTCACAGAAACCCTTTCTAGCAGCGCCTGGCGGTGTCCCGGAGGGCAACACCACTATGACCCTGTCAAGTCCGTGCTGCCAGCGGCAGTTACTCCAGACCAGCAGAGCCTGTCTAAGACAACGCCACCGGCCTGTCGATTGTTCCCCGCAGCGTGTGACGGCCTCGGATGAACAACCTTCAAGTTCACGGACCCAACCGGGTCTCGGCTACTAGTCTCTCACGAAAAGGACGTGCCCCGCAGCACCGACGGGAGGATACCCCTTTCCAGGCCAGCTTCAAGGTGTTCTTCACCACACCGGAGCGGCGGCCGGATGCCGCGGTCCGGGGACGCCGCGTGGGTCCACCAGAGCCTTCTGCGCAGGTCAGACGAGGCAAGGGGCGTCGCTTCAGACCCCGCGTTCCGACCCCGGCGTCATGTCCTGCCCGTCGTCCGGCCGGTCCAGGGGCCGTCTCCAGCTGCTGTGCCGCTTGCTTGCCCAGCCGCTCAGCGCCCCGCTCAGGATCATCCGATACAGCAGCGACGCCAAACGGTGATCCGGCTCCACTGCCAGAGCCCGCTCGAGCAGCGCGGAGGCCTGACTTCCCCGACCTCGGCACCACTCGACCCAGGCCAGGCCGGTCAGCACCGCTGCGGGAGGGCGGTCCCCGGCTCGATGGACGATTTCCTGGAGGACTCCGGCGAACCGGTTCATCCGGTCCCAGTCCGGACCCGACCCGCTCTCGGCCACGAACACCTCGCCGAAGATCCCCAGCCAAGGGGCGACCGCCCTTCCGTCGGGCGAGTCACGCCCGTCCTGCGAGCGCAGGCCGTGGTCGACGTGATGACCCGGTCCGGCGTGCGCAGCCGGTCCTACAGCACCGGCCAGGACCGCTTCGGCGGCCCGCCCGCCTTCGTACGCGGTACGCCATGAAGAACCCGCGGACACATAGACGGCGTCGCGGAGCGACGGTTCCTCAAGCGTCCGGCACAGCACTTCAACGCTCACCGGTTCCGTTCTGACGGACTCCGCGCCGGCCGTTCGGCCACGTCCCCCGTCTGCCCAGGAGCCTGAACCGTCGAGGAACGGCTCCCAGCACTCCAGCACTTCCAGGAGGGTCAGGGACGTTGCGGCGTGATGGCCGGTGTCCGCCGAGGCAGGCGGACCCGCCCTCCCCACGGACCCGGCCGGCCCACGGGAGGCCGGCACGGTGCGACTCTCCTTCGGCCGGGATCCTGTGACCGGATGGGGATCCACCGCACTTCCCTGGTAGACCAGCTCCGCGGCCAGCCGGGAGTCCCGGATGAGGTCGAGCGGATGCATGCCGCCGTCGTCGCATGGACCGCTTCCCGTCAGCGAACAGTCGGACTCGCGGCAGCCCGACCCGTTCCAGCCGTCCGCGCCCACGAGCCACAACTCGTGCACCGGCCGACCTGCCTGGCTGAGAACCCATGTCAGGAGCGCCATCAGTTCAGCACGCTCGTGCCGGACGTCGGCGACCCCGCCCGGCTGGAACATCGCGACGAAGGTGCTGTCGGCAGAGGTGTCGTGCTCCAGATAGCTGAGGACCGCACGCACGTAGGCGAGAAGCGATGTTCCTGACTGCCTGCGGTCCGGCAGGTCGACGCGGAGGGTCGCCCCGATGCGCCCGGACCGGGCCGTGAGGCAGACGAGCGAATCCTGCGGCCAGAATCCGATGGCGTGAGGGATGTACGCCAAGATGTCCTCCGGACCCCTGGCGGTCAGCGATGCGGTGTTCATGACTCCACCTTCGGGCGGGAAGGAAGGTGGGGGCTGAGCGAACGTCCCTATGTGGATAGGGAGGCGCAGAGGGCCTGTGCGGTCGGCCGGAGAGGCCACGGACGCCTCGGCGCCTCACTCACCGAGTGCCGCGACTCACCGGTTGCCGCGCCGCGAGCGCTCCCAGAGCACGCGGGCCAGGGGGCGGGGCGTGATGCCGGCCGCCTGACGGGCCCGCCGTCGGACCACCGCCACGGCGATCATGCCCACCAGAAGGAAGAGCAGCTGCGTGGACATGGCGATCCGGAACGGCTCGAGCCCGTACAGCTCCCCCCGGGAGAACCCGCTCGCATTGAGCAGATCGAGCACCAGTCCGATCACGTACATGCTCAGCAGGGCCGCCACGAAGCCGCCCACGTTGACGATGCCGGTGGCGGTGCCGATGCGCTCCACGGGGTTGGACGTCCGGGCGAAATCGAACCCGATCATGGAGGCCGGGCCGCCGATCCCCATCACCACGACCAGCGTGATGAGCAGCCACAGCGGGGCACGCCCCGGCCACAGGAGCACCGCCAGCCACCCCGCACCCGTGACGAGGGAGACCAGGAGGACCATCGAGGAACGCCGGACCGGATACAGGGACACGAACCTTCCGAAGAAGGGGCCGGAGACCATGGCCACCAACACGAACAGACTCATGACGGCCGAGGCGGTCCCCCGGTCCAGTCCTTCGGCCGAGATGAGGAAGGGGTAGCCCCAGGCCATGGCGAACACGGTGCCCGCGAAAGGAGTGGTGAAGTGACTCCACAGCCCCAGACGGGTGCCGGGCTCGCGCCAGGATTCGGCTAAGGTATGACCGATCTGCCGGAGACCACCCGAGGACTGCGAGCGGGCCCGGCCCTGCGGCGTGTCCCGGAGCAGGGCGACCACCAGCACACAGGCCAGTGCGGACAGGGCCGCCAGTGACAGGAAGGCGGGCGTCCACGCCGTGGAGTGCAGGAGCAAGGCGAACGGGATGACGCTGACGAGCTGTCCGAGCTGCCCCACCATACCGGTGAACTGCGTCATGAGCGGCACGGTCCGGGCCGGGAACCAGGCGGGGATCAGCCGCAGCACGGACACGAAGGTCGCCGCGTCGCCGGCGCCGACCAGCACGCGACCGACGACGCCGGCCGCGACCGAGTCGGCGGCCGCCAGCTGCGCCTGCCCCAGGAACATGAGGAACGCGCCCATGGCGATCATGTTGCGGGGGCCGAGCCGGTCCACCAGCACCCCCACCGGGATCTGGAGGCCCGCGTACACGAGGAGTTGCAGCACGGAGAACGCGGAGATCGCCGCGGCGCTGGCGTGGAACCGGTCGGTGGCCTCGAGCCCCGCGACCCCGAAGGAGGTCCGTTGTGTCACCGCCACCAGATAGGCGAAGACTCCGATACCCCACATCACCCAGGACCGCACGCTGCTCACGGGTCCATTCTTCCGCATGTGCCCGGACCCGCCGGGCATGGCCGGGCTGAGGACCTGGTCACGCCCTCCGGGCGGCGTCCGCCCAGGGCCTCCCGCTCAGGCGCCGCCGGGCAGATGGCCGCGCCCGGCCGTGCCGTCCTCCGCGTCGCTGCCGGCGTCCGGCCCGCTCCCGGACCCGGCGTCGTCGTCGTCATCCTGACTCAGCAGTTCCTGCGCCAGGTACGCCTCCACCGCGGCGCCGAGGGATTCGGCGCTGGGCAGTTCGTCGTTCTCGTCCGCGAGCAGGGAGCGGCGCACGGTGTTCTCGCTGTGCTGGTCGTACCGCTCTTCGAGGTTGCGCACCACCTGCTGCACGTCCTCGCTGGCTTCCACCTGTTCGGCGATCTGCCGGGCGACGTCCCGCGCGACCTCCCGCAAACGGTCGGAGGGCAGCATGAGGTTCGCGGCGGCGCCCAGGTATTCCATGCCGGCGACGGCGGCCTGCGGGTACTCCGCGTCGGCGACGTAGTGCGGCACATGGATCACGTACCCCGCCACGTTGCGCTTGGCGGCGATCAGCTTCAGTTCCAGGACATGCCCGATCGCGGCGGGGAATTCGACGGTCGGCCGCCACACCGAGATGCCCTCGATGAGCTCGGGCCGGTTCCCGTGCACGGTCACGCCGACGGGACGGGTGTGCGGCACCGGCATGGGGATCGCGTGGACCCAGGTCACCAGGTTCACGTCGAGCTGCTCCACGAGGCCCACGACCGCACGGGCGAACCGTTCCCACTGGAGATCGGGTTCGAAGCCCGCCAGGAAGAGGAACGGCGTGCCGAGCGGATCCTCCAGCACGTACAGCGCGAGCCGCGGCGGAGCGTAGTCCTGCAAGTGGTCCTCGGCGAACGTCAGATGCGGGCGCCGGGAGCGGTAGTCGAGAAGCTGATCCGCGTCGAAGACGGCGACCGGACGGACCGACGGCGAATCGAGGAGCTCACCGGAGATCTGCCGGACCACGTGTCCCGCGTCGGCGAACCCGGTGAAGGCCATGAGCAGGTTGAGCCCCTTCAGGGACGGGTCCTGCAGCAGCTCGTCATCCGCACGGTAGAGCCCGGCAGGATCCAGCAGCGCTCCATACGTCTGGTCGAACAAAGTACCCCTCCACACCATCCGGCCCCCGGCCGGCAATCGTCGTCCTGATTGATTTACTGCTCAACGTTCGGGGACGCCCTGGCATTCCCGCACAGGTCATCCACCAGTGTCACGGGCTACGATCTTAGATGGTGAAGGACGCCACATCGCGTCCGCACCATTGAACATGTGCGACAAGGATGTCCACCCGTACACCAGAAGTGAGGCAGGAACTCGTGGCCAAGAGCAACGAAGTCACCCTTGAAACAGTCAGCGGCGATCTGCGGAAGAAGCCCAGCGACGTCGTGGTCATCGGCGTCCGTCAGGGCAGGGAGGGCCCGGAACTCGCCGCCAGCCCCCTGAGCGCCAAGGCGTCCGAGGCCATCCAGTCCTCCCTGGCTCTGCTCGGCGTCACGGGCGCCGCGGATCAGCTGCACCGGCTGCCCGGCGTTCCCGAGCTGGGCGCCGAGGTCATCGCCCTGGCAGGCCTGGGCAAGAAGGACGACGCCGAGTCGCTCCGCCGCGCCGCCGGCTCGGCCGTGCGCCAGCTCGCCGGCGCCGCCACGGTGACGCTCGCCCTCCCCGCGCAGGACGAGGCCGCTCTCGCCGCGATCGCCGAAGGCGCCGCGCTCGGGGCCTACGCGTTCCACGAGTTCCGCTCCACCCGCGACGGGCTCAAGGCGCCCGTCGCCACCGTGCGCATCCACAGCGAGCTCGCGGGCAGCCCGGCGGCGAAGGCCGCACTGAAGAAGGCCGCCGTCGTCGGCCGCTACGTCAACGCGACCCGCGACCTCGTGAACCAGCCGCCGAACGCCCTGTACCCCGAGACGTTCGCGGCGGCCGCGAAGGATGCCGCGAAGTCACTTCCCGTCAAGGTGACCGTGTGGGACGAGAAGCGCCTCGAGAAGGAGGGCTTCGGCGGCATCCTGGGTGTCGGCAAGGGCTCCGCCCGTCCCCCGCGCCTGGTGAAGGTCGAATACGCGCCTGCCAAGGCGCAGGCCCACGTGGCCCTCGTCGGCAAGGGCATCACCTTCGACACCGGCGGGATCTCCCTGAAGCCGCCGGCGAACATGGACGAGATGAAGAGTGACATGGCGGGCGCCGCCACGGTCCTCAACGCCGCTCTCGCCGCCGCCGAACTCGGCCTGCCGGTCAAGGTCACGGCCTGGCTCTGCATCGCTGAGAACATGCCCGGCGGCAACGCTCAGCGCCCCTCGGATGTCATGACCATCTTCGGCGGCAAGACCGTCGAGGTGCTGAACACCGACGCCGAGGGCCGCCTCGTCATGGCGGACGGCCTCGTGGCCGCGAGCCAGGAGCAGCCGGACGTGGTGATCGACGTCGCGACCCTGACCGGCGCGCAGCTCATCGCGCTGGGCGACCGCACCGCCGGCCTCATGGGCGACGAGGGCGTCACCGACGCGCTCAAGGCCTCCGCGGACGCCGCGGGCGAGCTCATGTGGGCCATGCCGATCCCCGAAGAACTGCGGCCGACCCTCGACTCCGAAGTGGCCGACCTCGCCAACATCGGGGCCCGGCACGGCGGCATGATGACCGCCGCCGCCTTCCTGCGGGAGTTCGTCGGCGAAGATGCCACGGGAGAGCCCATCTCCTGGGCCCACATCGACATCGCCGGCCCGTCCTTCAACAACGGCTCCCCCTACGGCTACACGCCGAAGAAGGCCACCGGCATGGCCGTCCGCACGCTGGTCGAGTACGTGGCGGGCCTGGCCTCCTGATCAGCCCCGGATGCTCCGGCGCGGCGACTTTCTGAGGACCGTTCATTAAATGAACGTGAGTCACAGCACAAGGTCGCCGCGCCGGACCCCTTTAAGGTGCACCATGGTCGGGGTGACGCTAAGGTGAAACTGAATGGCTCTGTGGCTGTTTCCCAGGCAGTCACAAAAGCATGACCACTGCAGAAGAACCCGACCTGCTGGCATAATCGCCGCAGGAAAAGTTCCAGACCAGAGGGTGCCATCCGGCACCATCTCGACAACTCAGGGAGCGTCCACGTGGCCGAAGCGGCAACTGCGCAAGAATTCGACATCCTCGTCCTCGGCGGCGGCAGCGCGGGATACTCCGCAGCCATCCGCGCGACGGAGCTGGGCATGACGGTGGGCCTCGTGGAGCGGGCCAAGCTGGGCGGCACCTGCCTGCACACCGGCTGTATCCCCACGAAGGCCTACCTGCACTCGGCAGAACTGGCCGACAACGCCCGTGAGGGCGCCAAGTACGGCGTGAACACCACGCTCGACTCGATCGACCTGGGCAAGGTCCGCGATCACAAGAACGGCATCGTCGCCGGCAAGCACAAGGGCCTGACCGGTCTTCTCAAGATGAAGAAGGTCAACGTCATCGAGGGCGAAGGCCAGCTCACCGCACCGGACACCATCACCGTCGATGGCGTCCCGTACAAGGGCAAGAACATCATCCTCGCCACCGGTTCCACCTCCAAGACCATGGGTCTGCAGATCGGCGGCCGGGTCATCACCTCCACCGAAGCCCTCGAGATGGGCGAGCTGCCCTCCTCCGCCATCGTCCTGGGCGGCGGCGTGATCGGCGTCGAGTTCGCCTCCATGTGGAACTCCTTCGGCGTGGACGTCACCATCGTGGAAGGCCTGCCCTCCCTGGTCCCGAACGAGGACCCCGCGATCATCAAGGTCCTGGAGCGCGAGTTCAAGAAGAAGGGCATCAAGTTCAAGACCGGCGTCTTCTTCGAGAAGGTCGAGCAGGACGAGAACCAGGCCACCGTGACCCTGGCCGACGGCACGTCCGTCTCCGCTGACATCGTCCTCGTCGCCGTGGGCCGTGGCCCCGTCACCGAGGGCTTCGGCTTCGCCGAGCAGGGCGTGACCCTGGACCGCGGCTTCGTCATCACCAACGAGCGCCTGCACACCGGCGTCGGCAACATTTACGCGATCGGCGACATCGTCCCCGGCGTGCAGCTGGCCCACCGCGGCTACCAGCAGGGCATCTTCGTCGCCGAGGAGATCGCCGGCCTGAACCCGGTGGTCGTCGAGGACGTCAACATCCCGAAGGTCACCTTCTGCGAGCCCGAGATCATGTCCGTGGGCTACTCCCAGCCCAAGGCCGAGGAGAAGTTCGGCAAGGACAACATCGAGACCCAGGAGTACAACCTGGCCGGCAACGGCAAGTCCTCCATCCTGGGCACCTCGGGCATCGTGAAGATGATCCGCGTGAAGAACGGCCCGATCGTCGGCGTGACCGGCATCGGCGGCCGCTTCGGCGAGCAGGTCGGCGAGGCCCAGCTCATCGTGAACTGGGAGGCCTTCCCGGAGGATGTCGCCACCCTGATCCACGCCCACCCGACGCAGAACGAATCCCTCGGCGAGGCCGCACTGGCACTGGCCGGAAAGCCGCTGCACGGCTGAGACCCCCGGGCCGGGGCGCCTGCGACAGGCGCCCCGGCCCACCCCTGGAGGGCCTCTCAGAATGACCGGTCCCCCACACCAGATTTTCACCGCATTTAGATCACTAAGGAGAACGGGGACGACATGTCTGAATCCGTTAACTTGCCCGCACTCGGCGAGAGCGTCACGGAAGGTACCGTCACCCGCTGGCTGAAGTCCGTTGGCGACCGCGTCGAAGTGGACGAGCCGCTGCTGGAGGTTTCCACCGACAAGGTCGACACCGAGATCCCGTCCCCGATCGCCGGTGTGATCGAGCAGATCCTGGTGGCCGAGGACGAGGTCGCCGAGGTCGGCGCCGCCCTGGTCGTCATCGGCGATGGCTCGGGCTCCGGCGAGGCTCCGGCAGCACCTGCCCCGGCCGAGGAAGCCGCCCCGGCGCCCGCCGCCGAGGCTCCGGCCGCTCCTGCCCCTGCCGCCGAGGCCGCGCCTGCCGCTGAGGCTCCCGCTGCACCGGCCGGCGAAGGCACCGAGGTCACCCTCCCCGCGCTGGGCGAGTCCGTCACCGAGGGCACCGTCACCCGCTGGCTCAAGGCCGTGGGCGACTCCGTCGAGGTCGACGAGCCGCTCCTGGAGGTCTCCACCGACAAGGTCGACACCGAGATCCCGTCCCCCGTGGCCGGCACCCTGCTGGAGATCCGCGTGAACGAGGACGACACCGCCGAGGTGGGTTCCGTCCTCGCCGTCATCGGCGCCGCAGGCGCCGCTGCCCCGGCAGCCGCTCCCGCACCCGCAGCTCCGGCCGCGGCTCCGGCTCCGGCTGCTGCGCCGGCTGCACCCGCTCCTGCTGCAGCTCCGGCACCCGCCGCGGCCCCCGCACCCGCAGCTCCCGCAGCCGCTCCGGCACCCGCCGCTGCGCCCGCTCCGGCTGCAGCCCCGGCACCCGCTGCGGCCCCGTCCGACGCCGAGTCCTACGTGACTCCGCTCGTGCGCAAGCTCGCCAAGGACAACGGCATCGACCTCGCTTCCGTCTCCGGCAGCGGTGTCGGCGGCCGTATCCGCAAGCAGGACGTCCAGGCGGCCATCGAGGCCAAGAAGGCCGCGGCTCCCGCTCCGGCAGCAGCTCCGGCCACCGCCGCGCCGGCCGCCGCTCCCGCCATCGAGGCCTCCTCGCTCCGCGGCACCACGGAGAAGGCCCCGCGCATCCGCCAGGTCATCGCCCGCCGCATGCGGGAGTCCCTGGAGGTGTCCACTCAGCTGACCCAGGTCCACGAGATCGACATGACCCGCATCGTCAAGCTGCGGGCCTCGGCCAAGAACAACTTCAAGGCCGTCAACGGTGTCAACCTCACCTACCTGCCGTTCATCGCCAAGGCCGTCGCCGAAGCGCTGAAGGCTCACCCGAAGCTGAACGCCGAGTACAACGAAGAGACTCAGCAGATCACCTACCACAACGCCGAGCACCTGGCCTTCGCCGTCGACACCGACAAGGGCCTCCTGGTCCCCGTCGTGTCGAACGCGGGTGACCTGAACCTCGCCGGCCTGGCAGGCAAGATCGCCGACGTCGCCAACCGCACCCGCAGCGGGAAGATCGGCCCGGACGAGCTGTCCGGCGGCACCTTCTCCATCACCAACATCGGTTCGGTGGGCGCGCTCTTCGACACGCCGATCATCAACCAGCCGCAGGTCGCCATCCTCGGCACCGGCGCGATCGTCAAGCGCCCGATGGTCGTCACCGATGTGGACGGCAACGACTCGATCGCCATCCGCCACATGATGTACCTGTGCCTGACCTACGATCACCGCCTGGTGGACGGCGCCGACGCCGGCCGCTTCCTCCAGACGGTCAAGGCACGCCTGGAAGGCGGCGCGTTCGAGGGTGACCTCGGACTGTAAGTCTCCCCGCAGCACACGACGGCGGCCCGCACTCACGAGTGCTGGCCGCCGTCGTTCTACGGTCGGTAGAACTTTCTGACAGAGTGTCGCTAAACTGGACGCATGGGAATTCTCTTCAGCATTTTGGTCTTCTTGCACATCGTCGGTGCAGCAATGATCGTTGGCTACTGGATCGCCACGATGAAGGAACCGACTGTCCACCCCCGCCAGCGTGACGGTGCGTTTCTCCAGTTGCTGACCGGCATCGCCATGATGGGGCTTATCCCGTTCATGCCGGATTTTCACCCGAACTACTTCAAGCTCGGCATCAAGTTCGCGATCGGCGTCGCGGTGGCTGTGCTGGCAGTTATCGGCAGCCGCAAGGTCAAGAAGGGCGAGCCGGTTTCGACTGGCATCGCACATGGCGTGGGTGGCCTCGCCTTGATCAACATCGCACTTGCAACCCTTTGGAACTGACCATCTAGACTCCGCGGAAGCGATAGCTAAAGGGGCGGGAGAGCATCACGCTCTCCCGCCCCTTCGCTGTTCCACCGATGCCGGCGTCCGGGTCGCTCAGCCCAGAGTGATCCTCAGCCTGCGCGATTCTCAACCCTGTGCGATGCAGAACTCGTTGCCGTCCGGGTCCTGCAGGACGACCCAGCCGAAGTCACCGATCGAATGCCGGGCCGACTCGGACGCTCCCAGCTCCAGCGCCCGGGACAGGAGCGCCTCCGGGTCCTCGGAGTGCAGATCCAGATGCAGCCGCCGAGGACCCTCGCTGGGGTGCTCCACCCGCTGGAAGGCGAGTTTCGGCCCACCCGGGGTGACGGGGCTGAGCCAGACGAACTCCCCCTCATACGAAGACTCCACGGCGAGCTCCAGGAGGTCAGCCCAGAACCCCGAAAGGCTCTGAGGATCCGTGGTGTTGACGACGATCGAGACGACGGTTCCACGCGCCGCCGGGCGCTTCTCTTCAGTCATGACAGCAGTCTAGGGCCAGCTCAGGGGCCTGCACAGGGTCACAGCCGGCACTGGTCGACGGGTCCCGCCCGTCACAATCCGGGCTCCGCGACGGCGGGTGTCCCTGCGCCCGGGAACGACCTAGGATGGTGCTCAAGGGCCTCTCCGCACGCGAGCAGGCCGAACCCCCTCACACTCCAAGGAGCACCTCATGGCAGTGACCCGCAGCGCCTCCACCGTCTGGACCGGCAACCTCTTCGAGGGCCAGGGCGAGACCACCTTCGAAAGCTCCTCCCTGGGCACGCACCCCGTCACCTGGAAGGCCCGTTCCGAGGCCGCCGAGGGCAAGACCAGCCCCGAAGAGCTGATCGCCGCAGCCCACTCGGCCTGCTTCTCGATGGCCTTCAGCAGCGAGCTGGCCGAGGCCGGCTACACCGCCACGGAGATCCGCACCAAGTCCGAGGTCGGCTTCCAGCCGGGCGTCGGCATCACGGGCAGCAAGCTCACCCTGGTCGCCACCATCCCGGGCATCTCCGAGGAGGACTTCCAGCGCATCGCGAACGCCGCCAAGGTCGGCTGCCCCGTCTCCGCCGCGCTGTCCGGCATCGAGATCACGCTGGACGCCACGCTCAACGCCTGAGCCGGGCCTGCGCCTGAACCTCTCCGGTTCAGGCGCAGACAGCGAAGGGCCGGGAACGGATGATCCGTTCCCGGCCCTTCGCTGTCTCGTCAGGCGCCGGACTCCGCAGGCACCCGGGTCCTCAGACGCGCGGCGTCGCGACCGCTTCCTTGGCCGCCTTGTTGAGGCGGATGCCGTAGACGAGCTGCCCGATGCCCAGGATCACCAGGCTCACGCCTGCCCAGACCGCCAGGAAGACCAGCGAGGACAGCGGGAAGAGGGCCACGCCCAGACCGGCCAGGATGAACAGCACGCCCATGATGATGGGCAGTGCCTTGGAACCCGGAGCAGACGACGCACCTGCCCAGAGCAGGGCGATGCCCTCCAGGATCCACCCGGCCGCAAGGAGCACCGCGACCACCACGAGGGACTCCCCCGGACGGAAGATCAGCAGCACGCCGGCCAGCACGGTCAGGACGCCGAGGATCCCCGAGAGGACGCGGGCCGACGTCTGGCCGGACGGGATCCGGCCCAGCGTCATCAGCCGGGCGACGCCGGTGGCGAACACGTTGATGGCGAAGAACACCGCCAGCACCAGGAGAGACGCCCCCGGCCAGAACCAGATGACGAGACCCAGGACGATCGAGAGCAGCCCGAGCCCGATCAGTGCCCGGGAAAAGGCCCGGAATCCTTCCGCTGCCGCGCGGCCCCCTGCGAATTCACTCATGGTGTTGCTCCTTCTGCTCTCAGGATGGTGCTGTCAGGACGTTCCGCCGGGACGGGGTCCCAGCGGCGGTGGCACCAGGCCGGGGATCGTGTCCCTGCCCGGCGGGGTCTTGGTGGGGATCTCCCGGAGCATCTCCTTGAGCACCCCGATGCCGTGTTCCAGCTGCGGGTCCGTGCCGGCCTTGTGGGCGTGCGGGGGGAAGAGCACTTCGATGTCCGGGTCGACGCCCCGGTTCTCGACTCCCCAGCCGATGCCCTGGCCGAAGAAGTGCGAGTAACGCGGCTGCGAGACGGGCGTGCCGTCCACCAGGTCGAAGCGCATGTCGATACCGACCACACCGCCCCAGGTCCGGGTGCCGATGACCGGCCCGATCCCGCGCATCTTGACGATCTGCGTGATGATGTCCCCGTCCGAACCGGCGAACTCGTCGGTCAGGACGACCACCGGACCTCGGGAGGCCAGGCGCGGATACACCATGGGGTACTCGCCACGCGGCATCATCCAGGCGTCCACCGTGCGGCCGATCAGTTCGGCCACGAGCTGAGAGGTGTGTCCGCCACGGTTCCGCCGCACGTCCACCACGAGGGCGTCGCGCAGGGACTCGGTCTCCAGGTCCCGGTGCAGCTGTGCCCAGCCGTGCGCCTGCATGTCCGGGATGTGGATGTACCCGAATCCTCCGCCGGAGGCCTCACGCACCATCCGTCGCTTGGACTGCACCCAGTCCTGGTACCGGAGCCGCTCTTCGGAGGACAGCGGCACGACGGCGACCCGGCGGGCCGCCTGCCCGGGCGTCCGGACCGTGAGCTCCACCGGCCGTCCTCCGGCGCCGCGGAGGAGCTCGGCGGGCGCCTTGCCCTCGGGACCACCGAGCGCCACGCCGTCGACGGCCAGCAGGACGTCGCCGGCCCGCACGTCCGCACCCGGGCGGCGCAGCGGCGAGATCGCCTGAGGGTCCGAGGTGTCGCCGTCGAGCACCCGCTCCACGGTCCAGCCAGCCTCACCGAGGCTGAGGTCGGCGCCGAGGAATCCCTGCCGGCCGCTCCCCTTCTCGCTCGGCTCGGGCGAGCGCACGTAGGCGTGGGAGGTGCCCAGTTCGCCGTGCAGTTCCCAGAGGAGGTCCACCAGATCGTCGTAGCTGCCGATCCGTTCGAGGACGGGCAGGTAGCGCTCGTAGACGGCGTCCCAGTCGAGGCCGCCCATGTTCTCGTCCCAGAAGAAGTCCCGCTGGAGGCGCCAGGCCTCGCGGTACTGCTGGGCCCAGACCTTGCGGGGTTCCAGGAACACCCTGATGCGGTCCAGCTCGAGGTCCTCAGGCTCCTGCTCGGCCTCACCCGTGGACACGGTCCGGAGCTTGCCCTCGGCCTGGACCACGGCGGTGGAGCCGTCGCCGGAGAGCCGGTAGGACTCGACGCCTTCGGCGACGGTGCGGGTCTTCCCGCTGCCCAGATCGAGACGGATGAGTGGGGCCTTGGGAGCCTGGTCGGTGGTCTTGGCGCGACCGTCGCCCAGTTCACCCTTGACCGGGACGTCCAGGTACAGGAGCGCTCCGGGGACGGCGGTGAGGTGCTCGTAGTTGCCCTGTTCGACCGGCAGAGGGACGACTCGCTCGGCGAGGCCCAGGGGGTCCACCAGCGTCTGCGCGGGAGCCGTCTGTGCGGGAGCGCCGTCCTTCGTCGAGGTCCCGTCCTTGGCGGCCGCGGAGCGGGATTCCGCGATGCGGGGACCGAAGGGAGCCGCGGTGCTCGCATCCAGGGCCACGAGATACGGCCTGATGGGATGCGGGAAGGAGAGATCGAAGCTCTGACCGTCGTAGACCGGGTCGAAACTCCGGCTCGACAGGAAGGCCAGGAACTTGCCGTCCGTGGTGAAGGCGGGGTGCGAATCCACGAACCGGCCGTCCGTGACGTCGAGCACCTCGGATCCCTCGTCGCGGGACCGCAGACGGATGAACCGTCGCTCCGAGTTGCCGGCCACCGCCTGAGACCAGGCGAACCAGGTGCTGTCCGGGGACCAGGCGAGGTGGTCCACGGTGCCGGCGCCGGGTGAGGCCACGCTTTCGGCGCCGCCCGTCCTGGTGTTCAGCAGGATCACGTCACCGAAGACGGTGCCCAGGAGGAGCCATTCCCCGTCGGGGCTCGGTTCGAGGCTCACCACCCGGGCGGGAGGCGTGAAGTCGACGGTCCCGGCGTCGGCGCCGGCACCCGTGGCGTTCTCCTCGGAGGCGGGCTCCGCGGATTCGGCGGCGTCCGAGACACCGTCCGCGCGGTCCTCGGCGTCGACGTGCTCGCGGACCGAGGCCGGAGCCGAGTCCCCCACCACGCCCAGCGCCGAGACCGGGCGGGGCAGGCCGTCGGCGTCGGCGTCTTCCGGGGCGTCCGGCTCGGCAGGAGCCGGTGCCGCGCTCATGGCCGGTGTGGCGCCGAAGGCGTCGCTGACCAGGGAGGTCACGAGGAGGGACTCCTCGCCCCCGCGGTCGTGGAGGTAGGCGACGCGCCCGTCCGCGAGGAAGCGAGGCAGACGGGCCCGCACGGAGCTGTCCGCTTCGACGGCGCGCGCCGGACCCTCCTGGTGCCGGAGCCAGTGGAGGGAACCGTGGCTGACCACCAGACTGCTCTCGCCCTGCGTGTCAGGCTGGGCTTCCCGGAGATGAGCGGACACGTCGAGGGGCTTCGACGCCGGACGGACCGAGCCCAGCTCGATGTCCAGCGCTCGGGTTTCGGCGTCCTCGCCGTCCAGGAGGAAGATCCGGCCGGCTGACTCGACGACGAGTCGGTTGCCGTCGCCGGAGGCGTGCCGGACGTAGAAATCCTCATGATCCGTGTGGCGGCGCAGGTTCTGCCCGTCCGGGGTCACCGAATAGAGGTTGCCGTAGCCCTCATGGTCGGAGAGGAAGTGGATCCGTCCACCGCTCCACACCGGGTCCGTGAGGTTGCCGTCGAGCTCCGGCACCAGGCGGGTGAACTCCCCGTTGCCGTCCGCGTCGATCCAGAGCTTGCCACCCGTGCCGCCACGGTACCGCTTCCACCAGGCGGGCTCCCGGGACAGCAGGGACGCCAGCACCACCGGCTTCTCGTCACCGAGCGCGGGTCCGAAGGCCATGTTCTCCAACGGGCCGTATCCCAGGGCCTCGGGCGCGCCGCCGTCGAGCGGAACAGCGTAGCCGTGGGCCAGGCGGGAGTCACCCTGCTGGAAGGCGCTCGTGACCAGCACGCGGCCGTCCGGGAGGAAGCCCTTGTTCCTCGTGGAGGGGTGGCCGAAGTGCGTGAGCTGGCGGAAGTCCCCGCCGTCGAGGAGGGCCGTCACCACTTCCGGCGCGGACCCGCGGGTGACGGTCCAGACCAGGCGCTTGCCGTCCGGGGTGAAACGCGGATTCCTGGCCGGCAGGTTCAGCGCGGAGACGCGCCAGGCCTTGCCGCCGGTGAGCGGGGCCAGCCAGACGTCATCCTCGGCCACGAACGTGACCAGATCACCATGGATGTGGGGGTACCTCAAATAGCCTTGGTGTGTCATGGTTCGATCCTAACCAGCCTGTCCCGCGCCCTGAGGGACGCCACGGTCAGCCGCGTGGGGCCACGTCGCCGATCCGCCAGCCTCCATCACGCCGTACGAGCGTGAGGCGCAGCTCCTCGACGCCGGCAGGTCTCCTCGCGGCGGCGGATGGCCCGGCGCCCGGGTCTCCGACGATGAGGTATGACGGCGTCCGGACGGTCACGCTGAGCACCGCACGGTCCGCCGACACTCCGCCGTCCACGGAGGCCGCGCTGAGCACCGGCCGGTAGCCGTCGTAGCGCCGGCGCTCCGTCAGCATTCGCGCGATGAGCGCACGGTCCCGGTCCTTGAGCACGGCGTCCCCGTACACGGAGTCCAGACGGCGGGGGTCCCGGGTGAGGAGAGCCGTGGTCCGCGCCGCGAGGAGACGTCCCGCCGCGGCGATCGCGGCTCGCGGCCCGGCGTCGGGTGAGGCGCCGGGCCCCGGGGTGGCCCGGCCCGGCGACGCCCTCACGAGCGCCTTCACCGGCGACGACGGCGACGACGGCGAAGACTCGTCGTCCACGGCTCCGCTGACCACGGCCCACCCGAGGGCAGCCGCGCCGAGAAGCGCTGCGAGCAGCACGGTGACAGCCCTGAACAGCCGCTCGTGAGGTGCTCTTCGCGGCCTTCGACCCGCCCGGGGCGCCCTGTTCCTGCGCTTCCAGCGATCACCCGAGCGGCGCCGCGGGCCCGGCCCGCTCCGGGACGGCACGAGGGCGGTCGCCAGTTCGCCGTACTCTTCACGGGCGGCGCCTGCGGCGATCTGCACCGGCGCCGCCGGCCCGGACCGTCGCACGGCCGTGGCGAACTCCCGGGCTCCGGGCCGCTCGTCCGGGTTCTCCGAGAGCGCTTCTTCGAGGGCGGCGGCCAGATCGGGCGATACACCCGGATGCAGCACCGGAAGGGGCGGACGGCTCCGCGCCGGTCCGGGCGACGCACCCGTGAGACACCACCACGCGACCGCGGCGAGGGCGTACACGTCGCCCGACGGCCGGGCCTCCTGCACGTCGGGCTCGGCGAAGTCCAGGGTGGCCCGCCGGATGCGCCGCTCCCCCGTCAGACGCGCCTGGCCGAAGTCCGCGAGGAGCGGTATCCCGTCGGCCGTGAACAGGATGTTCCCGGCCGAGACATCGCCGTGGACGATCCCCCTCGCGTGGAGCGCGGACAGTGCCTCGGCCACCGGCACGGTCACGGTGACCACCTCGGCGGCGCTCAGGGTGCCACGCGCCGCCATCAGGCTTCCGACCGAGCCGCCCGAGGCGAAATCCATCAGCACTCCCGCCGCCCGGACCGACCGGCCGTCGGGACCCGGCAGTTCGACGGGCACCAGACCGTGGAGCCGGAGCAGATGCGGGTGTTCCAGACCTCGGACCCTCCAGCGTTCACCGCGCAGCGGCTCATCCAGCGGCCGCTCGCCGGCCGGCTCACGGCGGTCCGGCCCGCCCTGACCCGGTCCCAGGCGGGGGACCTTCACGGCGCGCCGGGCGCCGTCGTCGTCCTCGAGAAGCCAGACGACGCCGGCTGCCCCGGCGCCCAGTCGGCGCACCACGCGGTGACCCTCCACCCGGGGCGCGGCCGTGCTCCCCGAGGCGCCGCCGTCGCCCTGCCGTTCCTCACTCATCGCGCCTCCCGCAGTTCCCTCCGCTGTCCTCTCTTACTGTGCCGTGGAATGCGAGGTGCCCGCAGAAGTTATCCACAGGCGACCGCCCCAGCGCCGCGGTAACAATCCCCGGGGCAGTGAGACCTTCACCACAACGGCCTGCCGCCGGGCCCCACAGGTCTAAGCTGATACGCATGACTTTGGAGTTCTCGACCCTGGGACTTGCCCCGGACTACGTCGACTACCTCCAGGGCTGGGACGTGCAGCGGGAGCTGCACACCGCGGTCCTGGAAGGTTCCCGTCCGAGCACCGTGCTCCTGCTGGAGCACGCCGCCGTGTACACCGCGGGCAAACGCACCGAAGATCACGAACGGCCCTTCGACGGCACCCCCGTGGTGCCCGTGGACCGTGGTGGCAAGCTGACGTGGCACGGCCCGGGCCAGCTGGTGGCGTACCCGATCATCAAGCTCAAGAACCCGGCCGGGATCCGGGATTACGTGCACCGGCTCGAGGACGTCATCATCGACGTGCTCGCGGACTACGGCATCGCCGCCACCCGGGTGGACGGCCGCGCAGGCGTCTGGATCACCGCCGATGAGAAGGGCCCGGACCGGAAGATCGCCGCCATCGGCATCAGGGTCCATGAAGGCGTCACCATGCATGGCATCGCCATCAATTGCAACAATGACCTGTCCCCCTACGCGCAGATCGTCGCGTGCGGGATCTCGGATGCCGGGGTGACCACCATCGCCCTGGAGACTGGACGGAACATCTCGCCTGCTGACCTTGTTGAGCGAGTGATGGAAGAGTTCCGCAAGCACGAGAGCGAACTCGTCGCCGTGGAAGAAGGAGCAGTCAAGTGACTCTTGTCCCCGAAGGCCGTAAACTCCTGCGGATCGAACAACGCAACGCCGCGACCCCCGTGGAACGCAAACCCGACTGGATCAAAGCCAAAGTCCAGATGGGACCCGAGTTCGTCGGCCTGAAGAACCTCGTCAAAAAAGAAGGCCTGCACACCGTCTGCGAAGAAGCCGGCTGCCCCAACATCTTCGAATGCTGGGAAGACAAAGAAGCGACCTTCCTCATCGGCGGCTCCGAATGCACCCGCCGCTGCGACTTCTGCCAGATCGACACCGGCAAACCCTCCCCCCTGGACCGGCTCGAACCCACCAAAGTCGCCCGCTCCGTCCAGTCCATGAACCTGCGCTACGCCACCGTCACCGGCGTGGCCCGCGATGACCTCGACGACGAAGGCGTCTGGCTCTACGCCGAAACCGTGCGCAAAATCCACGAACTCAACCCCGGCACCGGCGTGGAACTGCTCATCCCCGACTTCTCCGGCAAACCCGAACACATCCAAGCGATCTGCGACTCCCAACCGGAAGTGTTCGCCCACAACGTCGAAACCGTCCCCCGCATCTTCAAACGCATCCGCCCCGCCTTCCGCTACGAACGCTCCCTGGATGTCATCACCCAAGGCCGCGCCCACGGCATGGTCACCAAATCCAACCTCATCCTCGGCATGGGCGAAACCCGTGAAGAAATCAGCGAAGCCCTGCACGATCTGCACCAGGCCGGCTGCGACCTGATCACCATCACCCAATACCTGCGCCCCTCCGAACGCCACCTGCCCGTGGACCGCTGGGTCAAACCCCAGGAATTCGTCGACCTCGCCGAGGAAGCCGAAGCCATCGGCTTCCTCGGCGTCATGTCCGGACCCCTGGTCCGCTCCTCCTACCGCGCCGGACGCCTCTGGGCCACCGCCATGCGCAAAAAAGGCCGCGACATCCCCGCAAACCTCGCCCACATCGCCGACGGCATCCAAGACTCCGGCACCACCCGCCAAGAAGCCCGCACCCTCATCGCCACCCAAGCCTGAGGTCCTGTGGCTTCTCACGCCGACGGCGGCACACGGCAATGCCCGTGTGCCGCCGTCGGCGTTTCAGTACGCCCTCTGTGCTGGCTAGAATGGAGACACTATGGCTAAATCCACCGATTCCACCGTCACGAACGACGACGGCTCCACCAAGCGCGGCCTCTTCAATCGCAAGCCCCGGGCCAAGAAGAAAGGGCCCAGCCGACTGAAGCAGATCGGCGAGGTCTTCACCATGACCCGCCGCCACGACCCCCTCGTGGTCTGGCTCATGCTGCTGGCCTTCCTCGTGGTGGTCGGCCTCGGCGTCGGAATCGGCGCCCTCTTCAACAACTGGATCACCGGTCTGATCCTGGGCATCATGCTCGGTCTGCTGGCCGCGACCTTCATCCTGTCCCGCCGCGCCGAGCGCGCCGCGTTCGCACAGATCGAGGGTCAGCCCGGCGCCGTGGGAGCCGCACTCGGCACCTTGCGCCGTGGCTGGATCGTCGAGCAGCAGCCGGTCGCCGCGAACCCGCGCACGCAGGACTTCGTGTTCCGCACCGTGGGCCGTGCCGGCGTCGTGCTCGTGACGGAGGGTCCGCAGAGCCGCGTCCGCACCCTGGCCGACGGGGAACGCAAGCGCCTGTCCCGCATCCTGCCGAACGTCCCGATCCACGTGATCTACGCGGGCAAGGAAGAGGGCCAGGTCCCGATCGCGAAGGTCGGCGGCGCGCTGCGCAAGCTCAAGCCGACGCTCACCAAGGTCGAGGTGAGTGCCGTGTCCAAGCGCATCGCCTCCCTGGGCACGAAGCTCCCGATCCCGAAGGGCATCGACCCCTACAAGGCCCGCCCGGACCGTCGCGCGATGCGAGGCCGCTGAGCCAGAACGCCGACCGGCCGCCGTCATTCTCCTGAGAGGGAGACGACGGCGGCCGGTTCCGTTTAAGGGCGGACTCGTCCGCACTTGGTGAGTCAGTCCGGCAGTCCACCGGTGTCGCCGCCGGCGACCAGGCCGGCCTGGATCTTCCGGCGGTGCGCCTGCTCCCAGCCGTCCAGCGACTGACCGGCCTCGGCGGCCTCGCGGTCCTCGGCAGCGCGGAGGAGTTCCGGGGCGTGGGCCGCTTCCAGCACCACGATCCCCTCTTCATCGGCCACGACGACATCCCCGGTGCGGATGGTCACGCCCCCGACCACGGTGTCTCCCTGGGGCAGCACGACGTTCTTGCCGCCCGGCTTCGGGAACACGCCACGGGCGAACACGGGAAAGCCCATCTCCCGCACTTCTTCCAGGTCGCGGATGTACCCGTCGACGACGAAAGCCGCGATCCCGCGCCGCTGCGCCACGGCGCACACATTGCCACCGGCCACCGCGAGGCGGGCGCCGCCGGAGTCGACGACGATGACGGAGCCCGGCTCCGCACGGTAGATCGCCGTGTGCATCATGAGGTTGTCGCCGGGCGCGCACCGCACGGCATGGGCGGGACCGGTGACCCGTGGCATGCCGTCCCAGAGGGGCCGGATGGCGGGATCCAGGATGCGGTCCTCCCCCACCAGGTCCGCCAGGGACGTGGGTGAGACGTCGGGGGTGCTGTCACTCACAGGTGCTCTCCTCGGATTGGTCGGGGACGGGCCGGTGGTTCGATTCGCCGGCCGGCAGCTCAGCGGCGGACCATTCAGCGGCGGACCAGGACGGTCTTCATCGCCTTGTCGTGCAGACCACGCTGATCGGGGTCGAAGATGATGGCGGGGATGACGAGGCAGAGGAGGGCGGCCCGCACCAGGGCCGCGGGAATGCCCGCGGGGGAACCGTCCAGTCGCACCACGTGGATGTTCGAGACGCGGTGACCGATGCTGTAACCCAGCGTTCCGACCAGCACGGCCTGTTCCGCGAAGAAGATCGCCAGGGTCGCCCAGGAATTGCCGTCGAAGAAGTAGTTGCTGATCAGCAGGCACAGTGCCCAGTCGATGCAGATCGCGAGGATCCTGCGCCCCGCGCGGGCCAGCGAGCCCGGCCCGGCTTCCGGCAGTCCCAGCCGCTCTCCCGGGTACTTGCTGATGTGCGTCGTGTCGGGGCCTTCCAGCCAGGAACCTAGATCTCGTCGAGTCACCACCCCTTAAGGGTATCCGCTGGGGCCGGTCCACAACGGCCTCACACCTTCACCGCCGGTCTGTCCGCATCGCGGAGAGCCTGCCCGTGATGCGCGGCACTGTCGGTAGAGTGAGGAGGGTACGACCGGGAGCCACCGGCCCCCAGCGACCACCCGTCACATCTCCGTTGTAACCTCCCGGAAACAATGCAGACACTAGCGGGTAATGCCCGCCGCCTAGGCTGTTCACCAGTAGATGGCACGGCGATCCGCTGGGTGAAGCCTGGCCGGAACCCGGTGCCGTCGCCTTCAGGCCACCGGCCCAATTCTGTTAGGAGCATGCATGTTCACCAGTGCGGACGAAGTCCTCAAGTTCATCAAGGATGAGGACGTCAAGTTCGTCGACATCCGTTTCACCGATCTTCCGGGCGTGCAGCAGCACTTCAACGTCCCCGCCAAGACGGTCGACGCGGACTTCTTCGTCAACGGCCAGCTCTTCGACGGCTCCTCGATCCGCGGCTTCCAGGGCATCGCTGAATCCGATATGCAGCTGATCCCCGATGTGACCACCGCCTTCATCGACCCGTTCCGCGTCGAGAAGACCCTGGCGCTGAACTTCTCCATCGTGAACCCGCGCACCGGCGAGCCCTACCACCGTGACCCGCGTGGCATCGCCGAGCGCGCCGAGGCCTACCTCGCCTCCACCGGCATCGCCGACACCGCCTTCTTCGCTCCCGAGGCCGAGTTCTACGTCTTCGACAACGTCCAGTTCGAGTCCTCCCCGCAGGGCGCGTTCTACAAGCTCGATTCCATCGAGGCTCCGTGGAACTCCGGCCGTGAAGAGGCCGGCGGCAACCTGGGCAACAAGACCCCCTTCAAGGGCGGGTACTTCCCGGTGGCTCCGGTCGACCACCAGGCCGACCTGCGCGACGCCATGTGCCTCAACCTGGATGAGGTCGGCCTCGAGGTCGAGCGCTCCCACCACGAGGTCGGCGCCGCCGGCCAGGCCGAGATCAACTACAAGTTCACCACCCTGGTGCACGCCGCTGATGACCTGCAGAAGTTCAAGTACGTCATCAAGAACACCGCACTCGAGTACGGCAAGAGCGTGACCTTCATGCCGAAGCCGATCTTCGGTGACAACGGCTCGGGCATGCACTGCCACCAGTCGCTGTGGAGCAACGGCGAGCCGCTGTTCTACGACGAGAAGGGCTACGCCGGCCTGTCCGACATCGCCCGCTGGTACATCGGCGGTGTGCTCAAGCACGCCTCCGCCGTCCTGGCCTTCACCAACCCGACGGTGAACTCCTACCGCCGCCTGGTCAAGGGCTACGAGGCGCCGGTCAACATGGTGTACTCGCAGGGCAACCGCTCCGCCGGCATCCGCATCCCGATCACGGGTTCCAACCCGAAGGCCAAGCGCATCGAGTTCCGCGCTCCGGATCCCTCCTCGAACCCGTACCTGGCGTTCGCCGCCCAGCTGATGGCAGGCATCGACGGCATCCGTAACCGTATCGAGCCCCCGGCGCCGATCGACAAGGACCTGTACGAACTGCCCGCCGAGGAAGCCAAGGACATCCCCAAGGCTCCTGGCTCCCTGGAAGAGGCCCTCGAAGCCCTCGAGGCGGACAACGAGTTCCTGCAGGCCGGTGGCGTGTTCACTCAGGACCTGATCGACACCTGGATCGCCTACAAGCGGGAGAACGAGATCGCCCCGCTGACCCTGCGCCCGAACCCGTACGAGTTCGAGCTGTACTACGGCGTCTAGCAGCCTGAGGCGGATGATCGCGGCCCAGACCGCGTGAACCGCCGCCTCGATCGCACTCAGAAAGGCCCCCGGAGCAATGCTCCGGGGGCCTTTCCCGTTTCCCGTGACAGAGCCCCAGCCCGGGCGCCTAACGCGTCTCCTCCCCCACCACCGGCTCCTTGCGGGTCCCCTGCGACTCCTCCAGCAGCCGGCCGAGCCGCGTCACCTCGGTGTGCAGCCGTTCCAGCTGGCCCTTCAGATCCGCGTCGGCCTGCTCCACGGCCACAGTGGCCGTCGCCGAGACCCGCTCCACCAGCCACGATCCGATCGACGCGGTGACGACGCCGAGGACCGCGATCCCCGAGACCATGAGCGCCGCGGCCACCGCCCGGCCGATCACGGTCACCGGATAGTGGTCCCCGTACCCGACCGTGCTGATGGTGGTGAGCGACCACCACACGGCATCCGCGAACGTGACGATGTTCGCGCCCTCGGCGTGCTGCTCGGCGTCGAGCACCGCGAGGGAGGCGCAGTACGTCAGGAAGACGGCCGACACCGCGACAAAGGTGACGATCCTCCCCCGCAGTGCCTTGCCCGCCGTGCCGTACAGCACCCGGAGCAGTGTGACGAGACGCAGAAGGCGCAATGGCCGCAGCACGGGCAGCACCACCATCGCCAGATCCGGCAGATGGGTGGCCAGCCAGCGCCAGCGCTGGGGCGCCAGGAACAGCCTCACCGCGTAGTCCACGGTGAACGCGCCCCATGTGATCCACTGGATGAGCTCCAGCACCTGAGCCTGGCGTTCCGAGACGTCGCCGATCACCTGCACCGAGTACGCGGCCAGGAACAAGAGCGCCGCCGCCATGAGGGGCCATTCCGTGGCCTGCCGCCACCGTTCCGATGTCATGGAGACAGACTATTCGCCGTCCGCTCGTCGCGGGAGGTCGCAGGCCTGCTGCGCGGACACCCGCTCTTGCTAGGCTCGGATCATGGCAGAACTCAGCCCGGAAAGCATCGAATACTTCCGCACCCTCCCCCGCCGCCGCGTCGCCGCGGGACTGGTGATCCGCGACGCCGACGGGAGGGTCCTCGCCGTCGAGCCCAACTACAAAGACGGCTGGCTCCTGCCCGGAGGCACGGTGGACGCCGGCGAAGCGCCCCGCGCAGCCGCCCGCCGCGAAGGCCGCGAAGAGCTGGGCCTGGACATCCAGCCCGGCGCGCTCCTGATCATCGGGCACTCCGCCTTCCCCGACCCGGTCGGCGACGGACTGAACTTCCTCTACGACGGCGGCGTCCTGCCCGACGGCGCCGAGATCACGCTCCAGGAGGAGGAACTCCTGAGCTGGCGTTTCGTCGCCGAGCAGGACCTCCCCGAGTACTTCGGCGTGCACGGCGCGCTGCACGTCACGTCCGCCCTGCGAGCCCTCCGCGAGGAGCGGGTCATCGAGCTCCAGGACCGCGAAGAGATCCTCTGACGCGACCTGCTTCGGGTGCGACAGGTCCCACGACGACGGCGGCCACCTCCCCTCGCAGGGAGGCGGCCGCCGTCGTCGTTCAGCAGGTCCGCACGGCTCGCGCGCGAACGGCCACGGATCAGAGGTCCACGGCTCAGAGGACTTTCGAGAGGAAGTCCTTGGTCCGCTGCTGCTGGGGATTGCCGAACAGTTCGTCCGGGGTGCCCTGCTCGCAGATGTAACCGTCCGCCATGAAGATGACCCGATCGGCCACCTCGCGGGCGAAGCCCATCTCATGGGTGACCATGACCATCGTCATGCCCTCGGCGGCCAGGTCCTTGATGACCTGCAGGACCTCGCCGACCATCTCCGGGTCGAGCGCCGAGGTGGCCTCGTCGAAGAGCATGATGTCCGGGCTCATGGCCAGCGCGCGGGCGATAGCCACACGCTGCTTCTGGCCGCCCGAGAGGGACACCGGACGGGCGTCGGCCTTGGCCTCCAGTCCCACCCGGGCCAGGAGCTCCAGGCCACGGGTCCGTGCCGCCGCCTTGTCCAGCTTCCCGGTCTCCACAGGGGCCAGCATGATGTTCTCGATCACGGTCATGTGCGGGAACAGGTTGAAGTGCTGGAACACCATGCCGATCTGGCGGCGGACCTGGTTGATGTCCACGTTCGCGCCGGTCAGGTCGTAACCGTTGACCTGGACCTTGCCGCCGGAGATGTCCTCCAGCTTGTTGAGGCAGCGCAGGAAGGTGGACTTGCCCGAGCCCGAAGGGCCGATGACTGCCACCACCTCGCCCTCGTGGATGACAGCGTCGATGCCCTTGAGGACCTCGTTACTGCCGAAGGATTTCTTCAGGCCCGTGACCGTGACCTTCTCGGCCCGGTCGTCACGGACCGTCTCTGCACCCGTGTTCATTTGTTGAACTTCCTGTCCGCGTAGTTGGCCAGTTGTGTCAGGAGCATGATCACCACGAAGTACAGCGCCGCCACGATCACGAGGGTCTCGGTGATGCGGAAGTTGCCGGCGTAGATCTGCTGGCCCTGGTACAGCAGCTCGGCGAAGCCGATGGCCAGGAGCAAGGACGAATCCTTCAGCATGATGATCAGCTGGTTGATGAGGGACGGCGTCATGAGCTTGAAGGCCTGTGGCACCACGACCTTCTGCATCGACTTGCCGTAGCCCATGCCGAGGCTCCGGGCCGCCTCCAGCTGGCCCGGATCGACCGACTGCACCGCGCCGCGCACGATCTCGGTGATGTAAGCGCCCGAGTTGAGGCTCAGCGTCAGGACACCCGCCACCCAGATGTTGATGGGCTGCCCGGTGAGCTGTGGAATGCCGAAGTAGAAGAAGAACGCCCAGACCAGCAGCGGTGTGCCGCGGAAGACGTTGACGAAGGTCGTCGCGACACCGCGAGCCACCACGTTTCGCGAGATCTTGAGGAAGCCGAAGAACAGGCCCAGGACCATCGCGACGGCGAAGGAGATGATGGTGACGAGCACGGTGTTGCGCAGGCCGCTCATGAGCGCCGGGAAGCTCTGCACCAGCAGGTCCCAGAAGCTGCTCGTGGCCGCGGCCTCGGGGGCCTTGAGGTACTTGTCGAGGAGCTTCTGGTACTCGCCGTCGGCCTTCATCTCGGAGAGGCCCTTGTTGAAGGCCGCGAGCAGTTCGGGGTTCTTGCCCTTGTTGACGGCGAAGCCGTAGCTGCCGCCCGGAATCTTGTCCGTCACGGTCTTGAGGCCGTTGTTCTGGCTGATGCCGTAGGCGAGGACCGGGTAATCGTCGAAGACGCCCACCGCATTGCCGGACTTCACCAGTTCGTACATGGTCGCCGACTGGTCGAGGGACTTCACCGTGAAGCCGTACTTGGCGGACAGCTCCTTGGCCGCAGTCTCACCTTCGGAGCCGGTCTTGGCGGTGACCGTCTTGCCCTTGAGGTCTTCATAACCCTTGATGTCGTTGTTGCTCTTCGCCACGGCCATCTGCACGCCGGATTCGAAGTACGGGTCGGAGAAGTCGTAGACCTGCTTGCGCTTGTCCGTGATGGACATGCCGGCGATCACGCCGTCCACCTGGTTGGAGGACAGCGCCTGAAGTGCGGCGTTGAAGCCGAGCGACTTGATCTCGACCTCGAAGCCGCCGCGCTTGGCGATGTCACGGATGAGATCCATGTCGATGCCGGTCAGTTCGCCGGAAGGATCCCGGAACTCGAACGGCGCGAACGTGGTGTCCGTGCCGATGACGAACTTCTTGCCGCTCACCTCGTGCGGTGCGGCGGCTGAGGCGGCGGGCATGGCGAGCCCGACGACGGCGAGGCACGCCGTCAGCACGGCCACCCCGGCGCGAGCCAGGACGGTCAGCTTACGGCGGGCAGGCTGCCCGGCCCGGCCGCGCCGTGCCCCTCCTCCGTCTTTCTGCCGCGAGGTCTCCCACGGTTGTCGATTCATCCCTTGATCCTTTCGTCGCAGGCAGAGCGCTCAGCGCTGCCCGTAGAACTCCCGGTCGAAGACTGCGCGAGCGCGTCGCGTCAGGCGCAGGTACTGCTCCTCGAATTCGGCAGCGTGGGAAGCCGGGTGCCCGCACCAGCGGGACACGGCTTCGAGGTCCCGCCGTGCGGACGGCAGGAGGTCTGAGGGCTTTCCGGACCAGATCACATTCGCGCTCCGGACCCGGCTGGCCAGGCGCCAGGCGTCCGCCAGCAGGGCCGCGTCCTCCTCGGCCATCAGGCCGAGCCGTGCCAGTTCCGCCAGTGCTTCCATGGTGGACGTGGTCCGAAGGCCCGGATGCTGATGGGCGTGCTCCAGCTGGCGCAGTTGGACGAGCCATTCCACGTCGCTCAGGCCGCCACGGCCGAGCTTGACATGGCGGGACGGGTCGGCGCCCCGCGGCAGCCGCTCCGTCTCCACACGGGCCTTGATCCGACGGATCTCCCGTTCGTCCTGGGGCGAGAGGTGTTCCGGGTACCGGATCGGATCGATCAGTTCGAGGAACGCCTCGGCCAGGCCGTCGTCGCCGGCGATGGGGCGTGCCCGGAGCAGCGCCTGGGCCTCCCAGACGAGGGACCAGCGCTCGTAGTAGACCCGGAAGGCCTCGAGCGACCGGACCATGGGTCCGTTCTTGCCTTCGGGCCGCAGATCCGCGTCGAGGGAGAGCACCCGCTCCGCCAGGATGGCCGGCTTGAGGGGCTGCGTGAGCAGGCTGGAGATCTGCCCCACAATCTGGAGCGCCTGCTTCTGGGCGTCTTCCTCGGACACCCCGGGCAGCGCCTGATGCACGTAGAGGACGTCGGCGTCCGAGCCGTAGCCGATCTCGCGGCCGCCCTGCCGCCCCATCGCCACCACCAACACGCGGGTCAGGAGTCCACCCTGGGCCTCCGCCTGACGTTCGGCGACGTGGAGCGCGCCGAGGATGGCGGCACGGTCCGCGTCGGCGAGTGCCTGTGACACGCCGTCCTGGTCGAGGATCCCGGCCGCGTCGGCGATGGCGGTGCGCAGGATCTCCCGGCGGCGGATCAGCCGGATGAGCCGCATGGCGCTCGACGGATCCTGGTGCCGGGCCATCTTGGACCGGATCTCCTGCCACTGCGTCTCGAACGGCACCGGGGCCAGTTCCTTGTTGTTGCCTAGCCAGGCCACCGACTCGGGAGACACCTCGAGCAGGTCCGCGATGAGCCGCGAGTCCGACAGGACATGGCACAGCCGCTCGGCAGCCGCCTGGGAGTCCCGCAGAAGACCCAGGTACCAGTGAGTGGCCCCGAGGGCTTCGCTGACGCGGCGGAAGGCCAGCAGGCCGGCGTCGGGGTCCAGGCCTTCGGCGAGCCAGCCCAGCAGGACCGGCAGGAGCTGGCGCTGCAAGGCCGCCCGGCGGCTGACGCCGCTGGTCAGCGCGGCGATGTGGCGCATGGCGCCCTCGGGGTCCCGGTAGCCGAGCGCCGCGAGCCGGGCGGAGGCCGCCTCGGGGCTGAGGCGGGCTTCGTCGGAGCTGAGGGAGGCGGCCGTGCCGAGAAGGGGACGGTAGAAGATCTGTTCGTGCAGCTCACGCACCCGGCGCTTGGTCCTCTGCCACGAGGTCAGGAGGCTGTCCGCCGTCGGGCGGACCGTGCTCAGGGAGCCCTCGACGGCGCGTGCCAGCGCCCGCAGCTCATCTTCCTTCTCCGGCATGAGGTGCGTGCGGCGCATCTGGACCATCTGGATGCGGTGCTCGATCACGCGCAGCTGCCGATACGCCCGGTCGAACTCCGAGGCGTCGGCGCGGCCGATGTACCCGCCATGGGACAGGGCGGCGATGGCCGACGTCGTGTCGCGGACCCGGAGGGCCGGATCGGCTTTGCCGTGCACCAGCTGGAGCAGTTGGACCGTGAACTCCACGTCTCGGAGTCCGCCGGGTCCGAGTTTGATCTGGCGGGCCAGTTCGGCCGCCGGGATGTTGTCCGTGACCCTGCGGCGCATGGCCTGCACCGATTCAACGAAGCCCTCGCGGCCCGCGGAGGACCAGACCAGCGGCTCCACCATCTCCTGATAGCGGCGGCCCAGCTCGGGATCCCCGGCCATGGCCCGGGCCTTCAGGAGCGCCTGGAACTCCCAGCTCTCCGCCCAGCGGGCGTAGTACTGCCGGTGCGATTCGAGGGTGCGGACGAGCGGCCCGTCCTTGCCTTCGGGCCTGAGGTTGGGGTCCACCTCCCACAGCCCGGGTTCGCGCCCGGAATGGGAGATGATCCGGGCGAGGGTGCCGGCGAGGAACGTCCCGATCTCCACGGCCCGGACCTCGTCCAGCCCCTCGGAATCCAGCACGTAGATGACGTCCACGTCCGAGATGTAGTTGAGCTCGCGGGCGCCGCACTTGCCCATGCCCACGATCGCCAGCCGGACGGCGTCGACCTCGAGCGGTGAGAACTTGGCGCCCGCCTCGGCCCGCGCCACGGCCAGGGCGGCGTCCAGCGCGGCGGCCGCCAGATCGGCGAGTTCGGCCCCCACCTGGGGCATGTAGTCCCGGGGATCCGCCGCCCCGAGGTCACGGATGGCCAGTTCGGTCAGGTGCCGGCGATAGCGGACGCGCAAGGCACTCTGCCCCTCTTCACCGGTCAGGGCCGCGACCGGCGTCGCCGCCCGGGGATCCGCGCCCACGGAGGTCAGCAGCGAAGCCCGCAGATCCTCGCCCGGGATCCGGACGGGCTCGGGGCTGACCCGGGTCTCCAGAACGCTCTGCTCCCCGGGGTTCCGGAGCAGGAAGTCGGCCAGTGCCACGGAGCTGCCGAGGAGGCGGTACATCGCCTCGGCTTCCTCCGGGTCACCCCGCAGAAGGCGCCCCACGGTGCCCTGGGACGTCTTCTCCTTCTCAAGGAGGCGGACCAGTGACAGCAGCGCCTCGTCCGGGTTGGCGGACTGGACGAGACCGGCGAACAGCAGGTCCCGGTCCACTCCGTCCAGCTCGGGGGCCCCGAGGAAACGCTCGGCCCGTTCAACATCACTGAAACCCGCCGCGATGAGACGGCGGGCGACACTCATCGCCACAGCGTTAGAGGATCCCCAGGTTGCGCTGGAGTTCGTACGGCGTGACCTGCAGGCGGTAGTCGTTCCACTCGGCGCGCTTGTTCCTCAGGAAGTGCTGGAACACCTGCTCTCCGAGGATCTCCGCCATGAACTCCGAGTTCTCCATGGCGTTGATGGCGTCATGCAGGCTGGCCGGCAGCGGGTCGTGGCCGAGGGCCCTGCGCTCCGCCGTGGACAGCGACGCGATGTCGTCCTCGGACGGCGGAGCCAGGTCGTAGCCTTCCTCGATGCCCTTGAGACCGGCGCCCAGCAGGGCCGCGTACGCGAGATACGGGTTGGCCGCGGAATCGATCCCGCGGTACTCGACCCGGGCGGAGTTGCCCTTGCCCGGCTTGTACAGCGGGACCCGGACCAGGGCGGAGCGGTTGTTGTGGCCCCAGGACACGTAGCTCGGAGCCTCTCCCCCGCCCCAGAGGCGCTTGTAGGAGTTCACGAACTGGTTCGTGATCGCCGTGAACTCCGGTGCGTGGCGCAGGATCCCGGCGATGAACTGGCGGGCCGTGCGGGACAGCTCGTACTCGGCGCCCGCTTCGTGGAAGGCGTTCGTGTCACCCTCGAACAGCGAGAAGTGGGTGTGCATCCCGGAACCGGGGTGCTGCGTGAACGGCTTCGGCATGAACGTGGCGTAGCTGCCCTGCTGGAGCGCCACCTCCTTGATGATGGTGCGGAACGTCATGATGTTGTCCGCGGTCTGGAGGGCGTCCGCGTAGCGCAGGTCGATCTCGTTCTGGCCCGGGCCCGCCTCGTGGTGGCTGAACTCCACGGAGATGCCCACGGATTCCAGCATGGTCACCGCGGTGCGGCGGAAGTCCTGGGCCACGCCGCCGGGGACGTGGTCGAAGTAGCCGCCCTCATCCACGGGGACAGGAAGACCGTCCGGACCCGGCTTGTCCGACTTGAGCAGGTAGAACTCGATCTCCGGATGGGTGTAGCAGGTGAAGCCCATGTCCGCGGCCTTGGCGAGGGTCCTCTTGAGAACGTTGCGGGGATCCGCCGCGCTGGCCTGACCGTCCGGGGTGAGGATGTCGCAGAACATGCGGCTGGTCTGCTCGGTCTCACCGCGCCAGGGCAGGATCTGGAAGGTCGAAGGGTCCGGCTGCGCGAGCATGTCGGATTCGTAGACACGGGCGAGGCCTTCGATCGACGAACCGTCGAAGCCGAGGCCTTCGGCGAACGCGCCCTCCACCTCTGCGGGGGCCAGCGCCACGGACTTGAGGGAGCCCACCACGTCCGTGAACCAGAGCCGGACGAACCGGACGTCGCGCTCCTCAATCGTCCGGAGCACGAATTCCTGTTGGCGGTCCATGCTGCCCTCACTTCCCTCTGGATCCCGGCGCCGGCCGGGGCTGTACTGTGCTGCATGCAACTCTACCCAGGCCAGGGGCTCTGTGGGCCGTCATTCCCCCGGCGTCCCGCAATTCGGCGCCCCTGACGGTTCAGCATTAAGCTCGGAGACATGACGCACAGTGAATCCGCCAGCTCCAGCACCCCGGGCGAGACGAGCGCCCCGTACGGCAGTGGCCCCGCGGCGTCGTCGTCCGCTCCGGCCGGAAGGGTGCGGCTGCACCACCTGCAGGCCGCCAAGGCGGAGGGCCGTCACTTCGCCATGCTGACCGCGTATGAGCAGTACACGGCGGAGATCTTCGACGAAGCGGGCATCGAGGTGCTGCTGATCGGCGACTCCGCGTCGAACAACGTGTTCGGCAACGAGACCAGCCTCCCGGTGACCGTGGACGAGCTGTTGCCGCTGTGCCGCGCCGTGGCGCGGGCCGCCAAGCGGTCACTCGTGCTCGCGGATCTGCCGTTCGGCTCCTATGAGGCGTCGATCGAACAGGCCGTCACCACCGGGGTCCGATTCCTCAAGGAGGGCCTGGCTCACGCCGTCAAGATGGAGGGCGGCGCCTACTACGCGGACACCGTGCGCGCCATGGTCCAGGCCGGCATCCCGGTCATGGGCCACATCGGTTTCACCCCGCAGAGCGAGCATGCGCTGGGCGGGTACCGGGTGCAGGGCCGGGGCGACGACGCCGCGCGGCTCGTGGAGGATGCCCTGGCACTTCAGGAGGCGGGCGCCTTCGCCGTGCTGATGGAAATGGTCCCGGCGGCCACCGCCGCTCAGGTCGATGCGGCGCTCACGATCCCGACTGTCGGCATCGGCGCCGGCAATGTGACCACAGGCCAGGTCCTCGTCTGGCAGGACGCCATGGGCCTGCGCGGTGGCCGCATGGCCCGCTTCGTCAAGCAGTACGCCCGGATCCGGCAGGACCTCCTGGAAGGGGCGCGGACCTTCGGCGAGGAGGTCCGGGACGGGTCCTTCCCCGGCCCGGAACACTCCTTCTGAGACGTCCTCGGACGTCCGAGGACGCTCAGTCCTCGTCGCCCTTTTCCCAGGCTTCGTTGTGCCGCTGCACGCTCTGCGGAGCGTTCTCGGCCTCTTCGCGCGTGTCGTAGGGGCCGAGAAGCTGGCTCCAATCGCTCATGGCGTCCTCCTCCACCTGGTGGGTGACCATGTTGTACCAGTACTGCGGCATGATTCCATTCCTCCTTGTGAGTGACGACTACTATCAAACGTATGCCACCAGTAGCTGAAACCGCACCTCTGGGTAAGCTCACCCCCGGAATCGTGAGCCCGCGTCGTCCTGTGCCGCCGAACATCGAGCGGCCCGAATATGTGGACCGGCCGGCACCCGCCAAGTTCACCGGCAGCGCCGTCAAGTCGCCGGAGACCATCGAGAAGATGCGCATCGCCAGCAAGATCGCGGCCCAGGCGATCGTGGAGGTGGGCAAGCACATCACGCCCGGCGTGACCACGGACGAGCTCGACGCCGTCGGGCACGAGTTCCTCCTGGACCACGGCGCCTACCCTTCCACGCTCGGGTACCGCGGCTTCCCCAAGTCCCTCTGCTCCTCGCTCAACGAGGTCATCTGCCACGGCATCCCCGACTCCACCGTGGTCGAGGACGGGGACATCCTCAACATCGACATCACCGCCTACATCCACGGCGTGCACGGTGACACCAACTACACCTTCCTGGTCGGCGACGTCGACGAGGAGTCCCGCCTTCTGGTCGAACGCACCGAGGAGAGCCTGCGCCGCGCCATCAAGGCCGTGGCCCCCGGGCGCGAGATCAACGTCATCGGCCGCACCATCGAGTCGTACGCCAAGCGCTTCGGCTACGGGGTGGTCCGGGACTTCACCGGCCACGGTGTGGGTGAGGCATTCCACACGGGCTTAATAATTCCGCACTACGACGCCGCACCGGCGTACAACACTGTGATCGAGCCGGGCATGACGTTTACGATTGAACCCATGCTCACGCTCGGCACCATCGAGTGGGATATGTGGCCGGACGACTGGACCGTATTGACCCGGGACCGCAAACGGACCGCGCAATTTGAGCACACCCTGGTGGTGACCGAAACCGGCGCTGAGATTCTCACAGTGCCGTAGGCGCCTGCCTGCCCCCTGCAACCGTCCGCAGCACCGAAGGATCAGCGTGAGCAAGAACGAGAACACCGGCAAGAAGCACCCGGCCATGATCGGCGTCGACATCGGCGGCACCGGGATCAAAGGTGGGATCGTCAATCTGAAGAACGGCAAGCTCGTGGGCGAGCGTTTCCGCATCCCCACGCCGCAGCCGGCCACCCCCGAGGCCGTCTCCGAGGTCGTCGCGCAGATCGTGGACGAGCTCTGCTCCCGCGAGGGCGCACCGGACGCCAAGGCCCCGGTGGGCGTGACCTTCCCGGGCATCATCCAGCACGGTGTCTGCCGGCTGGCAGCGAACGTGGACAAGTCGTGGATCGGCGTGGACATCAACGCGCTGCTCTCCGAGCGTCTTGACCGCCCGGTCGAGGTGATCAACGACGCCGACGCCGCCGGCCTCGCCGAGGTCCGGTACGGCGCGGGCGAGGACGTGGACGGCACGGTCCTCGTGATCACGCTCGGCACGGGCATCGGCTCGGCGTTCATCTTCGACGGCAAGCTGGTCCCGAACGCCGAGCTCGGCCACCTGGAACTGGACGGTTTCGACGCTGAGTCGAAGGCGTCCGCCGTGGCCCGTGAGCGCGACGGTCTGAGCTGGGAGGAGTACTCGGTCAAGCTGCAGCGTTACTTCAGCCACGTCGAGATGCTGTTCTCCCCCGAACTGTTCATCGTGGGCGGCGGCATCTCCAAGCGGGCGGACGAGTACCTGCCCCGTCTCGACCTGCGCACCCCGATCATCCCGGCCAAGCTCAAGAACGAGGCGGGCATCGTCGGGGCGGCGCTTCAGGTGGCGCAGCACCACAAGCTCGTGAAGTGAACCTCACTGAGTGAACGGCGAGGGCCTGTCAGCCGGTGGCTGACAGGCCCTCTCCGTTGGTGCCCGGTGCGGGCGGCTTCCCCTCCGCCGGCACCGGGAGCTCTGCGGACCCTCTTCCGGGAACTCAGTCCTCTCGGGAACTCAGTCCTCCTGGGACCTGAGGCGTGCGATCGCCTTCTCGAAGTCGTCCAGGGAATCGAAGTCCTGGTACACGCTCGCGAAGCGCAGGTAGGCGACCTCATCCAGCCGACGGAGCGGCTCCAGGATCGCCAGTCCGACCTCGTGGGCTTTGATCTCGGCAGCACCGCTCGCGCGGACGGTCTCCTCGACCTCCTGCGCCAGCACGGCCAGATCGTCCTCGGTGACGGGCCGTCCCTGGCAGGCCTTGCGCGCACCGTTGATGACCTTGCTCCGGCTGAACGGCTCGGCCACTCCGGACCGCTTCAGCACCGAGAGGCTCGTGGTCTCCACCGTGGTGAAGCGCCGGGAGCAGTTGGTGCACTGGCGGCGCCGCCTGATCGACGAGCCGTCCTCGGTGACCCGGCTGTCCACGACCCGGGAGTCGGCGTTACGGCAAAACGGACAGTACACTACGCCTCCTCTATGGCTGCAGTCAGTTTAGAACCACATCTTGTAAAAGTACAAGGATGTAATTACCACATGTTGTGGTCACACGGTCTGTCGCGCGCTCAGCGGAAGCGGATCGACACCGCTTCGCCGTGCGACGGAAGGTTCTCCGCCTCGGCGAGTTCCTCGATGTGCGTGCGGACCTCGGACAGGCCCTGGCGCGAGTACTCGATCTCCTGGACGGCGCGGAGGAAGGTCGTGACGTTCAGACCGGAGGAGAACAGCGCCGTGCCGGAGGTGGGCAGCACGTGGTTGGATCCCGCGCAGTAGTCCCCCAGGCTCACCGGGGAGTAGTCGCCCACGAAGATGGCTCCGGCGTTGCGGATCCGGGCGGCGACCGCCGGGGCGTCGGCCGTCATGATCTCCAGGTGCTCGGCGGCGTAGGCGTCCGCGACGGCGATCCCCTGCTCAAGACCGTCGACCAGCACCACACCGGACTGCGGGCCGGACAGGGCGGTCAGGATGCGCTCGGAGTGCCGGGCCGTGCGGGCCTGGCGCAGGAGCTCCTCCCGGACCGCCTCCGCGAGGTCCACCGACGAGGTGACAAGAACACTCGAGGCGCGGGGATCGTGCTCGGCCTGGCTGATCAGGTCCGCGGCGACGAGGGCCGGCTGAGCCGTCTCGTCGGCCAGGACCGCGATCTCGGTGGGGCCGGCCTCGGAGTCGATGCCCACCACTCCCCGGACGAGCTTCTTGGCCGTGGCCACGAACACGTTGCCGGGACCGGTCACGAGGTCCACGGCCTCCAGCGCTTCTTCCGGTCCATCCGCCGGCACCCCGTAGGCGAAGGACACGATCGCCTGGGCGCCGCCGATCGCATAGACCTCCTCCACGCCGAGCAGTTCCGCGGCGGCGAGGATGGTGGGGTGCGGCAGACCGCCGAAGTCCTTCTGGGGCGGGGACGCGAGGGCCACCGACTCCACACCGGCCGCCAAGGCCGGGACCACGTTCATGACAACGGAGCTGGCCAGCGGTGCGAGACCGCCCGGCACGTACAGGCCGACGCGGTTGACCGGGATCCAGCGCTGACGCACGACGGCGCCCTCCGCCAGGACCGTCTCCACGTCCGCCGGGCGCTGGGCCTCGGCGAAGCGGCGGGCACGGTCGATGGACTCCTCCAGGGCGGCGCGCACCCCGGCGTCGAGCCCGGCGAGGGCATCCCGCAGCGCCTCGCGGGGAACCCGCACGCTGTCCAGGACGACGCCGTCGAACCGCTGCGCCAGCTCGCGCAGTGCCTGGTGCCCGCGTGCGCGGACCTCGGCGATGATGCCCCGCACGGCCTCCTCGGCCTGCTGGTTCGACTCCTCATGCACCCGGGGCACCGCGGCCTTGAGTTCCGTCCGGTTCAGATGCCTGCCCCGCAGGTCCACGGTGCGGAAGAAGTCGGCTCGGTCCAGGGAAGCGTCACGGGTGTCAGTCACCGCTCCAGTTTATCGATCCTGGAGTCGGTGACCGAAAGCGCCCACGTCACACGGCCGCCACACCCGCCGCACAGGTCAGGCGTCGAGGCAGGCCGGCCCCAGAAGGACCTTCAGGTCCGCGTAGAGGGAGGGGTTCGGATCCACGGCGAAGTTCCGGCCCAGCCGCATCAGCTCGATGCTCCGGGTGCCCTGCAGCTTGAGCCGCACCTCGGCGCGCCCGCTGTGACTCCGCAGCACCTCCCCCAGGCGGCCGACCAGCTCCTCGGTGGCCTTATGGGTCGGCAGACTGATGATCAACTGGCCGTTGCCCTCCGCCTGGCTGAGATCGGGCACGCTCAGCTCCATGCAGTTCAAGGTGACCGAGCCGTCGTCGCGCCGCTGCACGCGGCCCTTCACCACCACGATGAGGTCCTCCGCGAGGATGGTGGCGATCGGGCCGTAGACCTGACCGAAGAACATCGTCTCGATCGAGCCGCCCAGATCCTCGATCTCCGCCCGGGCATACGCGTTGCCGCTGGACTTGGCGACACGGCGGCTCAGGGACGTGATCATGCCCGCGATGGTGACGATCGCGCCGTCGGGCGGGCCGTCGTCGCTCATCACGCTGGCGACGGACGTGTCCGCGAGGCCGCTCAACGCGGTCTCCATACCCTGCAGAGGGTGGTCCGAGACGTAGAGGCCGAGCATGTCACGCTCGAAGCTCAGCTTGTCCTTCTTCTCCCACTCGGGCAGGTCCGGGATCTCCACGGTGAGCCCGGAATCCGGCGAGGCGTCGTCCAGGGCGCTGAACAGGTCGAACTGGTTGTTGGCCTCATTGCGCTTGAGCGTGATGACCGAGTCGATGGCCTCTTCGTGGATCATCACGAGCGAGCGGCGGTTGCCGGGCATGGAGTCGAAGGCCCCCGCCTTGATGAGCGATTCGATGGTGCGCTTGTTGCAGACCACGGCCGGGACCTTCTGGAGGAAGTCCGAGAACGAGGTGAACGCGCCCTTCTCCTTGCGGGTCTCCACCATAGCGTTGACCACGTTGGCGCCGACGTTCCTGATGGCGCCCATGCCGAAGCGGATGTCGTTGCCCACCGGGGTGAACGTCAGGGCGGACTCGTTCACGTCCGGCGGAAGCACCGTGATGCCCATGCGTCGGCACTCGTTGAGGTAGATGGCGGACTTGTCCTTGTCGTCGCCCACGCTGGTGAGCAGCGCCGCCATGTACTCCGGCGCGTAGTGGGCCTTGAGGTAGGCGGTCCAGTACGACACCACGCCGTAGGCCGCCGAGTGGGCCTTATTGAAGGCGTAGTCGGAGAAGGGCAGCAGGATGTCCCAGAGCGTCTTGACGGCCTCGGCCGAGTAGCCGTTGTCCAGCATGCCCTGCTGGAATCCGGCGAACTGCTTGTCCAGCTCCTCCTTCTTCTTCTTGCCCATCGCGCGGCGGAGGATGTCCGCCTGACCGAGCGAGTAGCCCGCCAGCTTCTGGGCCACGGCCATGACCTGCTCCTGATACACGATCAGGCCGAAGGTGCCGCCGAGGATGTCCTTGAGAGGCTCCTCGAGTTCCGGATGGATCGGGACCACCGGCTGAAGGCCGTTCTTGCGGAGCGCGTAATCGGTGTGGGCGTTGGCGCCCATGGGACCCGGACGGTACAGCGCCAGCACAGCGGAGATGTCTTCGAAGTTGTCAGGCTTCATGAGCTTGAGCAGGGACCGCATCGGCCCGCCGTCGAGCTGGAAGACGCCGAGCGTGTCGCCGCGGGCCAGGAGTTCGTAGGACGCCTGGTCATCCAGTTCGAGTTTCTCCAGGTCCAGGTCGATGCCCCGGTTGAGTTTGATGTTCTCGATGGCGTCCGAGATGATCGTCAGATTTCGCAGACCCAGGAAGTCCATCTTGATCAGGCCGAGGCCCTCACACGTGGGGTAATCGAACTGCGTGATGACCTGGCCGTCCTGGATGCGGCGCATGATGGGCACGACGTCGATGATCGGGTCCGAGGACATGATCACGCCGGCGGCGTGCACGCCCCATTGCCGCTTCAGGCCTTCGAGGCCGAGCGCCGTCTCGAAGACCTTGGCCGCCTCCGGGTCCGTCTTGAGCAGTTCCCGGAAGTCCCCGGCCTCGCTGTAGCGCTTGGCCTTGGGGTCCTCGATGTCCTTGAGCGGGATGTCCTTGGCCATGACCGCCGGCGGCAGCGCCTTGGTCAGGGTCTCACCCATGCTGAAGGGGTAGCCGAGCACGCGCGAGGAGTCCTTCAGCGCCTGCTTCGTCTTGATGGTGCCGTAGGTGACGATCATGGAGACGCGCTCGTCGCCGTACTTCCGGGTCACGTAGTCGATGACCTCGGGACGGCGGCGATCATCGAAGTCGACGTCGAAGTCGGGCATCGAGACGCGGTCCGGGTTCAGGAAGCGTTCGAAGATCAGGCCGTGGCGGAGCGGATCGAGGTCCGTGATGCGCAGGGCGTAGGCCACCATGGAACCGGCACCGGAGCCTCGGCCCGGACCCACCCGGATGCCGTGATCCTTGGCCCAGTTGATGAAGTCGGCCACCACGAGGAAGTAGCCGGGGAAGCCCATGCTGGTGATGATGCCGAGCTCATATTCCGCCTGCTTGCGGACGTCGTCCGGGATTCCCTTGGGGTAGCGGTAGTGGAGACCCTTCTCCACTTCCTTCACGAGCCAGGAATCCTCGTTCTCGCCGGGCGGGCACGGGAACTTCGGCATGTAGTTGTTGTGCTCGAAGCCGACCTCGCAGCGCTCGGCGATGAGGAGGGTGTTGTCGCAGGCGTCCGGCAGGTCGCGGAACAGCTCCCGCATCTCTCGCGGCGACTTCAGGTAGTAGCCGGTGCCGGAGAAGGCGAAGCGCGAGCCGCCTTCGTCGTAGCTCGGTTCCAGCAGCGTGGAGCCGGACTGGATGGCCAGCAGCGCCTCGTGCGCCTTGGCGTCGTGCTGATGCGTGTAGTGGAGGTCGTTCGTCGCCACGAGCGGAAGGTCCAGGTCCTTCGCCAGCCGCAGGAGGTCTTCACGGATCCTGGTCTCGATGGACAGCCCGTGGTCCATGAGCTCGCAGTAGTAGTTCTCCTTGCCGAAGATGTCCCGGAATTCGGCGGCGGCCTCCAGGGCCTCCCGGTACTGGCCGAGCCGGAGACGGGTCTGGACCTCGCCCGACGGGCAGCCCGTGGTGGCGATCAGGCCCTCGGCGTAGGTGTTGAGCAGCTCGCGGTCCAGGCGGGGCCACTTGCCGAACACCGAATCCAGGGAAGCGATCGACGAAGCCCGGAACAGGTTCCGCATCCCGGTGTTGTTGTAGCTCAGGAGCGTCATGTGGGTGTACGCGCCACCACCGGAGACGTCGTCGCTGCGCTGGCTCTCATCGCCCCAGCGCACCCTGCTCTTGTCGGTGCGGTGCGTCCCCGGGGCCACGTACGCCTCGACGCCGATGATCGGCTTCACGCCGGCGTCCTTGGCCTTCTTCCAGAAGTCGTGGGCACCGAAAAGATAGCCGTGGTCCGTGATGGCCAGGGCGGGCATCTCCAGCCGATTGGTCTCGGCGAAGAGCTCCCCCAGCTTGGCCGCACCGTCCAGCATGGAGTATTCGGTGTGAGTGTGCAGATGGACGAAGGAATCCTGATTTGCCACCCATCCATCCTACGCGCCGAGCCCCGCTGGTGCGTGGCGCGACGCCCTCCGGCTCAGAGTCCGTCGCGGAGCCGCTCCAGCGCGTAGGCCAGGTCCTGCGGATACCCACTCGACACCGTGACCCGCTCCCCGGTGCGCGGGTGATCGAAGCTCAGCTCCTTGGCATGCAGCCACTGGCGCGTGAGACCGAGTTCGGCCGCGAGACGGGGGTCCGCACCGTACGTCAGGTCACCCGCGCAAGGGTGCCGGAGGGCCGAGAAGTGCACGCGGATCTGGTGGGTGCGGCCCGTCTCGAGGTGAACCTCCAACAGACTGGCCCGGCCGAACGCTTCCAGCACCTCATAGTGCGTGACCGACGGACGGCCGTCCTCGATCACCGCGAACCGCCAGTCGTGACCGGGATGCCTGCCGATGGGGGCGTCGATCGTGCCCTTCAGAGGGTCCGGCAGGCCCTGGACCACCGTGTGGTAGACCTTGTCCACCGTCCGCTCCTTGAAGGCCCGCTTGAGCAGCGTGTAGGCATGTTCGGTCTTGGCGACCACCATGACCCCGCTCGTCCCGACGTCCAGCCGATGCACGATCCCGGCACGCTCGGGAGCGCCCGAGGTCGAGATCCGGTAGCCTGCGCCCGCCAGGCCGCCGACGACGGTCGGCCCCACCCAGCCCGGCGACGGGTGCGCGGCCACGCCCACCGGCTTGTCCACGACCACGAAGTCCTCGTCATCGAGCAGGATCTCCAGTCCGTCCACTTTCTCCACCACCACTTCCAGCGGGTCACGCTTCTCAGAGGGCCGCACCACCACGGTCTGGCCCGCGGACAGCTTCAGGGATTTCGCCGGGACGGCGCCGTCCACGCTCACGCGCCCTTCGGCCACGGCCTGGGCGGCCGCGGAGCGCGAGAGGCCGAGGAGTGCCGCCAGTGCGGCGTCGACCCTCTTGCCCGCATAGTCCTCCGGCACGACGACGGACTGCTCCGCCGCCGTCGTCGGCTCGCTTTCCGTCGCGTCACTCATGAGCGGTCCCCTTCGGCGTCCTCGTCACTCTTGCCCGAGGACAGTCTGCGGCCGTCGGCGCCGATGCCGCGCAGCGTCAGGATCACGATGATCGACACGGCACACACGACGGCTGAGTCCGCGATGTTGAAGATCGCGAAGTTCGGCAGCTGGATGAAGTCGACCACGTGACCCATGCCGAAGGACGGCGGCCGGAAGAGGCGGTCCGTGAGGTTCCCCAGGGCGCCGCCCAGCAGGAACCCGAGGGCCAGCCCCCACCAGAGCGACCCCACCCGGCGGATGAACACCAGCACGGCGATCGAGACGCAGGCCATGATGATCGTGAACACCCAGGTGAAGTTCTCGCCGATGGAGAAGGCCGCGCCGGAGTTCCGGATGTAGTACCAGTGCAGCACGGGAGGCAAGACGGCGATCCGCTCCCCCTCCTCCATGGTGGTGCTGACCCAGAACTTGCTCAGCTGGTCCAGGGCGTAGGCGAAGACGGCCGCGGCGGCGAAGAGGCCGATCACGGCCTTGCGCACACCGGAGCGGGCCCGGCCCTCACCGGGGTCGCCGGTCACCGTCGGCGCCGCATCGTCCGCGGGCTCCGGTCCCTGCTCCTCGGGCCTGGGTTCATGGGGCCTGGTGCTCATGGGGTCACATCCTCGGGGTTCACACGTTCACACCGGGCCCGTGCGGACCCGGACAGGGCGGAGTCGTCCACCCGATCGAGACACGGCAAGGCCGGTGACCGGAAATCCGGTCACCGGCCTGAATGCCGTGCGAAATCAGCTCTCGGAGCCCTGTTCGCTGTTCTCAGCGGCCACGGACCCACGGGATTCGAGGTCGCGGAGCTGACCTTCGATGTAGGTCTTCAGGCGGCTGCGGTAGTCGCGCTCGAAGCCACGCAGCTGGTCCACCTTGCGCTCGAGGACGGAGCGCTGCTGCTCCAGAACACCGAGCACCTGACGGGACTTCTCCTGAGCGTCGTTGACCAGGGTGCTCGCCTCGATCTGGGCTTCAGCGATGATCTTGTCACGCTGAGCGGCACCGTCGGCGACGTGCTTGTCGTGCATCTGCTGCGCCATGGCGAGCAGGCCTGCCGCGGACTCCGCGGAAGCCGGGATGGCGGACGTCACGGGAGCGGGCTCCGCGACGGCGGCGGCCTTCGGCGCCTCCTCCTTCACGGCTTCCTGCTTCGGAGCCTCCTCCGCGGCAGCGGCGGGAGCGGTCTCCTCCGTCACGGACTCCACCACGACAACGTCGCCGCCCTTGGCGGCAAGCTCCTTGCGGAGCTCCTCGTTCTCCTGGGTCAGACGGCGAAGCTCCACGACGATCTCGTCAAGGAAGTCATCGACCTCATCCTGGTCGTATCCCTCACGGAACTTCGTCGGCTGAAAGCGCTTGTTGACAACGTCTTCTGGCGTCAAAGCCATCTGGTCACCTCATTGGTTCTTTTCGTCGTAGAGCGAATGGCCCTGACGACTACGTTACCTAAAGTGGGCGCGCGGCTCGAATCGTCCATCATGTGGACTGAAGCCGCAGCCCACCCGAACGTCACCGGGGTCACCGGGGACGTTGCCTGGACTGATCTGAAACTACGCGAAACTGCTGGATATTGCCATAGCGATGCTCACCACGATGAACAGCACGATGAAGGCGAGATCCAAGGACACATTACCCAGCCTCAGCGGCGGGATGAGCCTCCGGAGGAACCTCAGCGGCGGGTCTGTGATCGAATACACGATGCTCGCCACCACGAGGGCCGCTCCCCTGGGCCGCCAATGCCTGGCGAAGACCTGCACCCAGTCGATGACAAGCCTGACCAGCAGAGCGACCATGAACAGCAGGAAGGCGATGTAGATCAGGGCGAACAACAGGCCCATCAAGCAGCCTCTCCGTCTGGTGTGGTCATCTGTCCGCTGAACCCGCTCAGGGGATCAGCTCTGGTTGAAGAAGCTGGCCTGGGTCTCGGACTTCTTGTCCTCGCCCAGGACCTCCACGAACGACGGGGAGAGCAGGAACACCTTGCTGGTGACGCGCTCGATGCTGCCGTGGAGGCCGAACACCAGACCGGCGGAGAAATCCACCAGGCGCTTGGCGTCAGCCTCGCCCATGTCGGTGACGTTCATGATCACGGGGATTCCATCACGGAAGCTCTCGCCGATGACCTTGGCGTCGTTGTAGGAACGGGGATGGATGGTGGTGATCTGTCGCAAGTCTGCTGGCTCGTCTCGAACGGGGGCGATACGCTTGATGGGTGTGACGGGCGCGCGGTACTCCGTCTCGGCAGGCGCCTCCCGGACTGCCTGCGGCTTCGCGGCGGGGCGTTCTTCGAACGGCGAGCCTTCGCGCTCCTCGGCCTCGTGATGCTGGGATCCTTCTGCGGGACGCGAAGGCAACTTGGCGTGCTCGGCATCGAGATGCTCATCCGCGTCCGTGAGGCCGAGATAAAGCATGGTCTTCTGCATGAAGCTGGCCATGGATCGACTCCGTTCCTAGTATCTGCGTGGCCGGCACTGGAGTCCTTGATGGGCAACAGAGCCCGGACTCCCCGTCTCTTTGACGCTACCCCATCGGAGGACGCGGACCGAGGACATCTGTGCCAATCCTGAGGTGTGTCGCGCCACAGGCGATGGCGTCCTCCAGATCGTGGCTCATGCCCGCGGAGAGGAGCGTCGCCTCCGGGTGGGCCGACTGCAGCTCACCCGAGAGCCGGTGAAGCCACTCGAAGGCCGGCCGAGGGTCGGCCCCGAGCGGGGCGACGGCCATGAGGCCACGCAGGCGCAGGCCCTCCAGGGAGGCCACGTGATCCGCCAGCGCCGGCAGGCTCGCCGGAAGGGCTCCGCCGCGCCGGGTCTGCTCCTCCGCCGCCGGGTCCAGGTTGACCTGCAGCAGCACATCGAGATTGGCGCGGCCGCCGTTCTCCCGTTCCCCCAGCACGGCCCGGGAGAGGGCGGTGGCGATGGACTCCCGGTCCACTGAGTGCACCGCCGATGCGTAGCGCACGACCGACCGGGCCTTGTTGCTCTGCAGCTGGCCGATGAAGTGCCAGCTGAGTCCCTCCAGATCGACCAGCTCCGACGCCTTCGCCGAGGCTTCCTGGTCCCGGTTCTCGCCGACCTCCCGGACGCCCAGGGAGTACAGCCGCCGGACGTCCTCCGCGGGATGGAACTTCGTGACCACGATCAGCTCGGGCTTCTCCCGGGCGGCCCGTCGCGAGGCGTCCTCGATGCGCTGATGAACCCGTTCGAGCCGGGCGGCCAGCTCCGCGGTCCGCTCATCCTGCGGCGCGCCGTCGGGCGATTGGGCGTTCATGCGTTCTCCCACCAGATCAGTCCCGCAAGGCGTCCCTCACCGGGGGCCCGCCGGTGCGAGTACAGAGTGTCATTCTCCATCGTGCAGTCCCCGCGGTACAGCACGGGGACGCCCTCGGCCGCGAGCTGCGCGCTCACACCGGCCGGCAGATCCAGGGCAGGAGTACCCCAGCTCGTCTCGGCGAAGGTGCCGGGCACGAGCTCCGCGACCTCGTCCCGCAGCGCGGCGGGAACCTCGTAACAGTGCCCGCAGACGCTCGGGCCCAGCCAGGCCTTGATGTCACGCGCGCCCAGGCGGCGCATGGCCTGGAGCGCGGCGGGCACCACACCGGCGGCGAGGCCTGGACGGCCTGCGTGGACGGCGGCCAGGACGGGTGCGCCGTCGCCGTCGCCGGCCAGCAGCACGGGCACGCAATCGGCGACCATGACGGCCAGGGGCAGCCCACGCGAGACCAGGCCGTCCGCCACGGGCGCCTCAGCGCCCCGGCTCACGGCGTCGACCACGGCCACATCCGCGCCATGGACCTGGGACATGTACTGCACCGGCCCCGCGCCGAGGCGTTCTTCGAGCGCCGCCCGGTGCTCCCTTACGGCTTCCGCGTCGTCGCCGACGTGGAACGCCAGATTCCCGGCTTCCGTGCTGGTGAACGCTCCGCGCACGCCAGGGATCAGTTCCGCCTGCCAGGCGAACATCGCTGGTCCTTTCCTCAGGTCCTCATGGACAGGGACCCGCAAGCCGGTGGCCTGCGGGTCCCTGTCCTCAGTTCAGTCGTGCCGGCCTACTTGAGGAAGTCCGGAACGTCCAGCTCGCCGCCACTGCTGAGGTCGGGCTCGACGACGGTCGGCAGCTCGGCCTGGAAGTCCGGCTCCTTCACGGGGCTGGAGGAGCGCTGGCCCCAGGCGCTGAGGCCAGCCGCCGGGGTGGCGGCCGGAGCAGCGGCCGCGGGACGCTGGGCAGGCTGCGCGGGAGCAGGCTCCTGAGCCGGCACGGCGGGCTTGCTCTCCAGGGACGGGGAGGTCGCCTGGACATCGTCGAAGCCGGCCGCGATGACCGTGACACGGGCCTCGTCACCGAGAGCGTCGTCGATGACGGCGCCGAAGATGATGTTGGCCTCGGGGTGCGCGACCTCCTGGACCAGACGGGCCGCCTCGTTGATCTCGAACAGACCGAGGTCACTGCCACCCTGGATGGAGAGGAGCACACCGTGCGCGCCGTCGATCGACGCCTCGAGGAGTGGCGAGGCGATCGCAAGCTCGGCGGCCTTGACCGCACGGTCGTCACCGCGTGCCGAGCCGATGCCCATGAGGGCCGAACCGGCGCCCTGCATGACCGACTTCACGTCGGCGAAGTCGAGGTTGATCAGACCCGGGGTCGTGATGAGGTCCGTGATGCCCTGAACACCGGAGAGCAGCACCTGGTCTGCGGAGCGGAAGGCGTCCAGGACTGAGACGTTGCGGTCGCTGATGGACAGCAGGCGGTCGTTCGGGATGACGATGAGGGTGTCGACCTCGTCGCGCAGCGCGTCGATGCCGTTCTCGGCACTGGTGGCGCGTCGCTTCCCTTCGAAGGTGAAGGGACGGGTGACGACACCGATGGTCAGGGCGCCGAGCGAGCGGGCGATGCGCGCCACGACGGGAGCGCCACCGGTGCCGGTGCCGCCGCCTTCGCCGGCGGTCACGAAGACCATGTCCGCGCCGCGGAGCACCTCTTCGATCTCGTCCGAGTGGTCCTCGGCGGCCTGGCGTCCGACATCGGGGTTGGCGCCGGCGCCGAGGCCGCGGGTGAGCTCACGCCCGACGTCGAGCTTGACGTCCGCGTCACTCATCAGGAGCGCCTGGGCATCGGTGTTGATGGCGATGAATTCCACACCGCGCAGCCCAACGTCAATCATCCGGTTGACGGCATTCACGCCACCGCCGCCGATGCCGACGACCTTGATGACGGCCAAGTAATTCTGCGGTGCTGCCACGTTACGTGCCCCTTGGGTAGTTTCTTACGATGTCTGCTCTCAACCCAAACCTTAACCCTCTAGTTGAGGGTTATAGTTATGTCAAGTAACTCTGTCTTTGACGGTATGTGCTGCACTGCCCACAATCAATGACCCCGGCGCGCGTGTCGCCCAAGTCCGCCGGGCAAGTCACTTGGTGACCGGGTGCCTGGGGGCGCTCACATCGAAGGTGTGCACCGGGTTCTGAGGGTCCTCCGGCATCTTGAGCAGGGCCTGGAGGACCTTCGACTTCAGCTCCATGTCCTCCGCGTTGCCCCAGACGACCTTGCGGCCATCCTTCAGGTTGAGGGTGACGGAATCGACCGAGGAAGCGGTGGCATCCGACAGCAGCGCCAGCACCGACGGCGGTAGCGTGCCCAGCACCGACGTGACCGTGGCGAAGACGTCCGCCGACATCTTCTTGTCCGTCCCGTCCACGAGAGGCAGCTTCGCCGCCCCCGGATCCTTGACGGCGGCCAGCGGCGTGCCCTCCGCGTCCACCAGGCTGAGCCCTGCCGCCTTCTTGAGCACCGCCACGGGCGCTCGTTCGACGACATCGATCACCAGCGTGTTCGGCGGCCGGAAGTGCATGTCCCAGGACTTGATCTGCACCACGGGCTGCAGCAGCCGCTCCACGTCATCATGACTGATCTGAGGGAGCGGCTTGCCTTGCAGCGGCTTCAGCTTGTCCTGGATCTGCTGCGCGCCCACGATCCTGGTCCCCCGGACCGACACGTCCTTGAGGGCCAGCACCGGGCTGTACACCGCCACGAGCATGATGAGCGCGACGACGACCACCACGGCGCCCAGCGTGAGCAGGAGATTCCTGCGGCGCCGGAGCCGGGGCGGCTCGGGGAAGGCGAGGACGTCGGCGACGCCCTCCCCCGATCCTCCGGTGCGCTGCTCAGCCATCGGATTCCTTCGCGGACAGTGCTTCCAGGATCTGCTCGCCGTAGGCGGTCACATCGCCCGCGCCGACGGTCAGGACGATGTCGCCGGCCTGCGCCGTCGCCAGCAGCGCCTCAAGAGCGGGTGCTCCCGCAGCACTCGGCTCCGTGCCCAGCGGATCGGTGATCAAACGGCTCGTGACGCCCTCGATGGGGTCCTCGCGGGCGGGGTAGATGTCCAGCACGACGGCGGTGTCCGCCAGACGCAGGCTGTCCGCGAACTCCTGCGCGAACTCCCGCGTGCGGGAGAACAGGTGCGGCTGGAAGAGGACGTGCAGACGGTGCTCCCCCGCGACGCTCCGGGCGGCGCTCAGGGCCGCGCGGACCTCCGTCGGGTGGTGGGCGTAGTCGTCGTAGACCTTCACCCCACGGGCCTCGCCCTTGAACTCGAAGCGGCGCGCGGCGCCACGGAAACCCTTCAGGGCGTGCAAGGCGTCCTCGGCGTTGATGCCCAGCTCCAGTGCGACGCCGAGAGCCGCCAGCGCGTTCAGCTGGTTGTGCCGGCCGGGGACGGCGAGCTCGAGCGGGTACTCCTGCTCGCCCACCCGGACCGAGGGATCCTGGTCCGTGCCGAGCAGTCGCAGCTCGGCCCGTTCCGACGCGCCGTACCGCAGGACCCGGGTGCTGCCCCGCGCGGTGACGCGGTCCGCCAGGGCGGCGGCGCCGTCGTCGTCCGCGCAGACCACCAGCAAGCCGTCCGCGGGCAGCAGGGCCGTGAAGTCGTCGAAGGCCTGGTACACGGCCTCGGCCGTGCCGTAGTGGTCGAGGTGGTCCGCCTCGACATTGGTGACGACGGCGATGCGCGGCGCGTAGTTCAGGAACGAGCCGTCCGACTCATCCGCCTCGGCCACGAACACGTCGTCCGCGCCGCTCGCCGCGTTGACGCCGAGGGCCGGCACCGCCGCGCCGATCGCGTAACTCGGATCCAGCCCGATGCCTTTGAGAAGAACCGTGATCATCGACGTGGTGGTGGTCTTGCCGTGCGTGCCGGCCACCGTGACCACACGGTCCTGCCCCATGAGAGCGGCCAGCGCCTGCGAACGGTGCAGCACGGGCAGCCCCGCCTCCCGCGCGGCCACGAGCTCCGGGTTGTCGGCACGGATGGCGGAGCCCGCCACCACGGTGCGGGCGTCACCCAGGTTCGCAGCGTCATAGCCGACGGCGATCCGGGCGCCTTGCACCGCCAGGTCCCGCATCACGGGGAGGTCCTTGGCATCCGAACCGGACACGGCGACGTCGCGGGCCACCATGATGCGGGCGACGGCGGACATGCCGACCCCGCCGATGCCGATGAAATGCACCGGCTGCTCCACCGGCGTGCCTGCGAAGCTCAGGTCAGGGGTACTCATACTCGTGCTGCCTCCACCATCATGTCTGTCACGCGTTCGTCCGCATCGCGGATGCCCTGCTGTCGCGCCACCGCGGACATGGTCCGCAGCGCCTCCGCGTCCAGCACGAGCGGTATCACCGTTCCTTCAAGGTAGGCGGTGTCCAGTTCGGCATCCTTCACCAGCAGCGCTCCCCCGGCGGACACGAGGCCCGCAGCGTTGAGAGCCTGTTCGCCGTTGCCGATCGGCAGCGGCACGAACACCGCGGGGACTCCGACTGCCGAGACCTCACACACCGTCCCGGCGCCGCTGCGGCAGAGCAGGAGATCGGCTGCCGCATAGACGTTCTCCATGCCATCCACGTACTCCACCTGGCGATACCCTTCCGCGGCGAGCGGGGCGCCGGAAGCGTCCAGGACGGACTTCCCGCGGCCGGTGATGTGCAGGGTCTGGATCCCGGCGGCCGCCAGCGCCGGCAGGCTCCGGGCGATCACGGTGTTGATGCTCTGCGCTCCCGAGGAACCGCCGGTCACGATCAGCGTGGGGCGGTCCTGGTCCAGGCCGAGTGCCGCGCGGGCCGCGGTCCGCGCGGCGTCGCGGTCCAGCTCGGCGATCTGACGGCGCATCGGCATGCCGACGTGCCGGGAGCCCTTGAGCCGGGTTTCGGTGAACGCCGTCCCGGTGGCGGCTGCGAACATCGCGCCCACCCTGTTGGCCAGGCCCGGACGGACATTGGCTTCGTGGACCACCACGGGGATCCCGAGCTGGCGGGCGGCCAGGTACATCGGGGTGCACACGTAGCCCCCGACGCCGAACAGCACATCCGCCTGCGCGTCGCGCAGGATGCCACGCGCCTGCTTCACGGCGCCGAACAGGCGGCCCGGCAGACGCAGCAGATCGGCGGACGGCTTCCGGGGCAGCGGAACGCGGTCGATGGTCTTCAGCTCATACCCGGCTTCCGGGACCAACCGGGCCTCCATCCCACTGGCCGTCCCAACCGCCACCACCTGGGCCTCTGGAAGACGCGCCCGGAGGGCGTCCGCCACGGCGAGCATCGGGCTGATGTGTCCCGTGGTGCCACCTCCTGCAATGACCACGGACAAGGACGACGGGGTGTTCACGATCGGGACGCTCTTTCCTGCGTGCGGGGCGCGCGGTCGGTGGTGGTCTTCTTGGTGGTGCGTGGCTTGGGCTTCCCGGGGCGGGCCAAAAGGCGCAGTCCTTTTCCTGACTTGCCGGACTTCCCGGTCACGCCGCCGGTCCCGGCGCGGGACGGATCGGAGTCCCTCGCGAGGGACAGCACGACGCCGATCGCGATCAGGGTCATCAGGAGGGCGGAGCCGCCGTACGAGATGAGCGGCAGAGGGACGCCGATGACCGGCAGCAGCCCGGTCACCATGGCCATGTTCACCGTGGCCTGGCCCAGGATCCACACCATGATGGCGCCGCCGAGCACCCGGTGGAACAGCTGCTCCTGGCGGATGACCACGCGGTAGATGTTGATGCCCAGCACTGCGAACAGGACGAGGACGACAACGGCGCCCACGAGGCCCAGCTCCTCGCCGATGATGGCGAAGATGAAGTCGTTGTGGGCCTCGGGGATCCAGGAGTACTTCTGACGGCTCTGGCCGAGGCCCGTGCCGAGGAGGCCGCCGGAGGCCAGGCCGTACAGGCCGCCCGTGCTCTGGTAAGCCGAGTCATAGTCGTCGCTGCACGCCTGACCGGTGACCCACGTGGTGACACGGCACATGCGGTTGCCGCTCGTGAGGGCGGCCATGCCCGCGAGGCCGATCAGAAGGAGCCCGAAGCCGCCCAGGATGCGGTAGTTCACCCCGGCGAAGAACAGCGCCGAGAAGAGGATGGACATGAGGATCAGGGCCGTGCCGAGGTCGTGCTGGACCATGACGATGCCGACGATCACGCCGCCGAAGATCACCGCCGGGATGTACACATGCTTCCACTGATCGAGGAGCTTCTCCTTGCGGAAGAGCACGTGCGCCAGCCACACGGCCATGGCGAGCTTGGCCGCTTCCGAGGGCTGCAGGGAGAACCCGCCGACGTTGATCCAGTTCAGGTTGCCGTTCACCTTCGTGCCGACCACGAAGAGCGCCAGCAGAAGAGCCACGGCCAGGAAGTACGCGGGCCAGGCGATGCGATGCCAGAAGCGCACATTGCTGCGTGAGATCAGGATCATCACGACGAAGCCGAGCACCGCCACGACACCCTGTTTGAGGCCGTTGGCGTAGGGCGACTCCCCCGCCGCGATCGACTCCACACTGGAGGCCGAGACCACCATGAGGACACCGATCGCCGTCAGCGCGACAGTCGATCCGAGGATCAGGTAATACGCGGAATTGCCGGCGCCGGCGCCCCGGCCCTCGATCCGTCGGAACAAGGAGTCCAGACCGTTCCGGGCGCGGGACCACCACCCGGTGGCTTGCTGAGGCGTGTTCTGCACGGCCTACTCCTCGGTGTCGCCCGCCTGACCGAGAACGACGTCACGGACCGCGTCGATGAAGGCCTGGCCGCGGTGGGCATAGGAAACGAATTGATCCATGGAGGCTGCGGCGGGCGCCAGCAGCACGGTGTCCCCCGAGGCCGCCTGGCCCCGCGCCATGGTGACGGCGCGCCGCATGGCGGAGTCGCCGTCGTCGGCTGCGGCTGCTTCCAGGGTGTCCAGGACGGGGGTGTCCGGGCTCTGGCGGGCCAGGGCCTCCCGGAGCTCGCGGCTTTCGGCGCCGATCAGCACCACGGCCTTGAGACGCTCGCGGTGGGCCAGCACGAGTTCGTCGTACTGGACGCCCTTGGCCAGGCCTCCGGCGATCCAGATGACGTTCTTGAACGACCCCAGGGCGGCGTCCGCGGCGTGCGGATTCGTGGCCTTGGAGTCGTTGATCCAGAGGATCCCGTCCTGCTTCGCCACGGCCTGAATGCGGTGGCTGCCCGGCAGGTAGTCCTGCAGGCCCTTGCGGACAGCCTCCGGGGAGACGCCGGCCGCGCGGGCGAGGGCGGCGGCCGCCAGGGCGTTGGCCACCATGTGACGGGGCGCCACGGGACCCAGATCGGCCAGCGAGGCCAGCTCCTGGGCGGAGTTGCGGCGCTCTTCGATGAAGGCGCGGTCCACCAGAAGGTCCTCGACCACGCCGACCATGCTCAGTCCCGGCGAACCGGTGGTGAAGGCGATCGCACGGCAGCCTTCGACGACGTCGGCCTCCTCCACCATCGCCTCGGTCTCCCGCTGCTCGGCGTTGTAGACCGCGGCCACTTTGGTGTTGCGGTAGATCTTGGCCTTGTCGGCCAGATACGACTCGTAGGAGCCGTGCCAGTCCACATGGTCCTCGGCCACATTGAGGCAGACGCTCGCCAGAGGCGACAGCGACTCGCTCCAGTGCAGCTGGAAGCTGGAGAGCTCGACGGCGAACACGTCGTACTCGACCGGGTCACGCAGGGCGTCCAGCACCGGCGTGCCGACATTGCCGACCGCGATGGCCTTGAGGCCCGCGGCCTGCAGGATGGACTCGGTCATGCCGACCGTGGTGGTCTTGCCGTTGGTGCCGGTGATGGCGACCCACTCGGGCGTCTTCCGGCCTTCACGGACCGAGACGCGCCAGGCGAGCTCGATGTCACCCCAGACGGCCACGTGACGGCGTGCCGCTTCGGCCAGCAGCGCCTGATCGGGCCGCCAGCCGGGCGAGGTCACCACGAGTTCCGCCGGCTCACCGTTGACGAGCGGCAGGTGGTCCACAGCGTCCGGGCCGAGCAGCACGTCGACCGCGCCGACGATCTTGAGGGTGTCCGCCTGGGCCCGGGCGGTGTCGGAGGTGGCCGAATCGACCACCACCACCTGGGCGCCGAGTTCGATGAGCGTGTCCGCGGCCGCGAAGCCGGAGACCCCGATGCCGGTCACGACCACGCGCAGCCCGGACCAGTCGGCGTCCCAGGACCGCAGGGAGTCGAGGCGCTCGGCCAGTGCTGGATTCTGTGCGGCGGTCACGGGGCGCTCAGCCAATCCGCGTAGAACACGCACAGGCCCAGACCCACGAAGAGACCGGCGAGGATCCAGAACCGAACCACCACCGTGGTCTCCTGCCAGCCCTTGAGCTCGAAGTGGTGCTGCAGCGGGGCCATCTTGAAGATGCGCTTGCCACCGCTGAGCTTGAAGTAACCCACCTGGAGGATGACCGAGAGGGAGATGATCACGAACAGGCCGCCGATCAGGGCCAGCAGCAGTTCGGTGCGGGTGAGGATGGCGAAGCCGGCGACGGCGGCGCCGATGGCCAGGGAGCCCGTGTCACCCATGAAGATCTTGGCCGGCTTGGTGTTCCACCAGAGGAAGCCCACCAGGGCGGCGCTCATGATGGCCGCCAGGATGCTCAGATCCAGCGGGTCACGCACCTCGTAACACGGCACCCCGGGATCCACCACGGGGCAGGCGTACTTGCGCTGCCAGATGCCGATCAGGATGTAAGCGCCGAACACCATGATGGCGGCGCCCGAGGCCAGGCCGTCGAGCCCGTCCGTCAGGTTCACGCCGTTGGACGCCGCGGTGACCAGGAAGTTCGACCAGATCACGAACAGCACCGCGCCCACCACGGTCCCGCCGAACGCGAGGTTCAGCCACGGGATGTCCCGCACCAGGGAGATGTTGTAGGACGCCGGCGTCAGGCCGTTCTCGTCCGGGAAGGCGAGGGCGAGCAGTGCGAAGCTGATGCCCACCACCCCCTGCAGGATGAGCTTGCCCTTGGCGGTGAGCCCCAGGCTCTGCTGCTTGGAGATCTTCTTGAAGTCGTCGAGGAACCCGACCAGGCCCATGCCCACTGTCAGGCCGAGCAGGAGCAGGCCGGATGCTGTCGGACCGCTCGTGTGCGGGTTCATGAGCCACATCAGCAGATGGGTCAGGAAGTACGCCAGCACCACGGAGCAGACCCACACGGCGCCGCCCATGGTGGGGGTGCCGCGCTTGGTGTGGTGCGACGTGGGTCCGTCGTCGCGGATGATCTGGCCGTAGCCGCGCTTCACGAGAAGACGGATGAAGGCAGGGGTCCCCACCAGGGAGAACAGGAGCGCCATTCCAGCGCCGGTCAACAGGGCAATCACAGCTGTTCGCTCCCTTCCCCGCCGAGCGTCGGTCCATGCGTCGAGGCGGACGCGGGCGCAGCGGAAGTGGCCTGTCCACGTAATGCTATCCGATCACCCAGATGCCTCAGCCCAACGCCATTCGACGATTTGAAGAGCACCAGATCGCCCGGGAGCAGCTGCTCGTCGAGGATCGCCTCGGCCTCGTCGAGGTCCGCGGCGAAGAGCGCTTCGCTCCCCCACGACCCTTCGTTGATGGCCGAGATGTAGAGCGCCCGCGCCTCCTGGCCGACCACCAGAAGCTGGTCGATGTTCAGGCGCACCACCTGGGTCCCGACGGCGGTGTGCTCGCGGATCGAGTCCTCGCCGAGTTCCAGCATGGCGCCGAGCACGGCCCACGTCCGGCGCTCCCGGCCCAGCTGGGCGAGCGTCTTCAGCGCGGCGCGCATCGATTCGGGGTTGGCGTTGTACGCGTCGTTAATCACCGTCACGCCGTCGGGGCGCTCGGTGCGCTCCATCCGCCAGCGGCTCGAGGCCTTCTGGCTGCTGAGCGACGCGGCGATCTCCTCCGGCGGGACGCCCAGGGCGTAGGCCGCGGCCGCGGCGGCCAGGAGGTTGTTCACGTGGTGCAGCCCGATGAGCTGCGAGGAGACGGCATGGGTGGAGCCGTCCGGGAAATGCGCGTCGAAGACGGGCTGCCCGGCGTCGTCCAGGGTGAGGTTCTCCGCGCGCACGCCGGCGTCCGCCGAGCCGTCCGCGCTGAACCCGAGAACCGGCGCGACGGCGCGGTTCCGCATGGCGGCGACACGGCCGTCGTCGAGGTTGAGGATCACGGTGCCGTCCGCCGGGATCGCCTCGGCGAGCTCGCCCTTGGCGATCGCGATGTTCTCCACCCCGCCGAACTCCCCGGCGTGGGCGGTGCCGACGCACAGGACCACGCCGACCTCCGGGCGGACCATGCCGCACAGGTATTCGATGTGGCCGATGCCCGTGGCGCCCATCTCGATCACGAGATAGCGGGTGTCCGCGGTGGCCTGGAACACCGTGAGCGGGACGCCCACCTCACCGTTGTAGGAGCCCTGCGGCGCCACGGTGGGTCCCTGGGCGGACAGGATGCCGGCCAGGAGGTCCTTGGTGGTGGTCTTGCCGGCGGAGCCGGTGATGCCCACCACGGAGAACGGCTCGCCACGCTGTGCCCGGGCCTGCCGGATGCGCTCGACGGCGGCCGCCGCCAGCGCGCCCATGGCGAGCACCGCGTCAGGGACGATCACGCTCGGGTACGGCAGTCCGCTCTCGTCCGTCACGAGGCGTTCGGCGAGCGTCAGGACTGCGCCGGAGGCGACAGCGGAACCGATGAAGTCATGCCCGTCGGCCTGCTCACCCGCCTTGGCCACGTAGAGCGAACCGGGGCTCGCCTCCCGCGAGTCGGTGACGACGGATGCCGGGGTCAGATGGGGATTGGCGGCCAGTTCGCCGCCCGTGATCTGGGCGATTTCAGCCGCTGTGAAGTCAATCATCTCGTGTAGGAGCCTAGTCGTTCGTCGTCGAATCACGGAATCCACGCGCCGCCAGAGCGGCCCGGAGTTCCTCCCGGTCATCGAGCGCGATGTTCACGCCCTTGACCTCCTGCCAGACCTCGTGTCCGCGTCCCGCGACGAGGATCGTGTCCTGCGGCCCTGCGAGCTCCACGGCCCGGCGGATGGCCTCGTCCCGGGGGAACGACTCCTCCACGAGGACGTCGGGGCGCTCCTGATCACGGGCCTGGAACGCACCGGCGATGACCTCGGAACGAATGGCCGCCGGGTCCTCGTCATGCGGGTCGTCATCGGTGACGATGACCACGTCCGCGCCCCGCACTGCCGTGGCGCCCATGACGGGGCGCTTGCCGGCGTCGCGCTCCCCGGTGGCTCCGAACACGACGATCACCTTGCCGCTTCCGTCGGGCGAGCGGACGGCCTGCAGGGCGCGTTCCAAGGCGTCGGGATTGTGGGCGAAGTCGACGATCGCGCGCGGCTCGGTCGCCACCACCTGCATGCGGCCCGGGACCTGGACGGACAGCGGATCACCGCCCGCGAGCACGCCGGCCATCTCCTCGACGGAGACGCCGGAGCTGAGCACCATGACGATCGCCAGCGCCGCGTTGGCCACGTTGAAGCCGCCGGGCAGCGGGACGCGGGCCCTGAGCACGGCGCCGTCAGGGCCGTGGAGAGCGAACTCGGAGCCCAGGGCGCCGCGGCTGACGACGTCCTGCACGCTCCAGTCGGCGTCGACGGCGCTGTCGGGGGCGACGGCGAGCCGGGTCACCGGGATGCGGCTCGCCTCGGCGAAGAGGCGGCCCCAGGAGTCGTCCACGATCACGACGCCGGTCGACGCGTGCTCGGGGGTGAAAAGCAGGCCCTTCGTGGCGAAGTACTCGTCCATGCTGCCGTGGAGGTCCAGGTGGTCCTGCGTCAGATTCGTGAAACCGGCGACGTCGAACAGCACCCCGTCCACCCGGTGGAACTGCAGCGCGTGGGAGGACACCTCCATCGTCACGGCGCCCAGGCCGTGCTGGCGCATGCGGGCCATGAGGGCCTGCACATCGCTGGATTCGGGAGTGGTCAGCACGCTCGGGATCGCCTCGTCGCCGGCCAGGATCTCAATGGTCCCGATCAGCCCGGGGACCACGCCGAGGCCGCGGAGCAGCGCGTTGACGAAGTAGCTCGTGGTGGTCTTGCCGTTCGTCCCCGTCACGCCGAAGCGCCGCAGGCCGTCCTCGGGACCATTGCCGTAGATCGTGGCGGCCAGCCGCCCGACGACGGCGCGGGGCTCGGCATGGATCAGCACCGGCACGCTCTCCACGGCGCTGTCCCAGGCCAGCAGGCGGGCGCCGTCCTCATCCGTAAGCACCGCGACCGCTCCGTCCGCGACGGCCTGCGCCGAGAAGTCCGCGCCATGCCGATGGGCGCCGGGCAGCGCCACGTACAGATCACCGGGCAGGACACTGCGCGAGTCGTTCGTGATGCCGGAGATCACCACGTCCGCCTGTGGGCCGGCATCCAGGCCGAGGCTCTCCGCGAGCCGTCCCAGAGCTACGGCAGGGGGCGTCTGAGGCCGGAAGACCCGGGCCTTGCGTTCCTGCCCGGCGCCGGACCGGTCCGCGGGGTTGGCTTCATGCTCTGACACGTATCTGCTCCAAAAGAGTTGCTGCGGTGGATCCGGTGCGGGCCGGAGGTCCGGGGAAGGTCGGGGTCACTTGCCGGTGCCGGAGGAGCCTCCAGGGCCGAACTGGTCCAGATGCACGGGCTTGCCGGTGGACGGCGGGACGTTGTTCACGCGGAGCACCTGGCCCATGACCGAGCGGAAGATGTCGGCGCCGTCGATGCCGAAGATCTTGTCCTGCGGCCGCTGCACGAGCACCTCGACGATGTACTGGGGGTTGTCCATCGGGGCCATGCCGACGATCGACGCGGTGTACCCGCAGAAACCGGGCCGGCCGTTGTCACAGGGTGACTCGGAGGTGCCGGTCTTGGCGCCCACGCGGTAGCCGGGGATGGCGGCGTCCTTCCACTCGCCTTCCGTGACGACGCTCTCGAGCATGTCCCGGGTCTGCTTGGCGGTGGACTTGGAGATGACCTGGCGGGACGGGCCCGTCGGGGCCTTCTCCTCCGTGCCGTCCTCATTGATGTACCCGTCGACGAGCCGCGGTTCCAGCATCACGCCGTCGTTGGCGATGCTCTGGTAGGCCATCACGGTCTGCAGGACGGACTGCGAGACGCCCTGCCCGAACAGGACGGTGAACTCCTGACGGCCGTCCCACTGGTCCGGCTTGCTGAGGATGCCACCGGCCACGCCGGGCAGCGGCACGTTCGGAGCCTGGCCGATGCCGAAGCGGCGGAGCCAGTCGTAGCGTTCCTGCTTGCTCAGCCGCTGGCCGGCCATCACGGTTCCCGTGTTCAGGGAGTAGCCGAGGATGCCCGCGAGGGTCCTGTTGAAGGTCGGGTGGCTGAAGGAGTCCTCGAACGTCTGCCCGTTGACCGTGTAGCTGTTGGGGATGGAGAACTGCTCCATGGGCTTGGACTTGCCCTCCTCGAGGAGAGCGGCCGCCACGAGGGGCTTCTCCACGGAGCCGGGTTCCAGGGCCGCCGTGACCGAGCGGACACCACGGTCCTTGGCGTCCACTCCACCGGGGTTGTTCGGATCCGGGGTGTTGGTGTCCGCCATGGCCACGATCTTGCCGGTCTTCACTTCCTGCACCACGACGCTGCCCCATTCCGCGCCCAGGTTGTTCACCTGGGTCTGGATGACCTGCTGCGCGTAGTACTGCAGATCGCTGTCGAGGGTGAGCTTGACCGTCCTGCCGTTCTTGGCCGGGGTGATGTGGTCCGGCGCCACGGGGATCACGAGCCCGTCTGCGCCCATCTCGAAGCTGCGGGACCCGGGGGTGCCCGTCAGCACCGAGTTCTGGGTCTGCTCAATCCCGGCGATGCCGTCCTTGCCGTCCTTGAGGAAGCCGATGATGCCGCCGGCCACGGCGCCGTTCGGGTAGACCCGCTGGCTGGTGCCCTGCGTGACGACGCCGGGCACGGACAGTTCGAGGATCGCGTCGGCGGTCTCGGGCTTCACGCCCCGGGCCAGGAGCTTGTACTGAGAGGTTCCGGTGGCGGCCTTCTTGACGTCCTCGAAGGGCATCTTGAGCAGGCCGGCCAGGTCACGGAGACCCTGGTCGCGGCTGATCTTGATGGTCTTCTTGGGGTCCTGCGGGTCCGCCCGCCGGAAGCTGTCCACGCTGGTGTTCTGCTTCGGGTCGATCACCACGTCGTAGCGGATGATCGAATTCGCGAGGACGGTGCCCTTGGCGTCGACGATCGAGCCGCGCTGGGCCGGCAGTTCGATGGTCCGGGACCGCTTGGCCTGGGCGGCCTCGGCCAGCCCGCCGACGTCGAACCCCTGGATGAGGACGAGCTGACCACCCACCACGAGGAGCAGCGTGAGCATGATGCCCAGGCCGATGCGGAGACGGAGCTGGACGCGCCGCGCGGTCTCCTGCTGTTTGGTCTTGCCTGTCCTCACCACGACTCGCCCTCTCACTGCCTACCGGTGAGGTAGGTCTTGTCCTCTGTCGATCAGTTTCCGGGGGTCCGCTGCGCAGGCGCCGGGACCGTTCCCCCGTTCAATTGAACCTTAGGAACCTGGGGAACCGCCGGAGCCTGCGCCGTGGTCTTGCTCTCGGCGGGCTTCTTCTGGGCGGAGTCCGTGGTGGTCTGGTCCTCGGTCGAGGACGGGACCACGCTCAGCTGACCGGCGATGGCAGGGGCCGCGATGATGGCCGACTTGGCCTTCTCATCCTTGGTGGCGGCGACGGCCTTGCCGCTCACGGTGGAGCGGTCCAGGTCGATCTGGCCCTGGCCCGCGGAAGGGACCATTCCCATGGCAGTGGCCTTCGCGGCCAGGTTCTGCGGCGCGTTGAAGTTCTGGACCTCCTGGGAGAGTTCCTGGTTCTTCTTCGTCAGCGTCGACTGCTGCGCCTTGAGGGCCACCATGTCGTACTGGCCCTGGGACAGTTGGATGTTGAGCAGGAGCACGCCGACGAGGGCGGCCGCGAGCACCGCGAAGCACGAGGCGACGAAGACCACCGACTTGCGGCGCGGCGCGGAGGGCACGACGACGAGCGGCGTGCGCTTGCGCGGCGCCGGCTGCGGTGCCGGGGTGGCGAGCTTCCGGGCCGTGTTGCCGACGGCCCGGATGGCCGGGCGGGTGGTGACGCTGCTCATGCCGTCCTCCTGTCCTTGATGCGTTCGGCCGCACGAAGGCGGGCCGAGGCCGCACGGGGGTTTTCCGCGATCTCTGCTTCGGTGGGCTGTTCGGTGCCCTTGGTGATGGTCTTGAGTTCCGGCTTGTGCTGCTCGAGTTCCACCGGGAATCCGTGCGGCGCCGACGAGGTGGAGCGGGACTGGAAGGTCCGCTTGACGATCTTGTCCTCCAGCGAGTGGTAGGACATCACGACCACGCGGCCTCCGAGCGCAATGGCGTCCACCGCGGCCGGGACGGCACGTTCGAGAACGTCCAGCTCCTCGTTCACCTCGATGCGCAGCGCCTGGAAAGTCCGCTTGGCGGGGTGACCGCTGTTGCGTGCCGCGGCGGCCGGCACCACGGCCCGGATGGCCTCGACCAGTTCACCGGTCGTGGTGAACGGAGTCTCGGCCCGGCGGGAGACGATGCTGCGGGCGATCCTGCCCGCGAACTTCTCCTCACCCCAGGTGCGGATCAGGCGGATGAGGTCCTGCTCCTCGTACTCGTTGACCACGTCAGCGGCGGTCTGGCCGCGGCTGGTGTCCATGCGCATGTCCAGAGGCGCGTCATAGGAGTAGGCGAACCCCCGCTCCCGCTCATCGAGCTGGAGGGAGGACACGCCGAGGTCCATGAGGACACCGTGGACCGCGGGGATCCCGAGTTCGTCGAGGACGTCGGGGATCTCGTCGTACACGGCGTGCACGAGGCTCGTCCGTCCCTGGAAGGGACTGAGCCGCTCGCCGGCCAGCGCCAGGGCTTCCTCGTCACGGTCGATGCCGATCAGGTGGAGGTCCTCGTGACGCTGGAGCAGGGCTTCCGAGTGGCCGCCCATGCCGAGGGTGGCGTCGATGACCACGGGACGCTCCCCGCGTCCACGTGCTGCATCGAAGCCGGGGGCCAGCAGCATGAGGCAACGTTCTTTGAGGACAGGGATGTGACGTTCGGAGGTGGGCCTTGACCCGCTCATCTCCGCCATGTGCTCTCCTGCCCTGATGGTGTCGCCTACGATCCTGCCTGCCGTGCGCCGCGCTTCCTGTGACGTGATCCCCATCCGCGCCGCGGGTCGGTCCGCCTGGCTCCGGGGAAGGTGAGCCAGGATGACCAGCCTTGGGCGGCTGGAGATCACGTCCAGGAAACGGCCTGGGGTCTTCCTCAGAAGATCCCGGGGATCGCGTCTTCGTCCGTGTCGGAGAAGGAGTTCTCCTGCTCCTCGAGGTACTGGTTCCAGGCCTGGGCGTCCCAGATCTCGGCCCGGGTGCCTGCGCCGATCACGGCCAGCTCCCGTCCCAGACCCGCATACTCCCGGAGCGCCGGCGGAATCGTCACGCGCCCCTGCTTGTCGGGTACCTCATCAGAGGCTCCAGACAGAAAGACACGCATGTAATCGCGGGCCTGACGGCTGGACAGTGGAGCCTGCCGCATCTGCTCGTGAATACGTTCGAATTCCTTCTGGCTGAAGACGTAGATGCAGCGCTCCTGGCCCCTTGTCAGGACCAGTCCGTTGGCCAGTTCCTCGCGGAACTTGGCCGGCAGGATGATGCGGCCTTTTTCGTCGAGACGCGGCGAGTGAGTGCCAAGGAACACTGCTCACCGCCGATCCGTCGAAAGCTGCCGTACTACCCCAAGTGCCGCCACTACCCTCTTACTGCCTCCACTGTACTCCACTTCGCACCACGGTCAAGGTCGAAACGCGTTTCTTCCAGCGTGTTGTGTTTCCAAAATCCTTGCCAGCACTGGGATCGAAGGCCGTGGTGGGAAGTGGAGGGAAAATCCGCGGTTCGAGCGCCCGGGAGTGCCGCGGGCAGGCGGGAGCGCCGGCGGAGGGGCGGAAAACGGCCCGGAACGCCTGCCGGGGAGGAAAAGGGAGGAAGCCGTGGAGCGAAGTGGCGGACGCGGCGGAGGGCTCCGGGAGCAGGACCGGGAGCGGAGTGGAGGGGCCTGTGAACCACGCCGGGGATGCCGGGGGTGGAGTGTGGAGGGCTCCGGCCAGGCCGGCCGCGACGGCGGGTGGGATCGCCGCCCCGCAAGCCCCCGGAAACGACGAAGAGCCCGCCGAAGCGGGCTCTCGAGGCAGGCGCCCCGCCGTCGCCGGGCGCTATCAGAGGCGCCGGACCGGCTGGGCCGTAGGGGCTGACGGATGGGCCGTCAGCCCGAGGAGGTCAGGGTTCTTCGCGGCGGCGCTGCTCCCAGCGCTGCTCCAGGTCTTCCATGAATCCGGATCGCGGGCGAGAGGCGCGAGCCCCCGTGTCACGGTGGCCGGAAGCCGGGCTGAGACCCTTGCCCTTGCTGGTGGCGAAGTAGACGCCGCCGCCCATGACCAGGAAGCCGAGCACGCCCACCACGATGTTCTGCAGGGTGACGCCGAGCAGCAGGACCAGGATGCCCGCCACGACGGCGAATGCACCGATCACCAGGCGCTTGGTGGACCAGCGATGAGCGGCGCCCTGTTCCATCTGACTGGCGAACTTGGGATCGTCCTCATGCAGCTGGCGCTCCAGCTGCTCGAGCAGCCTCTGTTCATGCTCCGAGAGCGGCATGACGACCTCCTCATCTCCGGGCTCCAGTCGGCTTGATCCATGGTGCCACTGACTAGTGCAACGGACTCCTCAGCGGGGAAGTTCCCCGTACTCCAATTTTAGGCCCGATGACGTCCGGTTGAAAGTGGAGTTCGACTCATCCCGCCTTTTCAGGAGGACTTTCCGTTCCGGGGCGGTTCCGGCTCCTGGCACCGAGGAGCCGGGCAGGAGTGAGCCCGGAGTTCCCGAACTTGTCGCGCACCTCGTCCAGGCTCTTCTCCACCTTGCGCCAGTTGTCGTCCTGCCGGTCGAAACTCAGCTGCACCGCACCCGAACCGGATTCCAGGTGATCCGCCCGCACCCCGATCAGCCGGATCGGCTGAGGCAGCGGGCCCACGGCGTCGAGCAGCATCCGGGAGAGCTCATAGAGCTTGGCGCCCGAATCCGTGGCGTAGTCGAGCCTGCGGCTCCGGGTGATCGTGCTGAAATCGGCATATCTCAGCTTGAGCGCGACGCCGCCCGCCGACACCTCCCCGGAACGGAGCCTCCGGGCCACCCGATGGGACAAGGAGAGCAAGGCCCGGTGGAGCGCGGCCGCGTCACGGGTGTCCTCGGCGAACGTCGTCTCGGCGCTCATGCTCTTGTCGACGCGCTCAGGAGTCACCGGGCGCGGGTCCCTCCCCCAGGCCAGCGCGTGGATGTGCTCCCCCATGGCCCCGAAGGCCTTGCGCAGCACGGGAAGCGGCGTCGCGGCCACATCCGCCACCGTGCTGAGTCCCAGCCGGGCCAGCTGCTGCTCGGACTTGCCGCCGACGCCCCAGAGCGCCTTCACCGGAAGCGAGTGCAGGTACTCGAGCTGCTGCTCCGGCTCGATCACGAGCAACCCGTCCGGTTTGGACCGGGTGGACGCGATCTTGGCCAGGAACTTGGTGCCGGCGATGCCCACGGAGGCGGAGACCCCCAGTTCGGAGCGGACGCGGCGCCGAATGTCCTGTGCGATCTCCACCGGCGACCCGACGCGGCGGAGCGCACCGGACACATCCAGGAACGCCTCGTCCACGCTGAGCTGCTCCACGGCGTCCGTATAAGAACGGAAGAGATCCATGAGCTGCGCCGACACCTCGTAGTACAGCTCGTGCCGGGGTGGGACGATCACCGCCTGCGGGCAGCGGGCATAGGCCTGGGACATCGGCATGGCGGAGCGAACCCCGAAAGCCCGCGCCTCGTAGGACGCCGAGAGGACGACGGAGCGGTCCGCCGGGAAGCCGACGATCACCGGACGGCCGACGAGCGCGGGATTCTCGCGCTGCTCCACAGAGACGAAGAAGGCGTCCATGTCCACGTGGAGGATGCTGCATTTCCTCCACCTCTCCAGTTCCCGCGCCTCCATACCCACCATGCTAGCCAGCGCCACTGACAATGGGAGCCGCATCCGGGGCCCGGCATGGACCTCCACCTCAGGCCCCCTAAAATAGGAGTGTCCCCGCCGGCATGAGGCCCGGCCGGGCCCTGCGGTTGCGCAGGCTCGATCCACCGGAGGAGTTCCGATTGACCAAGCACCCGACGGCGTGGCGACGCGCCGGTCTCGCCGTGGCTCTGTGCGTGGGGATGGGTCTCACGGCCTGCACCCCTGAATCCGCCACCCCGGTGGCGACGTCGTCAGCGACGCCCTCGCCCACCGCGACCGCCGTCGCGCAGGCCACGTCCACGGCCCGCGCGCTTCCCACGAACTTCCCGACGGCGCTCATCCCGGCCATTCCGAAACTCACGCAGATGTCCAGCACCGTGAGCCCCCGGGGCGAGTACACCGACGTCGCGTTCACCGGCACCGCACCGTCCGCTCCTGCCGCCGCGGACACCTTCTACACCGCCCACTTCCGGAAGCTCGGCTTCACCGCGACCGCGTCCACCACGGTGGACGGGGTGCTGAACAAGACCTTCATCCGGAACAACGGCGACGAGACCATCAGCCTGAACGCGGCCCCGACGACCGGCGGCAGCACCCTGACCATCGGCGCCACAGTGAGGACGGCCAGCGCGAAATGACCACGGCAGCACAGCCCGGACCGAGTTCAGAGGTGAACGCCGAGCAGGCCCTCTTCGTCGCCGCGGTGAACGAACAGCTCGACGACTTCCTGGACCGGCAGCGTCATCTGGTGTCCGGGGTCTCCGCGGACGTGGCACCCCTTCTCGACTCCATCCGGACCCTCGTCAGCGGCGGCAAGCGGATGCGGGCCCTCCTGGCGTACTGGGGATTCCGGGCCGCAGGCGGCGCGGCACAGGCCGAGGAAGCCGTGCAGGCCGGCGTCGCACTCGAACTCTTCCAGGCCGCGGCGCTGATCCACGACGACATCATCGACCGCTCGGCCACCCGTCGCGGCCGGCCCAGCGTGCATCAGTCCTTCACCGATCTGCATCAGGAGTCCGGCTGGATGCTGGACCCGGAACGCTTCGGTCACGCCGCGGGCATCCTCACCGGGGATCTCTGCCTGTCGTTCAGCGAAGAGGCCTTCTCGGAGATCGGGCAGGCCACGAGCTCCGGCACCGTGGCGCGCGGCATCTTCAACCGTATGCGGGCCGAGGTCATGGCCGGGCAGTACCTCGACATCCTCGAAGAGGTCGCCGGGCCGCTCCGCACCGTGGAAGGTGCGGCGGAACGGGCACGCACGGTCATCCGCTTCAAGTCGGCCAAGTACTCGACGGAGCATCCCCTGGCCCTCGGCGGCGCCATCGCGGGAGCTCCCCAGGAGCTGCTGGACGGCTTCTCCCGCTTCTCCCTCCCGCTCGGCGAAGCGTTCCAGCTCCGGGACGACGAACTCGGCGTCTTCGGCGATCCTCTCACCTCGGGCAAACCGGCCGGTGACGATCTGAGGGAGGGCAAGCGCACCCTGCTGGTCGCCTTCATGCGCGAGCTGGGGACGCCAGACCAGGTCAAGTCACTGGAAGCGGCCCTCGGCCATCCCGAACTCAGCGACGACGACGTGGCCCGGGTCCGCGCCGACATGACGGCCTGTGGCGCGCTGGGCGCCGTCGAGGCGGAGATCGACTCGCTCAGCACGGCGAGCTTCACCGCACTGGACGCCCTCCCCATCTCGGACCTGCCACGTCAGGCACTGCGGTCACTGGCCGAGTCGGCGGTGCAACGCAGCTCCTGACGCGGCTCTGCCCATGAGCCAACGCAGCTCAAGAGACGGCGCAGTTCCTGACACGGAATGATGAAGGGCAGGTCACGATTCCGTGCCCTGCCCTTCATCGTTCCCGTTTCGGGGTGTCACCAGGCCAGTGCGGAGGCGCGGCGACGGATCTCGGTCTTGCGGCCGGCCCGCAGGGCGTCCACCGGGCGGCCCGGCAGGGACTCGTCCTCTGTGAAGAGCCAGGTGATCAGCTCCTCGTCGGTGAATCCGGAGTCCTTCAGGACCGCGATGGTCCCCTTGAGGGAGTCCAGGACCTCCCCGTCCTTCACGAACTCGGCGGGCACGCTGCGGATCTTCCGCTCGCCCACCTTCAGCGCCACCAGGGCGCGCTCGTCGATCAGCCCGTGGACCCGGGAGATCTTCACATCAAGGATTTCCGCCACATCCGGCAACGGCAGCCATTCGCCCACCAGGGATTCAACATTGCTCACCCGTTAAGGGTGCCACGCCGGGCCGCCTCCGACCTAGCCCGTCCCCCGACTCGAGGATTCGAGCGCTGACCAGGGCGTCCAGGACACGCCGGGGCGCTGCCCAGCGAAACCCACTCTTCTTGTGCTAGCCGCAATTTCGTGAGAGATTCACATTGGTCACATTTTCAACACGACCATCAACTTTCACATACGCACCACAGGTCACACGCTGAAATCTCCCCTTTCAGTGGATGACCCTGACGCCAAGGACGACACTGAATGACGAGCCTCACATCGCCAACGAACCGTTCACGGGCCACCGCAGCAGTGGCGACGGCCGCCCTTCCCGCAGTCGTCCTTTCCTCGCTCGCGCTGGCTCAGCCGGCCGAGGCGTCGGTGCCTCAGAACGTGACCCCCGCCAAGCGCCTTCCGCAGGGACTGGAGGCCGCCATCGCCGGCCGTGCCTCGGCAAGCCTCCTCCCGGTGAGCCAGGTGGCGACGTCGCTGCCCGCCAACCTGCAGATCGCGCTCAAGGCCGTTCCGAACACGTACCGGATCGTGTCGGGTGACACGATGAGCGGCATCGCGCAGCGTTACGGGCTGAGCCTGAACGCCCTGCTGAAGCTCAACAACATCCGGGCGACCCAGATCATCTACCCGGGTCAGACCATCAAGCTGAAGGCGGGCGTCTCCGCGCCGTCGTCGTCCGGCGGCCAGGTCTCCCGGCCTGCGACGCCCCAGGGCGGCTCGACGTACACCGTGCGTGCGGGCGACACCCTCGGCGCCATCGCCATGCGCCACCGGGTGAGCCTGAGCTCGATCCTGTCCTGGAACGGACTGCGCGCCACGTCGATCATCTACCCCGGTCAGAAGATCAAGGTGTCCGCAGGCGGCGCCGTGGTGCCCCAGTCCACCGGTCAGACGAGCAAGGGCTCCACGGGCGGATCCGCCGTCTCGGGCGGCAGCTACGTGGTCCGTGCGGGCGACACCCTCGGGGCCATCGCCTCGCGCCAGCGCGTCTCGCTCACCTCGCTGCTGAACGCGAACCGCCTCAAGATGACCTCGATCATCTACCCGGGCCAGAAGCTCGTGATCCCCGGCGCCGGCCAGACCACGAGCCCCACCGCCCCGAGTGATCAGGGCAACCAGGGCGGTCTGGTGCCGGACTCGTTCCTCGGCTACAAGTACCCGAAGGCCGTGGTCAACTCCGCCAACCGGAACAAGGCCCTGCTCAACGCGGCCCCCGTGCCGACCCGCGCCGAGATGCGCCAGATCGTCGCCGACACGGCTCGCCGCATGGGCGTCGATCCGTCGCTTGCCCTGGCGTTCGCCTACCAGGAGTCGGGCTTCAGCCAGCGCGCCGTCTCCCCCGCCAACGCCATCGGCACCATGCAGGTCATCCCCAGCTCGGGCGAATGGGCCTCGCAGATGGTGGGCCGTCAGCTGAACCTGCTGGATCCGTACGACAACGCGACGGCGGGCATCGCGATCATCCGCTCCCTGCTCCGCACCAGCCGCAGCACGGACTACGCGATCGCCGGCTACTACCAGGGTCAGTACTCGGTGGAGCAGCACGGCATGTACTCGGACACCAAGGCCTACGTCGCCGCCATCAAGGCACACCGCGCGACGTTCCGCTGAGCACATCCCGCCTGTCGACAAGGGTCCGGTACGCGTCGTACCGGACCCTTGTCGCGTGAACACTTAGGATCATAGGGTGCAACACCGCTCTGAAGACCCGCTTCTCGGCACGGTCGTCGACAACCGTTACCGCGTGCTCGAACGCATCGCGGACGGCGGCATGTCCACCGTGTACAAAGCGCTCCACGTCACGCTGGAACGCCCTGTCGCCCTGAAGGTGCTCCACCCTCAGCTCGCGTCCGACGAGGTCTTCGTCGAGCGGTTCGCCCGCGAGGCCCGGGCCTCCGCGCGGCTCTCACACCCCCACGTGGTGTCCGTCCTCGACCACGGCCGCCACGGCCGTCTGACCTATCTGGTCATGGAGTACATCGAGGGGCGCACCCTCCGGGACGTCATCCGCAGCGAAGGAGCCCTGACCCCTCGCGTCGCCATCAGTTACCTGGCCCCGGCGCTCGAAGGCCTGGCCGCGGCTCATGAGGCCGGGCTGATCCACCGGGACGTCAAGCCGGAGAACGTCCTCATCTCGCGCGAGGGCGCCGTGAAGATCGGCGACTTCGGACTCGCCCGTCAGGCGACCGCCCAGACCAGCACCGGGGAGCTCCTCGGGACGGTGGCCTACCTCTCCCCCGAGCTCTTCCTCCGCCACGACGCCGATGCCCGCAGCGACGTTTACTCCTGCGGCATCATGCTCTACGAACTTCTCACCGGCGGCGTGCCGTTCACGGGCGACATGCCCATCCAGGTGGCCTACCAGCACGTCAACGACCAGGTGCCCGCACCCTCGCTGAAGCGTCCCGGGCTGGCCCAGGACTTCGACGAACTCGTCCAGTGGGCCACGGCGAAGGCGCCGGATGAGCGTCCGGTGGACGCGCGGGCCTTCCTGGGCGAGCTGCGCCATGTCGCGGCGACCCTGCCCGCCGCCGACCTGGACCTGCCCGCGCCGGGCGCGCCGGCGTCGTCGCCGTTCGAGCCGCGGCCCGGCGCTCCGGCCACACCTAACCCGGCGCACTCCAGCACCCCTCAAGGTGACGGCGCCACCGAGTTCATCGCCACCCCGGGTCTGCAGACCACGGTGCTGCCCGCTGGTGAGCAGCACACCACCGTGCTCGGCCCGGCTGATCCGCTGGCCACATCGGTGATCCCGCAGTCCGGCCAGTCGACCACGGTCCTGCCCCACGCTCCTGCCCCCGCCGCCCCGCCGAGCAAGCGGCAGCAGAGGAAGGACGACAAGGAGCGGGCCCGGCAGGAAGCGAAAGCCCTGGCGACCCCCACCCGCCAGGTGCGGCAGGGAAATCCCCGGCGCAAGGGCGTCATCTGGGTGATCGTCCTGGTGCTGCTCGCACTCCTGGCGTCCGGCGCCGGATGGTTCTTCGGCATGGGTCCGGGTGCCCAGGTGACCCTGCCGGACCTCAAGAGCCAGCCCGCGGAACAAGCCGCGTCGATTCTCGCCGGCTACGGCATCAAGGCCGAACAGCAAGAGGTGTTCGACGAGAAGGTCGGGAGCGGTCTGGTGGTGGCGACCGAGCCCCCGGCCGGGACCGTGATCCGTAAGTTCGAAGGCGTGCAGCTGCTGGTCTCCAAGGGACCGCAGCTGTTCCCCGTTCCGGGCCTGGTCAAGAAGACGCTGGACGACGCGCGCACCGCGCTGACGGGAGCGAACCTCGCGGCCGGAAGCGTCACGGAGAAATACAGTGACACCGCTCCCGTCGGCCAGGTCATCGCCCAATCGCCCGGAAGCGGCGCTCAAGTGCGTCGCGGCACCCCGGTGAACCTGACGGTGTCCAAAGGGCCGGAGCCCATCCCCGTGCCGAGCGTACTGGGCCTCGGCGAGGACGATGCGACGCGGAAGCTCGCCACGGCGGGCTTCGAGGTGAAGACCGCCCAGGAGCAGGTCTTCAGCAAGGACATCCCGGCCGGCAAGGTCGCCGCGCAGGTCCCCGCCAATGGCACCCTGCTCAAGGGCGAAACCGTGACCCTCACCCTGTCCAAGGGGCCTCGGCCCGTGGAAGTGCCCGATTTCGTGGGCAAGCAGGCCTCCGTCGCCAAGGCTGAGCTGGAGAAGCTGGGCTTCACGGTGGTCATCAACGAGGTCCTGGGCGGCTTCTTCGGAACCGTGCGTTCTCAGGATCCGCGCGATGGCACCGCACCGGAAGGCTCCACCATCACACTGACGGTGGTGTAGCGCCGCCCCTCGGCAGCCGCCACCCTTCCTGGGGGCGGGGATGTGCCTCCAGCAGGAGTCCCAGAAGCCGCGTCAGTTCGGCCCGGTCCTCCGCGCCCAGGGTGGCGAAGTACTCATCGCCGCGCTGTGAGCGGACCGCATGGACCTTCCGCTCCAGCTCCAGCCCCTCCTTGGTGGCGGAGAGCAGCACGGCCCGCTTGTCGCTGGGATCCGGCGTGCGTGCGATCAGCCCCTCCCCTTCGAGCTGGCTCAGCACCTCCGCCGCCGAGCGCGGCGCGATCCGCAGCGCAGCGGCGACGTCGCGCTGTCGCTGGGGCTCGCCGTCGTGCGATGCGATGACGTGCAGCGCGCGCCACTGGTGAGGCGACAGGCCGAAGGGGGAAAGGTCGGCCATCCAGCTGCGCCGCAGTCCGTGTGAGACGGAATGGACCAGGTCAGGGAGCTCCATGCGGTCGGGGGTCATGGTCACACTGTAGGCATTCGCGCGTCCGAAGGAAAGATGAGGAGGTTACCTCTTTACATTCGCCATGTACGGAGGTAACCTCCTTATCGAGGCGCGTGGAACACGCCGCCTTCCCCAGACCCCCTCAGGAGGCCCCGGATGACCTTTGGCGCCGTCCCCCACACTCCAGGCCCGGGCGCAGGACGCCCCGTGGGCCCCGGTCGCGTCAACAAGGCCGACCTCACACAGCTCGACCAGCACCCGGTCAGCAAGCGGCGCATCGCCGCCCTCTTCTCCGCCTACAAAGGCCCGCTGCTGCTCGTGGTCGTCCTGATCACCGGCAGCTCCATCGTCTCCCTCTTCCAGCCGTTCCTGGTGCGCAGCGTGATCGACGACGCCCTGCCCCACGGACGCACCGGACTGCTCGGCCTCCTGGTGCTCGCGATGATCGGCGTCGCCGCGGTCACGGCGGTGATCGGTGTCTGGCAGACGTGGATCTCCACCCGCATCGGACAGGGGGTCATGCACGATCTCCGGACCCGGCTCTTCGGCCACCTGCAGGCCCAGTCGCTCGGCTTCTTCACCCGCACCCACGGCGGCGAGGTCCAGTCGCGCATGACCAACGACATCAACGGGATGCAGAACCTCGTCACCAACACCGCCACGGCCGTGGCGTCCAATGTCACGACCGCCATCGGCACCGTGATCGCCATGGTGGCCCTCTCCCCCTGGCTCAGCCTCGTCTCCCTCCTCGTCCTGCCCCCGTCCATCTGGGTGGCCCGCCGGGTCGCCCTGCAGCGCCGGGACATCACCGTGAAGCAGCAGGCCAAGATGGCGGAACTGCAGACGTATGTGGATGAGGGTCTCTCCGTCTCCGGGATCCGGCTGGCCAAGACCATCGGCTCCACCTCCCGAGACGCCGCGCGCTTCGACGCGGCCAGCCGTGAGCTGGCCGATCTGGAGATGCGGTCCCAGCTGGCCGGTCGGTGGCGGATGGCCGCCATGCAGATCGTCTTCGCCGCCATCCCGGCCGTCATCTACCTCGCGGCCGGCCTTCCGGTGGGCGGCATGGATCTCTCGATCGGCACCATCGTGGCCTTCACCGCCTTGCAGTCCGGCCTGTTCCGGCCCGTCATGGGCCTCATGAGCGTCGGGGTCCAGTGGGTGACGGCCATGGCGTTCTTCTCGCGCATCTTCGAGTGGCTCGACCTGGTGCCGGAGATCCGCGAGCCCGAGCACCCCGTGCGTCTCGACCCGGCCACCGTCCGCGGAGAAGTGCGCTTCGAGCACGTGGACTTCGCCTACCCGGGCAATGGGACGAACGTGCTCAGCGACGTCGACCTGACCATCCCCGCCGGCACGACGGCCGCCGTCGTCGGGCCGACCGGCTCCGGGAAGTCGACGCTGGCCTCGCTGCTCCCCCGTCTCAACGACGTCGGAGCGGGCCGCGTGACGATCGACGGCGTCGACGTGCGGGACCTCAGCTTCCAGGACCTCTCCTCGATCGTGGGCGTGGTCTCCCAGGAGACGTATCTGGCGCACGCGAGCGTCCGGGACAATCTGAGGATCGCGGCGCCGGACGCGGGCGACGACGTGCTCTGGGAGGCCCTCGAGGCGGCCCACGTGGCCGAGCTGATCCGCAGCCTCCCCGCCGGCCTCGACACGATGGTCGGCGCACGTGGGCACCGCTTCTCCGGCGGCGAGCAGCAGCGCCTGGCGATCGCCCGCACCCTGCTGCGCAATCCCCGCGTCCTGGTGCTGGACGAGGCCACGAGCGCCCTCGACAACACGACCGAAGCCCAGGTCCAGGCGGCCCTGGACCATCTCGCCGCCACGCGCACGACCCTGACGATCGCCCACCGGCTCTCCACGGTGGAGGACGCGGAACAGATCGTGGTGCTCGACGCCGGCCGGGTCGTCGAGCACGGCACCGCGCCGGAGCTGCGGGCGGCGGGCGGCGCGTTCGCCGAGCTGTCGGCGCGCCAGCTCACCGACCCCGAGTTCGAGGACGACCTTCAGGACGAACCGGTCGGCTGACACACGGTCTGTTGAGCCGTGGTCGGCTGGGCCGCGCCCCGTAGGCCCGGCCCGGAAACGCCGGAGGCCGGTCCGTGGGATACGGACCGGCCTCTTCTGCGCTCCGGGATCGCCCCGGCCAGTGCGCTGAACTCAGCGTTTCGAGAGCGACCCGGCGACCAGGAACGCGAGTTCCAGGGACTGCATGTGGTTCAGACGCGGATCGCAGACCGACTCGTAGCGGTCCTCGAACGCGGCCTCGTCGATCGGGTCGGCGCCGCCGAGGCACTCCGCGACGTCGTCACCGGTCATCTCCACGTGCAGACCGCCCGGGAAGGTGCCGAGGGCCTCGTGCACCTCGAAGAAGCCGCGGACCTCGTCCATGACGTCGTCGAAGCGACGGGTCTTGTAGCCGTTCTTGCTGGTCACGGTGTTGCCGTGCATCGGGTCGGTCACCCAGAGCACCTGGGCCCCGGACGCGGTGACCTTCTCCACGATGGGCGGGAGGTTCTCGCGGATCTTGCCGGCGCCCATGCGCGTGATGAAGGTCAGGCGGCCGGGCTCGCGGTTCGGATCCAGCTTGTCGATGAGGCGCAGCGCATCGTCGCCCGAGGTGGTCGGGCCGAGCTTGACGCCGATCGGGTTGCGGACGCGGGAGAGGAAGTCGACGTGCGCGTGGTCCAGCTCGCGGGTGCGCTCACCGATCCACAGGAAGTGCGACGACGTGTCATACGGGAACCCGGTCCGGGAGTCGATCCGGGTGAGGGCGCGCTCGTAGTCGAGGAGCAGCGCCTCGTGGCTGGCGAAGAACTCCACCCGCTTGAGGGCTTCGAAGTCCGCGCCGCACGACTGCATGAAGGTGATGGCGCGGTCGATGTCCTTGGCCAGGGACTCGTAGCGGGCATGGGCCGGGTTGGCCGTGAAGCCCTTGTTCCACTGGTGCACCAGGCGGAGGTCCGCGAAGCCACCCGTGGTGAACGCCCGGATGAGGTTCAGGGTGGAAGCCGAGGTGTGGTAGGCCCGCAGCATGCGGCCGGCATCGTGTGCACGGGACTCGGGGGTGAACTCATAGCCGTTGACGATGTCGCCGCGGTAGGCCGGCAGGGTGACGCCGTCCCGGGTCTCGTCATTGGACGACCGCGGCTTGGCGAACTGCCCGGCCATGCGGCCCATCTTGATGACAGGGAGGGAGGCGCCATAGGTGAGGACGACGGCCATCTGGAGGATCGTCTTCACCCGGGAGGAGATCCGGTCCGCCGTGGCGGCCTCGAAGGTCTCGGCGCAGTCGCCGCCCTGCAGGAGGAAGGCCCGTCCCTGGGCCGCGGCCGCGAGACGCTCGCGCAGCACGTCCACCTCGCCGGCGAAGACGAGCGGGGGAAGAATGGAGAGTTCCTTGACCGAGGCGTCGAAGACCGCGGGATCGGACCAGGTGGGCTGCTGGTTGATCGGCAGCGAACGCCACTCGTCGAGGCCGGGATAGTCGGCCGCTCCGCTCTGGGATGCGGCCGCGAAGGCGGCGGAGGAGTCGGGGGCCGCTGTGGTGGAAAGCTCAGTCACACGGTCGATTCTAGACGCCCGGGACGGGATCGCCGCTTCGGGTCCATAGGACGGACGTCATCGACGGCGGGCGCCCGGGAGGATTCCCGGAGGCGGCGTCAGGACGACGCCGGGTGCTCGCCGTCGTCGGGCCGGATCCCTGCCGCGGCCGCGGCCGCCTCCGCCTTGACCGTGGCGGCGTACTTGTCCACGTACTCCTGCCCGGAGAGCCTCATGAGCCGCTCCATCACGGCGTCCACCACCTGCCGCTGCACCTCGTACTCCTCGGCACGGTCGGCCAGGTGACTGAAGTCGAGCGGTTCGCCGAAGATGACGCCGATGCGGCGGATGCTGGGGACCGTGCGGCCGATCGGCTGCACCTTGTCCGTCCCGATCATGGCCACGGGGATGATCGGGACCCGGCATTCGAGGGCCAGACGGGCCACGCCGACCTTGCCCCGGTACAGGCGGCCGTCCGGGCTGCGGGTGCCTTCGGGGTAGATGCCGAGCAGTTCGCCGTTCTTCAGCACCTCCGCGCCCGCGCCGAGGGACAGACTGGAGGCGGCGCCGCCCGAGCGGTCCATCGGGAGCTGGTTCGTCAGCCGGAAGAAGGCCGCCGTCAGCCGGCCTTTCAGGCCACGCCCGGTGAAGTAGTCACTCTTGGCCAGGAAGACCACCGGACGCGGCACTTCGAGCGGCATGAAGACCGAATCGGAGAAGGAGAGATGGTTCGAGGCCAGGATGGCGCCGCCCTCCTGGGGGATGTTGTCCAGGCCTTTGACCCAGGGGCGGAAGATCAGCTTGACCAATGGCCCGATGATCACGTTCTTCATCAGCCAATAGAACATGGCCGTCCTCCTTGGAAGTGGCGGTGTCAGGTGGGCCCTGACAGAGCCCGGAACCTGCGCCCAGACTACATGGACGGGCCCGCCGGGTCCCATGTCACGCGACTTTGGGGAATGATGGAGTCATGAGCAATGAGGCACTGCATCCGGAGCAATCGGCCATCTCTCACGACGCGTTCAGCAGCGACGGGCACGGTCCGCGCGCCCGTGTGGGCGTGGTCATGTCCCACGGCTTCACGGGAAGCCCGCACGGCCTCCGGGACTGGGCCACTCACCTGGCGGACGCAGGCTTCACGGTGCGGATGCCACTGCTGCCCGGACACGGCACCACCTGGCAGGACATGTCGACCCGCAGCTGGCAGGAGTGGTACCAGGCCTACGAGGCCAGCTACCAGGAACTCGTGCCGCTGTGCGACACGATCGTCACGGCCGGTCTCTCGATGGGCGGCTGTCTCGCCCTACGGCTCGCCGCGCTCAAACCCGTGGCCGGGACCGTGGTGGTCAACCCGGGCCTCGTGATCGACGACTGGCGCGCCCCGCTCTCCGGCCTGCTCAAGCACCTCGTGAAGTCGACGCCGTCCATCGCGAACGACATCCTCAAACCCGGCGTCGACGAGGGCGCCTACACCCGCACGCCCACCGCGTCCGTCCATGAGCTGCACAAGCTCTTCGCGAACACGCGGGAGCTGCTCCCTCGCATCAGCACGCCGGTGCACCTGTTCCGCTCGCGCACGGACCACATCGTGGGTGATTCAAGCGTCCGCGCCCTGCAGAACGGATTGCGTGACGGGCTGCTGGACATCGAGTGGCTGGAGAACAGCCTGCACGTCGCCACCGTGGACAACGACGCCCCTCTCATCTTCGACGGCAGCGTCCGTTTCATCGACTCCCTGGGGGCGAGGCGATGACCCCCGCCGAAGACAACACTCCGGGCAGCCGCTCCTCCGAGGAGCCCCCGCCGGAGGAACCCCGTGGTTCCGGCGACTCCGGCCAGGACGACGACGCGGTCTGGGAAGACCTGGTCGCGCGGCTGAAAGCCACCGACAGTGGGGAGACGCCTGCCGCCCAGACCCCTGGGACCGGGTCCGGATTCTCCGCCTTCGACCCGCTGGGCCTCAGCAGCCCGGCCGCTCCGCCGACGACGGGCGGCGGCCCCCGGGACTACGTCACCGACCCCGACGTGGAAGAGGAGCTCGACAGTTTCGTCCCGGAGGATCCCGGACCCCTGAGCGAAGCGGATCCCCGGCTGGCTCTCGCCTGGGCCGGCGCCGCGGGGGGCCCGCTGCTGATCGTGCTGCTCCTGATCTTCTGGCGCTCCGCACCCCAGCCGGTGTGGTGGGTCCTCATCGCGGGATTCATCGCCGGCATCGGCTATCTCCTGTGGCAGCTTCCCCAGCGCAGTGATGACGACTACGACGACGGCGCCCGCCTCTGACCGCCCGGCTCAACCGCCGGCGCGCGGCCTCGGCCCGGAACCGCGGGCGCTCCACGGCGCCTTGAGCGTCGGCGCACCGCGCAAGGGAACCCGCCTGGCCGCGTTCCGCGCGAGGTCCGCGGCGCCGACGAGCCCGGCGTCCGGACCGAGCTTCGCGAGGGCGACCCGCGCCACCGGCCTGAACCCGCGCCCCGTGAGGTTGCGGTGGAAGGTCCGCTCCGCGGCGTCGAGCAGCAGGTCCCCCGCCGTGGACAGGCCGCCGCCGATCACGAAGGTTCCCGGGTCGAGCGCCGCTGCGAGGTTGGCCAGGCCGAGCCCGAGCCACTCCCCGACGTCGGCCACGAGTTCGCGGCTCTGAGCCTCTCCCTCGAGCGCCAGGCGGGTGATGAGAGCCCCCGTGATCCGGTGCACGTCGCCGTGGGCGGCGGCCAGGATCTCCTGGGCCATCGGCGAGTTGGCGGCGGCCAGCTCGCGGGCGTCCCGGCCGAGCGCGTTGCCCGAGGCGTACTGCTCCCAGCAGCCACGGTTGCCGCATTCGCAGCGGTGGCCTCCGGGGACCATGATCGCGTGCCCGAACTCCCCCGCGACGCCGAACCTCCCGCGCTCCAGGTGCCCGTCGTTCACCATGGCCCCGCCGATCCCCGTGCCGAGGGTGATGCAGACGAGCCGGGACTCCCCCTGGCCCGCCCCGAAGCGCCATTCGGCCCAGGCGGCGGCGTCCGCGTCATTGACCACGTGCACGCGGCGACGGAGCTTCTCCTCCAGCCGGGCGCGCAGAGGCTCATTGCGCCAGGCGAGGTGCGGGCTGAAGAGGACGGTGCCGCCGTCGAGGTCCATCCAGCCCGCCGCGCCGATGCCCACCGGGGCGCCGCGGCGGCCACTGCTCAGCTCTTCGACGAGCTCCGCGATGACCTCCTCCACCCGCTCGGCGTCCTGGCCCGGGGTCTCGCGGCGTTCCGAGCGGAGAATCCGGCCGTGCTGGTCCACCAGGCCCGCCGCCACCTTGGTGCCGCCGATGTCGATGCCGATGGCCAGCGACGGTCTGCGGCCGGCGCGCGGGATGGTGTGCTGCATGAGCCCATCTTAGGGACGCGGACACTAAGTTACTGGCGAGTAGATATAATGTGGATCACATCCCCCGAGCGCAGCAGCCCGCGCCGGACCCGGACTCCCCCGCCTCAGAGCCACGGAAACCCCCGGGTACTAGGCTGGGTGCAAGCCCTGTCGGGGGACGGGATATCGAAGGAGCTATCGTGCGAGAATTCAGCATGCCGGCCAAGGTTCATCTGGACCCGGCCAGCAACATCACCGACTTCCTGCTGCGGCACGCCCGCGGTGGCAAGAACCCGGCCCTCTTCGCCACCCGGGACGCCTCCGGGACCTGGCAGGACATCTCGGCCACCGAGTTCCTCGATGACGTCTCGGCACTCGCCAAGGGACTGATCGCCAACGGAGTGCAGCAGGGCGATCGAGTAGGCATCATGTCCCGCACGCGCTACGAATGGACGCTGGTGGACTTCGCCATCTGGTTCGCCGGCGCGATCTCCGTCCCGATCTACGAGACCTCCTCCCCCAGCCAGGTGGCCTGGAACCTCGGCGACTCCGGCGCCGTCGCCGCCTTCGCCGAGCAGTCCCACCACGAGCACGCCATCCGCGCCGCCGTCCGCGCCGAGAACCTGGACGGGATGCGGCACGTGTGGCAGATCGAAGCCGGCGGGCTCGACGAACTCCGCACCGCCGGAGCGAACATCAGCGACGCCGAGCTGGAAGCGCGCCGCAGTAGCTCCTCCCTCGACAGCATCGCCACGATCATCTACACCTCCGGCACCACGGGGCGGCCCAAGGGCTGCGAGCTCACCCACGGCAACTTCGCGGAGCTCTCCGACAACGCACTCGCCCAGCTGGGGGTGATCGTCAACCAGGGCGCCTCGACCATCATGTTCCTGCCGCTGGCCCACGTGTTCGCCCGGTTCATCTCGGTCCTGGCCGTGGCCGCGGGCTCGCGGGTGGGGCACACTCCGGATGTGAAGAACCTCCTGCCCGATCTCCAGAGCTTCCAGCCGACCTTCATCCTGGCCGTGCCCCGCGTCTTCGAGAAGGTGTACAACTCGGCGCTCTCCAAGGCCGAGGACGGCGGCAAGGGCGCCATCTTCCACAAGGCCGCCGAGACCGCGATCGCCTATTCCCGGGCACGCCAGGCCGGCAAGGTGGGGCTCGGTCTCAAGCTCAAGCACACCCTCTTCGACGCGCTCGTCTACAAGAAGCTCCGGGAGGCCATGGGCGGCCACGTCACCCATGCGGTGTCCGGCGGCGGCCCGCTCGGCGAACGGCTGGGCCACTTCTTCAACGGCATCGGCCTGCTGGTCCTCGAGGGCTACGGCCTGACCGAGACGACCGCGCCCATCACCGTCAACACGCTCGATCTCAACCGCATCGGCACGGTCGGCCCGCCCCTGCCGGGCAACGCGGTGCGGATCGCGGACGACGGCGAGATCCTCGCCAAGGGCGTCTGCGTCATGCGAGGCTACTACAACCGCCCCGAGCTGCAGGACGAGGCTTTCACCGACGGCTGGTTCCACACCGGCGACATCGGCGAACTCGACGAGCAGGGCTTCCTTCGCATCACCGGCCGCAAGAAGGAGATCATCGTGACCGCGGGCGGCAAGAACGTGGTCCCGGCCCTCCTGGAGGACCAGATCCGCGCGGACGCCCTGGTCTCCCAGGTGCTCGTGGTGGGCGACAACCGGCCCTTCATCGGGGCCCTCGTCACGCTCGACGAGGAGGCGCTGCCGGGCTGGCTCGAACGGCACGGACTCTCCTCCGGCCTGTCCCTGGCGGACGCGGCGCGTGAGGACAAGGTCAAGGAGGCGGTGCAGCAGCTGATCTCCAAGGCCAACGAATCCGTGTCCCACGCCGAGGCGATCAAGTCGTTCCGCATCGTCACAGAGGACTTCACGGAGGCTTCCGGCCACCTGACCCCCTCCATGAAGGTCAAGCGCGCCCAGGTGGTCAAGGACTACTCGGACGTCATCGAGGAGATGTACTCCGCGCCCAAGCCCGCCTGAGCGGCGGACGCCCACACGACGGCGGCCCGGCACCTTCTGGTGCCGGGCCGCCTTCGTCGGTGGGTGCCCGGTCATCCCGGGCACCCACCGGGGTCAGCCGATGACGAGCAGCAAGTCGCCACCCTGGACCTGCTCGACGGCGGAGATCGCCAGGCGCTGCACCGTTCCCGCGACGGGAGAGGTGATGGAGGCCTCCATCTTCATGGCCTCGATGGTGGCGACGGCGTCGCCCGCCTCGATGGTGTCGCCCACCGCCACCTTAAGTGAGACCGCGCCCGCGAACGGCGCCGCCACCTGACCGGGGACGGCCGGGTCGGCCTTCTCCGCGGCCTTGACGTTGCTGGTGACGGAGTGATCCCGCACCACCACCGGGCGCGACTGGCCATTAAGCTTGCAGAGCACCGTCCGCATGCCCTTCTCATCGGGCTCGGAGATGGCCTCCAGGCTCGCGATGAGACGGACGCCCCGCTCCAGTTCGATCACGTGCTCCTCGCCGCGCTGCAGCCCGTAGAGGTAGTCCCGGGTGTCCAGGACCGAGAGGTTGCCGTAGCTCTCCTGGCTCCGCAGGTAGTCCTTGGTCGGGCCGGCGAAGAGCAGCCGGTTCAAGGTGGCGCGGCGGGTCTCGGAGTCGCCCTGGAGCGCCTCCGAGTCCTCCGCGTTCAGCTGCACGTCCCGGGGCTTCACGGCGCGGCCCTGCAGGGCCTTGCTGCGGAACGGCTCGGGCCAGCCACCGGGAGGATTGCCCAGTTCCCCGTTGAGGAAACCGATCACCGAGTCAGGGATGTCGAAGTTCTGCGGGTTTTCCCGGAACTCCTCGGGGTCCGCACCGAGACCCACGAGGTGCAGGGCGAGGTCGCCCACCACCTTCGAGGACGGGGTGACCTTCACCAGGCGGCCGAGGATCCGGTCCGCGGCGGTGTACATGTCCTCGATCGCTTCGAACCGCTCACCGAGTCCCAGCGCCATGGCCTGCTGACGGAGATTGGAGAGCTGGCCGCCCGGGATCTCGTGCTGGTAGACGCGGCCCGTGGGCGAGGCCAGGCCCGACTCGAAGGGCGCGTAGACCCTGCGGACGGCCTCCCAGTACGGCTCCAGGGCATCCACGGAGGACAGCTCGAGCGCCGTCTCCCGTGGCGTGTGCGCCAGTGCGGCGACCAGCGCGGACATGGCCGGCTGGCTCGTGGTGCCGGCCAGGGCCGCCGAGGCGACGTCCACGGCGTCCACACCGGCGTCCACCGCGGAGAGCAGCGTCGCGAGCTGACCGCCCGCCGTGTCGTGCGTGTGCAGGTGCACGGGAAGGTCGAACCGCTCGCGGAGCGCCTTGACCAGGACTGCGGCCGCGGCCGGACGCAGCAGACCGGCCATGTCCTTGATGGCGAGGATGTGCGCGCCGGCGTCGACGATCCGCTGCGCGAGCTCCAGGTAGTAGTCGAGGGTGTAGAGGTCCTCGTCCGGGTTCAGGAGGTCGCCGGTGTAGCAGAGGGCCACCTCCGCCACGGCGGTGCCGGTCTCGCGGACCGCGCGGATGGCGGGCTCCATTTGATCGACGTCGTTGAGGGCGTCGAAGATGCGGAAGATGTCGATGCCGGTGGCCGCGGCCTCCTGGACGAAGGCCCGGGTCACTTCCTCCGGGTACGGCGTGTAGCCCACGGTGTTGCGGCCGCGCAGGAGCATCTGCAGACAGATGTTCGGGATGGCCTCCCGGAGAGCGGCGAGACGCTGCCAGGGGTCCTCGCCCAGGAAGCGGAGCGCGACGTCGTACGTCGCACCGCCCCAGGCCTCCACTGAGAAGAGGCCGGGCAGCAGGCGGGACACCGCGGGACCGGCCGCCACCAGGTCCCTGGTGCGCACGCGGGTCGCGAGCAGGGACTGGTGGGCGTCACGGAACGTCGTGTCGGTGACCGCGACGGCGGTCTGCTCGCGCAGCGCCTTCGCGAAGCCTTCGGGACCCAGCTCCAGCAGCCGCTGCCGCGAACCGGCCGGGGCCTCGCCTTCGGGGACGGCCGGGAGTTTGACCTCGGGACCCGTGCTGACGCGTGGCTCTCCGTGCGGCTTGTTGACGGTGGTCTCCGCCAGCCAGGTCAGCAGCTTGGTGCCACGGTCGGCCGAGGTGCGGGCCTTCAGCAGCTCGGGGCGCTCCTCGATGAAGGACGTGGCGACCTTGCCGGCGACGAAGTCCGGGTCGTCCAGCACGGCCTGCAGGAACGGGATGTTGGTGGAGACGCCGCGGATGCGGAATTCGGCGAGGGCGCGCCGGGCCCTGGCGACGGCTGCCGGGTAGTCGCGGCCACGGCACGTGAGCTTCACCAGCATCGAGTCGAAGTGTGGGCTGATCTCGGCGCCGGAGTACACGGTGCCGCCGTCGAGCCGGACGCCGGCGCCACCGGCGGAGCGGTAGCCGGTGATCTTGCCGACGTCGGGGCGGAAGCCGTTGGCCGGATCCTCGGTGGTGATGCGGCACTGGAGCGCCGCGCCCTTGAGGCTCACGGTCTCCTGCGAGAGGCCGAGATCCGCCAGGGTGGCGCCCGCGGCGATGCGCATCTGCGCCTGCACCAGGTCCACGTCGGTGACCTCCTCGGTCACCGTGTGCTCCACCTGGATGCGGGGGTTCATCTCGATGAAGACGTGCTGCCCGGCCCGCTCACCCGCGGTGTCGACCAGGAACTCGACGGTTCCCGCGTTGACGTACCCGAGGGCCTTCGCGAACGCCACGGCGTCACGGTAGAGCGCCTGCCGGATGTCCTCGTCCAGATTCGGCGCCGGGGCGATCTCGATGACCTTCTGGTGACGGCGCTGGAGCGAACAGTCACGTTCGAAGAGGTGCATGACGTTGCCCTCGGCGTCGGCCAGGATCTGGACCTCGATGTGTCGCGGCCGCAGCACGGCCTGCTCGAGGAACATGGTCGGATCGCCGAACGCGGCATCCGCCTCGCGCATGGCGGCCTCCAGGGCCTCGCGCAGGTCCTCGGACTTCTCGACCCGGCGCATGCCACGGCCACCGCCGCCCGCGACGGCCTTGGCGAAGATCGGGAACCCGATCTCCTCCGCGGCGGCCAGGAGCTCTTCGATGTCCCGGGACGGCTCGGAGGACTTCAGGACCGGCACGCCGGCCTTGCGGGCCGCGGCCAGAGCGGCGACCTTGTTCCCGGCCAGTTCCAGGACATCGGCCGGCGGGCCGACGAAGGTGATGCCGGCGTCGGCTGACGCACGGGCCAGCCCGGGATTCTCCGACAGGAAGCCGTATCCGGGATAGATCGCATCCGCTCCGGCCTCCTTCGCCACCCGGACGATCTCCTCCACATCGAGGTAGGCCCGTACCGGATGACCCTCCTCCCCGATGAGGTACGCCTCGTCCGCCTTCTGGCGGTGGATGGAGTTCCTGTCCTCGTGAGGGAAGACCGCCACTGTCTTGGCGCCCAGCTCATAGCCGGCGCGGAAGGCCCTGATCGCGATTTCACCGCGGTTGGCCACCAGTATCTTGGAAAACATGCTTCTCCGTACGTCACAAGCCGGGTTGTTCCCGTGCCCCAAGTCTGACCATGTGTCACTCACCACACAAGGAGTGGTGACTGCTATCACAGTAGCGGCCTGAGCACGCCGTTCGCTCGACCGCGAAGCGACTGTGACACGGGAAGACCAGGCCGCGCCGCTCCGCGGCCCGGGAGTTCCCCGGCGGCGCCGGAGGGCGCCTCGACAGGTGACGGCGCGCCGCCCGGGAAGTCTGCACGGATGCCGCGCCGCGAGCCCTCCGCGACACACGGGCCCGCCTCCCGGGGCGCAATCCGGCGGAGCGGGCTCCGCCCGCCCCTATGATGGAAGGTGATGCCACCCTGCGGAGACGGTCCGCACATCGTGGGGCCCGGCAGAGAACACCAAGTGTCGAGTTACAGGGGTGTGGGTTCAGAAGTGCGAGTCGTAAGCGTCAGCAGTCTCAAAGGTGGAGTGGGCAAGACCTCAGTCACCACGGGATTGGCATCCGCTGCACTGGCCGCAGGTGTCCCCACCCTCGTGGTGGACCTCGATCCCCATGCCGACGCCTCCACCGCCCTCGGAACGAGTGCCGGCCGGGTCACGGACATCGGCAGGCTCCTGAAGACCTCACGGCGCGCCCGTCTGGCGGACCACCTGACGCCGAGCTCCTGGGCCGACGGAAACGGCACCCTGGACGTGGCCATCGGCTCCGCGTACTCGGGCATCTACGATCGTCCGGACCTGGGCCGTCGCGACCTGCGCCGTCTCCGGCAGCTGCTGGAACCCGTCACCGGCTACGATCTGGTGCTCATCGACTGCCCGCCGTCCCTGAATGGCCTGACACGGATGGCCTGGAACGCCAGCGACGACGTCGTCCTCGTCGCCGAGCCCGGCCTGTTCTCCGTCGCGGGCACCGAGCGGACGCTGCGTGCCATCGACATGTTCCGTCGCGAGTTCTCCCCCCGCCTCAACCCCGCGGGGATCGTGGCCAACCGTGTCCGGCTCGGGTCGAGCGAGCACATGTACCGCCTGGATGAGATGCGTTCCATGTTCGGTCCCCTGCTCCTGGAGCCGGTGGTGCCGGAACTGGCGAACTGGCAGCAGATCCAGGGCGCAGCGCACGCCGTGCACCAGTGGCCGGGCGACTCGGCCAAGGGTGTCGCGGCCGTCTACGATCAGCTTCTCGCGGCCATCCGCAAGGCCTGACACCGGCCGCGGTCACGAGGCCGCGGGCAGCCCGAGAGCACGGCAAGAACCGCACAGCAGACAGCGAAGGCCGGCCCGTCAGAGACGGACCGGCCTTCAACGTTTCCGGGAAGGGATCAGCTGATCTTCTTCTCAGCTGATCTTCTTTTGGGCCCGACGACGGCTGAGCTCGTCCTCGGGGAAGTCCTGGGAGAGTGCGTGCTCGCTCGGCAGCTCGGCCAGCGTGCCTTCCACCTCACGCCAGACACGGCCCACGGCGATGCCGAACACGCCCTGGCCGCCCTGGACCAGGTCGATCACTTCATCGGCGGACGTGCATTCGTAGACGCTGGCGCCGTCGCTCATGAGCGTGATCTGGGCGAGGTCCTCGACGCCGCGTTCCCGCAGGTGCTCCACGGCGGAACGGATCTGCTGGAGGGAGACACCGGTGTCCAGGAGACGCTTGACCACCTTGAGCACCAGGATGTCCCGGAAGCTGTACAGGCGCTGGGAGCCGGAACCGGCCGCGCCGCGCACCGTCGGCTCGACGAGACCGGTGCGGGCCCAGTAGTCCAGCTGACGGTAGGTGATCCCGGCCGCCTTGCAAGCGGTGGGACCGCGGTAGCCGGCGTCCTCGTCCAGGAGCGGCAGGTCCTCGCTGAACAGCAGCCCCTGGGCGCCCGCAGCGGGGGCAATGGGTGCGCCTGCGTGCTGGCGCTTGCCCGCGTCGCCTTTCGGACTCACGTCTTCCTCCTCTTCAAGGGTTCCCGGGGTGCGAAGCGCCGGACCGGCGGCTCTGCTCACACGGGAAGTCACACCGCCCTGGGGCGGCCCCTGCTTCCAGTGTGAACGGCTCGATGCCGGGTGGCAATGGGAACCTGATACTTCGACGTTAGGGCCGCGAGGCCCCCAGGTCAAAGACGTTCGGCGCTTTTTCGTGCCGTGTCGAAACTTTAACGCTGAACTTGAAGCTTAAGGACGCTTCTATGTCTGTCAACTGGGGATTGGTGTCGCATGGAGGGTGTTCAGTAGGCGGTAGAGGTGTCGGGCGAGATAGCGTTTGATGTTGCGCCGGATCTCTCGTTTGGTGCGGCCTTCTGCGCGTCGTTTTTCGACGTAGGTACGTGTTTCGAGGTCGTAGGTCATTCGGACCATTGCGATGGTGTGTAGTGCTCTGTTCAGTTGCCGGTCTCCGCCGCGATTAAGGCGATGCCTGGTGGTGTTGCCTGACGATGCTGGGATCGGGCTCACGCCGGCTAGGGCAGCGAAAGCTGCTTCGGACCGGACCCTGCCTGGATGTGACCAGGCGGTGAGGATCATGGCCGCGGTCACCACCCCGACGCCGGTGATTTCCAGGAGCGGTGCTGCAGGGCTGTCTTTGATGAGTTCGTTCATGCGTGCCTGGTTCGCACGCAATTCGGCGTCAATGTCCTGAACACGCCGTGCGAGGCGGACGGCTTCTTCTCTTGCAATGAGAACTTCAAGGGGTTCCTGGCGTTCTCGCCAGCGGGAAACCGTGCTGATTTGTGGGCCAGTGAGCGGTTTCCGTGCATCCATACCCAGGTCATAGACCCGAAGGAGCGCAGTGAGAGCGTTGACGTTCATGGTTCGTTCACGTCCTAAGTGGTCCCTGGCTGTGCCGAGAGTCCGGAGTGCGGCGCGAGGACCAGTGTCCTGGCGCGGCCAGCGAAGCCCAGACTCGTCGAGCCCCAAGACTGCAGAGGCAATTGCGACAGCATCCAAGGCATCGGACTTGCCGATGCCATGCCTTGCTCGCGAGCTCATTCGAGGTGCTTCCACGACCGGGTACCCTGCTGCGTCCACAACTCGGGCCAGGCCGGCGCCATAGGTTCCGATTCCCTCGATGACCCACAACGTCTCCATGTCGCCGCCGGTGCGACGCGCTGCCCAGTTCAGGGCCCGAGACATACCGGCCTCAGTGGTGGGGAACTTTTCAGAACCGAGGCATTCTCTCGTCCCGGTGTCGATGATGGCCAAAGTATGTGTACGTGCGTGGCAATCCACGCCGATCACAAACGAACGGGTTTGCGCGATGACAGTCAATCCCGCTACCTACCTTTCTAGGAAGAACCGACGCTGAACGGCCGCTGTTCGACCGGCGCTGGTCCCGGGAAAGATCGCTTCGAGGCAACTCTGTGAGGGGCCACAACCCCGCCGGGGTTGGGCAAGCTTCTAATCAAGCCACCGGAGCGGACCGAGCTAACGCCGGCCGCCTCACGAGGCCTGGACAAGTCCTTAACAAGGCACCTTGCGGGGCCGTGGGTTCGGTGAGTCACGGGCCAGGTGAAGCGACCAGCATCAACCCTGCCAGCCGGTCCCAGACCAGCCGCTCCAAGACTCACAGCGGGTCCGGGATGGCCCGGAACGCGACTCAGGGCTCGAAATCCTCGGGTTCCACGCCATTGAGGAACTCGCGGAACTGACGGAGTTCCTGCTCCTGCTCGGCGGTGGCCGGCGCGGCACTCGCCGAGGCCTCGTCCGGCTCGTCGTCCTCGTGGCCACCGGCGGGGCGGGCCACCTCGGCGTCCTCGTCCTGGATCTCGATGAGGACTCCCGCATCGTCCAGGACCTGCTCGGCGCACCAGATCCGGCAGTGGCTGCGGAGAGCCAGCGCCAGCGCGTCGGAAGCCCGGGAACTGACGCTGGTGCCGTCGTCGAACTGCAACTGGGCGTAGAAGACCGAGTCCTCCACGCTCACGATCGTCACGGACACCAGGGAACGGCCAAGGGCCTGGATGACATCCAGCATGAGGTCATGGGTGAGCGGACGAGGCGGCACCACGCCTTGCTGTGCGAGGGCGATGGCACTGGCCTCCGGCGGACCGATCCAGATGGGGACATGCCGCTCCCCCTTGGTCTCCTTGAGGAGCACCAGAGGCTGGTTGCCCGGAAGCTCGATCCGGACGCCGACCACCTCGACCTCGATCATCACTTCTCCAATCGGGAGATCTGGCCTTGGATGACGGCCTGGTGAAGGTCCTGGAGCAGACCACTCAGCTCGCGGGCGGCGTCGGCGGTGCGGGCGCGGGAGCCCGAGTCCTTCCGCGACGCCAGCGGGGCAACGGCCCGCTCGATCAGCGCGAACTCGCGTTCGGCGGCGGCCAGCACGGGCCGCAGGTGCCGGGGTTCCAGGCCCTGAGCTTCCAGACGGGCGCAGCTCACGGTCACCTGAAGGGCGTACTCGTCGAACTGCCCGCCTTCGTGGGTGATGATCCCGTAATCCAGGAGTTCCTTGACCAGGCGCACACTGGCTCCGGACTCGGCGCGCAGCTGGGACTCACTCAGCAATCGTGAGCGGCCGCGCAGTGCTTCGGCGGGATCCTCGGACACCAGCTTGGGCGAGAGCTTCATGCCGCCCGGCAGGTTGTCCGGACGCTCCCCGCGGTCGATGGCGTCGAGGTAGTCGCGGATCACCTTGAGCGGCAGGTACTGATCCCGCTGCAGGGCCAGGACGAAGCGCAGGCGCTCGACGTCGGCCTCACTGTACTGGCGGTAACCGGCAGGGGTCCGCTGGGGCGTGATGAGCCCCTTCTCCTCCAGGAAACGGATCTTGGAGGCGGAAATACCGGGAAAGTCCTCGTTCAGCTGAGCGAGGACTTCTCCGATGTTCAGGACGACGGGGGCGCCTTGGCGCCGGCCGGACTGTGCAAGTGCCACGTTGCGCGGCGCCTCAGTCCTGGCCGGCCGGGCGTGCCGGGCTCGGGTAGTAGTTCAGACGGAACTTGCCGATCTGGACTTCCACTCCGCTCTTGAGCAGCACCCGGTCCACACGGTCGTGGTTGACGTAGCTGCCGTTCAGGCTGCCGGTGTCGACCAGTTCGTAGCCCGCGGGGGTGCGCACGAATTCGGCGTGCTTGCGCGAGACGGTGACGTCATCCAGGAAGATCTCGGCGTCGGGGTGACGCCCGACGGTCACGCGGTCCGTGTCCAGCAGGAAGCGTGCCCCGGCGTTCGGGCCGTGGTGCGCGATCAGCAGAGCGGATCCGTGCGGCAGGGCCGCGATGGACGCGATGTCCTCCGGACCCAGTTTCGGGTCGGCCGGCACCACGTCGGAAAGGACCGGAAGGTACACCGAGGTGGTGTCCGTGGACTCGCCCTCAAATGCGGCTTCGTCTGCGGGTTCGACGGGGACCGATGGTTGTTCAGACATCGGGCGGCTCCTCACTCTTCTCGCCTCGGCGGGGGTTCTTTCCCGGATCCTCCGGTGATGGATCCGGGAACGGTGCGTGCTGTCCGGGACCAGTCGTCCCGGACAGCACGGACAACTGCTTTCTAGCCTACCTGCTGACCGTACGCTTCGGCGCTGAGCAGGCCCGACAGTTCGTCGGCACCGGCGATGCGGACCTCGAAAAGCCAGCCGGCGCCGTACGGATCGGAGTTGATGAGCGCCGGATCGGCATCCAGGGACTCGTTGCGGGCCACGATCTCACCCGACACCGGGGCGTAGATGTCGCTGACGCTCTTGGTGGACTCCACCTCGCCGACGACGTCGTTGGCGGTCACGGCGGTCCCGGCCTCGGGCACCTGTGCGTACACGACATCGCCGAGCGCGTCCTGGGCGAAATCGGTGATGCCGACTCGCACCACACCGTCCTGCTCCGTGCTCGCAACCCATTCGTGTTCGGCGGTGTAGGACAGCTCTGCGGGGATGTTGCTCATCGCCTGGCCTTTCGTCTGATTCTGGTGGTCGCCTGGATCACGGCAACCGACGCTGAAAGTATAGGCACATTACAAGCCTCAGTGGCCGGGCACGTGCCATGATGATCCCATGAGTGAACAGAGCGGCTCCATCACGCCTCCGCCCACGTCAGGGCAGGGACAGGCACCCCGATCCTCATCCGCCGGGAAATCCAGGACCCTCACCTGGATCATCCTCGGCACCATCCTCCTGGCAGTGGCGGTGATCGCGTACTTCATCGCGGCCGCCGTCGTCCCGGTGGAATGGGCCAAGAACATCAACGGGCAGGCAGGACCCGGCTCCGGCGGAGTCTTCCTCGGACTGGGATATGGCCTGATCCTGACCTTCCTCTCCCTGTGGATCGCCTGGCAGGCCACTCACAAGAAGATCACCTGGCCCTGGAAGGCCGTGATCCTGGTGATCGCCGTGGCCGTCTCCACGCCGAACCTCCTGACCGCGGGCATCGCCTGGGGCACTTCCAATGCCGCGCACAACGCCCAGCGCATCATCGGCACCGGGCCCACGTGGTTCCCGCTGTGGAGCGGGATCGGCGCCATCATCGGCGCGGTCCTCTTCATCGTGGCCTTGGTGCTGTGGAAGCTCTGGCGGCGCCGCGGCCGGCAGGCGAAGCTGTACAAGGCCGTGGAGAAGCAGCGGCTGCTCGAGGAGAAGGAGGCGGCCCGCGCCGCCGCCAAGGCCCAGCAGGCCCAGGAGCGCCGGCAGGAGCCGTAGAGAGCGAAGCAGAAGGCGCCGACCACGACGACGGCCCCCGCACCTCAGGTGCGGGGGCCGTCGTCGTGTTCGCGGCCGCAACAGGTCAGGGCGCCGGGGGGTCAGAGCCTCGCGCAGTCAGTGCGGTCAGTAGCCGCTGCCACCCTCGACCCGGTACTGGTCCGCGACCACGCGGCCGCGGTGCAGCACGGTGCGGTCACTGCCGCGGTCCATCACGGCACTCGTCACGGTCTCGCCGTCGACCAGCACGACGTCGGCACGGTCACCGACGTCGAGGCCGGGACGGTCGTCGACGCTCGCCAGCCGGGCCAGGGAGTGGTCCATGATGCTCGCTCCACCCCGTGTGGCGACGGCGACCGCGTGTTCCACCAGCCGGTCGGCCCGGAAGCCGCGGGTGAAGGCGAGCTGCCAGGTGCGGTCCAGCAGATCGCAGTTGCCGTACGGGCTCCAGTAGTCCCGCTGGCCGTCCTCCCCCAGTCCGACGCGCACCCCGGCGGCCGCGAGGTCCTGGAGGGGAAGCTGCCCGGCAGCGGCGGGGGCCACGGTCGTGAGCGAGATGTCCAGCTCCGCCATGCGTTCGATGAGGGAACGGGTCGTCGCCTCGGAGGAGCCGCCTAGCGTGTACGCGTGGGACAGATTGACCTTGCCCTGCATCCCGAGCGCCTGGGTCCGTTCCATGATCAGCTCGGTGCTGAAGATCGCGAGATCGGTGGGCTCGTGGAGGTGGACGTCCACCTCCACCTGGTACTTCTCCGCCAGCCCGAAGACGATGTCCAGGTGACGGACCGGATCCCGGTCCAGCTGACACGGGTCGATCCCGCCCATGACGTCGGCGCCCTGACGCAAGGCCTCCTCGAGCAGTTCCGGAGTGCCCTCCTCCAGGAGGATGCCCGCTTGCGGGAAGACCATGATCTGAACCTCAGCCTGCCCCGCGAATTTCTCCTTCGCGGCCACCACGGCCTCGTACTTCTCGAGGCCCGTGTCGACGTCCACCTGGGCGAAGGACCGGACCCGTGTGGTGCCCCGTCCGATCATGCGCTCGAGCGTCCCGGCCACGCGCTCCCTGAGCGGGATTTCGGCCGAGCGCCAGTTCTCCCGGTCGTTACTCATCATGCCCCAGACGCCCGGGCGGCCGGTGTGCTCCCGGAACGGCAGCCCGATCCGGGTCGAGTCCAGGTGCACGTGGACGTCGCTGAAGGCGGGCAGCAGCAGGCGTCCGCGACCGTCGACGACGTCGTGCCCGGCTTCCGCGTCCGCGTCGGGCTCGTGCAGGCGGACGGCGGCGATCAGCTCGCCGTCAAGGAGCACATCAGAGGCGGCGCCGCCCCAGGGTCGGACGTTGCGGAGGAGCATGGTCGCCTTTCGACGCGGTGATCAGGAGTGCAGGGTCAGGCGTGCAGGGTCAGGCGTGGGAGTCCGCGGACGAGGCCTGCTTCGCGATGGCCTGGCTGCGGCTGCTGACCATGTGCTGGCCGATCAGGACCTGGGTGCGGGCGACGTCGCGGTCGGCGATCGCCTCGTAGAGCGCCGCATGCTCTTCCGCCACCCGGATGAGATCGTCGTGCTGGCCCATGAGCCAGCGGATCCGGCTGCTCAGGATGCCCTGGAGCTCGTTGAGCAGCTCATTGCCCGCCAGCGATGTGACGATCTCGTGGAAATCGGCGCCGGAGCGGCGGGCGCGCACGGCGTCGCCCGCCTCGGCCGCCTGGAACTCGCGGTCCAGCGCGTCCTTGAGCCGCCGCAGCCCCTCACGGTTGTGCCGCTGGGCGGCCAGCGTGAACGTCAGGGACTCGAACGCCGCCTGCACCTCGTTGAGGTCGACGACGTCGGACGCGGAGAACTCCCGGACCACGGCCCAGGTGCGGGGCCGCGGCGTCACGAGGCCCTCGGACACGAGCGTCCGCAGCGCTTCGCGGACCGGGAGACGGCTGACCCCCAGTTCCTGGGCCAGATCCCGTTCCACGAGCTTGCTGCCGGGCAGGCGCACGCCGTCGAGAATCTCGTCGCGGATCTGACGGGTCACGCGGAGGGACTCCGGCTCGAAAATCTCCGTGTTGGACATTCCCCCATTATCACACCACGAACATCCGTTTTTGGAATACCAAAGAGGGAATGTCGTGGTCAGGACGCCAGGTGGGCGCTGATCGCGTCGAACATCGCGGCCGCCGCCGGTCCTTTGACCGGATCGACGGGGAGGGCGGAGCTGGAGAACTTCACCCCGACCACCCCCGTGGTGCGGTTGATGTAGACCATCTGGCCGTGGATCCCGAGGCAGAACGCCACATCCGGGCGGCCATCCAGGAACCAGAACTGGCTCCTGTACCGCCCGCCCGGAGTGTGCTCGGCTTCAGGACCCGCGGCGAACGCCTCCGTGGAATCCGGACCGCCCGCGAAGATGTCGTCGACCCACTCGGCCGGCAGCACCCGGTCCCCGGTGAGCGCCAGCCCGCCGTCCCGGATCATGGCGCCGAAACAGGCCAGATCGCGCAGGGTCGCGCAGATGCCGCCGTCGAACATCCCGGTGCCCTCGGAGTCCACCGTGATGAACGCGGGGTCGGCGGCGCCCAGACGGCTCCACAGCAGCTCTGTGGCGAGCTCCGCGAAAGGCTTCCCGCCGGCCGCTTCGCACACCCAGCCCAGGACGTCCGTCTCACAGCTGCGGTACTCGAAGTGCCCGCCATGTTCCCGTCCTTGTTCCAGCGTCGCGAGGAATTCCTTCAGCGAGGCGGGGCCGCCCGGGCGCCGCGGCGCCCAGCCCACCGATTCGTCCAGCGCCCGCACCTCGGAGGCCGGGTCGAGGTACTCCTCGGAGAAGCGGATGCCACTGCGCATGTCCAGGAGGTCGCGGAGCCGCGCCCCGCCATAGCCTGCGGCCCGGAGTTCCGGCACGTACTCCCCCACTGTCCGCTCGATGTCCAGGGATCCCCGGGCCGCCAGAGCGCCGATGACCGAGGACACGAGCGACTTGCTCACGGACATGAGCAGGTGCCGGGTCTGCGGTGTCATGGCGCCGGAGTACTGTTCCGCGATGACCGTCCGCCCGTGCAGCACGAGCCAGGCGTCCGTGTCCGTGGAGTCCAGGATGGTCCTCACCGTGGAGCCGGCGCCGTCTGGCAGGGTGACGGCCAGACCGGACAGATCCTGCGGACGTTCCTCCAGGACCACGGCGGCGCCGGGCCGGATGGTGTGCGTCGGGAACAAGGTGTCCATGTGCTGGAAGGACCAGCGCAGGTTCGCCGGGTCCTGCCAGTCGGCGACGGTGACGGCGCTTGCCGGCATCCTCGTCCCGCTCTCCACGCTCATGGGGTCACTCCCCCGCCGTGTAGACGCTGCGGCCGGCGACGACCGTCTCCACCACGCTGGTCTTGAGCAGAGACTCGTCTCCCTCGTCGAAGGGGTTGACATCGACCACGACGAAGTCCGCTGCGTAGCCCTCGGCCAGGCGGCCGTGGGTCGCGCCGTCGCCCACCGAAGCGGCGGCGTCGCGCGTCGCATGGCCCAGCGCCCGGGCCAGCGGCAGCGCGAGCTCCGGCTGCACGGCGTCATAGGACGCGTCCAGTGCGGATTTGCGGGTCGTCGCCACATAGAGATTCGGGAAGGCGCCGTAGGGCGCGGTGGGCGCGTCGGTCGAGAACGCGAGCAGCGCGCCCGCTTCCTCGTACTCGGGCCAGGCGAAGCCGCGGTTGACCCGGTCATCGCCGAGCATGGCGTCCCAGTTCGCCCGGACGGCCGCGTCGGTGTGGACCGGCTGCATCGAGGCGATCACGCCCAGCTCGGCCATGCGCCGGGCCGTGCCGGGGGCCGCGTACTCCAGGTGCTCGATCCGGTGCCGCCGCGGGCGGTCCCCGTTGACCTCGATGGCGTGCTCGATCGCGTCCAAGGCGATGTCGCTCGCGGCGTCGCCGATCGCGTGGAGGGCTGCCTGGAGTCCGGCGGCATCTGCCGCCGCGAGCGCCGGCTTGAGGCGTTCCAGCGGCCAGATCGGCTCGGCGTTGGAGTGATCGGCGTAGGGCTTGTTCATGGCCGCGGTGCAGGCGTCGATCACGCCGTCGATGATGAACTTGACCCCGACCACCCGCAGGGACGGGTTGGTCAGCCGCGCGGCGAGTTCGGCGGCACGTTCCACTTGGGCGATGTTCTGCGCGTCGTCCCCCGTGTTGTCGATGAACCAGTGGGCGGCGACGCGGAGCGGGAGCGCTCCACCGTGGCGTTCGACGGCGCGCTCGAGGGTCGCGAGGGACACCTCGTCGAGGGCCATGTCCACGGCGCCCGTGACCCCGGCGCCGAGGTACGCCTCGAAGGTGCGGTCGATCGCGGCGTCGCGTTCCGCGTCGCTCGTGACCGAGGCGAGGTGGGTCCAGACGAAGTGCTGAGCAGCCGTCTCGTAGAGCATGCCGGTGGCGTTCCCTTCGGCGTCCCGCTCGATGCGGCCGCCGATGGGGTCCGGGGTCTCGCGTGTGATCCCCAGCTCCGCCAGCGCGGCGGTGTTGACCCAGCAGGAGTGGTAGTCGTTCGCGTCGAGGTAGACCGGCACGTCCGCGACCGCGGCGTCGATCATCGCGGCGGTCGGCTCGCCGCCGGGCACCGAGTCGAACAGCCATCCGCGCCCCAGCACCCGGGCCTTCGCCGGCTCGGCCTCCCGGGCGGCGCGCAGCCGGTTCTGGATCTCCTGCAGGCTGCGGGCGTCGGTGAGTTCGACCTTGCCGAGGGCCTCGCCCGTCATGAGGAGGTGGGTGTGGGCGTCCACGAAGCCGGGGACCACCAGGCGGCCGCCGAGGTCCACGGTGTCCGCGCCCTCTGCGGCGGCGCGCGCGTCGTCCTCGGAGCCGGCGAAGGCGATCCGGGCGTCGTCGACGACGAGGGCCTGGGCCCATTCCTCGCCGTCTTCGCCGTTCGCGGTGAAGATCAAGGCGTTGTGGTAGAGCGTGCGTGCCATTCTCAGGCCTCCTGGGGTTCGGTGTGTGCGAGGGTATGACGGTCCGCGCCGGGCGCGAGGTGGGCGGCAGGGGCGGCCTGGCGCGTGGAGAGCCGTGCCACCGCGACGGCGGGAACCGCCAGGAGCAGACTGGCCACTCCGAGGAGCAGAGTGAAGCCGTGGTGACCGAGGGCGTCGACGAGTCCGGCCCCGATCACGGGGGTCAGGCTGGAACCCACGAGGTACACGGCCAGCAGGGGGCCGGACCAGCGGCCGTCGGCGTCCAGTGCGGCGGCGGTGGCGACGAAGAACATGAACGCCACGGCGTACACGGTGTTCCAGGCGATGAAGATGATGATGAAGGCCGTGGGATCGCTGACAAGCGAGGAGCAGATCTTGAGGCCGCTGCCCAGCACGAGCAGGATGGCCAGCGGGACGGCCCGCCCGAGCCGGTCCCCCACGATCATGAGGAGGAGGGAGCCGATCAGCCCGCCGGCGGTCGCTCCGCTGAGCGCGATGCCCAGCCCTTCCGGGGTCACACCGGCCACGGCGCCACCCACCACGCCACCCATGGCCCAGAGGGAATCCTCGCTGACGGCCCACAGGGCGAAGGTGACGAGCAGCGCCCAGCCGGCGAGGGTGACGGCCCGCGATCCTGCGGGAACCGCCGGGCGGATGAGCGGGAGGGACTCGGTCGCGGGGATCTCGAGCGGAACGGCTTCGGCGACCGCCGCGCCGACCCCGCCCCCGGAGACGGGCGCGCCGGGCAGCCAGACGCTCAGCACGAGTCCGATGAGGGAGAACAGGGCCAGCGCTCCGAAGACGTTCACGGGGGCCAGGCCGAGGACCGGGACGACCGCGAGCACGACCGTGATCACGCCGCGGTTGACGAGCCCGTTCAGGCCGGCCACCCGATCGGGGTTGGTGAAGGCCGCGAACGCGGCGCCCGAGGCGGCCACCGCACCGCCGGCGCCCACGCCTCCCAGCAGAAGGCCGGGGATGATCACGGCGGGCGCGGGAACCAGGGCCGCGGCGCCGAAAGCGAGCACTGCGAGCGCCAGTCCGGCGCGGGCCACGAGGAGTCGGCGGGGCCCGGCGCACAGCGGGGCCACCAGGAGGCCCGCGACGGCGGTGGCGAGCAGAACTCCGGTGACGATCCATCCGGCGGTGATGAAGTCCACGCCCACCGAGGTCTCGAGGGCGCTGATCATGTAGGGCGAGAGATTGACGCCGAGGTAACCGGCTACCGCGATGGCGAAGGTCGCCGAGGCGTTGCCGAGGCGCAAGGGGATGCGCGTGGTGGGTCGGGGGTGGGTCATGGTGCTCCAGGCGGGACACCGGCGCCAGTGCCGGGTCCGGGACGGGCGGGGATGGGAGGTCCACCGCAATAAACGAATAGCATTCGTTTATGAGTATGACCCACGTCACCTCAAATGGGAAGCCCCGCCCGCCCGGCGTGGACTTCCGTCCCCCCGGGGCGCTGCGCCAGGCCGGACTCACCCGCCCCGCGCTAGGCTGGACGATGCACGACGGCGGCGGAGACCGGTGTCGCGCGCCCTCACCCCGATCGCCTTCCGAAAGCAGCCCATGGCACGTCCCCGGACCCCCGTCCTCACGGCGGCTCGCATCGCCGACGCCGCCATGGAACTCATCGATTCAGGGAAGCCGTTCGGCGTGAACGCCCTCGCCCGGGCGCTGAGCGTCCAGCCGTCCTCGCTCTACAACCACTTGGACGGCCGGCGGGCGATCATCGAGCTCGTGCGCGGCCGGCTCGTGGAGCGGTACATGAGCGACATCCCGGAGGAGCTGCCGTGGGACGAAGCCGTCGAACTGCTCGTCCGCTCCGAGCGGCGCATGTACACGGAACACCCGCACATCGTGCCGCTCATCGTCACGGAGACGGTCACCGACGCCGCCGCCATCGCCTCCTACGACCACATGGCGGGGATCCTTCTCCGGGGCGGATTCCCCGACGACGAGGTGCTGGTGCTGATCCAGCTGCTCGACGCCTTCGCGCTCGGCTCGGGCCTCGACTACGCCGCCCCCGAGGACGTCTGGGAGCCGACCACGCCCACGTTGCATCTGGCGCGCCTGCTGGCCCTGCAGCCGAGCGGCAAAACCAGGAGTGACCAGGCGTTCGAAATCGGGCTGGAGATGCTCCTCACCGTGCTGCGCGCCCGGCTGGCGGCGCACCAGGCCCCTCACGCAGACGGCGCCTGATCTCCCGCTGCCCCGGCAGGCAGATCAGCCGCACCTTCCACGACCACGCCGTACACGTCTCCGATCGTGGCCAGGGCTGCCCGGTGGAGCTCCTCCGAGGTGACCGGACCGGCCACGGACGGGAGGGAACGGGTGGCGCAGGCGCGGGCCACCACGGTGGGGGCATTGCCCCGCAGCAAGGCGCCTTCCGCGGTGAAGGTGACGCACATGTGGGTCATGAAGCCCGCGATCACGACGTCATTCCATCCCGCCGCGTCGACGAGTTCCCCCAGGCGCGTGCCGACGAAGGAGTTCGGCGCCGTCTTGACCACCACCTCTTCACCCTCCCGCGGAGCTACCGCCGGGTGGATGCGCCCCACTTCCTGCTTCAGGTCGTACGGACTGCCGGCGCCACCGTCGTGCACCACGTGAAGGATGGTGGATCCTGCCGCGCGGGCGCGCTCCAGCAACGCGGAAGCCTCCTGCAGGGCCGCCTCCCAGCCGTCGAGTTCCATCACGCCCCGCGTGTACGTGTTCTGGTAGTCCACCAGAATGACGGTGGCGCGGCTCAAGTCCGCAGGCGTGGTGGTCTCGTGGCCGAGTTCGCGCAGGGTGGCACTGGTCATGATCGTCTCTCCTTGGTGATGACTGCTGGTGGACACCATGTTTCCTGAGCCGATCAAGCACGGACAGTATGATTCGGGTCAGGAATCATCGATTCGAGGTCACCCTCATGGCCCGGGACTAGGAGGCACCATGCACCACACCGCTGCCGCACCGCGCGTCGCCGTCCTCGCCTTCGACGGGATCAACCCCTTCCACCTCTCGGTGCCGTCCCTCGTCTGGGGGTCCGAGTCGCCCCGCGGGGCGATGGAGCCCTGGGACATCACGGTGGTGGGCCGGCGGCCCGGGCCGCTGCGCACCGGCGCGGGCTACTCCCTGCTCGTGGAGCGCGGCCTGGAAGCGCTCGACGACGCCGATCTGGTCGTGGTGCCGTGGTGGTCCGACCCCACGACGGCAGCGCCCTCGGACGTCACCGACGCTCTGCGCCGCGCCCATGAGCGAGGAGCGGTCGTGGTGGGGCTGTGCCTCGGGGTCTTCGTGGTGGCGGACAGCGGCCTGCTGGACGGCCGGGAGGCCACCACCCACTGGAGCTGGACCGGGACGTTCCGCGATCGATTCCCCGCCGTCCGGCTGAGCCCGGAACGGCTGTATGTGGACGAAGGCAGCCTCGTGACCGGGGCCGGCGCGACCGCCGGGATCGACACGTGCCTGCACCTCCTCGCCCGGCACCGCGGCCAGGAGACGGCCAACCGCGTGGCGCGCAGGATCGTCGCCGCCCCACACCGTCCCGGCGGTCAGGCCCAGTTCATCGAGGCGCCGGTGCCCCGCGAGGAGTCCGATCCGGTCACCGGCGCTATGACCTGGGCATTGGACCGCCTGCACGAGCCGCTCGGAATCGACGCGCTGGCCGCACGGGCCCATCAGAGCCGGAGCACCTTCACCCGCTCCTTCCGCGCCAGGACCGGCACCACCGTCCACCAGTGGCTGGTGACCCAGCGCCTGGCACTGGCGCGGGAACTCCTGGAAAGTTCCGCCCTGGACATCGAATCCGTCGCACGGCGCGCGGGGTTCGGAACCGCCGCACGGCTCCGGGAGCACTTCGCCCGGCACCTGGACACCACCCCGAGCCGCTACCGCGAGGAGTTCGGCGTGCCCGCGGGTGTCTGACCGCGTCGCCGCGGCGCTCGCGCAATCCCCCCAAGCCGCCGACCACCGGCGCGGCCCGATTTTGGGCATTGCCGGACGCCTGTGGAAAAGTTCTGCGGGTAAACCACTCCTCCCCGGAACGTGAGTCATGAATCAATCACCTCAAGCTCAGGGACGCACGACGGCACAGCGCAGTGTCCGCACGTCCTTCCCCGCACCGGATTCCTCCGGTCCGGCAGCCGATCTGCAGCGCCGTCTGTCCACGCGCCACATCCGTTTCATCGCGCTCGGATCCGCCATCGGCACGGGTCTCTTCTATGGATCTTCGGAGACCATCAAGGCCGCCGGTCCGGCCGTGCTCCTGGCGTACATCGTCGCCGGCGCGATGGTGTTCATCGTCATGCGCGCGCTCGGCGAGATGGCCGTCCGCCATCCGGTGGCGGGCTCCTTCGCCCAGTACGCGGACCGCTACATCTCCCCCCTCGCCGGATTTCTGACCGGCTGGGTGTTCGCTTTCGAGATGCTCATGGTGGCCATCGCGGACATGGTGGCGGCCGGCAAATACATGGGGCTGTGGTTCCCCAGCACGCCCGGCTGGGTCTGGATGCTCGCGGCCATGCTCATCATCTGCGGCCTGAACCTGCTCCAGGTGAGCGTGTTCGGCGAGCTCGAATTCTGGTTCTCCCTCATCAAAGTCGTCACCATCATCGCGATGATCGTCGGCGGCATCGGCCTGATCGTCTTCGGCGTCTCGATGGGCGGAGTCCAGCCCGGGCTGCACCACCTGGTGGACGACGGCGGCTTCGCGCCCTTCGGCGTGTGGGGCATCGTCATGAGCCTCGCGATCGTCGTGTTCAGCTTCGGCGGCGTGGAGACCCTCGGCATGACCGCGGGCGAGACCGGCGACCCTGGGAAGGCGATCCCGAAGGCCGTGAACTCCGTGCCGTTCCGCATCCTGATCTTCTACATCCTCTCCCTCGGCGTCATGTTCTGCCTGTTCCCCTGGAGGAAGATCGGCACGCAGGGCAGCCCCTTCGTCCAGGTGTTCACCGGCCTCAACATCCCCGCGGCGGAGCACATCATCAACGCCGTGGTCCTCACGGCGGCGCTCTCCGCCATGAATGCGATCACCTACACGCTCATCCGCACGCTGTACGGGCTGGCCCAGCAGGGTCAGGCCCCACGGAGCTTCCTGAAGCTGAGCCGCACCGGCGTGCCTTTCCTGCCCGTCACCATGGTGTTCAGCGGCCTCATCCTGGGCCTGGTCGCCTTCCTCCTGATCCCGGACACCCTGTTCCTCCTGGTGGCGTCCATCGCGTCTTTCGCGACCGTCTTCACCTGGGTGATGATCCTCGTCTCGCACTACCGGATGCGTCGCGAGCTCCGGGGAGCGCGCGTGGGCAGCGGCGCGTACCGGATGCCCGCCTGGCCCGTCCTGAGCTGGATCGCGCTGGCGTTCATGGCCTTCGTCCTCGTGGTCCTGCTGTTCTCGGACACCGGACGGCTCGCCCTCCTGGTGGGCGTGGTCCTGGCCGCGGCGCTGACGGTCGTCTACCTGGTCGCCATCAAGCCACGGCATGCCGGGCGGATCGAGCTCGAGGTCGCCGAAGACGTCTGACGGTCGCCTCCCAGGAGGCCGGACGTACGGTCGCCCTGCGTACGACGACGGCGCCGCTCACCTCGGTGGGCGGTGCCGTCGTCGTGTGGCGGTCCGGTCGGCCCGGGCCGGCGGCCGCCGGTCGGGCGGCGCCGCTCAGATCACCAGATCCTTCCCGCCACGCACCACGCGCACGGGGGCCGGCCGGTCCACGACGAGCTGCGCGCCGGAGGATGCGGCGAATTCGACCCGGTTCGCTCCCCCTGCGGTGAACCCGAGGACTTCCGGCACGCCCACCAGTTCGGCCCCGCTGACCGTGGCGATCCGCAGGCAGCGCTCCAGCTCGGCGTCGGTGAGCGCGCCCGTGCGGTACCCGAGCAGATGCGCACGGTCCACCATGCTTCCGGTGCCGAACGGCGACCAGCTGTCCCGCACCCCGTCCGATCCCAGCGCCACCCGGACACCATGGCGTTCGAGCACGTCCAGCACGGGGACCGGGTCGGCCCCCAGCGCGCAGGTGGCCATCCAGATCCCTGCGTCCGCGAGCGCGTCGAGCGTGCGGGGAAGATCGGGCTCGGCGGTGTCGCACAGGGCGAAAGCGTGACCGATCGTCACGCGCCCCTGCATCCCCTCGGAGACCGTCCGGCGGGCGATCTCGCGCAGTTGGGCCAGCGCGTCGGAGCCCATGTCGTGGAGGTGGATGTCGACGTCGCGGCCCTGTGCACGCGCCAGGCCGAAGACCGCGTCGAGGTGCGCGTGCAGATCGCCGTCCAGGGACTGCGGGTCGATCCCGCCCACCAGATCGGCGCCTTCACGGAGCGACGCGCGCAGGAGGTCCAGCGTGCCGGGATTGCTGAGCAGGCCGAACTGAGGGAAGGCCACGATCTGGACCTGGAGGCTCGATCCCAGCCGGTCGGCCGCCGCGCGGACGCCATGGATGTTGCGAAGCCCGATCTGCGTCCCCACATCCACGTGGGCGCGCATCGCCATGGTGCCGTTCCGCGCGGCCTGGCTCATGAGGGCGTACGCCCGTTCCTCGACGCCGTCCTGGAACGCCAGCTGCGCCTCGAGATCGTTGCTGATGAGGTCGCGGAGTTCCGGAGCGGGACGACGCGACAGCCAGCCGGAGCCCCAGGTCGTCTTGTCCGGGTGGATGTGGGCATCCACGAACCCGGGAGTGCGGAGGACCCCACCCCCGACCCCGACCGCCACCGACTGCACTTCCTTGCTCATCGAACTCCCTGCCTCCCACTAAGCTCACGACGCCATCGGCCACCATCTGACCACCTGAACGGTATACCAACTCAACGAAGGGCGAAAGGCGAGCCACGGCCCGGCCGGAGCGCGATTTGAGCCGACCGACGTTCCGGCGATCCGAGGGCGCCGCAAGAAAGCCTTCCCGGATGGGGCGAAAATTATGGAATACCAAATATGGACACTGGATGTGATCTGCCTTACTCTGATGAACGTCGTTCATTTATGTGAGCCGCATCGCACACCGCAGGAGAGCCCATGTCCACACCCAGCAGCACCTCCCAGGCCCCTGGGGGCCAGAGCCCCACCACCCTCAAGAGGGTCCTGGGGCTGCCCTCCCTCATCGCCTTCGGCCTGACCTCGATGGGCATCCTGTCCGTGGTCTCGGTGTACGGCTCCGGGACCGCGATCAGCGACGGTCACCTGCCGGCCGCGTATGTGATGGCGGTGGTCGCGATGCTGTTCACCGCACACAGCTACGGGCGCATGGCCCGCCACGTCCCACTCACCGGCGGCGCCTACGCCTACACCTCCCGCGCCTTCGGCTCCCCCACCGGGTTCCTCGTGGGCTGGGCGATGCTGCTGGACTACCTCTTCCTGCCCATGGTCAACTTCCTGATCTTCGGTCTCTACTTCAACAGCCTCTTCACCGCGGTTCCTCCCGCCGTGGCCGTCCTCGCCTGCCTCCTGGTGGTGGGCGTGTTCAGCGTGATCGGGGTGGGCTGGGTGAAACGCATGAACTTCGTCGTGGTCATCGCGTCGGCTCTCGTGATCCTCGCGTTCTTGATCCTCGCGGTCGTCAACGCCCCGAGTCTCGATCTGGATCACGTCATCCGGCCCCTGTCCCTCGGCGCCGGGGGCATCAGCCCGGTCATGGCGGCCGCGGCGATCGTGGCCTTCGCGTTCCTGGGCTTCGACGGCGTGTCCACCCTGTCCGAGGAGACCCGTGACCCGCAGCGGAACGTGCCGCGGGGCATCGTCCTCTCCACTCTTTTCGCCGGGATCGGCTACACGCTCTTCTCCGTGGCCGGCAGCCTCATCGTCCCGGACTGGAAGTCCCTGCAGAACCTGGACGCCGCGGGCACCGAACTCATGCAGAAGGCCGGCGGGGACGTCCTCATGGTGGTGTTCGTCCTGGTGAATCTGACGGGCCTGGTCCTCTGCGGCACGGCGGCCCAGATGAGCGTCAGCCGCGTCATCTTCGCCATGGGCCGCGACGGCATCCTGCCCGGAGCCTTCGCCCGGCTCCACCCCCGCTTCCGCACCCCGGTGGTCGCGTCGCTCGTGGTCTCCATCGTCTCCCTGGTGGCCCTGTTCATCACCCTCGACCAGGCGGTCTACATGATCAATTTCGGGGCCCTCATCGCCTTCGCCATGGTCAACCTCGCCACCATCAAGGTCCTGTTCTTCGACGAGCGGAAACGTGGCGTCGCGGGCACCCTGCGCCACCTCGTCATGCCGCTCATCGGCTTCGCCTTCATCGCCTGGCTGTGGACCTCGCTGGCCTGGTTCACCTACGTGCTGGGCGGCTCGTGGCTCGTGATCGGCGCCGTTATCTTCCTGCTCCGGCGCAAGAAGGCCCGCGGGGCACTCGCCCTGGCGTTCGAGGAGGGGGACGCCGACGACGCGCGGCCGGCGCGCGACGAGGAGCCCGCCGTCGCGCCGGCGTGAGCGAGCGCCTCACCGCAGCGGGAGCCGCACGACGCGGTCGTCTCCCGCCCGGGGCGAGCCCCGGCCGTCGGTGTTGTTCGTCAGGATCCAGAGGGAACCGTCGGGAGCGGGCACGACCGTCCGCAAACGGCCCAGGTCCCCGCGCAGTAGAACCTCCGAGCGGCCCGGGTCGGCGAGCGGCACCCGGCGCAGCGACTGACCTTTGAGATTGGCCAGGTAGAACGCCCCGTCCAGGAACGCCAGGCCGCTCGGGCTCGCCTCCGACGGCACCCATTGCTGCACGGGATCACGGAGCCCCGAACGGTGGGCGATCCCCTCCGCGAGCGGCCAGCCGTAGTTTCCGCCCGGCACGATCTCATTGAGCTCGTCCCACGTGTTCTGCCCGAATTCACTGGCGAAGAGACGGCCGTCCGGCGTCCAGGCGAGGCCCTGGACGTTGCGGTGGCCGTAGCTGTACGTGAGCGAACCGGGGAACGGGTTGTCCGCGGGCACCGTCCCGTCCGGTGCGAGACGCAGGATCTTGCCCTGCACGGACCGGACGTCCTGGGCCTTGTCCGGCTCCTGGGCGTCCCCGACCCCGGCGTAGAGCATCCCGTCGGGACCGAAAGCGATGCGGCCGCCGTGATGGAACCTCGCCGCGGGAATGCCGCTCAGGATGGTCTCGGCGCGGCCCAGTCCGAAGGACCCCGCGGCTCCGGTGAGAGGGAACCGCTGCAGGCGATTGCCGTCCTTCGCGGTGGAGAAGGCGTAGAGCGTGCGCCCGGCGCCGACGGCGAGACCGAGCAGGCCACCCTCCCCCACGTGCGTGACACCGGGTACCGTGCCCACGGCGCGGGTGCGCGCCGGGCCGTCGCCCTCCCGCACGATCTCCACGATCCGCCCGCTGTCCCGTTCGCTCACCAGGGCCGAGCCGTCGAGGAACACGAGATCCCAGGGTGCGCTCAAACCGGTGACGACGTCCTCGGGCGCCAGGCTGGAGGCAGGACCGGACGGCGCAGGACCGGATGGCGCAGGACCGGATGTCGCGGTCGCGCCGGTTCCGCCTCCCGGACCCGAGGTGCAGGACGTCAGAAAGCCGGCCGCCAGCAGGGCTCCTGCCGCCAGCGCACCGCGCCGGGTCGGTTCCTCGCCCATGGCGCCCCCTTCCGCAGCACCTGCCTGCCTCCGCGGCTCAGGCCTTTCGTGGCCCCAGACTAACGCCGATTTGCCCGGTTCTCACGCTTCAGGCTACCTTCTCATCTTAAGTAAGCCTAACCTTATCTTGAGAGCGTGACCGATGACCGCCCCTTCCTCCGGGCCCTCCCCTGCCGTCTATCGCGACCCGTGGGGAATCCCCCACCTGCGGGCGGACTCGGCCGATGACCTCGCGTTCCTCCAAGGCTGGAACGCCGCATGCGACCGGTCCTGGCAGCTCGAAATGGACCGCTGGCATGCGGAGGGCAGGGTCGCGGAGATGACCGGGCCCGACGGCGTCGCGTGGGACCGTTTCGCCCGCCAGGCGATGCTGACGGACACCGCCCGGGCCTGCTTCCACGCCCTCGACGACGGGACGCGCCGCTGGTGCAGCCGCTACGTCGACGGGGTCAACCAGGCCCTCGCGGAGGGGCGGCGGAACGGCGCGGAGTTCACCGAGAGCGGCACCGCACCCGGGCCGTGGGCGCCATGGACACCCCTGGCGGTGTTCCTGGTCAACCACATCCTGTTCTCGACCTTCCCCCACAAGCTCTTCCGCGAGCACGTGGCGGACACCCTGGGGCCGGAGGCGGTCGCGCTGTTCTCCCAGGAGGCCCCGGTGCTCTCCGGCAGCAACGCTTGGGCCGTGCACGGTTCACGAACCACCGACGGCGCCCCGCTCGTCGCGGGCGATCCACACCGTCTCCTCGAGATACCGGGCGTCTACCAGCAGGTACGCCTCTCCTGCCCGGAGTTCGACGTCGTCGGGCTCGCCTTCCCCGGAGTCCCGGGCCTGCCGCACTTCGGTCACGCAGGCGGTGTCGCGTGGGCGATCACGAACTCCATGGCCGATTACCAAGACCTCTTCCGGGAGAAGCTGCGCCGCTCCGGGCCGACCGGGCTCGAGGCGTTCGGTCCAAGCGGCTGGGAGCCGGTCGCCACGCGCACCGAGGAGGTCCTCGTCCGGGGCGCTGATCCTGTGACGGTCGAGATCGCCGAGACGTCCCGAGGACCGCTGATCGCGGGACTCCCCGGTCCAGCCGACGGGGAGTCCGCGTCGGGGCTGAGCCTGCGGACGCCCGCCCGGGTGACCTCGCAGCTGGGGTTCGAGGCTCTCCTGCCGATGCTCCGCAGCACCCGGGCCGCCGACGTCGAACGCGCCCTGGACGCGTGGGTGGAACCCGTCAACAGCATGCTCGTGGCGGACACCCAGGGTGCCGTGCGGCATGTCCTCGCCGGAAAGGTCCCGCAGCGTTCGCCGGAGAATCGCGTGACGCCGGTCCCCGCGTGGTCGGAGGCTCATCAGTGGGAGGGCACGTACCTGCCTCTCCCCTCGCGGGACGTGGACACGGTGGCGGTCAGCGCCAACGACCGCGCCGCCGCCCTCGGAGCGGACATCGCACTCGAGTTCGCCCCCGCTCACCGCGCCGCGCGCATCGCCGGCCTTCTCCACGCGGACGACGACGGCGCCCAGGTCCCGCTGCTCGGACCCGACGACATGCGCCGCATCCACAGCGACACACGGCTCGGCTCGCTGCCCGCCTTCCGGTCTCTGCTCGCGGGCCTGGATCCCGAGACGCTGTCCCCCGCGGCCCGACGGACCCTGGACGACCTCCTGACCTGGGACGGCCACATGGACGCCGACAGCGGAACAGCGGCGGTCTTCGCCCTCTGGCGGGACACGCTGGTCCACCGCCTGGCGGCCCACCCGGTGTTCGAGCCGCTCCGGACACCCACCGGTCATTCCCCGGTGTTCGCACCCTGGCTGGCACTCACCGGGCGGCTCGGCCTCGCCCTCGAAACCCTCATCGCGGGCCCGGTCCCGGACGGCCTCGATCTGCCTCAGGAAGCGGCGGCCGCCCTCGAAGCGGCGCTCCCGGTGCAGCTGGCCGACGGTGCGGGCACCCCGGCCTGGGGTGAACTGCACCGCCTGCACCCTCTGCACCGGTTCCCCGCGTCCGCGGCCGCCTCGCTGCCCTCGACTCCTCTGGCCGGCGACGCCGCGTGCGTGATGGCGAACGAGAGCGTGCCGGGCGGAGGCCATCTGTGCTTCCGGGGTTCCGCGGCCCGCTACGTCTGGGATCTCTCGGACCGGCAGAAGAGCCGCTGGATCGTCCCGTTCGGCGCCGACGGAACCCCCGCAGGCCCTCACTTCCTCGACCAGCTGCCGCTCTGGGCCGCTGGAGAACTCCTCCCCGTCATCACCGACTGGGACCGACTCACCTTGGAGACCTGATGCCCGAGACCACGACGCACCCCACGGACGGCCGCGCGCCGGAGACCGGCGGATCCACCGCGACCGAGCGCTCCTCGGACCGGGTCCGCATCCTGCCGGTCCGGCCCGAGGAGGACGGCGATCTGATCCACTCGTGGGTCACGCAGGACCGCGCCCGGTTCTGGGGGATGACGGAGTACACGCGGGACGAGGTGGTGGAGGTGTACCGCTTCCTGGACTCACTGCCGACCCACCACGCCTTCCTCCTTTCGCTCGACGAGGAACCGGTGGCGCTGTTCCAGAGCTACGACCCCTTCCACGACCCGGTCGGTGAGGCCTACGAGCCGCAGGTGGGCGACCTAGGGATCCACCTGTTCATGGCGCCGGCGCGGGAGCCACGGCCGGGGCTCACCCCGTGGCTGGTCCTGCACTTCATCGGGCACCTGTTCGCGACGACGGGTGCGCGCCGGATCGTCGTTGAACCCGATGTCCGCAATGACAAAGCCCTCGCGCGGCTGACCGGAAGCGGTTTCGAGCCCGGCCCGGTCATCGAGCTGCCGGACAAGCAGGCCCAGTTGTTCTTCCTCCGCCGCGAGGTGTTCGAGCGGCTGCCCGCCGTCGGGAACCCACTGTCCTGACGGCACGCCCCGGGACACGACGGTGCCGGCGCCCTCCACGGGAGGACGCCGGCACCATGGTTTCGGCTGCGGATCGGCCGCAGCGCTTCCGTCAGGCCGACGGCGCGACGCGCACCTTGACGTTCTTCATCAGGGGCTGGTCGCTCTGCGTGCTGTAGTCGGCCAGACCGATCAGGACGTTCATCTCCGGCATGTACCCGGCGGCGCTGCCGCGCGGCAGGTCGTAGCGCAGCGCGCGGTACTGGCGCACGGAGCGCTCCGAACCATCCTTCGACGTGGCGACGATGTCCACCAGGGACCCCTCTTCGATGCCGCGCGCCCGCATGTCCTCCTCGTTCAGGAACACGAGTTCCCTGAGGTTCTTGACGCCACGGTAGCGGTCATCGTTGGAGTAGATCGTGGTGTTCCACTGATCGTGGGACCGCATGGTCTGCAGAACCAGCATGTCCTCCGCCTCCGGGATCACATCCGGCAGGGGTGCCAAGGAGAACTCGGCGCGGCCCGACGGCGTCAGGAACACGCGCTCCCGGGCGGGCTGCGGAATGCGGAAACCGAGCGGCTGCTGGATCAGCTCGTTGAAGCCTTCAAAGCCGGGCAGGGCCTTGGCCATGACATCGCGGATGCGGTCGTAGTCCTCCACGTACCACTCCCAGGGAGTGGCACTGTCCGGCAGGGCGGCGCGGGCCATCCCGGCGATGATCGCCGGCTCGGACAGCAGATGGGTCGACGCCGGCTGCTTACGGCCGATGGAGAGGTGCACCATGCTCATGGCGTCCTCCACGGTGACCCCCTGGAGGCCGGTGGCCTGCTGGTCGCGTTCGGTCCGGCCCAGGCACGGCAGGATGAGGGCCTTGCGGCCGTGCACCAGGTGGCTGCGGTTGAGCTTGGTGCTGACCTGGACCGTCAGCTCACACTGACGCAGACCTTCCGCCGTGCGGGCGGTGTCGGGCGCAGCCAGCACGAAGTTGCCGCCCATGCCCACGAACACCTTCACGGTGCCGTCCAGCATCCCCTGGATGGTGCGCACCGTGTCCAGGCCGTGGTGGCGCGGAGGAGTGATGCCGCAGACCTCCGCGAGCCGGTCGAGGAACTCGTCCGACGGGCGGTGGTCGATGCCGCAGGTCCTGTTGCCCTGCACATTGCTGTGACCGCGGACGGGCGACGGGCCGGTGCCCTCGCGGCCGATGTTGCCCTTGAGCAGCAGCAGATTCACGATCTCGCGAGCCGTGTCCACGCCGTGCTCGTGCTGGGTCACACCGAGGCACCAGCTGATGATGCTCCGCTCGGACTTGAGGTAGATGTCCGCGGCCTTGCGCAGATCGGCTTCGCTGAGGCCGGCCTGCAGGGCGAGCTCGGCCCAGCTGGTCCGGGCGAGCAGCTCACGGTACTCGTCGAAGCCCTCGGTGAGGCTCTCGAGGAATCCGGCGTCCAGGACCGACGGATCCTGCTCCGCCGCCTCGAGGGTGGCCTTCGCCATCGCGCGGATCAGGGCCAGGTCGCCGCCCGGACGCACCTGGAGGTTCAAGGTGCTCGTGGGGCGCGTCTTGAACGTGGCCATGTCCACGATGTCGTGGGGCACGATCGTCCGGGTGGCGCCCGCCTCGATGAGCGGGTTGATGTGCACGACCTCGGCGCCGCGCTTGACGGCCTCGGAGAGGGCGGTCAGCATGCGCGGAGCGTTGGAGGCGGCGTTGACGCCGAGGATGAAGAGGGCGTCACACGTCTCCCAGTCCTCCAGGTCCGCCGTCCCCTTGCCCGTTCCGATCGAGGCCTTGAGCGCCCGGCCGGAAGCCTCGTGGCACATGTTGGAGCAGTCCGGCAGGTTGTTGGTGCCGAGTTCGCGCGCCATCAGCTGGTACAGGAAGGTGGCCTCATTGCTGAGACGGCCCGAGGTGTAATAGGTGGCCTCATCCGGGCTGTCCAGGCCCCGCAGCTCGTCGCCCACCAGGGCGAAGGCTTCCTGCCAGGTGATCGGCACGTAGTGGTCCGTCTCCGGGTCGTACACCATGGGTTCCGTGAGACGGCCCTGGTTCTCCAGATCGAAGTCGGTCCAGTCGGCGAGCTCGGACACCGTGTGCGCGGCGAAGAACTCGCGGTCCACCCGCTTGTGGGTCATCTCCCACGTGACGTGCTTGATGCCGTTCTCACAGATGTCCAGTTTGAGGCCCTTGTTGTCATCCGGCCACGCGCACCCGGGGCAGTCGAAGCCCTTGATCGGGTGGTTCATGCTGAACATGGCCTTCGAGCCGGCCAGCAGTTCCTTCTCACGGATGAGGACCTTCATCACCGACGTCGCCGCGCCCCAGGCCGCGGCCGGGTGATGGTACGGATGCTGGGAGGGCTCGCCCTTGGCGACGGGGCCGTAACCACCCTGCCGCGGCTCCTCCGGCATCAGGCCATCGGACGCGGCGCGTCCCGCCGTCGATTCATCAAGACTTCCCACTGCAGGCTCCTTCAATCCCGTGATCCGGTCACCTCACCTTCTCACCTGGCACAGCCCGTTTCAACGTCCGGCACGGCGGCGGACCGCCTTCACCGGCAAAGGCCGACACCGGGCCCGTGTCATGTGGCCGCGCCGTTCAGAAACCGCTTTCGACCAGCGGTTCCAGCGGTTTCTGCACCGCGCTGAGCTCCAGCTTGATCACCACCGATTTCGACGCCGGGGTGCCGGATCCGATCGCCTGGGAGTCGAGCGGCACAAGCACATTGGTCTCCGGGTAGTACGCCGCGGCAGAACCTTTGACCGTGTCGTATTCGACCACGCGGAAGCGGGGCGCCCGGCGCTCCACGCCGTCGTCCCACACGGACACGAGGTCCACGAACTGCCCGTCCGCCACGCCGAGTTCCCGGCAGTCTGTCTCGTTGAGGAAGACCACGCGGCGGCCGCCGTGGATGCCCCGGTACCTGTCGTCCTGGCTGTAGACCGTGGTGTTGTACTGATCGTGCGAACGGAGGGTCTGCAGGATCAGGCATCCTTCCGGGACCGGGATCCAGTCAAGCTCCGAGGCCGTGAAATGGGCTTTGGCATCCGTGGTGGTGAAGGTCCGCGAATCCTGCGGACCGTGCGGAAGCTTGAAGCCGCCGGGGACGTCGATGCGCTCCTCGAAAGCCTCGAATCCGGGGATGACGGCCTGGATGTGCTCGCGGATCAGCCGGTAATCGTCCGCCGCGGCGCGCCAATCGATCTGCGGCGTGCCGGGCTTCGGCCGCCCCTCGGCGTCGCACAGCACCGCGAGCGCGAGCCGGGCGACGATCGCCACCTCGGACAGCAGCTCCGGCGACGGCGGCTCGAGGCGGCCCTGCGAGGCGTGCACCATGCTCATGGAGTCCTCCACGGTCACCCTCTGCGGGCCGCTCGCCTGCAGATCGCGGTCGGTCCGGCCGAGCGTCGGCAGGATCAGTGCTCGCTTGCCCGTGAGGAAGTGGGAGTGGTTGAGCTTGGTCGACACCTGGACGGTGAGGTCGCAGGATGCGAGCGCGGCCTCGGTCACGGCACTGTCCGGCGCCGCCTTGACGAAGTTGCCGCCCATGCCGATGAACACCCGGATCCGGCCATCCCGCATCCCGCGGACGGAGTCGACCACGTCATGGCCGTGCCGTCGCGGACTCTGGAATCCGAACCGTGCGTCCAGGGAGTCGTGGAACCACTCCGGCATGCGCTCGAAGATGCCCATGGTGCGGTCGCCCTGGACGTTGGAGTGGCCGCGGACCGGAAGCAGGCCGGCGCCCGGCCGCCCGATGTTGCCCTGGGCCAGGATGACGTTGACCACCTCCTGGATGGTCTGCACCGAGTGCCGGTGCTGGGTGAGACCCATGGCCCAGGAGACGACGGTGCGGTCCGAGGACAGCAGGAGCCTGCCGATCTCCCGGATCCGTTCCTCAGGGATCCCCGTGGCTTCCTCGATGTCGGCCCACGGCGTGCCCTCCACCAGAGCGAGCCAGTCGTCGAATCCCGTGGTGTGGGCGGCGATGAAGTCGTGGTCGAAGACGGTGCTCAGCCCCGGCGAGTGTTCCCCGGCGCGTTCCGCTTCGAGGAGGACTTTGCCGAAGCCACGGAACAGAGCCTGGTCCCCGCCGAGCCGGATCTGCAGGTGATGGTCCGCGAGCGCGGTGCCCGAGCCGAGCACACCCCGCACCTTCTGAGGATTGCGATACCGGATGAGGCCCGCCTCCGGCAGGGGGTTGACGGCCACGATGGTGCCACCGGACCGCTTCACCTTCTCGAGGGCGGTGAGCATGCGGGGGTGGTTCGTGCCGGGGTTTTGGCCCACCACGAACACCAGCGAGGCCCGCTCCAGGTCCTCCAGCGCGACGGAGCCCTTGCCGATGCCGATCGTCTCGGTGAGGGCCGTGCCGGACGACTCGTGGCACATGTTGGAACAGTCGGGCAGGTTGTTGGTGCCGAAGCCGCGGACGAAGAGCTGGTAGAGGAATGCCGCCTCATTGCTCGTGCGGCCGGACGTGTAGAACGTGGCCTGATCCGGGCTGTCCAGCGCCGCGAGCTGCTCGGCGATGATCGAGAAAGCCTCATCCCAGCCGATCGGCGCATAGTGCTCGGAGTCGAGGTCTTTGAACAGCGGCTGCGTCAGGCGGCCCTGCCCGCTGAGCCAGTGGTCGTCGTGCCGGGCCAGTTCCGCGACGGTGTGCTGTTGGAAGATCACGGGGCGCACCCGCTTGCGCGTGGCCTCGGCGGCGACGGCCTTGGCGCCGTTCTCGCAGAACTCGAAGTGGCTGCGCTCCCCCGGCGCCGGGTCGGCCCAGGCGCAGCTCATGCAGTCGAAGCCCTCGGGCTGATTGATCCCCAGAAGCGTCTGCACCGTGCGCACGGGGCCCATCTGCTGGAGGCTGTGCTCCATGGCGTGCGTGATCGCGGGAACGCCGACGGCGGACCGCTCCCTCGGCTCCACGACGAGCGACGCCTCGTCGATGTCCTTCACCTCGTGTCGCGCGGCGGCGCCCGGAAGGAGGGCGCTCGCCAGGGACTTCACGTCATTGAATCTGTCCGGCATGCTCCGAGGCTACCTCTCGGAGCACGCCGGTTCCATGAGTGGCGCGTCATGATCACGACCATGACCGCGGGGAGAGTCCGATCAGGAGAACAGCGCGAGCGCTTTCAGGGTCACCTGCGTCAGCCCGTAGCCGAGGGCGATGATGACGACGGCGCTCAGCACCGTGGCGACGACCGTGTGCACCGCGCCGGCCTGCGCCCCCGCCCGGGCGCCCGCCGTCGTCGTCGCATCGCCTGACGTCGTTCCCTGTGTGGACGCCGCGGAGGCCGCCACCGCGTACCGGGCAGCGACCGGCTTGATGAGGAGGTTCGCGACGAAGCCGACGGCCAGGACGCCCACCATGATGAGCAGCGAGGTCGTGTAGACCTCCGGGCCCCGGGCGCCTTCCGCCGTGCGGTGCTCCACGACCGCGTTGACGATCACCGGGCCGGCGACGCCGGCCGCGGACCACGCCGTGAGCAGGCGCCCGTGAATGGCGCCCACCTGATACACGCCGAAGAGATCCCGCAGATAGGCCGGCGCAGTTGCGAAACCACCTCCGTAGAAGGACAGGATCACGAGGGTCGCGAGGACGAAGACGACCAGGCTCCCACCGCCGAAGGCCGCGATCACGGCGTACATGAGGAGGCCGATCCCGAGATACGCCATGTACATCCGCTTGCGCCCGAGGTAGTCCGAGACGCTGGACCAGACGAACCGGCCCGCCATGTTCGCCAGCGACAGCAGGCCGACGAAGCCGGCGGCCGAGGCCACGTCGATCTGGGAGAAGTAATCCCGGATCATGGGCGAGGCGTTCTCGAGGATGCCGATCCCTGCGGTCACATTGCAGAACAGGACGGTCCACAGGAGCCAGAACTGCGGGGTCTTCACGGCGTTCGCGGCGGAGACACCGGCCGGAGCCGCGGCCACGGCCCGTCCGGGGGCGCCGGTGGAGCCGCCGGGCTTCCAGCCGGGATGCGGCAGCCTGATGACGAACGCGCCCATCGCGATGACGACGGCGTAGACCGCGGCCAGTGTCAGGAAGGTCGGCGCGAGACCCTGCACAAGGTTCGCGGGAGCGGACCCGCCGCCGTAGGCGCTCAGGAGCGCGGCCGAGACGGGGCTGGCGATCAGGGCCCCGCCGCCGAACCCCATGATGGCCAGCCCGGTCGCCAGGCCGGGGCGGTCCGGGAACCACTTCATGAGAGTGGACACCGGCGAAATGTACCCGAGTCCCAGTCCGATGCCGCCGATGACGCCGTACCCGAGGTACAGGAGCCAGAGCTGGCCCGTGGCGATGCCGAGGCTGGCCACACAGAAGCCGGAGACCCAGAACGTCCCCGCCACCACCATGGCCTTGCGCGGTCCCGCCTTCTCCACCCAGGTGCCGCCCACCGCGGCCGAGAGGCCCAGCACGACGATCGCGAGGGAGAACACCCACCCGACCGCGAGGTCCCCCGCGCCGAAGCGCTGCATGAACGGGGTCTTGAAGACGCTCAGCGCGTAGACCTGGCCGATGCATAGGTGGATCGCCAGGGCGGCGGCCGGCATCAGCCAGCGGTTGAAAGTGGGGGGTGCGATCGTGGCTTCACGGTCGAGCACGCTCATCTGAACTCCTGCCACCCGGAACGTCCGGCCCGGGGATACGTTCCGTCAGCGGTCAGTTTCTCTGACGAAAATAACAATTCAGATGTCAGCGATTGTCAATGCCGGTGTTCGGCGAGACCGTTCAGGATCCGGAGGACACAGCGGCAGGTTCCACCGACTCGGTGCGGATCCGCTGCGCGCCAACATACACGTTCATGGAGTTCCCCCGCAGGAAGCCGACCAGCGTGAGTCCCTGGTCGTCGGCGAGCTCGGCCGCCAGCGACGACGGCGCGGACACCGCGGCCAGCACCGGGATGCCGGCCATGACCGCCTTCTGGACCAGTTCGAAGCTGGCGCGCCCGGAAACCTGGAGGACCGTGCCGGTCAGCGGCAGGCGGCCGTTCTGGGCGGCCCAGCCCACCACCTTGTCCACGGCGTTGTGGCGGCCCACGTCCTCCCGCACCACGAGCAGCTCGCCCGTGGCGGCGTCGAACAGGGCGGCCGCGTGCAGCCCGCCGGTCTTCTCGAACGCCGCCTGGCGTTCACGCAGGCGGTTCGGGAAGGTGGCCAGCAGGGCGGCGCCCACCGTGACAGGGTCCACTGAGACATCGTGCCGGGAGACGGTCTCCACCGCCTCGATGCTGGCCTTGCCGCAGACCCCGCAGGAACTGGTGGTGTAGAAGTTCCGCGCCGCGTCCGGGCTGGGCGGGGCCACATGAGGGGCCAAGGCGATGTCGAGGACGTTGTACGTGTTCTCCTCGCCGCCCGTCCCGGGTCCGCCGCAGTGGATGGCAGTCCTGACGTCCCCGCCGTCGGCGATGATGCCTTCGGAGACGAGGAAGCCGGTGGCGAGTTCGACGTCGTGGCCGGGGGTGCGCATGGTGACGGCCAGGGGCGACGAGGCGACCCTGATCTCCAGCGGTTCCTCGACCGCAAGGGTGTCGATCCTGCGGCGGGGCTCCTCGCCCAGGACGATTTTCAACAACGGACGGCGTCTCGTGATCTGACCCACGGTGCCAAGGCTACACTCCCTGACCGCTCCCTCGCCGGGGCGGCGGAGCACCTCCTGCCGCGCGCTAGCATGGTCGCATGCCACGCCCCCACCCCTCCGGATCCCGTCCTGCCCTGCGTCTCCGCACCCCGGTGCCGCAGGCCTTCCCGACGGCCTGGACGGGCCGCCCGTGATCACCGTGGATCAGCACCGCAGCAGGGTTCTGGCCAGTGCGCGGGCGCTGTCTCCGGTGCGCGTCCCGCTCGCCGCGGCACGAGGTCTCGTGCTCGCCGAAGACGTCCTCAATCGATGGCCGATCCCCCTCTTCGACAACTCCGCGATGGACGGTTATGCCGTACGGCTGTTCGATGCCACCGAAGGATCGCGGCTCCGCGTGGTCGCGGATCTGCCGGCCGGGACCGAGCTGGATCCGCCCCTGGGACCCGGGGAAGCCGCCCGCATCATGACCGGCGCTCCCGTGCCGACCGCCGCCGACGCCGTCGTGCCCCTCGAGCGCACCGATCTCGGCACTGCGGCCGGACCGACGCCGCCCGAGTGGATCACGGTGCTCCAGAAGCCGGCGCCCGGCGCCCACATCCGGAGGGCCGGGGAGGAGTCCGCGGCCGGCAGCGTCGCGGTGCCGGCCGGCGCGGTTCTGGGACCGTGGCAGCTGTCGGCCCTCGCCTCCGCGGGAGCCGCGACCGTGCTGGCACACCCGCGCCCGCGCGTCTCGATCATCGCCACGGGTTCGGAACTCATCGCCCCCGGCGGCACACCGCGCCGGGGACAGATCCCCGAGTCCAACTCCGTCCACCTCTCGGCTGCCGTCCAGGATGCCGGCGCCGACCTCGCCGGCGTCCTCACCGTGCACGACGACGAGGAGACGCTGCGCCGTGCGTTCGACTCCGTGGACGGTGATGTGATCATCCTGACCGGAGGGGCGAGCGTCGGCGCATTCGACGTCGTCAAGGCCCTTCTGAATGGCCACGGATCCATCACGTTCGGCCCTGTCGCGATGCAGCCCGGCAAGCCGCAGGGCTTCGGAACGCTCGACGACGGCACCCTCGTCTTCTGCCTCCCCGGCACCCCGGTGGGCGTCGCCGTCTCCTTCGAACTGTTCGTGAGGCCCGCCCTGCGCGCCCTGGCCGGGCACCAGGAACTCGACCGGCCCCGCGTGGTCCGGGCGGCCGCCACGAGCTGGCACAGTTCCCGCCACCGTACTCAGATCCTCCCCGCCGTCCTCGACGGCGAGGAGGTCCGGCCCTCGCTGCGGCACGGTGGACCCGATGACCCGAAGATCTCCCCGGCTTCCGTGAACGCGTTCGTGATCATTCCCGAGGGCGTCGAAGAGGTGCACGAGGGCGACCCGGTGTCGGTCCTGCCGCTCGGGCCGGAGTGGGCATGACCGCGCGGGCGGCGATCGTCCTGGCCGGAGGACGGGCCTCGCGGCTGGGCGGCGCCGACAAGGCATCGGTCGAGGTGGCCGGACGCCGGCTGGTCGACCACGTCTACGCCGCGGTCGCCGACTGCACTCCGGTCATCGCCGTGGGTCCGGACTCGCTCGCGCGGCCCGGCGTGACCGTGGTGCGTGAGGAGCCACCCTTCGGCGGGCCCGTGGCAGCACTCGCCGCAGCCCTGAAGGCCATGGCCGGTCTGCCGGAAGACTCGCCTGCCCGCACACCCGGCGCCGAAGCCTGGGTCCTGGCCTGTGATCTGCCGCGGGCGGGCCGGATCGTGGCGGCGCTGGAGAACGTTCCGATACCGGCCGGCGCGGACGCGGTCGTCCTCGCCGACGGGGACGGCCGATCCCAGTGGCTCGCCGGACGGTACCGCCTCGAGGCTCTTCACCGCGCGGTCGCCGCGCTCGGGCACGTGGACGGCGCAGCCCTGCGACAGCTCCTGGCGCCCCTGACTCTTCACACCGTTCCGGACACCGCGGACGCGTCCCTGGATCTGGACACCTGGTCCGCGGTGGAGCAGTATCGCGAACAACAGAGCACCACCCTTCGAGAGGAATCCTGACATGAGCTCCACCCCCGCCGAACTCGACGCCTGGGTCAGCGATCTGAGCGCAGCCCTGAACCTCGGGGATCTCGATGTCCCCACCGGCCTCCTGCTCGATCTGACCCGCGACGCCGCCCATGGCGTGACCCGCCCCGCCGGCCCCCTCACGACGTACCTGGTGGGGATCGCCGTCGCACGCGGCGCCTCGGCGGAGGAGGCCGCCGAGATCGCGCGCGAGCTCATCCGGCAGCATCAGGGCTGACGCCCGCGCCGCTCTCAAGTCCGGGTCCGCGGAGGTCTGGTCCCGTCGCCCCGACGGCGGGACAATGGATCATGAATGCCAAGGACAAGGAATTCGTGGGTTCGATCCCCACCGTCTACGACGAGGTCCTGGTGCCGTTGATGTTCCAGGACTTCGCCTGCGATCTGGCCGCCACCGTCGCCGCTGCGGCACCCGCCCGGGTGCTGGAGACCGCGGCCGGGACCGGCGTCGTCACGCGTGAACTGGCGTCCGCACTCCCCCAGGCGCTGCTGACCGCCACCGACCTCAACCCGGCCATGCTCGCCCGCGCCGCATCCCTCCAGCCTGCTTCCGCCACGCTGGAATGGCGCCAGGCCGACGCCCTCAGCCTTCCCTTCGACGACCGGTCGTTCGACGCGCTGGCGTGCGCCTTCGGCGTCATGTTCTTCCCCGACCGGCATCGGGCCTTTCAGGAGGTGGCGAGGGTCCTCAGACCCGGCGGGCTGTTCGCGTTCACGGTCTGGGACAGCCTGGAGCACAATCCGGTGCCGCGGTCGATCGTCGAGTCCCTGCACGAACTGGGGCAGGAGGAGGCGGCGTCGTTCCTGGAACGCGTGCCGTTCTCCCTGGCCGACCCACCCCTGCTGACCGGCGAGCTGGAAGCCGCAGGCTTCTCATCCGTCCTGGTGCGGACCATCGAACACCTGAGCGGGCCGACGACGGGGGCGGGCATCGCGCGGTCGCATCTGTTCGGAACGCCGACGAACAACTACCTCGTGCTCGACGGCCCCGAGGACGCGGACCGGCTGTTCGGCTCGGTCACGTCGCTGCTGGTCGAGCGCTTCGGCGACGGCGAGTTCCGTCTGCCGGTGAGCGCCCTCCTGGTGACCGCGCTCAGCCCGTCCCCGGAGCAGGAATCCTGACGCCCCGGTCGCGGGTCGAGTGCACGGCCCAGTCCGCGACGGCGGCGGGCAGCTTCCGCGCGTCCTGAACGAAACCGTCGGGCCGCACCAGCACGGCCTGTCCTCCCACGAGCCGCGGGTTCCGCACAGTCTCGAAATGATGGACGGGCAGGCCGCTCTCCCGGCCCATGCGGTCGAGCGACGCCTGATCCGCTGCACCGTAGACGTGAACCTGCCAGGCCAGGCTCCGGAGCGCCGCGAAATTGTCCTCGTTCCAGGCCAGCCGCCGTCCGATGAGACGGTCCCGACGGCCCTTCGCCCGGCGCCGGGCGTCGGCGCTCATCCAGTAGTGGATCCGGATCTGCGAGACGTACTCATACAGCTTCGCGCGACGTGCCAGGCGCGGCAGCACCCGTCCGAGCAGCGGCGCCAGGCGGGGCAGGACCCCGGCGCGGATCACGCGGGCGAGCGGCGAATCCGCCGTGATGGTGCTGAACAGCCGGTCCGTGGTCCGCACGAGGCGCAGCGCCACGGGCCGCCGCTCGGCCTCGTACCGGTCCAGCCGCTCGTCTCCGGAACCTCGGAGGAGCACGTCAGCGAGCGCGCAGGCCAGGCCGTGCGCGTCCTGCAGCCCCGTGTTCATCCCCTGAGCCCCGACCGGGGAATGCACATGGGCGGCGTCCCCCGCGAGGAACACCCGCCCGGAGCGGAACCGTGCCGCCACGCGGTGGTGGACCCGGTAGGTGGAGAACCAGCTCGAATCCCGGTATCCGACACCGAACTCACGCCCTACCGTCCGGCGGGTCTCCTTCTCGGTGACCTGTTCGCCGTCGGGCGTGCGGACGACGCCGATCAGCCGGTGGTGCCCCACCGCTCCCTGGGGGAAGGTGAGCAGGAAGTCGCCGGCGCTGAAGCGGAGATTGACCGCGTCCTCGACCAGTCCGGTCACGCCGCGCGCGTCGGCCACATAGAAGGTGTCCGGGTTCGTCACCCCGTCGAAAGGTGTTCCGCTGAGTTCCCTCACCGTCGAGGAAGCGCCGTCCGCACCCACCAGATAGCGGGCCTCGACCCGGCGGACATCTCCGTCGCCGCCGCCGAGCCGTGCGGTGACGCCGCCCCCGCCCTGTTCCAGACCGAGCAGCCGGTGACCCCAGTGGACGGAATCCCCGCGCTCCTCCAGGGCTGCCACGAGGAGCCGTTCGTTGCGGCTCTGTTCCAGGATGTGGATGCCCGGGAACGGGGTGAGGCCCTTTCCCAGGTTGCCGAAGCTGACGGTCGCGAAGGGGTGTTCCCTGTATCCAGGGGCGATGGCCGGGGCCACCGCCGCCTGTTTGAGGACCCGCTGCACGAGCCCGAGCTGGTCGTAGATCTCGAGGCTGCGGGCCTGCAACGCGAGGGCGCGGGATTCCCGGGTGGGCCCGTGTTTGGCGTCGGCGATGAGGAACCGCACCCCGAGCCGCTGCAGGCAGGCCGCCAGCATGAGACCGGTGGGGCCCGCGCCCACAATCAGGACGTCGGTGGGCAGTGCATCGGTGGGCAGCGTCCCGGCAGCAGGCTCTTGCTCCGGCCGCGGCGTCATCTCTGGTGTCATCGCCTCTCCTGCCGGTTGCCGGTCACTCGCCTGAGCGGACGTCCGTGACGCCCGTGGGGCGGAACGAGACGTGGCGGAAGGTCGCCGTCGTGCCCTTCCCGCGGGGCGACTGGACGGCGATCCCTACCTTGAGCCCGCCCTCGGATCCCGTGAGGGGGAATCCGAAGTAGCGGGCCAGTTCCCAGCGGCCCTCGGAGTGATAGTGCAGGCTGATCATGGTGCCCGCCCGTGAGATCCGCAGCCGCACGGGTCCGGCGGGGAGGTGGACGCCGGTGGCGTCGTCGGAACGGTCTCGGGTGACGACCGACATGATCCGGGGCCGGCCGACCTCATCGAGTTCGGCACAGAGCTTGAACCATTGCAGACCGTCGAGGTGGCCCACCAGGACGGCGGAGTCGAAACAGTCCCGGAAGTCGACTTCGACCTCGGCTTCCAGCATGAAATCGCCCTCCACGGGGAACGCGAAGACCGTGGCGCTCTGGACCACGGAGTCCGTGCCGGGCCTGTTGAAGAGATCGTCTCCGGCGGCCGCGCGGAGGGTGACGGTTCCGCCGTCGACGGTTGCTTCCCCTTCCCCGGGACGCAGGGAGCGGAACTCATCGGGCACACCCGGAAGGCGGAAAGACGTCATGCACAGCATTTTGCCCGGCTCGGCCTCCCACCGCACCCCTCCTCCGAGAGGGTCAGGGCTCGCGGGCCTCCACCCTGGATCTCCACCCGCCGTTCCACCTCGGGGTGGTCCCGGCCGGGACCCGGAAACGGGAGGCTGGAATCACCGGCAAGACCTGCCGGCACAGATCCTGAAAGGCAAGGCCATGTCCCTGCAGATGCTCGGCAACGCACTCCTCGCTCTCGCGCTGATCGGCTGGATCGGCTACCGCCAGATGACCTGGCGGCCGGTCGACATCAGCCGCCTGTGGCGCACTCCGCTGGTGATGGGAGTCGTCGGGGTGGCCTTCCTGCTCAACACCGCCCCGCCGTCCTCCCTGAGTCCCCTGGATCTGGCGGTGCTGGTCGTCGAGCTGGTCATCTCCCTCGGGATCGGCGCCGCCATGGGGCGCATCGCCTCCTTCCGTCGTCTAACGACCCCCGTCCGCAGCGGACGCAAGGGTGACTCACTGGCCACGTATGAATCACGCACCGGCGGCCTGGGGCTGGCGCTGTGGTTCCTGGTGATCGTGGTGCGAGTCGGCGTGGACGTGCTGGCCGGGATGGCAGGCTCCCATCTGGCCGCTTCGACCGGGGTGATCCTGCTGATGCTGGCCGCCAACCGTGCCGCCCGCGCCTTCATCTTCGCGGGACGCGTGGCACGGCAGTCCGCGGAGGCGTCGGCTCTGCCGAACCGCGCTCCTGCCGCATGATAGTCCTATGAACACCGACGAACCGCGAGGCTGGTCCGCCCCGCTGCTGAACGTGATCGGCAGCGCCGTGGTGGGCGATGCCCTGTTCCGCGGGGACGACGGCGGCCGGCCCCTCTGGGCGGCGATCCTCGCGGGGCTGTCCCTGACGGCGTGGGCCGTCCGCGGCCTGTCCGGTCTCGTCTGGCGGGATCGGCGTGCGGATGTCCCGCTGGGACTCGTGGCGGCGCTCACCGGAGCCGCGTCGGCCGGGCCCACCGACGGCCTGACGGTGGTCCCTGCCGCGATCGGCATCCTCATCGTGATCTCAACCCCGGCCGTTCCGCTGGTCCGGGGCGTCGCGGCCGCTCTCGTGAGCTGCGCGCTCGTGGCCGTGAGCGGGGTGCCCGTGCACGCCTCGGTTCCCGCCGTCGTGACCATGATGGGTGGTCTGATCCTCGCGGCGGTCGGGGGGTTCAGCCGCCGGCAGTTCCGCGAGGCGGAGGCCCAAGCCGCGCTCCTGCGGGAGCGGGAACTGGCCATGCGGCAGGACGCGGAACGGGTCGCGATCGCCCGCGATCTGCACGACGTGCTGGCCCACAGTCTCGGAGGACTCGTCCTTCAGCTCGACGCCGCCGAGGCCCTGCTCGAAACCGGCGACCATTCCGCGGCGGCCGAGCGGGTCGCGGCCGCGAGGCGTCTGGCGTCCGATGGGCTGAGCGAGGCCCGCCGCGCCGTCGCGACACTGCGGGACCCGCAAGCAGCCGCGGTCATCCAGGCCGCAGCGCTGGACGCCGTGACTCCCGGCGTCGAACAGCTCCTGCAGGCGCACCGATCCCTCGGCGGGGTCGTGGACTTCACCGAGACCGGAACGGCGCATCCGCTGAGTGACCGCACGGCCGACGCGCTCCTGCGCGCTGTGCAGGAAGCTCTCAGCAATGCGCGCAAACACGCCCCCGGAGAGCCGGTCCGGGCCGGGCTCACCTGGAAGGAAGACACTGTGACCCTGACCGTCTCCAACCCCCTCCCCGACACGGAGTCACCTGCCGGGGATTCCCCGGGCCGCGGGTACGGGCTGACCGGCATGCGGGAGCGGTTCGAGGCACTGGGGCCCAGATCGTCCGTGCGGGCCGGGGTCCAGGGCGACCGCTTCGTCGTGACCGCGGAGGCTGCGCTGTGACGCACGACGATCCCGCGCAGACGGAACCCCTGATCCGCATCGTGGTGGCGGATGACCAGGCTATCGTCCGGGACGGCCTCGTCACGGTGCTGCGCCTTGTGCCGGGTCTGGAAGTGGTCGCCGAGGCGGCGGACGGCGAGGAGGCCGTCGCCCGGACTGCGGAGCTGCGTCCGGACGTGGTCCTCATGGACCTGAGGATGCCCGGCCTCGACGGCGTGGGCGCCACGGCCAGGATCACGGCAGACTTCCCGGACACGGCCGTCCTGGTCCTCACCACGTTCGCCGACGATGAGTCGATCCTCCGCGCCCTGACCGCCGGCGCCCGCGGCTATCTGACCAAGGACGCCGGGCGGGCCGAACTGGCAGCGGCCGTCCGCGCCGTCGCCCGCGGTCAGTCGACCTTCGCGCCGGAAGTGAGCGCCGTCCTGGTCACCGCCCTCAGCCAGGGCGCCGCCGCACCCGCTGATCCTCCCCGCGCGGTCGACGACGCCGACGGCCTCCAGACGCGGTTCCCGCAGCTCACGCGCCGGGAGGCCGAGGTTCTGGCACTCGTGGCGGACGGGCTCAGCAACGGTGAGATCGCGGGGACGCTCTTCCTGGGGATTTCGACCGTCAAGACCCACATCAATTCGCTCTTCGCCAAGCTCGCCGTGCGGGACCGCGCCCAGGCGATCACCCTCGTGAGGTCGTGATCCTCGGCGCGAGGCAGGCACGCTGGTGCGTTCGACCGGGTGTGTGACGCGCTGAGGCCTAGCATCGAGCTGTGCTGAGCCCCGAATATCCCGTCCACACCGACCGGCTCCTGCTGCGGCCCATGACCGCCCAGGACATCGACCCCATGCTGCGCTACAAATCTCAGCCGGACGTGGTCCGCTTCGTCCCCTACGGCCCCTTGACCCGGGAGGACATCGCCGACCGGATCGCCGGACGCTGGGGCCGGACCGAGCTGACCGAACCGGGCCAGTCCCTCACGCTCGCCCTCGAAGAGCGCGCGACGGGACGGCTGGTGGGTGACGCCGTCCTCTTCTGGCACAGCGCCGAACACCGCGCCGGCGAGGTCGGGTACATCCTCTCCCCTGAGGCGACGGGGCTCGGCTACGCCACCGAGGCCGCGACCGCGATGCTGCGCCTGGGATTCGACGGCCTAGGTCTGCATCGCATGGTCGCCCGGCTCGACGAGCGCAACACCGCCTCCGCGCGTGTGGCCGAGCGGCTCGGGATGCGGCTCGAGGCCAGGCTGGTCCAGAACGAATGGTTCGAGGGCGAATGGTCCACCGAGCTCGTGTTCGCGATGCTGGAGGACGAGTGGCGGGCCTCGCCACTGCGCTGAGGGTGATCGCGCAGGCGCTTTCCAGGCCGGAGTCCGTTCCCCGCCGGGCCGCCGTCGCCTAGGCTGAAAAAGCCCCACCGGGAGAGGACGAAGCATGGCAGAAAAGGATAGCGGCCCCGCCTTCAGCGACGAGGAACGCGCCGCGATGAAGGAACGGTCCCGGGAGGTCAAAGCCTCACGCGGCAAGAACAAGGCCACTCCGGAGGAACTGGCGGCGGAAGTCGAGGAGAAGATCGCCTCCATGGACGAACCGGACCGGATCCTGGCGGAGAAGGTCCACCAGATCGTCCTGGAACACGCGCCTCAGCTCAGCCCCAAGCTCTGGTACGGCATGCAGAGCTATGCGAACAAGGCCGGGAAATCGGTCCTGTTCTTCCAGGACGCGAAGAAGTTCAAGGCCCGCTACGCGACGCTGGGCTTCCAGGAGAGCGCGACCCTGGACGACGGTGACCTGTGGCCCACCTCGTACGCCCTCACGAAGCTCACGCCGGCGGTCGAGGCGAAGATCGTGGAGCTGGTCAAACGCGCGACGGCGGAGGGCTAGGACCGGCGGCCATCTCTCGGAGGCTTCGCGCGCCGTGTGTGTGACCGCAGCGCGCGAAATCTCACGCCGCTGAGAACGTCGCGGGCTTAAAACACCGCAGGGCCGGTGAAAACCGGCCCTGCGGTGGATACTGAGAGTCTCAGAGAGGCTGGATGTCTGCAGCCTGCGGGCCCTTGGGGCCCTGCTGGATCTCGAAGGAGACCTTCTGGTTCTCTTCGAGGGAGCGGTAGCCCGAGGAGTTGATCGCGGAGAAGTGCGCGAACACGTCCTGGCTGCCGTCATCGGGGGAAATGAAGCCGAAGCCCTTTTCCGCGTTGAACCACTTCACTGTACCTGTAGCCATAATTCAGTCCTCACTGAAGGGGAGGTTGGTCCCGACGATCGGGCCTCCGGTGTGGGGTGCTCTCCACCGTTGCTTCAGAAAGGTGCGATCCGGGGACCGCAAATACTGAAATACAAAATGCCAAACACAACAACATGTTCAGTCTACAGGAGTCCCTGTCAGATGCACCACCCTGAGACTGATCCACAGCAGGAGCACGTCGTCCGCGTGACGGAGATCCACACCGAACAGCTCCTGGACCCGCTTCAGCCGGTACCGGAGCGTGTTCTGGTGCAGGGAGAGCGCGGCTGCCGTCGTCGCCGAATCGCGGCCCGATTCGAGGTACGCGAGGACGGTCCGGGAATACTCGCTGCCATGGTCGTCGTCATGACGGACCATGGCCAGAGCCGCCGGGGAGAAAAGTTGCTCCTTCGTCTGGAGGAACGCGCCGAGCTCCAGCAGAGCCAGCCTGCTGTGCAGATCGGACGCGCTGACGAAGCGCTCCCCCTCCGGGTCCAGGAGCAGCAGCGCCTGATCGGCCGAACGCCGCGAGGTGGCGATGGCCGTCACCGATGTCACGACCGCGCCCAGGGCCGCCCGGAGCGTCACACCGAGAGCTCCGGAGGCACGGTCCATGACGCGGCGGGCCAGGGTGCGGAGAGCCGGCTGTTCCTTCGCACCCACCTCGCCGAGCACCGCGTAGATCACCCCGTCCTCCTCCACGCACCATGTCCCCCGGCGCTGCGACTCCGTCAGCGTGCTCACCAGGTCCGTCAGGCGGGTCAGGGTGACGGCGTCAGCGCCCGGGGTGGGGTCGGGCTCGAAGGCGAGCACGGCGAAGGGCGGCCGCAGCCCGAGGTTCAGGTGGCGCGCGACCAGAGGGGCGTCGTCGTCGCCGTGGATCAGCCGGCGCAGGCCTTCGGAGCGTCGCAGGCGGGCCAGGTCGCGGCCACTGCGAGCCCTGAGGAGGTGGAGGGCCGCGATGTCGGCGGCGCGTTCGAGGGCGGCTGCGGCGTGGTCGGGGAGGTCATCGCCGGGGTCCACCACCCACACGGAGCCGAGAGGCTCGTTTCCGGCGCGGACCGCGACCGCCATCCGGCCCATCGCATCACCCGAACCAGGAATCCGCACGGCGCCGCGAGCGCGGAAGACCGAGGCGTACTGCGCGGCGTTCTCCGGAAGATGCGGGACCTGCCGCCCCAGGATGCCCTGCTGGCGGTCCAGGTCGATCGGCTGATCAGGCAGCGTCGAATAGGCGAGGACCTCCTCCTGAAGGTTCTCGATCGTCGTGGCGCCGCCCACCATCGCGGCGATGGCGTTGGCGAGCGCGAACAGATCGCCGGCGCCCAGCGCGGTGGGAGCGCCGCCGGCCTCGGCGACCGCGCCCAGGGCCGACTCCAGCAGCGTGTCGAGCTGCCGCCAGGACAGCTCCCCCTCCACCACGAGCACGGCGACGCCGGCCGATGCCGCCACGGCGCTCAGACGCCGGGCCCTGTCTGGCTCCGCCACCAGGCTCGCCGTCCTTTTGAGCACGACGGCGGCGTAGCCGGCATCCGCCGCATCCCGCAGGGTGGAGGTGGCCCCGTCCTCCGTGACGCCGACGCCGAGCAGCAGGCCTCCGGGCGCGTCCTGAAGCGATTCCAGAGGGTCCAGGATCACAGGGCTCACCAGAGTGAGCGGCCTGTCCGGCCCCAGATGATCCACGGCCAGGCCGGACGAGTTCAGCACCGCGGTGAGGTCGCGCACGGAGCGCGCGGCTGGAGCGCGGTCGATCGGTTCCATGGGCTCTCCTGGATCTGGCTGCGGTCGGATGTCCGCACGCGCTGCCGCGACGGTCTCTCCTTAGTGGCGAAGCACTACGAATTGAGACGATCTTAGTGCTTTCCACCGAAGCCGGATCGCGTGATCGTCCCCCAGAGTGGAACCATGTCTTCCCTCTCCTCCCCGCATCCGTTGACGGCTCAGGCGCAGCGAGCGGCGCAAGCCGCCGCCGACGCCGCCGGTGTGACCGTCCGTGATGAGCATGACCTCGAACGCCATCGTGAGATCGAGGCGCTCCTGGTGTCCATCTGGGGCATGTCCCCACAGGGCGCACCCATCCCGTTCGATGTGCTCCGGGGCATCTCGCACGCGGGCTGCAACATCTCCACCGCTTATCTGCCGGATGGCCGCGTCTGCGGTGCGGCGGTCGCGCTCGTCACCCCGGAACACGGCAGCTACTCGCTCATCGCAGGGGTGGCCCCGGACATCGGCGACAAGGGCGTGGGCTTCGCTCTCAAGCAACACCAGAGGGCCTGGTGCCTGGAACGGGGCATCGAGACCATGAGCTGGACCTTCGACCCGCTCGTGAGCCGGAACGCCCGTTTCAACCTGGCCAAATTGGGCGCGCACGTCATCGAATACACCCGGAACTTCTACGGGATCATGGACGACGAGATCAACGCCCAAGACGAGAGCGACCGCCTCGTCGCCGTGTGGCCTCTCGCCAGCGACGACGCGGTGGCCTGCAGCGAAGGCCGCCCCCGCGATGTGGAGCTCCCCTCCGGCCTCGACGCCACCGTCCTCGGCGCCGGCCCGGACGGCGAGGCGCACTTGCTGCAGTCAGAGGACACGCTGTGGGCTCGGGCTCCCCGGGACATCGTCGCCTTGCGCGCGCAGAGTCCGGACCTGGCCGCGGCCTGGCGCCGGGAGCTGAGGGAGGTCTTCGAATCCGCGTTCGCTGCGGGACGGACCGCCGACGGTGTGACGCGCGACGGCTGGTACCGCCTCTCCCCCGCCCCGGCGACCATGTCCACCAAGCTCGATGATCTGGAGAACGCACGATGAAGATCACCAAAGCCTCCATCTCCCTGCTGGAGGTTCCGCTGAAGGAACCGTTCGTGGTGTCCTACGACACCTACGCCACTATGCCCAGCATCGTGCTGACCCTGGAGACCGACGACGGCCTGGTCGGTTTCGGAGAGAGCGTGCCGGACGCACACGTCACGGGCGAGACTCCCGGAGGCGCTGTGGAGGCCCTGCGCACCCTGCTGCTGCCGGCGGTCCTCGGTCTGGACCCGCGTGACATCACCGCGATTCACCAGCGGATGGACGCCGCGTTGAAAGGCAACGGATCGGCCAAGGCCGCCGTCGACATCGCCTGCTGGGACCTCGCGGGCAAGGCCGCGGACCGCCCGGTCTATGCACTGCTCGGTGGACGGAAGCCGGAGAACCCCACGATCGCTCGTGTGATGAGCATCCTCGCCCCCGACACCCTGGCCGCCCAGGCCGTGGAGGCACGGGACGAGGGATTCCGTCACCTGAAGATGAAGCTCGGCGGCCGCGATGGGCTCGACGTCGAGCGAGTCCGGGCGGTGCGCGCCGCGATCGGCCACGACCTCGCCATCCGGGTGGACGCCAACCAGGGATGGGGCGACCCCGCCACGGCGATCGCGATGATCCGGGAACTCGAGCCGTTCGGAATCGACTGGGTGGAGCAGCCCATCCGGGCGGACGACGTGGACGGGTTCGAACTGATCAGGGCGCAGGTCGGAGTCCGGCTGATGGCGGATGAGGCGGTGGTGGCCCAGGCGGACCTCGCCCGCTTCGTCAAGGCCCGCAGCGTGGACATGGTGAACCTCAAGCTCCAGAAGAGCGGCGGCATCACCCCCTGCCACCGCCTGGCCACACAGGCCGAACTCGCCGGCTTCTCGGTCCAGGTGGGATCGATGCTGGAGACGAGCATCGCCTCCGCAGCCGGATACCATCTGGCCCTCGCCCATCCGGCGATCGTGTCCACGGAACTGTCCGGTCCGGTGAAGTTCACCCGCGAACCGGGGAACCTCGAGTTCCGCATCCCGGAGGTCCTGGTGTCCGACCGGCCGGGTCTCGGCGTGGACGTCGATCCGGACGTGCTGGAAGACCTCACCACGGACCGCTGGGAGGTCTCCGCCTGAGAGGTCGGGCCGGCGGCCTTGGAGTTCAACCCTCGGCCCCGGCCCACCCCCGGCCGGTCAGCGCTCTTCGCGGTAGGCGTGATGCAGGTCGTTCGCGAGCCCGGGCTGCTCGTGGGCCTTGACCTCGGCTTCTCGCCTCCGGTCCCGCCAGAGCTGGATCTCGTTGACGATCACGACGAACAGCGGGAACAGCACCGTGAGGAACCGGCCCCAGAAGGACATGTCGTCCCGGACCACCGCGAAGACGACGGCGGCCGCCAGGATCACGAAATACAGAATGCGAAAGGTCCTGGTCATGCTCCCCGCACCGCCTCGGCCCGAACCCGTGCCCGTACTGTCTCGCTGGTCCGGTTCCTGCCTGTCCTGGGATGTCCCACGGTTCCCCTCTCCCTCTGCCGCACTCGGCCTCCTATCAGTCCGCCTGTTGCTGACCGCCTGCTGGTCGCTCAAGCCGTTCCGCCTTCGACAGTATCCCGAGTCGGAGCCGGGCGCTGATTTCGAGAAACTTCTGTGGAAATTCTTCCGGCCTGTCGATCCACAGGCCTCTCGATCGTCTTGTAGCTGAGCCCGCCAAGGGCCACCATCGAGTGAAGGAGGAAAAGTCATGCGATACACCCTGTTGCTGCATTACCCGGAGATGAGCCCCGAGGAGCTCGGCCCGGAGGTCCTGGCTCAAGGTCAGGAGGCGATGCGTTCCTACGCCGCGACCCTGCAGCAGGCCGGCGTGCTACTCGGCGCGGAGGTGCTGCAGCCCTCCCACGCCAGCACCACGGTGACCGTCCGGGACGGGCAACTGCGAGTCCAGGACGGGCCTTTCGCCGACACGAAGGAACAGCTCGGCGGGTACTTCGTGCTGGATGTGCCGGACCTGGACGCCGCCCTCGAGTGGGCCGGCCAGGCGCCCGGGGCACAGTGGGGCGCGGTCGAGATCCGGCCGGGCGCCACCCATACCGTGGACGGCGTGTGGGTGCCGAACGGCTGACCCTGCGGTCGATGTCCGAACACGACGCCGACGCGCGGGCCGCAGCGGAACTGGCCGCCCGCGCGTCGTACGGCCGCCTGATCGCCGCCCTGGCCGCCGGCACCGGAGACGTGCTCCTCGCGGAGGACGCCTTGGCCGACGCGTTCGAACGAGCCTTACGGCGCTGGCCTGTGGACGGCGTGCCGACGAGCCCGGAAGGCTGGCTGCTCACCGTGGCGCGCAACCGGCAACGGGACGAGTGGAAGTCCGCCCGGCACCGGCTGGCAGCCGCGCTGGAGGGAATCGAGGTGACGGCAATGGACTCACCGGAGGGCACGGCCTTCCCGGACCGGCGGTTGTCGTTGCTGCTGACCTGCGCTCATCCCGCGATCGCGGAGGACATCCGCACACCCCTGATGCTTCAGACGGTGCTGGGGTTCGATGCGGCGCAGATCGGCGCCGCCTTCGCGATCCCGGCCGCCACCATGGCACAACGGCTGGTGCGGGCGAAGCGCCGGATCAGGGACGCGGGGATCCCGTTCGAGCTGCCGGGTCGTGAGGCACTCGCCTCCAGGCTGCCCTCGGTCCTGGAAGCGGTGTACGGGTGCCTGTCCATCGCGGCGCCGGCCGGCACCACGGGCTCGGCTCAGGGTGGCTCAGCCCAGGACGACCCGGTTCAGGGTGACCCGGTTCAGGGCGACCCGGTTCAGAGCCGTCCGGTTCAAGGCGATCCCATGCCTTGGCCGATGGTGTCCGAGGGACTGTTTCTCGCCGAGATCGCCGCCGACTGCCTCGGCAACGACGCGGAGTCCTGGTCCCTGGCCGCGCTGGCCGCGTTTCTCTTGTCGCGACCTGTCGGGGGCACCTACGTGCCGCTCGAGGATCAGGACCCCGGCTCCTGGAACACCGCACTTCTGCACCGCGCCGAGGGATACCTGCGGAGGGCCTCGGACGTGACCTCCGAGTCGGGAGATCGCGGCACACCGGGGCGGTTTCAGCTGGAAGCCGCGATCCAGGCGGTGCACGCCGACCGCGCCCGGACCGGCCGGACGGAGTGGGCCGCGTTGGGCACCTTGTACGCCGCACTGAACCTCGTGGCGCCGACGCTGGGCTCCCGGGTGGCGGAAGCCGCGGTCCTCCGGCGTACGGACGGACCCCTGGCCGCCCTCCGTCGCCTCGATGAACTGGCTGAGCAGCATCCGCAGGAATGCGAGCGTTTCCAGCCGTACGCCGTCGCACGCGCGGATGCGCTCAGAAGCGCAGGAAGCCTCGACGCCGCCGCCGAATGCCTGGAGCGGGCCCTTCACCTGACGGCGGACGAACCGGTGCGGGTTCATCTCCGCGCTCAACTGGAGGCGGTCCAGCGGGAGCAGTCAGGCAGGGTCTGAAGCAGCGAACGAGGTCGACGGTGCGTGTATCACCGGCCTGAGGCCTGCTCGGTGGGCCGGAGCCTCAGACCACCAGGTCGAGCCGGTGATCCGCGCCGCGGAAGCTGAAGCTGTCACCCTCACGCAGCCCCTGGATCGCGTCGAACACGGGCGACCCCGGGGCGATGCCCTCGTAGCTGACACCGTCGCAGTCGAAGGAACTGGAGGCGACCCCCACCACATAGTGGTCTCCGCCGTACGCGACGATGGCACCCGGGCGCACAGTCTCCGTCACGCTGACATCGAGCGCGTCGATGGCCGCCAGGAGCTCCTTCTGGTGAGCTTCCACGCCCTGGAAGAGCTCGACGAACTCGCCTTCCTCGTCCGAATGGGAGAGGTCGTCCGGCTCGATGGGGGAACTGGTGTCGACTTCGGCCGCGGAGTGTTCCGCCGCCGCGTCGTCCGCGACAGCCTTGTTCTCCGAGAGTGCCTGCGCCTTGAGGGCTTCCTTGACGCGTTCCTTGGCGGCCGTGTCCATGCGTGAACCTGCTTTCCTGTGCGATGTCGTCACTTGTCAGCGACACTACTCTCCGCCGAAGTCACCGCCCTGACAAGAGCCGCTTCGGCCGACATGTTGTGCGGCTGGACCGGACGAGACTGCCGGAGATGCCCGATAGGCTCTCAGCATGTTCCCCGGCGCCCCCTTATCCCTTTCAGACGACCTACCCTTTCACGCGACGCGCGCCGACGCCGGGAGGTGAGTGACCCGTGAGGATCTGGTCCGTGCATCCCAGCCAACTGGACAGGGCCGGGCTCGTCGCGTGCTGGCGCGAGACGCTGCTCGCACAGGCCGTGCTGTCCGGCCGGACCCAGGGCTATCAGAACCATCCGCAACTGGTGCGGTTCCGCGCAACGGCCGAGCCGCTGGCCGCCGTCGGCGCGTACCTGAGCGCGGTCCAGGCCGAGGCGACTGCACGTGGGTACCGCTTCGACGCCGACCGCATCCTTCGCCCGGGAATACCGGATGGCGCCATCCCCGTCACGAGCGGCCAGCTGGCGTACGAGTGGGCCCATCTGGGCGCCAAGCTGGAGCGCCGCAGCCCCGCCGACGCCGAGCGGTGGGCTGCGAGCAGCCCGGTGCCGCATCCGCTGTTCACCGTGGTCGAGGGGCCGGTGGAGTCGTGGGAGCGGGTGTCGTAGGCCGGTTCAGCCGAGCAGCTCCTCATACGCCACCACCGGAATGATCCCGTCCGCGGCGGCGATCAGGTGCTCATCGGCCGTCACGAGGACGTCGGCCTGCAAGGACGCCACGGCGAGGTATTCCGCCGGTCGGACGTCGTCCCAGCCGAGCTGCCGTGCGATCCTCCACGCCGTGGCGCGGCTGACGCGGTCCCCCAAGAGGCGGATCCGGAGAGCCGCCAGACCGGTGAGCTGCGCCCGGGCGTCCTTGTCGTCCAGGAGTCCGGCGTGGGCCTCGCCATAAAGCAACGCCAGCACCTCGCTGCGGAGCACGGCCGGGCCGACCAGGGCCCGTCGTGCTCCGAGGGTGGGGTCCTCGGCGACGATACGGCGGGCGGTGACGGCGTCGAGGGCGAAGCGGGTGTGCCGTGAGTCCATGCGTTCAGTACACGGCATCCAGCACGCCGAATCCAGACCCGGACAGCCCAGGGCTGAGCGCCCGGCGGCTGAGTACCATCGAGCCATGACCCCGGCGATCCTGCTCAGAACGCTGATCCTCCTCGCAGCAGCCCTGCTGATCGCGGCGATCGTGTGGTGGTCGCGACGGCGCCCGGCTCAGCCTCAACATCCGCACCTTCGACGTCGCCCCGTTGCTCCTGGCGATCCGGTTCCGCGAAGCGGAAGGCCGATGGCCTGGGCGGGGTGAGCTGGCGACATGGGCTAGGCCCGGCCCGCCGCCCGCCGGAGTCCCACCACGTTGAGGACCACGACGACGAGCAGCGCACCGGCGATGCCGCAGGTCATCCCGAGCCAGCCCACGCCGTCGAACGCGAGGCCCAGCAGCCAGCCGAGCACGGACGAGCCCAGGTAGAAGGCGATGTTGTAGAGGGCGCTGGCCTGTCCGCGGAACCCTTCCCCCGCCCGGGCTCCGACCGTGGCGACGGCCGCGGCGTGGGACATGAAGTTCCCCGCGGTGAAGAGCAGCAGGCCCACGATGATCGCGGGCAGCCGGTCGACCAGCAGGATCGCGAGGCCCGCGATCATGGCGAGCACGCCGTACAGACTGGTCCACGCGAAGCCCCGGCGGCTGAGCCACCGTCCGGCCAGCCGCGACGACGCCGTCCCCGCGAAATAGGCCAGGAACACCAGGGAGGCGAGCGCCGCCGGCAGGAAGAACGGCGCCGCTTCGAGCCGGAACGTCAGGAAGTTGAACACGGCCACGAAGCTGCCCGTCACCAGGAACGCCTGCACATACAGCACGACGAGTGGTGCGGCCCGGAGCGCCTGGCGGATGCGGCCCGGCACCGGCTCGGAATCGGCGATGCGGCCCGGGCTCCTCTCAGCACCCGCCGGCCGCGCTCCCCGTTCCCGGGGAGCGAGCCAGAGGAAAAGTGCCGCGGCCGCCAGACTCACCAACCCCACGCCGAGCAGGGCGCTCCGCCACCCGAACCACGCCCCGAGCGGTCCGGCCACGAGCCGCCCCAGCGCTCCCCCGACGGTGGTTCCCGAGATGTACACGGTCGCCGCGACCGCCGCGCGGGCACCTGCCAGCTGCTCATACACATACGCGACGGCGAGCACCGGGACGCCGCCGACCACGAGGCCCGTGAGGAACCGCAGTCCAAGAAGGACCTCCAGGCCGGGTGCGAAGGCCGTCGCCAGCCCGAGCACCACGGTCCCGGCCACCGCGATCCGCATGCACGGCAGTCGCCCGATCCGGTCGGCGATCGCGGCCCAGAGCAGCACACCCACCGCGAGCCCCGTGGTCGCGGCCGAGACGCTCAGTGCCGCCGTCGACGCGCTCAATGACAGCTCCCGGGCGATCCCCGGCAGCACCCCCTGAATCGCATACAACTGGGCGAAGCTCGCGACGCCGGCCGCCACGAGAGCCGCCATCATCCGGCGGTCTCTGCGCTGCTCCGCGGGTTCGCCCCCGGGATCCGCACGATGGTCACCAGGGGCGGGTGCGCCGGGCGTGGACGCCGCCACGACGGATGGTGGAGAGGTTGGAGGACTCACCCTCCCGACGGTACTCACGCAATGGGGGTATGACTAATGCCAATACGCCCTAGACTCATCCACTATGGATATGAATCCTCTGCTCGTGCGCCGGTTGCTCCCCCATCTGCCACTGCTGGTCGAGCTGTCCCGCACGGGCTCGGTGACGGCCGCGGCCGAGGAACTCGGGATACCCCAGCCCTCGGCGAGCCGGTCCCTCGCCCGGCTCGGCGAGCTCCTGGGAGTGCCGCTGCTCCAGCGCGTGGGACGAGGGGTGCGTCTGACCGAGGCCGGCGGCATCCTGGCGGAAGCGGCCGCGAGCGCCCTTGCGCGGGTGGAGGACGGCGTCGCCGCCGCCCGGGCGTACGGCCGGCAGGAGGACGCCGTGATCTCCGTGGCGTACCAGAACGTCCTCGGAGAGACCTACGTCCCGCGGGCCGTCGCGCGACTGACCGCGCGCCATCCCAAGGTGCGCTTCGAACTCAGCCACGGCTCGCGGGCCGCCTGCATCAGCCGGGTGCGGGGCGGTGAGGTGGATCTCGCCGTCGTCGCGGATCCGCCGCACGTCGATGATCTGCGCACCGTCGAGTTCTTCACCGAACCGCTCGTGGCCGCCATGAGTCCCCAGCATCCGTTCGCACACCGCGGCAGGCCCGTGACGGCCGCGGAGCTGAAGACCCAGGACCTCATCATCCTGCGCCGCGGGTACGGTCTGCATGACTCGGTGCATCGGATTCTCGGGACCCGCGGCGAGCTGCCGAACGCCACCTTCGAAGTGGACGACACACGTGACGCACGCGGCCTCGCGGCGGCCGGACTCGGCGTCTCCGTCCTCCCGCCGAGCCTCGGATCCGGCCTCGAGGTCGCCGAAGTGGCCATCGACCATCCCGCCGCGCACCGCGTGATCGGCGTCGTGACGCCTCCAGTGAGCACCGCCCTGGTGGACGAGTTCGTCAGTGTGTTCCGCGGTTGAGGCCGAGCCACGAAGATTCCCGACGACATGCCCCTGACGTGGGACGCGGCACATGTCTAGACTCAGGTAAGACATGAAGGGGGCTGCATGGTCGACGAGGCACGACGCCAGCAAGCACTGGACCGGATGGGGATCCTGGACACCCCGCCGGACGAGAGGGTGGACCGTGTGGCCCGCCTCGCCAAGGAGATGTTCGGCGTCCCCATGGTCAGCGTCTCGCTCCTGGACCGGGACCGGCAATGGCGCAAATCCCAGATCGGCCTGGGCGGCGCCGAAGCGCCCCGCGAGGACTCCTTCTGCGACTACACGGTCCGGCAGGATGCGACCGTGATCGTCGAGGACGCGAGCACGACGCCGGAGTTCGCGGAGAATCCCTTCGTCCTCGGCGACCCCCACCTCCGGTTCTACGCGGGGCACCCGCTGCACGCGCCGGGCGGCGAACCCATCGGCACCCTGTGCATCCTCGACACCACGCCCCGCGAATTCGGCGAGTCCCAAGGTGCTCTGCTCCGGGATCTCGCGTTCTGGGTGCAGACCGAACTGGCCCGTGACCAGGAGCTCGACCATGCCGAAGTCATCCAGCGCTCCCTCCGCCCGCAAAGCAATCCGGAACTGGACGGTTACACGATCGCGGCCTCGGTCTCACCCCGCGGACGCCTGTCCGGCGATTTCTACGACGTCGCGCTCCTCGACGGCACCCTGCGCCTGACCCTGGCCGATGTCATGGGCAAGGGCACCGGGCCCGCACTCGTCGCCGCGGGCGTGCGAGCCTCACTGCGCACCGCACCCGGCCGCTCGCTGGCGGAGGCGATGGCCGAAGCCGACCGCCTCGTCGAGCAGGACCTCGGAGACACGGGCATGTTCGTGACCGCGGTCCACGCCGACGTCCATCCCGGCGCGGGCCGCGTGGAACTGGTCGATGCCGGGCACGGTCTCGCCTTCATCATCCGGGCCGACGGCGGCTGGGACCACCTGCGCTCGCTCGGACTGCCGCTCGGCATGGGGCTCGGCACGGCGAAGGAACGTGAGCCCGCCGTCGCGACCCTCGCGCCCGGCGACTGCTTCGTCTGCTGCAGCGACGGTCTGCTGGACGTCCTCGACCCGCAGGACCCCTTCGGGCATGTCGAACGCGTCATCCGTGACCTTGGTCCCGAAGGCGCCGCGCGGGAGGCATCCCGACTGGCGCATGACGAGCGCGCGAGCGATGACATCACCGTGCTGATCATCCGGAGGGACGCATGACGACGCGCTTCGTCCTCATCAGGATCCTCGCCGTCCTCTCGGTGCTGCTCGGCGTCAACTACATCGTGTGGCGCTGGCTCGCCTCGGTGGACTGGGCCGCGTGGTGGATCGCGGTGCCGCTCGTGCTCGCCGAGACGTACAGCCTGATCGACACCTTCCTCTTCGCCCTCACCATGTGGCGCGCCAAGGACCGGCCCCGGCCACAGTCCGAACCCCAGGGCACCGCGGACGTCTTCATCACCACCTACAACGAGCCCCTCGAGCTCGTGATGGCCACGGCGCGGGCCGCGCAGCGGATCGCCTATCCGCACACCACCTGGATCCTCGACGACGGCGCCCGCCCCGAGATGGAGCGAGCCGCCGAGGAGGCCGGAATCGGCTACCTGACCCGCTCCGACGACTGGATCGGCAAGCCCCGCCATGCCAAGGCGGGCAACCTCAACAACGCGCTCTTCGAGACCGACGGCGAATTCCTCCTGATCCTCGACGCCGACCAGGTGCCGGACCCGCTCATCCTGCACCGCACGCTGGGCTACTTCGCCGACGACCCGGAGGTCGCCCTCGTCCAGACCCCGCAGTGGTTCATCAACGTGGACGATGCCGATCCGCTCGGCAGCCAGGCGCCCCTGTTCTACGGCCCCATCCAGCAGGGCAAGGACGGCTGGAACGCCGCGTTCTTCTGCGGCTCCAACGCGGTGCTGCGCCGCGAGGCCCTCATGCGGCTCGGCATCGTCGGCTACGTGCAGGACGTCACGCAGTCGACCCTGAAGGCTCTGAAGGCCGCGGACTCCCTGATCGGCCGGGAAGCCCGGGCGGCGGACGACCCGGAACTGAGCCGCGAACTCGGTGCTCTGCGAGCGGAGATCGTCCGCGCCCGGGAGGCCGTGCTCGGCGGCGCCCCGCTGGCCGAGGCGACCGCGACCCTGAGCGACGCCGTCGACCGTTCCGCACAGTCCCTCCTGGCACGCGACTTCGCCGGCATCCGCGAAGACCTGGAGGTCATCGCGAGCCTGCCGATCGAGCGCGACGCGGAACTCGATCTGCTGGTGGTCGACGAAACCCGCCTCGACCGGCTGGCCGCCGCGGAGCTGTCTCCGCTGGGAGCGGTCGAGGCCGTGCAGCGCCTGCTGGAGGCGCTGCGGATCGACCGCGGATCCGAGGCCCAGCCCATCCTGCCGATGGCGACCATTTCCGTCACCGAGGACATGGCCACCGCCATGCAGCTGCACTCCCAGGGCTGGCGGAGCGTGTACCACCACGAGATCCTCGCCCGGGGCCTGGCGCCCGAGGACCTGCGCACCATGCTGACGCAGCGGCTCCGCTGGGCGCAGGGCACCCTCCAGGTCATGCTCAGGGACAATCCGCTGGTCAAGCGCGGCCTGTCCGGCGGGCAGCGGCTCATGTACTTCGCCACGATGTGGAGCTACCTCTCCGGCTTCGCCGCGCTGGCCTACCTCGCGGCCCCGGTCATCTATCTGGTCTTCGGCGTCCTGCCCGTGACGGCCTGGAGCGGCGACTTCTTCGCCCGGTTCCTTCCGGCGTTCATCGTCAACCAGTTGCTGTTCGTCGTGGTGGCCCGGGGCATGAAGACCTGGCGCGGCCAGCAGTACTCGCTGGCGCTCTTCCCCGTCTGGATCCGCGCCTGCTGGACGGCGGTGGCGAATGTCGCCTTCGGCCGCCCGCTGAGTTTCGCCGTGACCAAGAAGGACGGCCGGGACACCCGGGGCATCCCGTGGCGGGAGATCTGGCCGCAGCTCACCGCGATCGCGGTGCTCGTGCTGGCGCTCGTGATCGGTGTGATCCGCGTCATCGCCGGCACGGCGGACGGGACGGGTACGCTCGTGAACACGGCCTGGGTCTGTTACGACCTCCTGGTCCTCAGCGTCATCATCCAGGCTGCCCGGTACCGCGGGCCGGCCGCCGTCGTCGCAGCATCCGAAGAAACCGTCGCCGAAGGAGACTCATGAACCTCACCACCACCGCCCACGACGGTTTCGCGGTCGTCACGATCGACGGCCGGCTGATCGCCTCCGGCGCCCCACTGCTGCGCCGCGCGGTGGAGGATCTGATCGGCGACGGGACCTCCCGCGTGGTCGTGGACCTGTCCCGCACCGAGTTCATCGACTCCTCCGGGCTCGGCGCGCTTATCGGCGGACTCAAGCGGACCCGCGTGGCGGGCGGCGACCTCCGCCTCGCGGCCGTGCCGGACGCGGTGCGTTCCGTGCTGCGGCTGACGAACCTGGACCGCGTGCTCGGCGAGTACCCGACGCCGGAGACGGCGTTCGATGAGCGGTGACCGCGAGCCGGTGATCCATGAGGGCGAGGCCTCCCCCGGCTTCGTCGACGAGGTGCTCGACGCCCTCGAAACGCTCTGGCTCAGCGCACCCTCCGTGCCGGCCGAGGACCGCACCTTGTTCATGCTGGCGGTCAGCGAGGTGACGACCAACATCGTCCAGCACAGTGAGCCGGGCGTGCGGGTGCAGGTGCGGCTCTCCGCCGACGAGGGGCAGCTGCGGGCGGTCGTGCGGGACACCGCGCCCGCCGTCGTGCTCGACCTGGAGTCGGCGGAACTCCCCGACGCGGAGAGCGAATCCGGGCGCGGGCTCGCGCTGACCGTCGCGGTCCTGGACGAGTTCCGGCATGACGGCACGGAGGATGGAAATCTGTGGACGCTCCGCCGTTCGTTCGGCACAGCACCCCGCTGACCTCGTCACACAACGCCACGGCCTCCGCGTCCCGGGCCCGCTCCCCCTACCCTGGTGACGTGACTTCCACGACATTCCGCACCGCCGCCGCGAGCGCTGTCGCCGCCGCGGCCCTCGTCTTCACCCTCGCCGCCTGTTCCAGCCCGGCGCCGTCCTCGTCGGCGCCGGCTTCCGCGCCGTCCACCACCTCGGGTGCTCCGTCTGCCTCCGCAGCAGCCGATGGCCCCTGCGACGGCGTGAAGGTGATCGTGTCCTCCGGCGCGCTGAAGCAGTCCGCCGCCGACGTCGGCCCCGTCTGCGTGCCGGTCAGCGGCCCCACGGCCGCCTCGAAGGTCCTCGCGGACGCGAAGGTGACCACGGTCGGCACCACCGCCTACCCGAAGGAACTGGTCTGCCGCGTCAACGGCGTCCCCGCCGCCGACTTCGACATCGCCCACAAGGGCGGCACCTACCGTGAGCCGTGCCAGAAGATGCCCGCCGCCTTCGCGTACTGGTCCCTCTGGGTCAAGCCGGCCACCGGGGCCTGGGCCTACGCGCAGGAAGGTCTCGCCACGCTGAAGGTCAGCCCGGGCCAGAGCCTGGAACTGCTCTTCACGGTCGACGGCGCACCGGCCGCACCCGCGGCGTGACCTTCCGGCCCGCGCCGCTACGCGCCGGGGCGGCCCTCGCCGCCTTCTTCGTGGTGGCGCGGGTCCTCTACCGCGTCCTCTTCAACGGAGCCGACGACGGCGGGACCGTCCTCCTCGACCTGCCGGCCTTCCCGCTCTCGGCGCCGTACTCCTCGGTCACCTTCCTGGGGGCCGTCACCGGGTCAGGCCTCTGGGAGGCGATCCTGTCGGCCCTCCCGATCGCGGCGGGCATCCTGGCGTTCGCGCTGCTCAACTCGCTGGTCGACGTGGGCCGCGGGTTCACGGTGCTCGCGCGCCGTGGCCCGTTGCGCGGGGCCGCCCGGATGCTCGTGGTGGCGTGGGCGGCCCTGCCCGCGCTGGCGGACGCGGTCCGGTCGGTGCGGCTGGCCTGCGTCCTGCGCGGTGAACGGTTCGGGGCGCGGGCCCTGGTCCCGGTCCTGGAGCGCACCCTCGAGCACGCGAGCCGTGTGGCCGCCGCGCTGGAACTGCGCGGCTTCGCCGGCGACGACGCGGCGGGAGGCCGGACGGCCGAGCCCCTCCTCGTCGAACCCGTTCTGGCCGAGAACGCCACCTTCGGCATCGGCGGAACGACGATCACCGTTCCCGCTTTCGCGCCGGCGCCCGGGACCCTGACTGTCCTCACGGGCCCGACCGGCTCCGGCAAATCCACGGTGCTGCGCGGCCTGGCCGGGCTGCTGTCCCACGTCGACGGCGGCACCCTCAGCGGCACCGTGCGCGTCGCCGGCATCGACCGTGCAAGCGTCCCGCCCCGCGACACCGCGGGCCTCGTGGGCGTGGTGCTCCAGAATCCCCGCGCCGCGTTCGCCACCACGCGGGTCCGTGACGAGATCGCCCTCGCCCTGGAACTGCGCGGTATCCACGGTCCGGCGGCCCGCGCTCGGGTGCTGGACATCGCGGCGGCCGTCGGCGTCGCGGAGTTCCTGGACCGCGACCTGGCGACCTTGTCCGCGGGTGAGGCGACCCTCGTGGCCATCGCGGCCGCCGTCGTGCAGGAACCGGCGCTGCTGCTCGTGGACGAACCGCTCGCCGACCTCGACACGTCCGCGCGGCGCCGCGTCGTCGCCGTGCTCGGCGAGCTCGCTCACCGGCACGGGGTGTGCGTCCTGGTCGCAGAGCACCGCGCCGGGGCGCTGACGTCCGTGGCCGACGACTGGTGGACCCTCGCCGGCGGCGTGCTGGTGCCGGATACCGCGCCCCTGAAGACTAGGGCGGAAGACGCGGTCACGTTCGGCGAGGTGACCGGGCCGGTCGCCGGGCCCGACGGCGAGCCCGTCCTCACCGCGACCGGGCTGTCCCTCATGCGCCACGGGAAGACCCTGCTCCGCGACGCGTCCCTGGATCTGCACCCGGGCCACCTCACGGCACTGGTCGGGCCCAACGGCGCCGGGAAGTCGTCGCTTCTCGTGGCCCTGGCGCTCTCCGGGAAGCACCGCGACAAGGAACTCCGCGGCACGGTCGCCGCCAGCGGCGTCCGGATCGCCCTCGTGCCCGACGCCTCCGACGACCTCTTCACCCGCGACACCGTCGGCGCCGAACTCCGGGCCGCGGCGCGGCGCGCGCCCGGCGACGTCACCGAGAGCGACGCCTGGGATCGGTTCCGGCTGCTCCGCGCGGGCGGCCGGATCCCCGACGCCGGCGAGCACCCCCGCGATCTCTCCGCCGGCGAGCGCCGCATCCTCGCCCTCACCGTGCAGAGCCTCGGCGAGCCCGGGGTCCTCCTGATCGACGAACCGACCCGCGGCCTGGACCCCGCGGCCCGGGAAGCGGTCGGCACAGCACTGGAAGCCGCCGCCGGCGCGGGCGCCGCGGTGCTCCTCGCGACCCACGACCGCGACTTCGCCCACGGGCTCGGCGCACGGATCCTGCCGATGCGCGACGGCGTCACGCCGCTGCCGGGTGACGGCGCGGAGAGCAAGGGCGCAGGCGGAGATGACGACAAGGTCCGAGTCGCGGGAACCACGGAGCCGTCCTCGATCGACCAGCTCTGGGCCCACCCCCTCCCGCCCGCCTCACGGCCCACCGGACCCCTCCGGGTCACCCTGCGCACCTGGGGAGCCCGACGCCCCCGTCTCCCCCGCGGCGCCGAAGCCGTCACCCTGCTCCTGGCGAACCTTCTGGCGTTCGCCGCCTTCTGCTGGCCCCTGGTGGCGACGGCGCTGCCCGAGGACGCCGCCGCTGCGACCCCGTACGCGGCCCTGGCGATCGCGCCGCTGGCCGCGATCGCCGTCGTGATCTGCCTGGACGGCTCGGTGCGGTCGGCGCAGACCGTGGCCCTGCTGGGGGTGCTGGCCGCGGTCGGGTCGGCGGTCCGCGTGGCGAGCACGGGAGTCGGCGGGGTCGAGGCCGTGTTCATCCTGCTGATCCTGGCCGGGCGGGCCTACGGTGCGCGGTTCGGGCTGCTGCTCGGCGCCGCGACGATCGCCCTGTCCAGCGCGGTGTGGGGCGGAATCGGGCCGTGGACGCCGTTCCAGATCTTCGCGTGCGCGTGGGTGGGGGCGGGCGCGGGTCTGCTCCCCCGGCGGGTCCGAGGAGTCGCGGAGCTGTGGATGCTCGGCCTGTACGGCGTGGTGGCGTCCTACCTCTTCGGCCTGCTCACGAACCTGTGGTTCTGGCCGTTCGCGGTGGGCGCCGGGACGGGCATCTCCTACCTGCCGGGCGCGCCGCTGCTCGACAACCTCCGGAGCTTCCTGCTCTACTCCCTGCTGACCTCGACGGCGGGCTGGGACACCCTGCGGGCCGTCACCACGGTGGTGGGGATCGCCGTCGTGGGCCGGGCGGTGCTCGCCGCGCTCCGGCGCGCGAAACCCGTCACGGCGCCCGCGCCCCGTCTCGGCTCCCGCCGCGGCACGGCGTCCGAGGACCGTGCCGAGCGGTTGAGCCTCACACCTTGAAGTACTTCGCCTCCGGGTGGTGGAACACGAACGCGTCCGTGGACTGCTCGGGGTGCAGCATGAGCTCGTCGCTCAGGATCACGCCCATGCGTTCGGCGTGCAGGAGCTCCATCACCTTGCGACGGTCCTCCATGTCCGGGCAGGCCGGGTAGCCGAGCGAGAAGCGCGCGCCGCGGTAGTCCAGCTTGAACAGGCCCTCCTTGTCGGCCGGCTCCTCCGAGGCAAAGCCCAGCTCCTCCCGGATCCGGGAGTGCCAGAACTCGGCCAGCGCCTCGGTGAGCTGCATGACCAGGCCGTGGACCTCGTAGTAGTCGCGGTACTGGTTCGCGGCGAACATCTTGGCCGTGAACTCGTCGATCTTCGCGCCGGCCGTGACCAGCTGGACCGGGAGGACATCCACCTGGCCGGACTCCCGGGAGCGCACGAAGTCCGCGAGGCACAGGTGCCGGTCACGGCGCTGCCGGGGGAAGTCGAAGCGCAGACGCTCGGTGCCCAAAGCACCTTCAGAACCGCCGTCCGGGGCGAGCAGGCCCGGGACGCCGAGCACGCCGTCGGGGTCCTCACCGTGGTGCAGGACCACCACCTGGTTCCCCTCGGCGACCACCGGGAAGTAGCCGTAGGCGATGGACGGATCGATCATGCCTTCGGCCAGGATGCGGTCCAGCCAGTAGCGCAGCCGCGGACGGCCTTCCCGCTCCACGAGCTCCTCGTAGCTGGCGCCGCCTTCGCCGCGGCCGGGTTTGAGGCCCCACTGCCCCATGAAGGTGGCGCGCTCGTCCAGGAACGCGGCGAAGTCGGCCAGGGCCACGCCGCGCACGATCCGGGTGCCCCAGAACGGAGGGGCGGGCACCGCGTTGTCCGTCGCGACGTCGGAGCGTCCCGGCATGGCGTCCGGCTCGGTGAGGGTGAGCCCGCCGCCAGCCCGGTGGATCCGCTTCTTCAGCGCCGGAAGACCGACCGCCTCCGGATCCTCACCGCGGGCGACCCGCACCAGCGGCTCCATGAGGGCCAGCCCTTCGAACGCGTCCTTGGCGTACCGGACCTGGCCTTCGAACATCCCGGCCAGATCGTCCTCGACATAGTTGCGGGTCAGGGCCGCGCCGCCCAGGATGATGGGCCACTTCTTGGCCAGGCCCCGCGACTGGAGCTCCTCGAGGTTCTCCTTCATGACCACGGTCGACTTCACGAGCAGGCCGGACATGCCGATCACGTCGGCGTCGTGTTCCTCGGCGGCGGCGATGATGTCCGCGATGGGCTGCTTGATGCCGAGGTTGATGACCTTGTAGCCGTTGTTGGTAAGGATGATGTCCACCAGGTTCTTGCCGATGTCGTGCACATCGCCACGCACGGTCGCGATCACCATGGTGCCCTTGCCGGACGCGTCGGACTTCTCCATGTGCGGTTCCAGGAGGGCGACCGCGTTCTTCATGACCTCGGCGGACTGGAGCACGAACGGCAGCTGCATCTCGCCCGCGCCGAACCGCTCGCCCACCACCTTCATGCCTTCCAGGAGGTGGTCGTTGATGATCCCGAGCGGGGTCATGCCCTCGGAGCGGGCCAGGTCGAGATCCGCTTCGAGGCCCTTGCCCTCGCCGTCGATGATGCGGCGCTGGAGCCGTTCACCCGTGGGCAATGCGGCGAGTTCCGCGGCGCGCTGGTCACGCAGCGCAGCGGTGTCGACGCCGGCGAACAGGTCCAGCATCGTCGCGAGCGGATCGTACGTGACGTTGCCGTCGGCGTCGTATTCGCGGCGGTCCCAGACGAGATCCAGCGCGACCTTGCGCTGCTCCTCCGGGAGGGACGCGAGCGGGACGATCTTGGCGGCGTCGATGATGCCGCTGGAGAGGCCGGCCTGGACGGCCTCGTGGAGGAACACCGAGTTCAGGACCATGCGGGCGGCCGGGTTGAGGCCGAAGGAGACGTTGGAGACGCCGAGGGTCGTGTGGATGCCGGGGTATTTGGCCGTGATCTGACGGATCGCCTCGATGGTCTCGATGCCGTCGCGACGGGTCTCCTCCTGGCCGGTGGCGATGGGGAAGGTGAGGGCGTCGACGATGATGTCCTCGACTTTCATGCCCCATTCCCCCACGAGCGAATCCACGAGGCGGGACGCGATCGCGACCTTGCCCTCGGTGGTGCGGGCCTGGCCCTCCTCGTCGATGGTGAGGGCGATGACGGCCGTGCCGTGCTCCTTCACGAGCGGCATGATCCTGGCGAAGCGGCTCTCCGGCCCGTCGCCGTCCTCGTAGTTGACGGAGTTGATGACGGGGCGGCCGCCGATCAGTTCCAGCCCCGCCTTCAGCACGGGCGGTTCCGTCGAGTCGATGACGAGCGGGAGGGTGGAGGCCGACGCGAAACGGGACACGACCTGCTGGATGTCCGCCACGCCGTCGCGCCCCACATAGTCCACGCAGACGTCCAGGAGGTGCGCGCCCACGCGGATCTGCTCCCGCGCGATGTCCACGCAGTCGTCCCAGCGCTCCTCCAGCATGGGCTGGCGGAAGGCCTTGGAGCCGTTGGCGTTGGTGCGCTCCCCGATCGCCAGGTAGGAGGAGTCCTGGTCGAAGGAGACGTGCTGGTAGAGCGAGGCGATGCCGGCGTCCTGCTCGCTCGGCGTGCGCCCGCCCGCGCCGGGCTGTCGGAAGGGTGCCAGACGTTCGACGACGGCGGCCAGGTGCTCCGGCGTCGTGCCGCAACAGCCACCCACCAGGCCCAGGCCGAACTCACGCACGAACTGCTCGTGGGCGGTGGCCAGCTCGGCTGGCGTCAGCGGATAGTGTGCCCCGTTGGCGCCGAGGACCGGCAGACCGGCGTTGGGCATACAGGCGATCGCCACGGTGGACTGCTTGGAGAGGTGCCGGAGGTGCTCGCTCATCTCCTCCGGGCCGGTGGCGCAGTTGAGGCCGATCGCGTCGACGCCGAGCGGTTCCAGCGCGGTGAGGGCGGCGCCGATCTCGGATCCCATGAGCATGGTGCCCGTGGTCTCCACCGTCACCTCCACGAAGATCGGGAGGCGGACGCCGCGGTTCACGATCGCCTGCTTGCAGCCGTTGACCGCGGACTTGGTCTGGAGCAGGTCCTGGCTGGTCTCGATCAGGAACGCGTCCGCGCCGCCGTCGATGAGTCCTTCCGCCTGCAAAGCGAAGGTCTGCTTGAGGTGGTCGTAGCTGGTGTGGCCGAGGCTCGGGAGCTTCGTGCCGGGACCCATCGACCCGAGCACCCAGCGCATCCGGCCGTCCTGCGCCTCCGCCGCCTCGGAGCGTTCGCGGGCGATCGCCGCGCCCTTGCGGGCCAGTTCCTCGATCCGGTCATCGATGCCGTAGTCCGAGAGGTTCGACCAGTTCGCGCCGAAGGTGTTGGTCTCCACCGCGTCGATGCCGACCGCGAAGTAAGCGTCGTGGATGTCCGCGATGACGTCCGGGCGGGTGTCGTTGAGGATCTCGTTGCAGCCCTCCAGACCCTGGAAATCGATGTCCAGCGACAGCTCGCGGCCCTGCAGCATGGTGCCCATGGCTCCGTCCGCGATGACCACCCGCTGGTTCACGGCGTCCAGGAGCGCCTGGGCTCGGACGGGGCGGGGCACGGAGTCGATGTCGAGCGCGAAACGAGGCATGGCACCAGACTACGGGCGCGCGGAGTCACGCCTGCTTGTGTTTCCGACTGCTACGGCGGGCCCGTTTCCCCCTTGCGTGCTCAGTTGTCGCGGGTCTTCGCCGTCCAGACCCGCAACAACTGAGCACGCAACGCGCCGCCGTGTCTTTACAGGTCCGCCAGGACCGTGCCCGGGCTCTCTATCGCGTCAGCGACGTACCGGAGGAAGCCGCCGGCCGTCCCGCCGTCGCACACCCGGTGGTCGAACACGAGCGAGAGCTCCGCGACCTTTCGCACCGCGAGCGCCCCGTCGACCACCCACGGCCGGTCGATGATCCGCCCGACGCCGAGGATCGCCGCCTCGGGATGGTTGATGATCGCCGCGCTGCCGTCCACGCCGAACACCCCGTAGTTGTTGAGGGTGAACGTGCTGCCGGAGAGGTCGGCGGGGCTCGCCTTCCCATCACGCGCGACGCCGGTCAGCCGCTTCAGCTCACCGTCCAGGCCGCGGGCGCTCAAGCGGTGGGCGGCGCGGATGCTGGGCACCACGAGTCCGCGGTCGGTCTGGGCCGCGAACCCGAGGTTCACGCCGTCGAAGGAGACGATCTCCTGGCCGCCGTCCTCCGCTGTCTCGATCCGGGTGTTCAGCTTGGGATACTTCGCCAGCCCGGCCAGCACGAACCGCGCGATGAACGCCAGGAGGCTCGGCGCGTTCTCCGGGTCGCGCCGCTTGAGTCCGGCGCGGAGCTCCACGAGGTCGGTCGCGTCGACGTCCACCCAGACCGTCGCCTCGGGGATCTCGGTGCGGCTCCGCACCATCGCCTGAGCGATCGTGCGCCGCATCCCCCGGAGCGGGGTGCGGGCCGCGATCGGCAGGCCGGTCGAGGGGTCGGTTGAGTGGTCGGTCGGCTCGTCGGCGCCGGCGCCCTTGGGGGCATCCTGGCCAGCGGCGTAGCCTGCCGTGGCGGTGGCGGGGCCAACGGCGTTAGCACCGGCTGTGGCCGCGGCACTGGCCGCGGGCGAACCGGCCGACGCCTGCTCGACGTCCCGCCGCAGGATCAGCCCGTCGGGGCCGGAACCGTCGAGGGCGTGCAATGCGACGCCGAGGTCCCGGGCCAGCTTGCGGACCAGCGGGGACACGACGCGGACGGCTTCGGCGCCGTCCACGGAGTCCCGCTGCGCCGGAGCCGGCGAGATCCGCGGCGTCTCCCCGGCTGAGGCGAGCCCCGCGGGAGCCGCGGTTTTGCGCCTGCGGGACCGGCCGCCGTCGGTCGATCCCGAGGTGCCGTAGCCGATGAGGACGTTGCCGGAGCCGGCACGCTCCTCGGTGCGATAGTCGGAGGCCGTCTCCAGAACCGGCGCGGCCGACGCGCCGCCCTCGTCGATGCTGATGAGCGGCTTGCCGACGTCGAGTGTCTCGCCCTCCGCGCCGTGCAGCACGGCGACCGTCCCCGCGAACGGTGACGGCACCTCCACCACGGCCTTCGCAGTCTCGACCTCGGCCACGGGCTGGTCGATCGTGACGCTGTCCCCGACGGCGACCAGCCAGCGGACCAGCTCCGCCTCGGTCAGGCCCTCCCCCAGATCGGGCAGCAGAAACTCGCGGCTCATCAGTCCTCCCACTGCAGGTCGTCGAGGGCGTCGAGGATGCGGTCGACGCCGGGCAGGTACCAGTGCTCGAATTTGGGCGCCGGGTACGGGATGTCGAAGCCGGTGACGCGGCGGATCGGCGCGGCGAGCGAGTGAAAGCAGCGTTCCTGGACGCGCGCGGTGATCTCCGAGGCGACGGACGCGAAGCCCTGAGCCTCCGCGACCACCACGACCCGCCCGGTCTTGCGGACCGAGGCGCTGATGGTCTCGTCGTCGAAGGGGACGATGGTCCGCACGTCGACGACCTCCACGCTCCGTCCCTCGGCGGCCGCCGCTTCGGCCGCGGCGAGCGCGGGCGGGACGGCGGGGCCGTAGGCGATGATCGTCGCGTCGGTTCCGGGACGCACGACGGCGGCCCGGCCCTCTTCGCGAACGCCGGTCGAGGCTCCGGCGCCCTCGGATGCAGCGCCTTCGAACGCCTCTCGCAACGCGTCCAGGTCCACCGATTCCTTGGACCAGTACAGCTTCTTGGGCTCCATGAAAACCACGGGGTCCTCGCTCGCGATGGCCTCGCGCAGGAGGAGGTACGCGTCCGCGACGCTCGACGGCGTGAAGACCTTGAGCCCCGGCGTGTGGGCATAGTACGCCTCGGAGGAGTCGCAATGGTGCTCGACGCCGCCGATGCCGCCCGCGTACGGCACCCGGATGACGAGCGGCAGGGTGATGCGCCCGCGCGTGCGGTTGTGCATCTTGGCGACGTGGCTCGCGATCTGCTCGAACGCCGGGTACGCGAAGGCGTCGAACTGCATCTCGATCACCGGGCGGAGGCCGTTCATGGCCATGCCGAGCGCCATGCCGACGATCCCGGATTCCGCCAGCGGTGTGTCGAAGCAACGCTGCTCGCCGAACTCCTTCTGGAGCCCGTCGGTGATGCGGAAGACGCCGCCCAGCGTGGCCACGTCCTCTCCGAACACGACGACGCCGGGATCGGCGCGCATCGCGTCCGCCATGGCGGTGGTGAGGGCCTTGGCGAAGGTCACGGGGCTGTGTCCCTCAACAGACGGCCCGGCGGTCGCGGCCGCCCGGGCCGCTGCCGCTTCTGCGACGGTGCTCATCTCAGCGCTCCTTTCGGGTGTCGGCGGTGTCTGTGCTGGCCGTGCTGTCGGCGCCCTCGGCGTCGCGGGCAAGCTCGTCGGCCAGGAAGGCGGCCTGTTCGCGCAGCTGCGGGGTGGGCTCGGTGAAGACGTAGCGGAACAAGTCCTGCGGGTCGATGTCGGGCTCCGCACTCAGCCCCTCGCGGAGCCGCTGCGCCACCTGCTCGGCGTCGTTCGCAAAGGCGGCCTCGACGTCGTCGGTGAGCTGCCCGGCGGCGCGGAGATAGTGACGCATGCGGTTGAGCGGGTCCTTCGCCGCCCACGCCTCGACCTCGGCCTGGTTGCGGTAACGGGTGGCATCGTCGGCGTTGGTGTGGGCCTGCATGCGATAGGTGTTCGCTTCGACCAGGAGCGGGCCGGAACCGGAGCGCGCCAGGGTGACGGCGCGGTCGAGGACGGCGAGGAGCGCGACCAGGTCGTTGCCGTCGACCCGCTCCCCCGCCATGCCGTAGCCCACGGCCTTGTGCGCGAGGGACGGCGCCGCGGTCTGGTGCGCGAGCGGCACCGAGATGGCGTACTGGTTGTTCTGCACGAAGAAGACGACCGGCAGACGGAAGACGGCGGCGAAGTTGAGGGCCTCGTGGAAGTCCCCCTCGCTCGTGGCGCCGTCCCCGCACATCGCGAGGACCACGGTGTCCTCGCCACGGAGCTTCGCCGCGTGCGCGACGCCGACCGCGTGCAACAGCTGCGTGGTGAGCGGGGTGCTCTGGATGCCCACGTGGTGGGCGTGCGGGTCGTAGCCGCCGTGCCAGTCGCCGCGGAAGATCGTCATGACCTCCACCGGGTCGACGCCGCGCGTCATGACCGCGACGGCGTCGCGGTAGGTGGGGAACATCCAGTCACTTTTTTGCAGACACAACGCTGCCGCGACCTGGCAGGCCTCCTGGCCGTGACTCGACGGGTAGACGGCCAGACGGCCCTGGCGGACGAGCGCCGAGTTCTGGTCGTTGACCCTGCGCCCGACGACGAGCCTGCGGTACGCCTCGAGGAGTTCCTCGTCCGGCGGAACGGGGTACTGGTGGCCGGGGCTGGAACCGCGGCGGTCTTCGGGGAGCATCGTCCCGTCCTCGGCGAGGATCTGGATCTGGCCGTGGACGGGCAGGAGGTAGTCCTCGATGCTGATGCCGAAGTTCTGGACAGCTTCTTGGAGGCTGGTGGTTTGCGGTGAGGTGGCCTGTGCCGAGGTGATTTGTGGCGCGTCCTGTGTCGAGGCCTGGGGCGCAGCCGCGCCGGCAACCGGCGCGCCCTCTGCGGTGCCTGTGTCCTCGGCGGACCGGCCGCCTCCGGGCGGGCTGACGGAAATGGTCATGATGCCTCCTTGCAGCATGGTCCTGACAGCGATGTGTTGGGATCAGTATGGTCCGGAGGATCGTTTCGTATCCACGAATCGGCGGAATCCTGGAAATGTGGTTTCGAAAGTGAGTATCTTGTAGACGGAATGTCGAATATGAGCTGGATCACAGGAGGTCCCGTGGACGAAGTGGACCGCGCCATTCTCGCGCTGCTCACAGAGGATGCCCGCCAATCGGTGACGACGATCGCGGAGAAGGTGCACGTCTCCCGGGCGCACGCCTACAACCGCATCGCGAAACTGCAGGACCAGGGCATCATCACGGGCTTCACCACCAAAATCGACCCGCTCAAGGCCGGCCTCCGCTCGAGCGCCTACGTGACCCTCAAGGTCCGCCAGCACTCGTGGCGGGAGCTACGAGCGAAGCTCAGCGGCATCCCCGAAGTCCACCACGTGGCACTGGTGGGCGGCGACTTCGACGTGATCCTGCTGGTGCGAGCCGTTGATAACGCGGATCTGAGGCGCGTGGTATTCGACCAGCTGCAGAACATGCCGGAGGTGCTGGATACGCAGACGTTTTTGGTGTTTGAGGATGTTGAGGTGCGGTGATGAGCGCACGCCCAACATTTGACTTGCGTCCAGGCCGAGTTATGTCAACTACGTGCACTATCAAAAATCCTGAACTCTCTTGAAATCTCGGAGGCACGCCATCCAAAAAATCGTGAAATCCGACTCCTCGCGCTCAGTTTCCATGTTGCGCAGGAGGTAATCTTCATCCAGCCCAACATCAGGCGATTAAGTGATGCCCAGCCGCGTCGAATACGCCAACCTCAGCCAAATATTTCAGAGTGGAACAACGTAAAGAAGAAGTTTTGAACAACAGCGGCCTAACCTTCATTTTCGTCTCGGGCGCCAAGGTACCTAAGCACTTTTCGCCGCCGGAACCGATTTGACCCCGCGATCGCGGGAAGCATTCGTCAGATTCACCTCGAGCTCAATCGCAACGTCGCCGCTGATGGAAGCGGCAATGCTCTGTCGAGGTACTAATAGGATCCGGCCGGCGTAGTCGCGAACTTTGACTACGTTTCGGAACTCGCCTCGTTCGAGGTCGGAGCGCATAGAACGAAGGTCACGGCGAAACTTCCGACATTTTTTGGATACCCTGCACGAGGGGTCGATGACCCCGGGTCGAGATTGTGACCCAGATCGCGAGTTCGCAGCTCGGACGGCAAATACGCCAGATCGATGACATGGTGACGGCTCGTTTGCTCTGTGAAGCTGCTCAGTCGCGCGCTCGGATACTGGCGGACGGACGGTCCATTGAGTGCATCTGGTTGTTCGGTGACACCGAGACTGGGAAGGCCGCATTTGCCAAGGAATCGTTGTATTAGCGTATCGATCGGTATTTCGTCAGCGGCTCCACTCGAGGACCGAACGATCGATACGATGACCAGCACGGGCTTCTTATCGATGAGATTGGGGCGGAGATGGCTCCTTACACAGACCTGATACGAAATAGCGACGCGAACGCCATGGACAACGAGATCTCAGCTCTTGCCCAATTCAAGGATAAGACGCTGATGGCTGAGCTGGTCCTGTTCGGTCGCCCTACGCAATGTATCAGCGTCAGGTGAGATGGGATATTGATGCTTTCGCGCAGTTCGAGTGACTGATCGGGTTGTGCTTGCAGATGACGAAGAGCGAGATGATTCCGATGGAGTTCGATCTGAAGCACAAGCGACGTTTCTCGATCCACAACGGTTCGCGTTCGAAAATTCACAGAGCGTTTGCCCGGGCAACTGCGGCACCGCTGGCCGCACCGAAGGTTACGGGCGTGCATGCTCGCTTAGACGCACTGATCTTTTCCCTAGGGCAGGTAGGGTTCAGTCCCCAGCGGTAGTCCAAGAAGCTCCCAGACACGCGAAACGTCTTGCGGAAACATGGCCTAAGACCGCTCAGACACCGCAAATGCCACCGACGGGATTTCCATCGAGGTGACGAGTCGGGTGCTGTGCCTCTCTCGTTAGCCCTATTCCCCGCGGGTTCGCCAGCCGATTACAGACACGGACCTGCCCCAGGCCTTTCGCGTGAATGCCCTCTTCGACGCGCGCCGTGACGATGCCGAGCTGGGGTACCGGTTCCTTGTCGGCGAAGCACGCGACGCAGACGATGCAGACGAAGACATGTCCAAGCGGACCGCGTGGAAAATCACCTCCGAGAACGGCTGGTGGTCGACACTCAGGAAGAAGCAAGCCCCCCGGCGAGAGAAAGAAGGCGGGGCCGCAGGCGCATTACGACCTTGTGCAACGCGGGTTCATCGCTGATGTTCCGAACCTGCTGTAGTTGACCGACACCACCGAGCACCCGACGCGCGGTGACAAGCTCTACTTCTGCGCGATCAAGAACGTGTTCACGAACTAGATCGTCGGCTACTCAACCGACTCGTGGATGAAGGCCCGGCTCGTCGTGAACGCGATAGACAAGACCGCCGCGTTGCGCAGAGATACCGCCAGCTACGTGGTTCACAGCAGTAGATACAGCCAATTTCGTTCTCGGGAAGCGGCACTCTACAAGCATCGCCGGGTCGATGGGCAGAGCTGGCACAGCACGTGAAGGCGCGACGATGGTGAGTTTTTTGTCACTGCTGCAAGAAAACGTCCTGCATAGGCGCTACGGCCGACGTGGGAGGAACTGCGGACCGCGATCGCGACATGGATCGAGCGGAGTTCTCACCTCCGGCGCAGGCACGCCCGGTTGGGGAAGTTGACCCCGCCGAGTTCGAGGCCACGAGGAGACTTGCCCGCGCTATTGCTGCCTGACTAACCATTGTCACCAAAGGGTTCAGCAAACCCTCACGCCTGCCTCCTCTCGTCGGGGTCTGCCCTCAGCGTGCACATCGACCTCTGACAGATGGGGACTACGTGTCGCCGGGACTAGTAGGAGGCGCACGGAGATCACCTCGATCGTGGATCTGCTGGCATGCCCGTGGTGATCGCTGCTCCGAGGTGATGTCGGTGTCCGAAGGTAAGCTTGGGAGTGGATAGCTGGCGGCTGGCGAGACGGTCGACCTGGCCAACGGACGCACTAGGAAGAGGGACGATTGACCCGGACAAGTGAGAAACTAAACACCCTCTTTGACGAAGAGGAAGCCACAGGACGAAGAGTCGTGGACCGGAGCGGCGACGAGGATTTTGAGGTCCTCGGTGCGGGCGAATTTCAGCCTCAAGTAATCGCCCCAGAAGGCACGATCTTCCAAGGAGATTCGATTGCATGGTTGAAGTCGCTCGAGACCGGCTCTATCAACATGATCTTCGCGGACCCGCCTTACAACATCAAGAAGGCTGACTGGGACACCTTTGAGTCACAAGAGGCCTACATCGCATGGAGTATGCAGTGGATTGTTGAAGCAAGCCGAGTCTTGACGCCGAAGGGGAGCCTGTATATCTGTGGGTTCTCAGAGATTTTGGCTGATCTAAAGCACCCCGCTTCAAAACACTTTGCTGCATGCCGGTGGCTGGTCTGGCACTACAAGAACAAGGCAAATCTCGGAAACGACTGGGGCCGTTCGCACGAGTCGATCTTGCATTTTCGCAAGTCGAAGAGTCAGAGGCTTGTTGAGATCGACTACGTGCGGATCCCGTACGGGGCGCACACGCTGCGCTACCCCGGACATCCTCAAGCTGACAGCTCAGCCTTTGGAAAGGGACAGGAAAAGCGCGCCGACTGGACTCCGCATCCGATGGGGGCGAAGCCAAAGGACGTCATTGAGGTGCCGACAACCTGCAACGGTATGAACGAAAAGACTCCGCACCCAACGCAGAAGCCAGAAGAGCTTGTACGCAAGTTCATCTTTGCGGGAAGCGCTGTCGGCGACGTCGTTCTCGATCCATTCTCAGGTTCGGGGACAACTGCAGTTGTCGCGGCTCAACTCGGCCGTAAGTTCTTGACGTGCGATCTCAGCGCCGAGTACAACAACTGGGCCGCGGGGCGATTGCGGAGCATTCCAGTTCGCACTGAGCGTGAGTGGTTTGACTATGACCGGACTATCTCCCAACGAAGGGAGTCGATCCGATGAGCACCGAAGCACTGCGCGAATGGGCAACTGACAAGACCAGGTTCTTGTCGATCGCGCACTACGTGGATTTCAGTAAGCGTTTTCTGGAGTACCGCGCGCAGTCGGGATTTCAGGCAGAGCTGGTCGCCCGGAACAACCCCAAGTACCGCTTCTTTCAATTCAAGAGTGACGCGGATTTCCAACTGACCCGCCCGGTCAACACTGAACTGCTCTATGGACCTGATGACTTCGAGGCCGCCGTTGACCTGTTCTACGGAGTTCTCGACCGCGTGATGGACGGGACCAGCGCGTCAGCCGAGGAACGTGATGCGCTGAACCGGGTTATTTACACGTGCCAGCAGTCGATCGGCGCATCGCTTGATGCGCTGCCAGCAGCACGATCTAACACGGCCCGCAAGGTGAACGGTGACCTTTTTGAGCGATTCATTGGATTAACGATCGAGGCCTGCGGGATCGAGTGTAGGTCAGGCGTCTTAAGGATCCCCGTTACCGACGAGGGCGGAGAAGAGCTTTTCGGAATGAATTATCAGCACGACCTGATGATCGAGGTTAAAGGCGATTTGAAGGCGATTGGCTCGGTGAAAACTTCAAGTAAAGACCGGATCGACAAGGTTTTTATTGACAAGTTCTTGTACAACCGACTCACGGGCGTCCCGACGCCTCACTTTGCGATTTTCCTGAACGACGTTCAGCGCGGAGGCAAGGAGCCAAATTACCGCACAAGTAATACGTTTCTCCCCGGTCACTTCAAGGGCTATACGGTCAAGCTGAACCCACTCGATGGTGTGTATTACTGCGATCTCCTGCCGCAGATGGCGACTGACCCACTTCTGTCAGCGCACATCAGCAAGATCGATCGGTTCTACGTCGATGACTTACCGCAGTTCGTAAGATCTGCACCTCACGTAGACGCAGAGGTGTCGGGAGAGACCGTTTTGGACGCAACTGCTTTCTGATGGCAGGGACACGAAGCTGCAACTAGCAGACGCAACAGATGCCCTCCGGTTCTAGAACCGGAGGGCATCTGCACTTTTATAATTGGGTTAGCCGAGAATATCGAGACGACCGGCAGGCACTTACGCACCTACTCCCGATCACTGTCCCGCTCTTCGGTCGATAGCTCGTCACATGTCCTGTCAGCCTGCGGGGCACCAGGTCATCAGGGATCACGAGTGATCCATCGGGCTGCTTCTCGCGCAGGTCGCGTCGCGTGTCTGGCGGGTACCTGGAAACCGCTCCCTCCTCAAGGACAACCGGAGCGAAGCGTCGGGCGGGAGACCCTGACCATGTCGTTCAAGTTGCCCAGCGTTCGCCATGTTGTCCGAGTGTTGTACAGCGCTTTAGAAACAACAAAAGCCCCGACTGGAAATTAACTCCGATCGAGGCATTCTGTCGGGCTGACAGGATTTGAACCTGCGACCCCTTGAGCCATGGGCAGGATCTCTCTCGGGAGCTCTCAGTACCCGTAGATCCCATATGGGAGTAGGACTCGAGGGGCATCGGCCGTTCCCGCCGATTCCCGCTGAATCTGTCGAAATCCCGGACCTTGCGTGCACACTTTCGGTGGCAAGAAGAGTGCCGAACAGCCCCAAGACGAGATGCTTGGAGCGTGAGCGCGCCTGTGGAATATACCTTGGGAGCTGCGTCCACGTGAGTGTACCTGAAGTCAGCCTTTGATCCCGGGTTTGACGAGGATCGTGGTTGATGGATCGACGTCGGGTGCCCAGGCAAGCGTCGGCAAGTCGGCGCTCTCCAGGCCTGCAAGTTTAAGAGTGGCTTGACCTGACAGATGGGACGAGTTGATGGACTGCCCGTTTGCGACTGCCGCATAGAACTGTGCGGCGTAGTTGATCGCATCGGCGTCCTCAATGCTGTCCGCCATCCCGATAGCGAATGGTACGACTTGTGCCACTAGTTCGTCGATCTGGGCTGCGGAGCGGCAGGAGTTTAGAAGGACGAGGAGCGGAGGATCGTCGGTTGCGCTGATCGCTCGAGCGAACGCTCGCGCTGTCACGACCACTCCCTCATGAAGTTCGTCTACTTCGTCCTCGAAGACAATCAGGTCATCGTTACTGTGGCCCGAGAAGTGGACCACGTGAGGACGGAACTTCGTAATGCCGTCCAGCAAGTCAGCCGTGGTTGCTGCAGGCCGGACGTCGAGTTCGATTTGGTCCCGATGTAGCGCGGACTCAACGGCAGCGCGGATGCGCTTCTGTTCGCGCCCCACGCGGAGGTCGCCCTCAGCGGAGGCACCCAGCATGAGCACTCGGAGCTTCTCGGGTTTAGGCATTGGAAGGTGACGCAGCGCAGTGTTGACGGCTACTTCGGCACCACTGATCCTCGATTCAAGCTCAGCCCGTTCAGCCGCCGCGCGACGGTCGGCCCGCTGCTGCTCGTTCTTGCGATGTCGCTCGGCGGCATCGGCCTCCGATTGTTCGGCACGGGAGAGCTTGGTCTGTAGCGCGGCTTCCTCTTTGGCGTAGCCTGCCGCACGGGTCTGCCAGCGGCTTGCCTCCTTGCCTGCAGCCTCAGCTTCCTTCTCTCGTCGCTCGGCTTCTCGCAACTTGCTACTGAGGGTGGAACTGCTCGTGGTCTTTGCGGCAGCCTGCCTTGCTCTAGCGGCATCAGCACGTTTCGAGGACTCCTTCGACCGGTACTCGCCCGCCTTTTTGTCCGCTTCGATCCGTTGCTTGCGCTTGCGGTCCAACTGTCCACGGTACTGACTTGCGCTCATCCTGACGTGCTCCTGCTTCGTTTGCTCTCGTGTCGCCTACAACGCTAGATCGAGCCACCGACATTCTCCGGCTGGCGGCGAGCGCCTATCGGAATCAGGACTTGTGAGGTATTGATCAGCCCCGTCCATTCTTGGCGCTTCGTCAGAGGTCAGAACTTAGGCAGCCTCTCTGAGGTGAGCCACGCATACCATCACTACAAGCGTGGCGGCCCGAAACAGCCTAGGGCATCGACTTACACCGAGGACAAAGGTAACGACGCACAACTGAACAACAACTAAATAGTGGGGTAATGATGACTTCCGTCACACGACGCATCGCCAAGTACAACAACGAGGTAGGCCAACCTCGCGGCGGGCTGCTTCCTCTAAAGCTTTTGAAGCTGGCGCATCTCGACGACGGGCTCGGGGCGGTCGACCATTAGGTGGAGAACCTCCCCGGCGGTTCCGTTGGCAGCGCGGTCGACTACTTGACCCGGCTCGCTCAACTGAGGCGAGCTCCGGATGAACGGTCCATCGTCACAGCACTGGTCGACGTCTTCGGGGTCTCGATCGCGGGCGCGATGCGCATCAGCGAGCACACCGAGCACTCCTCGGCCGCGGCTGACGCGAGGTCTGCGCTGTGGGAGCTGGGCAGCGTCCAGGACGATCATGGTGCAGTGTCGTTCGTCGTGGACGAGACGGCCGTGCGCGTCGCGTGTCAACTGGCGACCTATGACGTCGGGCTGCGCGTCGGCGTGCAGTTCTACCACCCGCAGAGCACTCAGCTTGATCCGGATGCTGTCACGACCTCGCACATTCTCACAATAGTCGAGCGCGCCCGCTTGTTCCTCAAGAAGCACGGGCCGATCACATGCGACGGCTTCATCTTCGCAGATCCAGAAAAGCACGCTGAGGGCGATCGCGGCGGGTACACGGAGCTTGTGACCAGCGGAGACGGTGACTTCTTGACCGAGGACACCTTGTGGGATTTCAAGGTCTCGGCATCGAAGCCAAACAAGGATCACACGCTGCAGGTGCTGATGTACTTTCTCATGGGCAAGGAGTCCGGCCTGTTGGAGTTCGACTCGTTGACCCACATCGGACTGTTCAACCCGCGCCTCGGCACGGTGCATCGGTTGGCAGTTGCTGACGTGCCGGCTGATGTCGTCGAGATCGTTCGCTGCAACGTGATCGGGTATTCGGGATGAGTACCGCGAAGGTGACCTGCTACATCGAGGAGTATCACGATCAGCGCGGTACGTCATGCGCCCGCCTTCGTGAGACCGGAACAGATCGTCAGGTACGCCTCTCGATCAACGGCCCTGCACACCGCCGCCAATTCCTTGCTTTCCTCAGCAGCACAGGCGCTCTCTTCAGCACGTACCGGCGGAGCGATCCGATTGTCATTTCCGGCGTGGTGATCTCCTCAACACCACAGACCTTGGACTTCGCGTACGACGATCAGATTCAGTACTTCATTGACTGACCTGGACGCCAACTGGGTATTGTTGCCAATTGTTTTCAGCACCTGGATTACTCCCGAATACTGCTCGTTTGCGAGCGGCCGATATGCTCCTGCTATGGCGCGACCTCCACGATGGCAAACAACGCTCGATGCGAGCGTTGAAGAGGCATGCCTGGCGGTACGCCTATACAACGATTCCGCAGAGGCCCGCGCGTTCGAGGGCTTCGTCATCCACATGCACCTTGCGTGGCTCTACTTGCTTCACGCCCAGTTCATCCGCGACGACGTGGACTTCCGTTACTGGGATCCAAAGCTCAAGAACCGCTTGGTGAAGATCGACGGGGAACCCAAGCGGTGGGAGCTCGAGCGATCCGTGAAGGAACGCTGGCCTGCAGACACGGACCCGGTGCGCGCGAACATCTCGCTGTTCATCAAGCTGCGGAATCGTCTGGAACATCGCCACGCCCATGCAGACGAGGCGCTAATGCTGAATCTCGCGGGCCATGCCCACGCCCTGCTCGTCAACTATGAGTCGGAACTGACCGACCAGTTCGGCGAGAACCAGTCACTGGCTCTGCGGCTTCGCCTGCCGATCTTCGTTGGTACGTTCACGCCCCAGGGCGAGCAGGCGCTTCGACGCTTCCGCAAGACGCTTCCCACTGATCTCCAGAGCTTCGTCACGGACTACGAGGCAGGACTCGACGAACAGGTGACAGGCGACCCGCGCTACGAGTTCCGTCTCCGAGCGATGGTCGAGCTCGCACCGAAAGACAAAGACGCAATCGCGATGCAGTTCACGCGCTACGAAGATATGACCGACGAAGAACGCGAGTTCGCTGCTGAGCTCGGGCGGCGCGGACAGGTGATCACCAAGGACCGGAAGCTACTCGTCTCCGGCCTCGGGCGGCTCCTGCCCAAGCCCGCTGCAGCTGCGGTCGAAAATGGACTCCCGTACATCTTCAACGTCAACCACTTCAGTGCTGCATGGAAGCGCAAGAAGGTCCGTCCCCCGAGCGGGGATCCGAATCCTGCAAGAACGAACTCCGACTTCTGCGAGTACGACGAACCGACGAAGTCGTATCGGTACACGCGAGCCTATGTGAACCACCTCATCAAGAAATGCTCGACTCGAGAGGGATTTATCGATTTCACCGGCATGGAGCCGCAACTCAAACATGTACCGGTAGCACCTCAGACTGCTGACCAACGCTGACATCTCGCGAGGCCTTGGAGGACACTGGATACCGTCAAGACGTGTGGGATGACGACTGCGAGCATGAGTACTCGTACAGCTGTGAATGCGACTGCGACCACTGGTGCTGGCACGAGTACCAGTGCCGCGAGTACGACTGCGACTGCGACAGCTACACAAGAACATCCGATGCCGAGGATTACGGCGGAAGCGAAAGCACGCCATTCACCCTCAAAGACGCCGTTGTCATCGCAGGTGGTGCAGCCCTAGTCATCGGCACGTTGAAGATCTTCGGCAAGAAGAGCTCCGACGCCGAAGCCGAAGACGAAAGTGGGGACGAAGCTTCATCCGAGCTGCCACAGTCGACGACCATGCTGTCGGCAGCGCCGGCACCTCCCGCGCCCCGCTCGCTGCCTCCTGCTGGCTGGTACCAGGACGGACGCCCGGAACTATTGAGGTGGTGGGACGGCGGCACCTGGACCGATCACTTCCAGCCGACGGCAATGCAGGCTGCAGCGGTTGCCCCCGCTGTCCCCGCAGGCTGGTACCACGACAGCCAGGGTCGCATCCGATGGTGGGACGGCCGCAGCTGGACTCAGCACGTCCAGTAATGCGGTGTACTCGCAGGGTCGTTGCTCAGAGCATCGCCTGCACCGACGCCGGGTGCTCGTCGAACTAGAAGCCGTCGCCGTCTACTAATGTCAACCTTTTCGCGGCCTCAGTCCACCGGAGGCTCCTCGCCGGCCTGGAAGCACGCACCGCTCCTGAACACCTCCGGCGCGCCCTCCCAGTCCTCTGGGTGGCTGATGCTGAGCAATTTGTACTGCTGCGCGTGCGTGCTGTCATAGGGGGTATCGGAGTCGAGCTTCATCCGGCTGTGGTCCTTGATCAACAGCATCTCCACCACCCGCGCGGCGGTCTGCAGGTCGTCCGCGATCGTTCCGGCGTCGATGTCGGTCGGGCTGAGGATCTTCCCGTCGGTGTCGAGGTCGACGTAGAAGCCGAGCATCTTCTCCTCGTTGGCGGCCTTCCCTGCTGCTTTCGCCTCGGCGTCGCGCGCGGCGAACCAGGCATCCCAGTCGGCCTGCGAGCCGTCGACGGGGGCGTCCTCGTAGAGCGACCCGTAGTCGCCCCAGAACGCCTCAAGCTCCTGGCCGAAGACGAACGCGGCCATGTACTTGACCGCGTGCCTGCGCCCATCGGAGGCGAGGCGCTCGACGATCTTCGGTTCCGCGCTGCCGCTGTTCCATGCGGACTCGAACGTCTCGTACAGCCACAGCGCCTTGCCTAGCTCTTCCTGGGCGAGCACCGTCAGGGAGCGCGCCCTGCCGATCGAGCCGTGCTCTAGCAGCAGGTTCGCGTCTGTGACGAGGTTCGTCGCGTTATCCATCAGCGACTTCCAGAAGTCTCGCGCGACGGCAGGGGTCAGTTCCATGCCACAAGTATGCGGTCGACCCACGACAACGAAGCGGCGCGCCTTTGTCGTTCAGAAATCGGTCGTCTTTTGAACAGTTGATCAGGACATGAACTCGAAGCCGGAATCGGCGCGTCGGCGTTCAACAACCCGTTCAATAACAGGTACCGTCGAAAGAAACAACTGAACACGTTTATTGAACGGAGCAACGACCATGGGGCTGGTTGGACTGGTGCGAGTGAGCACGAAGGGCCAGGAGACGGCGAGGCAGCACGACGCCCTCGACCCCATCTGCGTGAAGGTCTTCGAGGAGAAGGTCAGCGGGAAGCTCAAGGTCGAGGATCGCCCCGGTCTGGCAGCGGCGCTGGACTACATGCGCGAGGGCGACATGCTCGCCGTGCACGAGGTGAACCGGCTGGGACGCAGCCTCCTCGAGGGGCTGATCGTTCTCACCGACCTCTTCGAGCGCGGCATCGCCGTGAAGGTACTCGATGGCATCGCGCAGGGCGAGCACACCGAGCGGAGCCTAATTCTTGATCTGGCGCTCGCGCTGGCCGAGGACCGCCGGCGCGACATCGTGCGCAAGACCAAGCACGGGCTGGACGCGGCACGCGCCCGCGGCAAGGTCGGGGGCCGACCTCGGGTGGTCGACGACGACAAGCGAGCGGTGATCCTGGCTCGGCGCGAGAAGGGCGAGTCGATCCGGGTGATCGCCTCTGCGGTTGGCGTGTCAGTGGGCACGGTGTCGGGCGTCCTGGCGGACGCTGCTCTACAAGACGACAGCGACAAGGGGGCCAAAGCATGAGCTTGACGAACGAATTGCGCAATCCGGGGTCACCCGTCCGCGCGTACCTCGACGGGGTCTCGCCGATTCTAGCGGCGACGCGTGGGAACAGCAGCACCGCACGTCAGGCGGCCGCTGCTCTCGGCCTCGTCGATCTCGCGGGGAAGGCGTTGCTCGTGCCAGCCGGCGACGCCGTGGACAAGCCTCTGTCAGGAACGGCGTTCGACATCCGGGCACGGATCGAGCTCGGCGGGTTCGCCCCAGCCGGATCGACGTCCGCCGCAGGCATAGAAGCACTGTCAGGCCTGGCGGCACTGGTCGACAACGGCGAGCACCGCGCACGGGTTCTCAGCGAAGCGTTCCGGGTCGGCGACGAACTGCTGGGCAAGCCCGGCGATGCGTCCGACCTGACGAGGGCCTCGATCCTTTTCGCCTACTGCGAGCAGGTCTACAGGGGCGGCCCCGACGCGCTGTCTGGAACTCTGGGTGCGGCCTGCGACGAGGCGGAGGGAGGACTGGGCCTGGCGCAGGCGATCTCCGAGGCGGCGCTCGATGACGTCGAAGCCCTCATGAGAGCGAGCCGCCTGCAGATCGACGCCTGGCGCGAGCGCATTGCGGCAGGAGCGCGGTTCGAGCCCAACCCGGGCTTCAGCGGCGCGAAGCTCCTGGGCGGTGCCGACGGCGACTGGATGATCGGGGACGCGCTCATCGATTGCAAGGCCTACGGTGAGCTGAGCGTCGCCAAGCTCCGCGACTTCCTCCGCCAGTTGCTGGGTTACGTCATGCTCGACCTCGAGGATGCCCTCGGCATCCGTGAAGTCGGTGTCTGGCTGCCGCGGCAACAATCTTTGAAGACGTGGACGCTCGAGCAGCTGCTCGGCGGGGATCCGGAGACGCTCCTGCCGAAGCTGCGCGAAGGCTTCGTCGGGGCGACAATGCGCAACCAGATCGCCGTGCACGTGCCCGTGTCGGAGCGCCGCAAGCTGCAGCTTCTCGCCGACAACCGGCACACCCCGCACTCGATGCTCATGGCCCTGGCGCAGAGCGACGACACCGATCTGCGGTTCCGCGTCGGACGGAACGCCTCGGCCCCGACAGACGTCGTGAGGCGGCTCGCGGACGACCGCTACGCCCGCGTGCGCGAAGGCGTCGCCATGAACACGGCAGCGCCAGGCGACGTGCTGCATCGCCTCGCCGAGGACAGCAGCGCGACTGTGCGACGTGCGGCCGCTGCGAATCGGTCAATGGGCACCATGCCGGCACACCAGCAGCCGGAGCTCACGAGGCACACGAATGATGCTGTCCTGTCCGGACATGGGCCGGACGAGATGGTTCTGTCGGGTGTTCAGCCGCCATCCGAGCTCTACGTTCGCGGCGTTGAGATTAACCAGGACCGCGATCCAGATGGCACACCTGGCGTCGCTCTCAGCTCCACCCTGTGGGCGATGCTGCGCGGTGATGGCGATCAAGCGCTTGACAGCATCCTTCCGGAATCCGGCCGCGTCTGGGCATGGAGAACGGGCCGATCGCTCCGCCTGCCCGCAGGCGCGTCGCAGGGCCTGCCCGTCGAGGTACTCGTGGACCTGATGTCGGACCAGCGGCCGGCGTACATACGGCGGATCGCGGCGAGGATGCGGCCCATCGCGCACACCGCAGTCCGCCGCGAGCTCTTCGCTGACGCCGATCCGGGCATCCGCTGGGACGCCCTCGAACGGTCCATGACAGACCCGGACCCGCTGCTTGCGGAAGAGGTGCTCGCAGAGCTCGGCGGCTCCCGCACGGCCCGGATCAAGTTCATCACGGACGGCCTCGAGCCGCACGAGCGCTGGCGCACGCCGACCGAGTCCAGCGACCGGGTCGCGCAGCTGATCGCCCGCCACCCAGCGACTCCCAGCGAGGCGTTGGCGGGCCTGGTCGCCGAGAAGTCGCCCGAGGTGCTGCTCGCGCTGGCAGGGAATCCCGCGCTCGGCCCGGAGCCACTGGAATCGCTGACGAACAAGATGGCAAGCACGCGGGCCGAGGCCGCGCGCGTTCTGTTCGCCGAATCCGCCCGGACGCCTGCGGCGGTGCTCGAAGCCCTGTCGACGGACAAGCGGACCCACCTGCGTGCCGCGGTGGCTGGCAACCCTTCCACGCCGCAGCACGTCCTGTCTCGGCTGGCGCAGGACAGTTCGACCGATGTCCGGCTGGGCGTCATGACGAACCCCCAGTCACCGACGGAGCTCGCCGCCCCCATCGCGGAGGCGCTCCTGGCGACGTCGGAGGACCACGATCTGCACGCCGTCCTCGTCGACTTGTCCGGAAGGCCAGAGCTGGCCGTGCCTGATGGACTGGTGGAAGACGCGCTCGACCGCCTGTCGAAGAGCAGGGTCCGCGATCCTGATCTCAGGCACTACGTTGCGGGGCACCCGAGAACGGGCATCGGCACGATGGAACGCCTCGGCAAGAGCAGGGACGCGGAGGTGAGGATCGCGGTCTCGGAGAACCCTCACATCCCGCAGAGCGCTCTGGAAGGGATGAGCCGAGACGAAGACGCAAGCGTCCGCCGGGCCGTCGCGCGCAACGACCGCCTTTCCCAGGACCTGCTGAACGCCCTCCTCCTCGATGACGACCTGGACGTCCGCATCGCGGCCTACCGGACCCCTGACGCCGAGGAAGACGCCGACGACGAACCCTCGCTGTCGAGAGACGTGAGCATCGCAGTGCGGCCCACGGTCCCGATGACCGCGGAGCTGCAGGAGATGGCCGCGAACCCAAGGGCGGAAGTGCGCATCCGAGCCGCGTACAGCGAGCACGCGACGCCGGACATCCTGGCATTCCTCGGAGGCGAGCGGCGCAGCGCGAAAGTCCGACGAGCCGTCGCCGCGCACCCGAACACGCCGCCCGAAGTGCTGAGGTCGCTGGCGGGACAAGACGACGCCGACACGCTCCTGCTAGTCGCCTTCAATCAAGGGACGACCGTGGACTTGTTGGCCGATCTCGCCGGACGCAGCGCCGAGCTCGCACTCGTTGTGGCGCTCAATCCGGACGCCCCGCTTGAGATTCTCGAAGCGCTCTCGAACGACTCGGACCTGCTCGTCAAGTTCGTTGCGGAGGCGCAGCAGGAGGAACGTCGACGGCCGCTTGAAGGCAAGAGTACGACACAGGAACCCCACGCTGAATAGCCGAGTCGGAAGTGGTGCAACGAGAAAGCACTAGTCGCGCGTGTATGACAGTGCTACGCTAAGCGCCACACAACGAGATTGGAGGACAGTATGGCTGTTCTGAATATCCGCGTGGACGACCGGGTCCGCGACCAGCTCAAGGAAATGTCCGACGATGCAGGAGTCACACTCAGCGAGTACGTCAGAGACCTGCTCATGGAGGCAGTGGTCCCCGTGTACGAGCGCGAGGCCAAGCACGGCGACGAGCCCGCCCCGGAGTCGCTGCGGATCGTCGACCGGCAGGTGCTCTCCCTGCTGCACCGGATCCTCGGACGCGTGTTACCCGAAGACGCGGCCGACGTCGACGGCGACGAGGAGTACCAGCTGATGCGGGCCGAGATCCTCGAGGCCGGCTACACCGGCGAATACTGGTACGAGACGGCCGGCTTCCAGACCGAGCTCTCCAAGCGGGACTGCGCGCGGGTGTCGGACATCCTGCAGATGTTCCGCATCATCACCTTCAGCATCCGCCACCTGGAGGAGGACGGGACGCCGGTCGACGAGAAGCTGGCGTTCCGCCTCGAGTTCATAGGCTTCGACCACAACGACGCGCTGGAGGGCCACATGGCCAGCTACGTCAAGTTTCAGATGCGCGACGAGGACCGTTGGTCGGAGCTGCGCCCGCAGATCGAGCGCAACGACCGGGGCAACTCGCACCACCGCATGCTGGACACCTACATGCGCATGCTCGCCGAGTACCGCCGCGTCATGGACGGCCGGGAGCGCGGGCACAGCCGCTACGACTATCTGCTCAGTATGGACGAGCTGGAGCAGATCGCCGCGGCCAGCGTGCACCCCTCGAACCGCCTGAAGGCCTGATGGTGGAAGAGGACGGCGGCGTCGATGTGACGAACATGCACGTTGAGTGGGCGACCCACGAATACACTCGCGGATGGGACCTGGGCGGACAGCTCCACGATGTGATCGAAGCCGAGTTCGACCAAGATCCCGCCTACGGTGACCTGGAACGGACGGCTCTTCGACTGATCGCCGATTTCGCACGCGCCCAGTCGCTGCTCGAACGGGCCGCGCGTGCGCACGGTGCGGACGACCTGCCCGGGAATTGTCGACCGACCAAACAGGATCGCTTCACGGACGAGAGCCTTCGACGCGTCGGTGCCTGGCTCATCAAGGAGCTCGAGGTAGGCGTCATCAACGCCGACTACTTCCACACGGTCTTCCGGGCGGTCCAAGAAGCCCGCAACTTCCTGGCGCATGGGTCGGCCTGGCGACCGTGCCGGGAATTGACCGAGGGAGGAAGCGCTCCTGCGTTCATGATCGCGAAGGAAGGTAAAACTTACCTGATCACGCAGGCCCGCATCCGGGAACTGCGCGCGGGCTCCCAGTGGCTTCGCCGGGTGAGCGCTGCCGTCCTCGACACGGCCGAAGGGAGGACGTCACACGATCTCGGTTTCATCGGCCCGAGACCGGGCGAGGAGAACTCTGCCGTGAGGAAGCTGCTCAAATACGCGAAAGCCGTGGAGCAAAACCTCGCACGTAGTGCGTCAGCAATGACCTAGGTCATCGAGCTCCGTGGCGGGCACGTCTGGGAGCTGAAGACGGCCGCGAGCGGGTGGTCGTCGACCGCGAGTTCAGAGCCAACGGCGGAAGCATTCGCGACCGCTGGCGGGTGGAGCCGGACGGCGCGTGGCAGCGGCTCTTCTGGGTCGGGTTCGTCGACGCTGAGCCAGCTGTGGGTGGCGATGACAAGCGGCGGCTGCCAGTGGAGCTCGGGAAGAGGGTCGAGCTGAGGACGGGCCTCAGAGACGTCTGGCGAACGGAGACGGCGCTCGTGGCCGTGCTAGAGCGCGACGGTCAGAGTCATGGGCACGGAGCACGAGGAGGTCGGCGACGTAGACGGGGTCCCCTTGCGCGTGCCGGTCGACGACGGCTACAGGACGTGCGCCGCCTGCGGCGGGGACTGCGAGCCAGGCGTAGAGTTCGGCTCTAACGAGCACAAGGCCAGGGTCGCGTTCGTATGCCCGGAGCACGGGCCCCAGTCGCTCATCGACCCGTTCGAGGACCTACGATGAATGGTCCAATCAACGAGTAGCTACCGGAGCGTTAGATGTCTAGGTCGACAAGACGCGTTCCGCCCCAACTCCAATTCGACGCACCATGGAAGTCGCTGGACTGACTGACCTTCGCCCCGCTTCGTTCTTTCAGAATCTTAGTAAGAGGACCAAGCGACCACTCAGCACCCTCGAATGACACCTTGGAATCACTTACGACATGAGCGGTGAGCATCGGGTTCGAGATGAACTCGATGGTCTCGCCGATAAGTTGATTCAGGGTCTCGCGAGAATCGAACTGGGCGGAGGCGCGCTCGTTTTGACTCCAGTTGCTTGCTCGCTTGAAGCGAGCTGGCACCTCGAGAATCTGTTGCAGCAAGATGTGAAGCAGATAGTCTCGTCGCCGCTTGATAGCTGCCCCGTCCCAAACCTCCCTGTCAAGCACGCGATTCTGTGTGACCTGCAGGCCGGACTGACCTTCGTACGTCTTCTTCTTCTCTGCGAACCCCTTGTTGCCAAGCTCCTGGTTGTGGCGGATAAGCGTAATGTTGCCGATATTGTTCACTAGATCTTGGTGCACCTCTTCAGCATCGTCGCCGAGAACTTGCACCCAATCCGCGCTGAGCTTCTGCGGCATGATGTGCTCAAGTTGCAAGTGCGTGTCGTCCCACTGGGGACGAGATTTGGTGAGCGACTCCTCTGCCATCGAAAGAAGCAGGCGAGGGTAGTTCCTCGACCGCCCAAGGTTGTAGAAGTTCATGCTCCGCAGTCGCGCGCCCATCTCGTCGTCGTTGGGAACGCGGAGCGCATACTCCTGTGAGGAAAGTTGGCTGAACAAAGTGTCGGAGATGTCCTCCGAGTCATAGAGCTCGCCAAGTCTTGATCCCAGAACGGGGTAGAACTTGTTCTCAGCCTGAGTCATGCCAAGCACTCGGCGACGCAAAAGGTAAGTGCGGAACCCAGTGAGCACGCCGACCACATCGCCGTCACTCAACAACTTGTCTTCCCACGCCGCCAGGACTTCAGTCAGGTATGAATACGCAGGGTTGACGCCGATGACGTTGAGATCCTCGATGGTTTGGTCAATGCGGTGGATACCGGTCTGCTCGAGGCCGCAGGTAATCGCATACGGGTGGGAATATCGAACGAAACTTTCGAAGAGCGTCTCAACACTCCGCCCGCGCACAACCTCCTTGAAGGCGCTATACAACTCCTTGTAGTTGCTTTCCCTGGCGACTTTGAAGCTCCTGTGCTGGTCAGCCTGCATCCAGTCGCGAATAAACTCGGAGAGCTGGCCAGGCAGTCGCTTCTCGAGAGAAAGCCAGTATCCGTTGTAGAGGTCCGTCTGCTGCTGGCTGCTCTTTCCCATGAGCAGATAATTGCGAACCAGGTCTGCCAGAGAAAGCGGCTTGCCGAGCGAGTTCATTGACTCGAAAATCTCTTGGGGGTTCTCCCACGGATTACGCTCTGGTTCGAGTTGGATTGAAATGATGCTGAACTTGGACAAGCCCTTGACCAGAAGGTTCTTCTTGCGCTCGTCACTCATCGACTCGAGCGCTTTGCGGAAGAACTGGTAGTTCTGGTGCACCGCGGAGTTCTTGTAACTTGCATCAACCTCGGTTCGAAGCACAAGGCGTTTGTAGGCTTCCCAGTCGGTCTCGACCTGCTTGAGCTTGATCTTGTACTCGACGTCAGCGTCTGCTCGATCATTCTGAAGGTATCGGCGTTGGATCTCTGCCTGATAGTTCTCATCCTGAATGCTGTCACGCAGGGCCATCAACAGGAGCATGGTTGTGGTAATTCGCTGCTGGCCGTCAGTAAGAACAAACTTGTCGGGGATGCCGAAGCCTGAGTCCTCGACTACGTAGACGATACTGCCGAAGAAATGCTCCGTTCGCACGTTCTCCAAATTGGAGTCTGCAACCTTCTCGACATCTGCGAGCAGGACTTTGCAGTTATCGCTCGACCACTCGTAGTTTCGCTGGTATGGCGGGATGAAGAACGTCACGTCATTGTTCGACAACGAGTCGAGCAAATACATCGGGCTTGCCTTCATACAGGAGTTCCTCTTCGTGATCCGGGGCATCAATGCTCCGGAAAATTCGCGCGGTCAACGTGCACCACCAGCAGCGGGGCGCTTCGTCACCTTGCCATGCTATCGAAGGGATCAGACATTGAAGCCGAGGTTGACTTGGGGATATTGGACGTGTCGACCCATTGGTCGACCCGCGCGTAGCGCTGCACGTCGCTCTCGAAGGTCGGTGACAGAGATTCGACTCGAGACAAGACCCACCGGCCTGGTCGGGGTTGGACCGTGTCGCGCTCATGGACGACATCGCGGAGCTCAGCGGCTAAGGCCAATTGAACCTGCGGGCCCGGCGCGTTGAGGCGGCTTCGAGAGCCCGTCGCGAAAGGAGCTGAAGATGCGAACAAGCGCTATGGAGCGCGTTTCTCGGCACCAGCTGTCGAAGTCGGCATCGCGAGCTTCGGGCGTGTCGAGCTCTTCGGAGAAGGCCTTGCGTGCACTCTTGCGTGCACACGCACTGCTCCAGCCCCAACCCCAAGCATGCAAAAACCCCGTAAAATCGTTGATCTTCCGGGGTTTTTCACGGAATTTGGTCGGGCTGACAGGATTTGAACCTGCGACCCCTTGACCCCCAGTCAAGTGCGCTACCAAGCTGCGCTACAGCCCGCCTTGCCTGACCGTTATCGCTGTTCGCGGCCGTTCAAGCAACGGGTTCTACCCTATACGAAAACCGGCCCAGATGCGAAATCCTCGCCACCCTGGAGGCCCCTCGTGTCGCGGCGCCGGGCGGCGATCCTGCAACCCGTCACCGCATCTCCAACCGCGCCCGCCACGGCGTCCGAATCCGCCGGCGCAACCCTCCCGTCACCACCCATTCATCCGGCCGCGCCAGACTCACTGTGCGCCCACTCCCCAGGGCACGCGCCACACCACACAGCAAGGACCCCCCATGGATCGCCGTCGTTTCTTCACCGCTGCCCCTGCCACCACCGCGGCAGCCTCCTTCCCCCTCCTGACCGCCGAGCCCGCCTTCGCCGACTCCACCGACGCGCAGGCCAAGAAGCTGACGTGCCTCATGCTGGACGCGCTGGACCGCGAGCTGGACGACCCTGCAACTGCGCGGGTCGTCGAGCCTCACCTTCAGGACATCGGGTTCAACTGGCGCCCGCCCGTAACTGCGGTGGCGAACATCGACTACTTCGTGGCCTATGCCTTCGGCAACCGTGCACCGGCCGGCGGCGGTGACCCCGCCAAGGGCCTCTACGAGCCCGGCCCCGTCAACGAGGCCCTTGCGGACACCATCGTCGCTGTCCGCAAACAGAAGACCGTCCCCGTTTTCGCGCAGTGGGAGATCGCCCGCTTCCTCAAGTCCAAATACTCGATGACGCAGGTCATCTCGATCGAACCGGTCATCGCGCCGGACGGCACCATCACGTACCTCAGCACCGACGGGGTCGCCGCACAGGTGGTCGCCCAGCGCGGCACTGGCGGCACGGCCGGCGTCGTCGGCTTCCGCGACCACGTCAAGCGCTGCGTCCAGACCACTCGCGACCGCGGCATGACCGCCTTCGCCCCCGCCGGATTCGACATGCCCGGCACCTACGATCTCCAGTCGGGCCAGCCGTGGACTCGGCGCCGCGACCTCTACCTCCTGCACGACATGTACGCCCAGATGGCCGTTCACCGCGGCAAGATGATCGCTGAGGCGTACCCGAACGGATAGCGACGCGACGAGCATCGAGCGCGGATGAAAGAGCTCGATTTCGATGTCTCCTGCATGAGATGAAAGATGCCGGTCGGCGAGAGCCAGGGGTCGCACCGCGAGGCGCCCTGGCCGACGCCGACCGCGTCCCACGAAAAGTGCCGGAACCCGTCAGACCGCATCCGCCCTCACTTTGAGCGAGACTCCGCTTGGCCCCAACGAGCGGGTTGGCTACTGCAGACTACTTGTGCTTCTACGCCTGCTACGTCGAACACCAAGAAGGACAAGCTAACGTCATCTGCCAGAACAAGAAAAACTACAACGGGATCAAATTTGAGGCCTGGCTGAAATAACCGGGGCCGCTCCCCCTCACAACCCACCAACGACCACCGCCACAGCCTCGCGGTACCGCGCCCGCGCGCCGTCGTCGAGGAAGACGCTCTGCACCATGTAGCCCTGCACCATGCCGAGCACGGCGGGCGCCACGCGACGGCCCTCGGCCTGGGCCTCACGCTCCCCCAGACCTCGTGACTGGCGGAACCAGGCGGCGAAGTAGTCGGCGAAGTGACCGCCGATCTCGCCGATGAGCTTCTCCGCCGTCTCGGCCAGCGCTGGTGAGTGGATCGCCTCGCCCCAGACCTGCACGGCAACACCAGGGAAGAAGCCGTCGTCGGGCATCTGTTCGAGGAACGCCGGAATGACCTCCGCCGGCGCGGGCACCTGGTCGCGCCCCAGGTACTCCTCCAGCATGGCGACCCGCTCGCCGAGCACCTTTCGTCCGACGTCGATCGTCAGCTGCTCCTTGCTGCGGTAATACACGTACATGGCGCCGGCGGACAGCCCCGCCTCCGCGATGATGTCCGACATCGACGTCGACGCGAACCCCTTCCGTGCCACGCACGTCAGCGCGGCCTCCAAAATCCGCTGCCGCTGCTTCTCACGGTGCTCGTCGCTGACCTTCGGCATGCCCACTCCTCCATCGATCGACCGAAAACGAATGATCGTTCTTGACAGTCTAGCCTCCGCGAGGACAATAGAGAACGAATATTCTTTTTGTTGAAGGAAGTCACCATGAGCACTCCCCAGTCCACGCCCGCCCACCGGGACACCAGCCCAGCCACCCACGCCCCGCACACCCCCTGGCCGCACGCCCTCCGCGCGGCGGCCCTCGCTGCCGTCGCAGTCTGCGTCATCCTCCTCGCCTTCGCCTGGCCCAGCGTCACGGCGAAGGCGCAGCACCTGCCGATCGCGGTCGTCGGGAGCGCCGAGCAGGTCCAGCAGCTGACCGCGAAAGCGCCGGAGGGCATGCTCGACATCCGCACCGCCACCAGCCGCGACGACGCCCTGGCGCAGATCAAGAAGCGCGACGTCTACGGCGCCGTCGTACTGCCCGCCACCGCCGGAGCCGGTGCGCCCGAGATCCTGGTCGCGAGTGCGGCAAGCCCCGTCGCGAGCTCCGCGCTGACGCAGCTCGGCGCGGGAATCCAACGCCAGATCGACCAGCAGGCGATCACTGGACTCATCTCCGCGGTCCAGCAGCTCCAGGCGGGCCTCGCTGCCGCCGCCCAGGGCAAGTCCACGCCGCCCGCCGCCGGAACGACGACGCCGGCCCCGCAACAGCACGCGACCGTCCCCACCGTGGTGGTCACCGACGTCGTGCCGCTGTCGGCCGACGACTCCCGCGGCACCGGCCTGGCCGTCGCAGGTCTGCCGCTCGCGATGGGCGGCATGGTCGGCGGCATCCTGATCTCACTCCTGGTGTCCGGCGCATGGCGTCGCCTCGCGGCAGTCGTGAGCTACGGAGTCCTGGGCGGCCTCGGCCTCGCCGGCATTCTGCAGGGCTGGTTCCACACCCTCCAGGGTGAATACTGGGCCAACGCCGCGGCGATCGGGCTCGGCGTCGCGGCGACGGCGGCAATCATCACCGGCGTGTCGGCTCTGATCGGGCGCGCGGGCATCGCCGTGGGGGCGGTGCTCACGATGTTCATCGGCAACCCCCTGTCCTCGCTGACCCAGCCCAAGGAATTCTTGCCGGCGCCATGGGGCGACATCGGCCAGTGGTTCGTGCCCGGCGCCTCCGGCACGCTCCTCCGCGACCTCTCCTACTTCCCCGACGCGGCGACCGCTTTCCCCTGGCTCGTTCTGGCCGGGTGGGCGGTTCTTGGAGTGCTCCTGATCGCGACCGGTCACTTCCGCGATCAGTCAGCGGTGGCGGAGATCTGATCGATCCTGCTGGGCGGGCGACGCGCCGCCCACCCAGCACTGTGGATAACTTCTGTCATTTGTTGGTCATTTGCCGTAGAGTGGCGTCTGTCTCTGCTGCCGGCCAACTGGGGGTCATCCATGAAGCGCGCCGTGTCCTGGTGTGTGCTCGTCCTGCTGTCGTGCGTGGGCTTGGTCGCCTGCGGCACCGGTCCCGCTGGACCAAGCCCTTCTCCCCCATCCACGACGCCGGCCTCAGCCACTGCGTCACCGTCGCCGTCCGCTGTAGCCAAGCCCGTCTACAAGCCGGCGACCGCGACCAGCAAGGCTCTGAATGTCCCCGTGCCCGTGATGCCGGAGGCTGCGAAGAAGGAGACGGCCGAAGGGGCGAAGGCGTTCGTGGGGTACTGGGTCGCGATGCTGTCGTATGCGTACGAGACAGGGGACGTGACGACGCTCGACACCTTGGGCGCACCGGAGTGCCGACTTTGCCATTCGCAGCCGACGAACATCAAAGCGCAGTGGAGCAACGCGGCGTGGACTGAAGGCGGGAAACTAAGAGTTCCGGATTTCGAGATTAAGGCCACGCCATACCCCAGCCGGGTGACGTTGGTGGCACAGATCGATCAAGATGCCATCAAGGTGCACAACAAGAACGGCAAGATCACGGCAAGTCGTCCAAGTGAGGTCATGGCCTTGGCATTCGTCCTGGACTACTCCAAGCGGGGATGGCTGATAACTGATGCGAAGTTCTGGGCGCCCTGATGACCAACAGATTCGGAATGCCCTTTCTAGGTGCAATATTCCTCTGCATTGCGATCTGGTGCCCGTCAGTAGCTGCACTTGCCGCTGAGCCCCCGCCGCCACTAGTGAACCTTCACGATGAAAAGGCCAATGCAACATCCACGAGCGGCACTGACTCGAAAACGGGCGACCTTGCCTCCGTCCACACCTCACCCGATGCCCCCAAGTACCAGTGGCTCCTCACGCTCCCCTGCCAGATCGACAAGTCCGGCAGCCAGGACACCAAGTGCCTCGGATCGAACCGCAATGCCCAGAAGTGCCCGGCCGGTGCCGACCACAAAGAGGCCGGGTATTTGGCGCAGTACCGCTATGCGCCGATCGGGCTGTCGGATCCGGAGTGGTCGCAGTGGACCAACGACGGTTCGCCGACCTGCGTCTACAACCCCCGGGAGGCTCAGGCGCTGCTCAACATTCCGGGCTTGATGGCTCGGGAATTCCAGTCGCGCAAGATCACCGCGGCCGAGTTCGGAGTCCAGCCACAGCCGCACACCTTGATCGGCTTCAACACCAACTTCTACTCACACCCGACGAAGCAGACGTTCCCATTGACCCTCCTGGGTCAGAGCATCACCCTGACGGTCTACCCTGTCTCCTCAACGTACGACTATGGCGACGGGACCACGCTCGGCCCGACTGAACTCGAAGGGTCGTCCCTGCCCAACGCGCAATGGGGCACCGAGACCAGGACGTCCCACGCGTACCAGCGCACCGGCGAGTTCGTCGCCAGCGTGACCACCCGGTTCCACGGGACGTACAGCATCAACGGTGATCCTACCATGCCGATCCCTGGCGAAGCCACGGTCACGTCGCCAGGAGTGCGGCTGTCCGTCTGGCGTTCCAAGGTCGACTGGTACGCCGACGACTGCAACCAGAACCCCCACGGTGCGGGCTGCTGAGCCACCATCGGGACGGAGTTGGCCGAAGCGGGTCGGCGTGACCCGGCCCCACAGAACCGCGCCCTTCCTGGCATTCCGCTCCCCCATTGAGGCGCACCCCATCAAGAACGGCGCAACACACCAGGAAGAGCGCCACCCACCAGGAACGGCGCACTACACCAGGATGAGCGCAGGCCACCAAAAAGGGCGTAGTCCGTAAGGAAGAGCGCAGGGCCCACGGGGTAGCACGGGAAGTCGGTGCCCGAATGTCGTTTCGGTGCGGCAATAACCACACCGAGAAGAAACTCGGGCACCAATGCGGCCCGGAAAAGATCACCCCCCAGCAAACGCCAACGGCGGGCCTCCCCCTCAGGGAGACCCGCCGTCGTCGTCGTACGTCAAGCGTCGTCACTCAGCCGCCGGTCGCCGGCCGCCGCGCACCAGCACGCCCGTCAGCGCCCGACCACCACGACAACCTACCGGTTGCGCCCGCGCTTCTCGCGGACTCGCATCGAGACCTCGATCGGGGTGCCCCGGAAGTCGAAGGTCTCGCGCAGACGGCGCGTGATGAAGCGGCGGTATCCGGGATCGAGGAACCCGGTGGTGAACAGCACGAACTTCGGCGGGCGGCTGCTGGCCTGCGTCGCGAAGAGGATGCGCGGCTGCTTGCCACCACGCACCGGGTGCGGGTGGGCGGCCACGAGCTCGCCGAGGAACGCGTTCAGCTTGCCGGTCGGGATGCGGCGATCCCAGTTGTCGAGGGCCAGCTCGAGCGCGGGCACGAGCTTGTCCTTGTGCCAGCCGGTCTTCGCGGAGATGTTGACGCGCGGCGCCCACTCGACGTGCGCCAGGTCCTGGTCGATCTCGCGCTCCAGGTACCGGCGGCGGTCCTCGTCCAGCAGGTCCCACTTGTTGAAGGCCAGCACCATGGCGCGGCCGGACTCGATCGCCAGCTGCAGGATGCGGACATCCTGCTCGCTCAGGACCTCGTCCACGGCGAGCAGCACCACGGCCACCTCGGCCTTCTCCAGCGCCGCCTGCGTGCGGAGCGAGGCGTAGTAATCCGAGCCATGCGCCATGTGCTGGCGACGGCGGATACCAGCGGTGTCCACGAACTTCCAGGTCTCGCCGCCCAGCTCGATGTACTCATCGACCGGGTCGCGCGTCGTGCCGGCGAGGTTGTCGACCACCACACGCTCGGAGCCCGCCAGCTTGTTCAGCAGGGAGGACTTGCCGACGTTCGGGCGGCCGATCAGCGCGACGCGGCGCGGGCCACCCGTGCGCTCGACCGAATCCACGGCGGAGAACTCCGGCAGAATCTTCATGGCGTGATCCAGCAGATCGGCCACACCGCGGCCGTGCAGACCGGACACCGGGTAGGGCTCGCCGAAACCGAGGCCCCACAGTACGGCGGCCTCGGCCTCCTGCACGAAATCGTCCACCTTGTTGGCCACCAGGATGACCGGCTTCTTGGCCTTGCGCAGCATCTTCATGACCAGCTCGTCCGTCGCGGTCGCGCCCACGGTGGAGTCCACCACGAACAGCACGGCATCGGAGAACTCCACGGCCACCTCGGCCTGCGCGGCCACGGAGGCGTGGATGCCCTTGGCGTCGTGCTCCCAGCCACCGGTGTCGACGACCGTGAACCGCTTGCCGTTCCACTCCGCCGGGTACATGACGCGGTCGCGGGTCACGCCCGGGACGTCCTCCACCACGGCTTCGCGGCGGCCCAGGATGCGGTTGACCAGCGTCGACTTGCCGACGTTCGGGCGCCCGATGATCGCCAGGACGGGAGCGGGCTTGCGCTCCACCTGCTCGAAGTCCTCACCAAGGTGCTCCGCCAGAAGGGCGGCGTCCTCCTCGTCAAGCTCATAATCGTCCAGGCCGGCCCGCAGGCTCGCGGCCCGGGCCTCCAGCTCGGTCTCGTCCATGGCGGCGAACGTCTCATCGACATTGTCCGGACCAGCGGGGACGTACTCCTCTTCCTGGCCGTTCAGCTTCTCGCTCATGTTCTCCCTTTACACCTTCTCCAGCCGGGTCCCGGCCGGTTCCACGCTGCCATCCGGCAGCTGAAGTCCACTTCTCCGCACGACGCGTGACACTTCGTTCACCAGCGCCTGCCTGATCTCCTCGGCCGCTCTGTCCATTGAAGCACGGCCGCTTTCCCCCGCCTGGCGGCTCAGCCGCAGCGGTTCCCCGAAGCCCACGGCGAATCGCCGACCGGGCCGGGGCACATGATCCAGATGTTCACCTTCGCGCCGGGTCCCGGTGATGCCCACCGGCACGACGACGGCGTCCGTATGCAGCGCGAGCCACGCCACCCCGTTGCTGAGGCTCGCCGCCGTCCCGCTCCCCCGGGTGCCTTCCGGCAAGATGCCGACATTCCGGCCCGCATCGAGCAGGGACTTCGCCGTGTTCAGCGCCTGGCGGCCGTGCGAACGGTCCACCGGGATCTGGCCCGAGCCCCGCAGCACACCGCCCAGAAAGCCCGTGAACATCTCCTGCTTGACCAGGATGTGCATCGGCACCGGGCTGGCGCCGAACATCACGGGTCCGTCCAGATAGCTCAGGTGGTTCCCGGCGAACAGCACCGGAACGTCCCGCGGGACGTTCTCGCGGCCGTACACCGTCGTTCGGTACGCCACATGATCCAGGAACCAGCCGACCGGCCGTGCCCACCACATGGTGGCACGGTGCGGGACCGGACTCGACCCGGAACCCGAGCCGGCCGCACCCGAGCCGATCACCGTGGCGCGAGCGGCACCCACGGGGGCCGCGCCGTCGTCAGTCACGCTGTTCAGCGGGCGTCGAGCCCAGCATGCCGTGTTCCAGCACGCGGTGCACGATGTCCAGCACCGCGTCCACCGTCTGCTTGAAGTCCAGATCGCTCGAGTCCAGGGTGACCACGCCGTCCGCGGCCCGGGTGAAGTTCACCACGGTCGAGTCCTTCGCGTCACGGGCCAGTACCTGCTGAGCCAGGTGTTCCTTGCTCTGCGTCCCCCCGAGCTGCACGCCTCGGCGGCGCAGACGCGCCTCCTCGCTGGCGGTCAGCAGGAGCCGGACCTCGGCGCGGGGGGCCACCACCGTGGTGATGTCCCGCCCTTCCACGACCATGCGGTTGCGATGCTGTTCCATGAGCTCGCGCTGACGGCGGATCAGCTCGGTCCGGGCGCCCAGGGTGGTCGCCACGGCACTCACGTGCTCCGAGATGCGCGGTTCACGGATCGCCTGGGTGACGTCCACGCCGCCCACCCGCACGTACTCTTCGTCCGGGCTGGTGCTGATCTGCAGCGCGAGCGCCTCGGCAGCATTCTCCACCGCCGCGGCACTGGCCAGGTCGACACCGGCATCAAGGCAGTGCCAGGTCAGCGCACGGTACATCGCCCCGGTGTCCAGGTACGCGAGACGCAGCGCACGCGCCGCCGCCTTGCTCACGCTGGACTTGCCGGAACCGCTGGGTCCGTCGATGGCCACCAGCAGCGACCTGCCCGGACGGATCACCACGTGGGTGTCGCCGGCGCGGGAAGCCGCAGCACTGGACGCGGCGGCGGCAGCCACCGTGCCCGGGTTCGGGGTTCCCTCGGTCATTGCAACACCTTCCAGCCGCGTTTGCTCAGTTCTTCCACCAGGGCGTCGTGCCTGCTTGGCAGCACCGACAGTTCCACCATGCCCACATTCTGCCCGGACGAGTGGTCGAGACGCATGTCCTCAAGGTTCACGCCGATCTCACCGATCTCCGTGAGCAGATGGGCGATCTGACCCGGACGGTCATCCACGAGCACCGTGAGCCACGCATAGCTGCGGGCCTGGCCGCCGTGCTTGCCCGGAATTCGGGCCTGACCGGCGTTGCCCTCGCTCATGAGCTGGGCGAGGTCCAGGCGAGCGCCCGGGGCCTCGGGATCCTCCAGGGTGTTGATGAGCCGGTTCAGGTCATCGCGCACACCGTGCAGGATCTCGACCATGGGCCCCGCGTTGGCGCCCAGGATCTGCACCCAGAGCTTCGGGTCGCTCGCCGCGATGCGGGTCGTGTCCCGCAGCCCGTTGCCCGCCAGGGACAGCGAATGCTCGCCGACCTCCTGGAGGCGGCTGGCCAGCAGCGACGACATGACCTGCGGCAGGTGCGACACCAGCGCCACGGCCTCGTCGTGTTCCACCGGGGTGAACTCGTAGACGATCGCCCCGAGGTCCAGGGCGAGGGTCCGTGCCGTCTCCTGCGCGGCAGGGGACGCCTCCGGCCCGGGGCACAGCACCCACGGCATCGAGGTGAAGAGCTCGCCACGCGCCGCGACCGGCCCGGACTTCTCCCGGCCTGCCATGGGGTGCGTGCCGACGTACCGGCTCAGGTCGAGAGCGGACCTGGCCGCGGACTCGGTGAGCGCGGCCAGGATCCCGGCCTTCACGCTCGCGATGTCCACCACCACGGCGTTCGGGTAGGTGGTCAGCGCGCTCTCCACGACGACGGCGGTCACATCCGGAGGCGACGCGACGACGACCAGGCGGACCGCGCCGTCGTCGTGCCCCCGCTCAGCGAGAGCGGACAGCGGGAGCCCCGCACCGATGTCGACGGCCACGGCCTGGTTGGTGGGCGACGGATCCGAGAGGTACACCTCCACGTCCCGCCCCCGCAGCCCCAGGCCGATGCTCGCGCCGAGCAGGCCGGTGCCCAGGATGACGACGGGGCCGGTCAGCTGACCGGGCCCGTGCATGCCGAAGGCGGACATGCCTTACAGCCCCACCGCGGCCATCAGGTGGCCGAGCTCCTGCTTGCCGAGGCGGCGGATGCTGCCCTGCTTCTGATCGCCCAGGCCGATGGGACCGACCTTGAGGCGCACCAGGCGCAGGACGGGGAAGCCGACGGCGTCGAACAGGCGGCGCACGATGCGGTTCTTGCCCGAGTGCAGGACGACCTCGATCAGCACCTTGCCGGGGGTGGAGTCCACCAGGCGGAAGGAGTCGACGCGAGTCACGCCGTCCTCGAGCTCGATGCCTTCGAGCATCTGCTTGCCGATGCCGTGCGGGAACGGGCCGCGCACCTGGACCAGGTAGGTCTTCGGCACCTCGTAGGACGGGTGAGTCAGGCGGTTGGCCAGCTCGCCGTCGTTGGTCAGGAGCAGGAGACCCTCGGTCTCGGCGTCCAGACGTCCGACGTGGAAGAGGCGCTCGCCCCGGAGAAGGCTCGGCTTGATGTAGTCGCTGATGCAACGGCGGCCTTCGGGGTCGGTCATCGTGGAGACGACGCCCTTGGGCTTGTTGAACGCGTAGTAGACCATGGACTCGTTGAGCTGCAGGCGGATGCCGTCCACGTGGATGACGACCGTCTCCGGGTCCACGCGAAGGCCCAGCTCGGTGACGATCTGCTCGTCGACCTCGACCCGGCCTTCCAGGATCATCTCTTCACAGATGCGACGGCTGGCCACACCGGCCTGCGCCATGAGCTTCTGCAGGCGCACGCCTTCGGTGCTGTGCAGCTCGTGGTCCGGGACGTCGCGACGCGGCGCGCGCCGCGGGGACTTCACCGGGCCCTTGTACTCGCCGAAGCGCTCGGAGCCGAAGGCAGCGCTCGACGCCGGGCGGCCGGGTGCGGCGGCAGGCTTGCGGCCCGCGCCCTTCCGGGTGCCGCCGACGGTTCCGGCGCCACCGCGGCCGGTGCCCGCCTTGGGCTTGCCGTTCTTGTTGAAGCCCGGCTTGTTGGAATTGGGGCGGTTCGGCTTGCGAGCGCCGTCCTTGGTGAACGCGTCGCGGTCCTGGCCGAAGCGGTCACCGCCGGAGCGGAAGTCACCGGAACGGCCATCGCGTGAATCGCGGCTCGGGCGGGCGTCGCGGCCCTGCCACTCGCCACGGCCCTGCCCGCGACGGTCGTCGCGGCCGAAACCGCCGGAGGAGGAGCGACCCGCTCCCTGACCACGGCCGCCGCTGGAGCTGCCGCCCTGGCCGTAGCCGCCCGAGCGGCGTGCGCCGCCGTCGTCGTTGCGGCCGCCCTGCTGGGCGTCCCGTCCGTACTTGCTGAAGCCCGAAGAGGCTTGGCGGCGGCTGCCGCCCTGGTTGCGGGCGTCCCCGCCTCGGTGTGAACCCTGTCGTCCCGACTGTGTCATTACCTGGCCTTAAATTGTGGTGTTTCGTGGTGCTGCACTCGACCCGTTCGTCACAGTGGACGCGTCCCAGGGAGCGCCTGGCAGCCTCATGGCATGCCGAAAAGGAGGCCGAAGCCCTGTATCAGTCTACCGGACCTACCCGAAACAGTGAGTTTCCGCTGAAACAGTGTGTTGTGCTCACTGTTTCAGCGGAAACTCACTGTTTCGGCGGACCACGCCCGGCATCGCAGCTCAATCAACCTGCGTCCGGGCCTTCGCCCAGGCCGCATGGATCCGCCGCTTCACGCCGACCGGATCTTCGAGGTCCTTCCAGTCCAGTCGGACGAAGATCCACCCCATCTCCATGAGCCGACGCTCTCGGACTCGTTCACCGAAAACCGCCTCAGCCGTCGGGACGCTCCCGAAGTACTTCACCCGGCCATCGAACTCCAATGCCACTTTCAAGTCCGGCCAGGCGAAGTCCAGGCGCCTGAGACCGCGATCCGTCATGACGGGGAACTGTGAGACCGGCATCGAGATGTTCTCCGACCACAAGAGGAACCTCGTCCGGCTCTCCCCCAAGGACTCGCTCCGTGAATCACCCAAGTCCAAGGCCTGGCGCAGGCTCACCACACCCCGGTGTCCGGTCATCCGCTTGACATATCCCTCCAGCACCGCACGATCCGCGCCGAGGCGCAAGGCCTGGTCCATGACGACGACGCAGGCCTCAAGATCCAGGATGCGGCAACAGTCGACGACGGTGCGCTCCAACGAAGTGGCTTCGCCGGCCCCGAAGGAACAGGTTTCGTCGGCGAGCACCGAAAGATGATGGGTCACAGTCGATGGACCAAGCCGGAGCGTCGATGTCCTCGTCCGGCAGGTGACGTGGACATGCTCGTCCGCATGCCACAGCTGACAACCGTGCATGCGGGCGGCGGACGTGTGGCTGTACACGAAGGCCCGGCCCCGACGTCGCGCATGGACTTTCTGATGAGCCCGCAGCCGTAGCTCGGCGCGATCCGATAGTGGAAGTCCTACAGCGTGATCCCGCCGGGCATAAGCGCCCCTCTGGATGAGGACGAAGAATCCGGATTCCACGAGACGACGCCGTTGGGCATGCCGGATACCCAACAGGTCAAGTTCGGCGGATGTCCAGAGGACTTCGTCGGGATCGAGCCGAAGATGAGGTGACGTCATATCGACCACGGTGCCCCGAGCGCCAGGCTAGGTGGTCCACCGGTGTCCGTATGTGGATGGCCTGACCGCGGGACGGTGTGGTCAGGCACCGCCGAGACAGTGAGTTTCCGCTGAAACAGTGAGCACAACACACTGTTTCAGCGGAAACTCACTGTTTCGGCGGGTGGGGCCGGGAGGGTCGGCTACCAGGCCGGTCACCGAGAGCGACGTGCCCCTACACCCCCGGGTAGAACGCCGTCGACTCGTCCAGGCCCGGGAGGTACGGCGAGATGGCCGGGAGCTCGGACAGGTCCTTCACCCCGAGTCTCTCGAGGAAGTACGCCGTCGTGCGGTACTGGATGGCTCCGGACTCCGGATCGGTGCCGCAGTCCTCCACGAGGCCGCGCTGGACCAGGGTCTTCATCACCGAGTCGACGTTGACGCCACGGATCGCGGACACCCGTGCCCGCGACACCGGTTGCCGGTACGCCACGACGGCCAGGGTTTCGAGCGCGGCCTGCGTCAGCCGTGCCGTCTGGCCGTCCATCACGAAGCGCTGCACGGCCTCGGCATGAACGGGGCGGGAGTAGATGCGCCAGCCACCGGCGAGATTCCGCAGTTCGAAGCCGCGCACACGGGCTCCGGGCGCCGCGCCGTCGTACTCGGCCCGGAGCGCTTGAAGGCCCGACTCCACCTCGTCCTCGGGGATCTCCAGGGCGGAGGCGAGCTGCACCGCGCTCACGGGCTCGTCCACCACCATGAGGACCGCCTCCAGCGCGGACAGCAGTCCGTCGTCATCGCTCATCGTGAGCACCTTCCTCGGCGGTCGGAGTTCCCGCCGGTTCGTCGAAATCGGAGCCGCCGGAGAGCAGCGGAGCGCCGTCCCCCTCGTGCTCATGCGCCGTCCACCGCACGGTCAGCTCCCCCAGGGCCTCGAGCTGTTCGAACGCCACGGCACGGTCCCGGAACAGCTCCAGCAGAGCCAGGAATCTCGCGATCACCACCTGGGCATTCAGCGCGTCCGCCACGAGCGACCGGAAGCTCAGCTGATGCTCCGCCTGCAGACGCAGGGCGAGGAGCTCGGCCTGCTCGCGGACGCTCACGGGCGCGCTGTGCAGGTGGTCGACGCCCACCTGAGGGATCGTCTCCTCCTTAGGCGCAAGGACCTTGGCGGCGAGCTGGGCGAAGTCGTCGGGGCCGTGCTTCCAGACGAGTTCCGGCAGGAGGGCGGCGAAATGCGGTTCGAGGCTGACGAGCCGCGGGAAGCGCAGCGCCTCCTGGCTGAGCTCCTCGCCCAGCTGCGTCGCGACCTCCTTGAACGCCTTGTACTGCAGCAAACGTGCGAAGAGCAGGTCGCGCGCCTCCAACGCGGCGAGGTCCTCTTCGGGGTCGAGCTCGCCGGCGGGCAGGAGCCGGGCGGCTTTGATGTCGAGCAGCGTGGCGGCGATGACCAGGAACTCGCTGGCCTCGTCCAGGGCCCAGTCCTCGCCCTGCGCCTGGAGCGCCCGGATGTACGCGATGAACTCGTCCGTGACGGTCGCGAAGGCCACCTCGGTGACGTCCATCTCGCGCTTGGAGATCAGGCTCAGGAGCAGGTCGAACGGGCCGGAGAAGTTCTCCAGACGGACCTGGAAACCCTGGGGCACGTCGGGCTCCGAGGGTGCGGGCGTCGGCTCGGCCTGCACCGCGCTGCCGGCGCCGGCCTCTTCGGTGACCACGACGACGGCGGCCCCGCCGCCGTTCTGCGCGGCAGGCGGGTGCGGGGCGTCGTCGTCGTGCATCGTTCCGCTCACCTGGTCAGCGGGCATGACGCTGCTTACGGAGCACCACCGCGCTCGATGAGTTCCTTGGCCAGCTGGCGGTACGCCTCGGCGCCCGGGTGGTTGCTGGCGTACTGCGTGATGGGTTCGGCGGCCACCGTGGCGTCCGCGAACTTGATGGTGCGCTTGATGACCGTTTCGAAGACCTTGTCCCCGAACGCCTCGACCAGGCGCGTGATGACCTCACGGCTGTGGAGGGTGCGGGCGTCGTACATGGTGGCGAGCACGCCGTCGACCTGCAGGCGCGGGTTGAGGCGGTCCTGCACCTTCTCGATGGTCTCCACGAGCAACGCCACGGCACGGAGCGCGAAGAACTCGCAGATCAGCGGGATGATCACGCCGTGCGCCGCGGTGAGCGCGTTGACCGTGAGAAGACCGAGGGACGGCTGGCAGTCGATGAGGACCACGTCGTAGTCGTCCTCGACCTTGCGCAGGGCGCTGGCGAGGACCTGCTCGCGGGCCACCTCGTTGACCAGCTGCACTTCGGCGGCCGAGAGGTCGATGTTGGCGGGGAGCAGGTCCACGCCCTCCACGCCGGTGGAGTGGATCGCGTCCCGGATGTCCACCTTGCGGTCCATCAGCACGTTGTAGACCGTCAGATCCAGCTCGTGCGGATTGGCGCCGAAACCGGCGGAGAGGGCGCCCTGCGGATCGAAGTCCACCAACAGGACACGGCGCCCGTATTCGGCGAGCGCCGCGGCCAGGTTGATGGTGGAGGTGGTCTTCCCCACGCCGCCCTTCTGGTTCACCATGGCGATGACGCGGGCGGGTCCGTGCGATTGCAGGGGCGCCGGGGTGGGGAACTCCCGCCAGGGACGGCCGGTGGGGCCGAGCCTGACATCTTCCTCGGTGGTACCCAGCGCGGTCGTACCCTGTTCGCTGCTCACGTGATGATCCACTCTTCCTGCATCGCGATGACTCTTGCCTGACCTCCACCCTAGCGGCTACGACACGCTGGCTGGGGATGTTGACAAAGTCGCCTCCGTGAGCCTTGACCCTCAAGTAGAGGGTCAAGGTTAGGCCGGGACCGGGGCTGCTCCCTGGCTCGTGGAGGAGCTGTCCGCGGCCGCCGGTCCGTGACTGTCCGCGAGCATCGAGGACTCGTCGAACGGCCGCTCCCCCGCGAGGACGGAGCGCACCTGAACGGTGTCGACCTCCTTGACCCACGTCCCGATCAGCACGGTGGCCACCGCGTTGCCGGTGAAGTTCGTCAGGGCACGCGCCTCCGACATGAACCGGTCGATGCCGACGATGATGCCCACGCCGCCCAGCAGCTCCGGACGGTGAGCCTGCAGGCCCGCGGCGAGGGTCGCCAGACCGGCGCCCGTGACGCCCGCGGCGCCCTTGGACGCGATGATCATGAAGACCAGGAGGGAGATCTGCTCGCCCAGGTTGAGCGGCATGTTCATCGCGTTGGCCACGAACAGGGAGGCCATGGTGAGGTAGATGGCCGTGCCGTCCAAGTTGAAGGAGTACCCGGTGGGAACGGTCACGCCGACCACCGGCTTCGACACACCCAGGTGCTCCATCTTGGCGATGAGTCGCGGCAGCGCCGCCTCCGAGGAGGACGTGGAGAAGATGAGCAGGTACTCGCGGCCCAGGTACTTCATGAGGCTGAAGATGTTGACACCGGACACCACCCGCAGGAGCGAGCCCAGCACCAGGACGATGAAGAGGATGCACGTCAGGTAGAACGCCACCATGAGCGTCAGCATGCTGACGATCGCCTTGACACCGGTCGCCCCGACGACGGCGGCGATGGCGCCGAACGCGCCCACCGGGGCGAGCCACATGATCATGACCAGGATGCGGAACACGAGCTTCTGGGCATGGCCGATCGCGTTGAGGATCGGGGTGCCCTGCGTGCCCATCTTCTGGACGGCGAAGCCCACCAGGATGGCGACCAGCAGGGTCGGGAGCACGGGGATGTCCCCCGGGATGATCCCGAGCAGGAAGTCCACGGTGCTGTCCGTGGCCGCCTTCTTGTTGGGGTCGTACGGGGTCAGCTTGAGACCTTCGCCCGGGTGGATGAGGTTGCCCACCACGAGGCCGATGGCCAGGGCGAACGTGGACATGATCACGAAGTACAGGAGGGCGAGGCCGCCCACCTTGCCCACCGTGGCCGCCTTGGCGATCGAGCCGATGCCGAGCACGATGGTGCAGAAGATGACCGGGGCGATCATCATCTTGATGAGCTTGATGAACCCGTCGCCCAGAGGCTTCAGGGACTTCCCCACCTCGGGGAAGAGGATGCCCACCACGGCTCCGAGCACCACCGCGACGATGACGGCGATGTACAGGTAGTGGGATGATTCAAGACGTTTGCCGCGCGCGGGCGCCGCCATTGGCGCCTGATGCTGCAAGGACATTCGTTGCTCCTTGGGAGTCGTTCGCGCGGCCTGACTGACCGCACCTCGTGGGACCATGGTGGCCGGGGGCGTGACGTGGGTCACTCTTGCGGTCATATTGGTCGCGGGGGCGGACCGGAACCAGGCACGACATCAGGCGACGGCGCCGACCGGCGCTCACCGGACACGGAGGAGACGAGAACCGTGAAGGACCTCATGGGACGCTGGAGCATCGCCCGCCGTCTCTTCGTGGCGAACCTGCTCCTCGTCCTGACGGCCGCTATCGCAGCGAGCGCCTTCGCCGCCGTCGACATCAGGACGCGCAGCTACGACGACGCCGGGCAGCGCACGCAGAGCGTCGCGGCCACCGTGGCGGCCAGCCCCTTCGTGGTGCAGGCCGCCGTGTCCCCCGAACCGTCCGCGACCCTCCAGCCCTACGCCGAGGCGGTCATGCGACGCGGCCACGTGGATTTCCTGACGATCATGAGCCCGGACACGACCCGCTGGACGCACGCCAACCCGGCCGAGATCGGCAAGAAGTATCTGGGCACCGTCGAACCGGCGCTGCGCGGTCAGGACTTCACCGAGACCTACACCGGCACCCTCGGCGCGTCCGTCCGGACGATCGTCCCGGTGAAGAACCCGTCCGGGAAAGTGGTCGCTCTCGTGTCCGCGGGCGTCACCGTGCAGAACGTCGACGCCGGCATCACCTGGCGGCTTCTGGCGATCCTCGGCCTGGCAGCCGCTCTCGTGACCGGCGGGGCTCTCGTGGCCTGGCTCCTCGGCCGGTATCTGCGCCGGGTCACGCACGGCTGGGGTGCGGAGCAGCTCGCCCAGCTCTTCGCCTATTACGAATCAGTGCTCCACTCGGTCCGCGAAGGCGTGGTCCTCGTGGACACCCGGGGCCGGGTGGTGATGTACAACGACCAGGCGGCGGAGCTCCTGGGTCTCGACTCCCCCGGTTCCGCCGGTTCCCCGGGCGCCGCGGCGAGCCGCGAAGCCGCACAGGACTCCGCGACCGGCCCCGGCTCCGGTTCCGGCACCGGCGCCGCCGTGCCGCCGACCGTCGCCGAGCTACCCCTCGAACCGAGTCTGCGGGACCTCTTCACCTCGGGACGCGAGGCGCGGGACGAAGTCCACCTCGCGGGCCCCCGCCTGCTGGTGGTCAACCAGCAGGCGGCCGTCGAACAGGATTCCGGCACGAGATCGCGGCCGCGGCGGCTCGGGACGGTCGCCACGCTGCGCGACCGGACCGAGATCGAATCCCTCGGCTCGGAGCTGGCCACCACCCGCACCCTGTCCGACGCGCTCCGCGCACAGACCCACGAACATGCCAATCGCCTGCACCTCATGGTGTCCCTCATGGAGCTGGGCCGCACGCCGGAGGCACTGGAACTCGCCACGCGCGACCTCGAACTGGGCCAGCGGCTCGCCGATGACCTGCTCGGTTCCGTGGACGAGCCAGTCCTGGCCGCGCTCGTCATGGGCAAGTCCGCAGAGGCCCACGAACGCGGCGTCCTCCTGGAACTGCACGGCGGCTCCACCCCAGCCGCTCTCGACATCCCGGTCCAGGATCTGGTGACCATCCTCGGCAATCTCCTGGACAACGCCATCGACGCCGCGGCCGCCGCCGAGGCGCCTCGCCTGGTGCGCCTGGGCATCACTGCGGACGAGGGATCCGTCACCTTCACCGTGCAGGACTCGGGCGCCGGGCTCGGCGAAGGACAGCTCGAGCGCGCGTTCGAGTTCGGGTACTCCACCAAGGAGAGCCGGCACGGCCGCGGGGTGGGGCTGGCGCTCGTACGGCAGACGGTGCGCAGACTGGATGGGACACTGGAGGTGGAGGCCGGCCACGCGCCGTCGTCCGTTTTCGCGCCACGGGAGCCGGGGGAACTGCCCGGGGCCCGCTTCGTCGTCACCCTGCCGCTGCACGGCGGATCGGCAGAAACCCCCGAAGGAGAGTCATGAAACCCATCCGCGTCCTCGTCGTCGAGGACGAGGCGATCGCCCGGGAGGCGCACGCCGCCTACCTGGACCGCCTGGAGGGCTTCGAGCACGCCGGAAGCGCCGCAGGGGGCCAGGAAGCGCTCAAGGCGCTGAGCCTCGCCCGCGAGCGCGGCGAGACCGTGGACCTGGTGCTCCTGGACATGAACCTGCCGGATCTGCACGGCCTCGACGTCGCGCGCCGGATGCGCAGCGCCGGCCTGCTCACGGACATCATCGCGATCACGGCGGTCCGGGAACTCGCCGTCGTCCGGGGCGCCATCGCGACCGGCGTCGTGCAGTACCTCATCAAGCCCTTCACCTACGCGACCTTCGCCGAGAAGCTTGAGAACTACCGCGCCTTCCGGCGCACCCTGGACTCGTCCGGAGCGGAGACGGAGGACGCCTCCCCCGCGCCGGTGGATCAGAGCGCCGTGGACCAGGCCTTCGCCACCCTGCGAGCACCGGTGGAGCTGCCGCTGCCGAAGGGCATCTCGACGACGACGCTCGCCGCCGTCCGCGAACTGGTCACCACCGCGCCGCACCCGCTGTCCGCCGCGGAGCTGGCGGAACAGGCGAACCTTTCGCGGGTGACCGCCCGCCGCTATCTCGAGCATCTGGTGGCGGCCGGGGTGCTGCGCAGCACCCCGCGCTACGGCACCCCCGGCCGGCCGGAGAACGAGTACCGCAGCGTGTGAGGCGACACGGCATCGGCGACACAGCTATCGATGGCACGGCTATCGATGACACAGCGCAGACACAGGAATGATGGAGAGCATGAGGGACGTGCAGAACTCACGTGACCAGAACGGCGGCAGCAGCCGGAGGACATTCCTCCTGCTCACCGTCGGCGGTCCCGTCGCGGCCCTGCTGGGCGCCTGCGGCACGAGCGCCCAGGCCGCCACCCATGCCACCCCCGCGCCACCTGGGCAGTCCAACCTCGTCATCATCGGCGACTCCCTGAGCACAGGATTCGGCACGTCCGCCGATCAGGCCTGGCCGACGCTCCTGAATCAGCGGCTCGCCTCAGCGAAGCCCAATCTGGTCCTGGTCAACGCGGCGCAGAACGGCAGCGGTTATGTCAGCCCGGGTGAGGACGGCGACACGTTCGGGGCTGAAGTGCAGCACTCCGTCAACGCCTGGACCCGAACGGTGCTGTTCTTCGGCTCTGACAACGACCTCGGCGAGGACGTCGGACAGGTGAAACAGGCCGCGTTGGCCGCGCTTCAGGATGTCAGGCTCCGTGCCCCTCACGCCCGCCGGATCGTGGTGGGGCCGCCCGCCTACTCTGCGGACCCGGACCAGGAGCTTCTGGCGATCCGCGACGCCCTCAAGGCCGCGGCCGACGCGTCGTCCGTCGAGTTCGTGGACCCGATCACCCATGACTGGATGGCCACGCAAGCGGAGGCGTTCCTCGGCCCGGACGGTGAACACCCCAGCCCCGAGGGGCATGTGCACCTCGCCGACCTCATGGGGACGGTGCTGGGGCTCCCCGCCGCCCCCTCGACGAGTCCCGCACCGGCGCCGGCCGCGGCGTCTCCCGCGTCGAGCGGCTGACCGACTGCACGAATGGGCGACAGGGCGACTGGGCAACTGCGCGCGTTTGTATACATAAGCGGGAAGTTGAGGCCCACTATCCCTTCGGAAGGCCCTTTGTGTATACACTGAGGCCATGCGAGCACGTGACCGGGCGTACGAAGCCCTCCGGGAGGACATCGTCTCCTGGCGCCTGGCCCCCGGCACCGTCCTCGCTGAAGTCGAACAGGCCGAACGGCTCGGAGTGAGCCGCACCCCGGTGCGGGAGGCGCTCTCCCGGCTCACCGCGGAAGGGCTGGCCGTCGCCGAGCGGCGGCGCGGCGTCGTCGTGGCGGAACTTTCCGTGGGCGACCTCGATCAGCTCTTCGAACTCCGCGAGACCCTGGAGAGCCGGGCGGCGGCACTCGCCGCGAGCCGCGGAGACCGCGAGCGCTTCGCGCGCCTCCACGAACAGTTCGTCACGGCGGAGTCGCTCCTGGGCGCCTCGTCCGAAGTGGACGGCTACTACCGGCTGGTCGGCGAGCTCGACGACGCCCTGGATGAGGAGTGCGGCAACGCGTACCTGGCGCTGTCCCTGCGTCAGCTCCGTCCTCACCTTCAGCGTCTGCGCCGCCTGGCCCACGACAACCCCGGCCGGCTGCGCGACTCCTCGCGGGAGCATGCGGCGATCGCCGCCGCCGTCGCCGAGGGCAATCCCGGCCTGGCCGCCGCGGCCACGACCGTCCACCTGCACGCCAGCCTGGATCACCTCCACCACAGCCAGCGGGGCCGCGGCATCCTGTCGCCGGCCCGCGATGTTCACGACACCACCCCACAGGAAAGCGAGTCACGGTGAAAACCCACAACGTCCGCGTCCACCGCAGCGATGAGAACCTGGCCCGTGAGGACCAGCTGGCCCACAAGATCGCCCGCGTGGCCACCGATCCCGTCGCCGTCGACCCCGACGTCACCGACATGATCATCAACCGCATCATCGACAACGCCTCGGTGGCCGTCGCGTCGCTCAACCGGGCGCCCATCGTGGCGGCGCGGGCTCAGGCGCTCACGCACTCACCCTCCACCGGCGGACCCGGCGCCACCGTCTTCGGCATCCAGGAGCGGGTCTCCCCCGAGTGGGCCGCCTGGGCCAACGGGGTGGCGGTCCGGGAACTCGACTACCACGACACGTTCCTCGCCGCCGATTACTCCCACCCGGGGGACAACATCCCGCCGCTGCTGGCCGTCGCGCAGCACGTCGGCTCCTCCGGCGCGGATCTCATCCGCGGCATTGCGACCGGGTACGAGATCCAGGTGGACCTCGTGAAGGCCATCTGCCTGCACGCCCACAAGATCGACCACGTGGCGCACCTCGGGCCGTCCGCCGCCGCGGGTCTCGGAACACTGCTCGGCCTCGACACGGAGACCGTCTTCCAGTCCGTCGGCCAGGCACTCCACACCACCACCGCCACCCGGCAGTCCCGTAAGGGCGAGATCTCCACGTGGAAGGCGCACGCCCCCGCGTTCGCCGGCAAGATGGCCGTGGAGTCCGTGGACCGCGCCATGCGCGGCCAGACCTCCCCCGTGCCGATCTACGAGGGTGAGGACGGCGTGATCGCGTGGATGCTGGATGGTCCCGACGCCTCCTACGAGGTGCCGCTCCCCGAGCCGGGCGAGTCCAAGCGCGCGATCCTGGACACCTACACCAAGGAGCACTCGGCCGAGTATCAGGCGCAGGCCTGGATCGACCTCGCCCGCAAGCTGCATGGCGAGCACCCCGAGCTCACGGACCCGGCGAACGTCGCGAGCATCGTGATCCACACGAGCCACCACACGCACTACGTGATCGGTTCCGGCGCCAACGACCCCCAGAAGTACAGCCCGACGGCGAGCCGCGAGACCCTGGACCACTCCATCCCGTACATCTTCACCGTCGCACTCCAGGACGGCCGCTGGCACCATGTCGACTCCTACGCCCCGGACCGCGCAGCCCGCCCGGACACCGTGGAGCTGTGGCACAAGGTGACCACCGAGGAGGACCCCGAGTGGACGCGCCGCTACCACTCCCTGGACATCGCGGAGAAGGCGTTCGGCGGCCGCGTCGTCATCACCCTCACGGACGGCCGCGTGATCGAGGACGAGATCGCCGTCGCGGACGCTCATCCGCTCGGAGCCCGGCCCTTCGCCCGCGAGCAGTACATCGCCAAGTTCCGCACCCTCGCGGACGGTCTCGTGGAGCCGGCCGAGATCGAGCGCTTCCTCGACACGGTGCAGCGCCTCCCGGAGCTCGCCGCCGGTGAACTGGACCAGCTGAACATCCAGGCGGCCCCCGGCGTGATCGATCTGGCCTCCGCGCCGAAGGGCCTCTTCTGATGCTGTACTCGACGCGCACCCCCGAGCAGAAGCGCCGCGAGCTGAGGGATCTGCTGGCCTCCGGCCGCACCGTCCAGTTCCCCGGGGCGTTCAACCCCCTGTCCGCCCGGCTGATCGAGGAGAAGGGGTTCGACGGCGTCTACATCTCCGGCGCGGTCCTCGCCAACGACCTGGGGCTGCCGGACATCGGGCTCACCACGCTGACGGAGGTGGCGACGCGTGCCGGCCAGATCGCCCGGATGACGGATCTGCCCGCACTCGTCGACGCCGACACCGGCTTCGGCGAACCCATGAACGTCGCCCGCACCGTGCAGGAGCTGGAGAACGCCGGGCTGGCCGGCTGCCACATCGAGGACCAGGTCAACCCGAAGCGCTGCGGCCATCTGGACGGCAAGTCGGTGGTGGACGTCGAGACCGCCACGCGGCGCATCCAGGCGGCGGCCCAGGCGCGCCGGGACCCCGGCTTCCTCCTCATGGCCCGCACCGACATCCGGGCGGCCGATCGACTGGAAGCAGCCCAGGAACGCGCCCGCGCCCTCGTGGCCGCCGGCGCCGACGCGATCTTCCCCGAGGCCATGAAGACCCTGGAGGAGTTCGCCGCCATCCGGGAGGCCGTGGACGTGCCGATCCTGGCCAATATGACGGAATTCGGGCAGAGTGAGCTGTTCACCCTGGAGGAACTCTCCTCGGTGGGCGTGAACATGGTCATCTATCCCGTGACACTGCTGCGCAGTGCGCTGGGCGCGGCGGAGCGGGTGCTGGAGACCATCAAGGCGGACGGCACCCAGCAGGCCGCCGTGCCGGACATGCTGACCCGTGCCCGGCTGTACGAACTGGTGGACTATCCCGCCTACAACAGCTTCGACACCGGGGTCTTCAACTTCCAGGTGCCGGGCACACCGCGATGACTCATCGGGCTGTCACACCGCTCGAAGCCAATTCACAGGAAACAGTCCCAGAATCACACCGATAGGCTTCATTCGACGAAGGAGTCACCATGAGCACCACACCCCAAGAGACCGAGATCAAGAAGGGCCTGGCCGGCGTGGTGGTGGATTACACCGCCATCTCGAAGGTCAATCCGGACAGCAATTCGCTGCTCTACCGCGGCTACCCGGTGCAGGAGCTGGCCGCGGCCAAGAGCTTCGAGGAGGTCGCCTACCTGCTGTGGAACGGGGAACTGCCGACCCCCGAGCAGCTGGAGGAGTTCCAGGCCCGCGAACGGGCCGGACGAGCCCTGGATCCCGTGCTGAAGACCGTGATCGACGCGCTGCCCGTGGGCTCCCATCCGATGGACGTCTGCCGCACGGCGGCCTCCGTCCTGGGCGCCCGGCATCCGCAGGCGGAGGACTCCAGCCCCGAGGCGAACCTTTCAAAGGCGATCGATCTGTGGGCCGCGATGCCCGCCGTGGTCGCCTACGACCAGCGACGCCGGCACGGCCAGGACGCCGTCGAACCCCGTGACGACCTGGGATACTCGGCGAACTTCCTCTGGATGACCTTCGGCGAGGAGGCCGACCCGGCCGTGGTCGACGCGTTCAACGTCTCGATGATCCTGTACGCGGAGCACTCCTTCAACGCCTCCACCTTCACGGCCCGGGTCATCACGTCGACGCTCGCTGATCTGCATTCGGCCGTCACGGGCGCCATCGGCGCCCTGAAGGGGCCGCTGCACGGCGGCGCCAACGAGGCCGTCATGCACACATTCGAGGAGCTGGGCATCGATCCCTCCGAATCCGCCGAGGACGCCGCCGCCCGGGCGAAGACCTGGATGGAGGAGGCGCTCGCCGCCAAGAAGAAGATCATGGGCTTCGGCCACCGCGTCTACAAGCACGGCGATTCCCGCGTGCCGACCATGAAAGCCGCGCTGGACGCCATGATCGAACACTACGGCCGCCCCGAGCTCCTCGGTCTCTACAACGGGCTGGAGCAGGCCATGGACGAGGCGAAGAGCATCAAGCCGAACCTCGACTACCCTGCCGGCCCCACGTACCACCTCATGGGCTTCGACACTCCGACGTTCACGCCGCTGTTCGTCGCCAGCCGGATCGTCGGCTGGACGGCTCACGTCATGGAGCAGGCAGGCGCGAACTCCCTGATCCGCCCGCTGAGCGCCTACAACGGCGTGGAGGAGCGGCACCTGGGCTGACGCCCGGGACGCCACGACGACGGCGCGCGGTCACCTCCCCGGTGGCCGCGCGCCGTCGTCGTTCAGCATCCGGTTCAGGCAGCGGCGTCCGGATCAGGCAGCCGGGAACGGTTCTGCGCATGGTCCCCCGAAGGTCCACTCGACGCCTGCGACGGCGTGATTGTCGTCGGCCAGGGTGACCGTGACATCGAAGGGTTCCGGCGAGCCGCCGGACACCGCCTGGGCCGCGCGGGTCAGGGCTTCCTCCAGCCAGTGGCCTGCGTCGGGCCACATGCGGCGGAACGGCAGACCGTCCAGGCCGTGCCATTCCGGGGAGATCTCCTCGCTCGGGGACACCTCGCCCTCCCAGCGGTCCGCGGCGTACACCACGGAATTCATGTCCCAGCTCGGCTGGGCAGGGAAGACGAACCGGACCGTGCCGAGCTTGGCCAGGGCCTCCTGCGGCACTACGACGTCGACCTCCTCCCAGACCTCCCGCTGCAGGGCCTCCTCCGGGGTCTCCCCCGCCTCGACATGGCCGCCGATGGCCACGACCTTCCCCTGCCCGAAGCCTCGTTTCTTGAGGCCGAGGAGAACATCCCAGAGAGCGGGATCCCCTTCCAGGCCCGAGGCGCCCGAGGGGCGCAGGAGGAAGCACAGGACGACAGGAGCGGCAGTCATGCTGCTCATGCTATCGGGGCCGGAACCCCTGTGCGGTGGGCCCGGGGCGGTCAGGTGGAGGACTTCGCGCCGAAGGACACGCCATCCAGGACGATCTGTTGGACATTTGGCTGCCCAATGGTGATACTGGTGTGAGCGCATCCACCTCACCCCGAGTGAGCACCGCACTTCCCCTGGCGATTCCCGCGGGGTTGAAGAATTTCTGCCTGGCCGGCAAGAGGCCTCTCTTTTATCGCGCCAATTTCCCGAAAATACCGCCAGAAACAGGCCCAGAACTTTCTTCAAAAGAATATTTATATGCCCTTGACGAGGGACGAAGCCCACTTCTAGGCTCATTTCAACACCTTTGAATATCAGGTGTTATTCCGTAAATATTCGCTTTGTCCAAAGGAGAACAAGTGAGCACTGCACTGACAATTGCACCCATCGTGGAGACCGAGCCGGGTCACGTGATGCCGAGGCAACTGAAGGAACTCGACTTCGAAACGGGCGGGTCCCTCGTGACCCCGGCGAAGATGGACGGAGACACGGTGACCCTGTCGTCGTCGTGCTCCTCTGCTCGTCCCACCTCGCCGAAGGCGCCGTAGGCGCGGAGGTCGAATCATCGTGAGCACCACCTACGTCGTGGCCGAGGGCGTCCGGCAAGCCGATTTCGAAGATTCCTTCGTCCTCGTGTGCGGAAGCTCGATCGTCCGCTTCCGTGAACATCAGGAATTGGCCCGTGAACTGTTCCAGTTTCTCGGCACGCCCCGCACGCTCGACGAGGTGGCGGAAGGCGTTCCTGGTCTGGGTGGCCAGGAACGCCTTCTGGGCGCACTCCGCTCGGCCGGTGTCGTCTCGGCCCTCCGGGGGCCACAGGAACGGCTGGGCGGACTTCCGCCCTTCGACCCGCGAACTGACCGGCCGGCGCTCCGCCTCGACGTCCCGGAACGCTGGGAGACCCGGGCGAGGCAGGTCCTGAGCGTCTTCACCGCCGTCGACATCGAGGATCGTGATTCCGAGCGGACCGATGTCCCGGTGCTCGTCATCCGGCCCTCGGTCCAGGACGCGATCGACGTCTGCCGCGAGGCCTGGAGACGGGGCGAATGCCACGTGCCGGTCGTCCCGTTCGACGGCGGCAAACTCGTCGTGGGGCCCGCCGTCCTGCCGGGCACCAGCGCGTGCTTCGAATGCCTCGTCATCCGGAGGGCCGCCACCACCGACTGGCCGGATGAGTACCTGAGGTTCCATCAGACGATCCCGTCGGAGGACTTCCCGCCCCACGATTTCGCGCTCGGGGTCCACCTCGCGGCACGGCTCGCCGTCGCCGCCTTCTACCGTGACGCCAACGATCTCATCGGGTCGTGCAGCGTCATCAACCCTGGAACCCTGACCAGTTACAACTCGAGAGTTTGGAGTGTGCCGCGGTGCCCCTCGTGTTCACAGACCGGGAGATCGTCAACCAGCTATCCTTGGCTCGCCCCAGCCTCCTCCGCAGCGGGCTGGCCGGTCCCGACGTCGGCCTCATCCCCGGCATCAAGACCCTGAGGATGGGCCCCGGTGCGATGAGTCTTCCGGCCCTCATCGACCGCTCCCCTGATCTGCCGCGTTTGCTCGAAGCCTGCCTTCCGGAAGAGGCCTCCTGCGGTTTCGGGATCGGCGCTGATCAGCTGTACGGGTCGGCCGGCGGTGAGTTCATCGAACGGTATTCGGCGGGGTACCTTCCCGACGTCTTCGACGCTCCGCATGAGGAGGAGATCATCCCCGCCACGGAGTTCATGCCGTTCACCGAGGAACAGTACGCGCAGCCCGGCTTCTCCTATGCCCATCCCGACACGGTGGAGGATCTGCCGTACGTCAGCGTGCACCGCGCGGTTGACCACTCGGTCAGAGCCGTACCCGCGGACCTGGTCCATCTGAACCCAGGTGACCGGACCCGCTGGTGCACCGTCACCTCCAACGGTCTCGGAGCCGGCCGAAGCTATGCGATGGCGGCGCGGGCCGCGGTCTTCGAGCTGATCGAACGGGACGGCTTCCTGCGTGCCTGGTACCGCAGGACATCCGGCGCCACCCTGCGGATTCCGGAGACCGTCCCCGGGCACTTCTCCCCCGCCTTGCGGGGAGCGTGCCGGCAACTGGAACTCCAGGGGGTGACCGTCACCCTGGTCCGGCTGGAGGGTCCCGGCGGACTGCCCGTGGTGCTGTCCTGCGCCCGCTCGGACCGTGTCGGGCTCGCCGTGGGCTGTTCCTCCAAACCGGACATCGGCGCGGCGATGACGGCGGCGTTCGTCGAATCCCTGCACACGTACAACTGGGGCCTCGCCGAGGCGGCGGCGTCGTCGATGCCGACGGAGGTCGAATCGCTGAGGGATCACATCGCCTTCCACTCCCGGCCCTCGAACCGGCACTTCAATGAGTTCCTGGACTCGGGACCGGCCGTGACCGAGGCGGAGTTCCTCCGTGAGGGGATCCACCCGTTGCCCGCGGCGCTGTTCGCACTGGAGGGCGCCGGCTGGCAGGTGTACCTGGCGGACGTCCGGTCGCCCGACGTCGCATCGCAGGGCTGGCACGTGATCCGCGCCCTGAGTCCGCAGGCCGCCACCCTGGACGTCGACGAGCCGCACCTTCGTCAGCATCCCGACGCGGTGCACACCACCCCTCATCCCTTCCCCTGACCTCTCCGGAGACACTTCATGCAGCAGCAATGGGCACTCGCCACCCCGGCGTACGACGATCCCGCGGAGACGTTCCACGTCGCCTCGAAACTCAGTCTCTGGACGAGCGGCTCCGCCACCGGGACCTACTCGACCGAACTCAGCACCGATCCCGAGGCACTGAGAATGCTGGGCCGTCCGCATCCGCCGTACCTGTCCTCCGAACGCCATGCGCTCGACCCCGCGGGGCCGGCCTCCCCGGTCACCGCCGCGCTCCGTCACCGACGCTCGGCGACCCGCTTCGCCCCGCTGCCGGTGAGCTCCGGGATCCTCAGCAGCATCCTCCGGGAATCGGCCTGCCTCACGGTGGAGCAGGGGCGCGGCGCCCCGTCGGCCGGGGCCCTGTACCCGATCGACATCTACCTGGCCGTGGCCGCGGTGGAGGGTGTCTCCCCCGGGATCTACGCCCTGGATCCGCACGAAGCCGTGCTCCATCGGCTTCCTGTGCGCGTCGATCCCCGGGAGTTCCTCCGGGACTGTCTGGTGTTCCAGAACCTGGCGGACGCCTCGGCGTTTCACGTGTTCTTCGTCGGGAGTTTCCTGCGCCAGCGGATCAAGTACGGGCAGCGGGCTTACCGGTTCTCACTGATCGAGGCCGGGCATCTGGCGCAGGCCATGATGATGTGCGCCGACGAGGCGGGGATCGGATCGTGCGCCGTGGGAGGGTTCATCGACCAGAAAGTGGACGATTTGCTGTGCCTCGACGGCGTGGAGCAGTCCGTCATCTACAGTGTTGCTTTCGGACATGTCAACAAGGAATCGGGGGACCTGACATGACGGCGATCGTGTCGTGGGAGAACGTGGTCAAGGACTACCGGGGGAAGGCGGCCCTGACGGGCTTCTCCCTGGAACTGGGGGCGGGCGTCCATTGCCTCCTCGGTTCCAACGGAGCGGGTAAGTCGACGGCTCTGAACATCCTGACCGGAATCCGGCAGCCCACCTCGGGCACGGCGACCGTTCTGGGGCAGCGGGTGGTCCGAGGAGGGCCCCAGGCACGGCACGTCAGCTGCGTGCCACAGGCGGTGACCTTCCCGCCGACGCTCAAAGTCAGTGAAGTGCTCAGGTTCATCTCCGTGCACTACCCGGATCCTCTGGACTTCGCCGCGGTCCAGGACGCCCTGTCGCTCGAGGGAATCCTCGACAAGCAATGCGGCGGCCTCTCGGGCGGGCAGCTCAGACGGCTCGGTATCGCCGGCGCCATCATCTGCAACGCCCCGGTGATCATCATGGACGAACCGCTCGCCGGTCTGGACATTGAGGGCCGGGCCCAGGTGCGGAACATCATCCTCGAGCAGCGGGACCTCGGCAGGTGCATCATCATGGCGTCTCACGATTACGGCGAGATCGAAGCGACGGCGGACACCGTCACCCTGGTCAAGGACGGCAGGAACATCCTGAGTGAGGGCATCGAGACCGTGAGACAGCGCCTCGGTCTGTATCAGCTCAGCTTCTCCGCCGCGGCGCCGCTCCCGGCAGCGGTCCTCGAGCTCGGCGTCGTCGAGCCGGCGGGGGCCGGTCGCTACCGATTGGTCACCGAAGACCCCGACGCGGCCAGCAGGATCCTGCTGGAGGTCCTGGACGACCCGAGACTGAATGTCCTGCAGTCCTCGTTGGAGGATGCCGTGAGCATGATTCTGAGCGAGGAGAAGGCATGAAGTTCGTCGCCGAGTACGTCCGCATCCAGGTCCTGGAGCTCCTCCGGCTGCCCTCCTTCTTCCTGCCACTCATCGCGCTCCCCGCGGCGTTCTACCTGATGGTCGGAGTCCGCGCGGACCTTCCGGCAGGGCAGATCCTCTTCAGCTACCTCGCCTTCGCGATGCTGGGCACGATGATGTTCCAGTTCGGCGTCGGCATCGCATCCACGCGAAATGATGCGTGGAGTCTGTATCTTCTGAGCCTCCCGGTGCCCTCCAGAGTGCGTGTGCTGTCGCAGCTGATCGCCGGGCTGTTCTTCTCGGTGCTCTTCTCCGTGCCGCTCCTGGTCCTGGGAGTGGTCAACGGGGCGGTCTTCTCCGTGGCGCCCGGGAGGTTCCTGTGGGCTGTGGGGGCGTTGATCCTCGGAGGCCTGGTCCACGGCGCCCTCGGACTCGCGCTCGGCTACTGGCTGCCCGCCCGCGGAGCCGTGCCGATCACGAATCTCATCTACTTCCCCCTGGCTTTCGTCGGTGGACTCTTCGGAGCCTGGGATCTGGGCGCCCTGCAGCCGCTGCACACGTTCAGCCCCACAGGGGCCTGGTCGGACCTCATCACCTCGGCGCTCCACGGCGAAGGCAATGGCTTGGCGCTGATCATCCTGGCGTGCTATTTCCTGCTCTGCGGAGCCGTGGCCGTCTGGGGCTACCGGCGGGTGGAGCAGACGCAGTACCGGTGAGGGGCTGGGCGAGGGCCCCGCGCGGGTGTGCTCGCGGCTTCGCCTTCAGCGGCTAGGTTGCCGGGCCCATGGGCGTGGGGCGGTCCGTCACGACCTCGTAAACGAGGTCGGTGGTGATGGACCCGATCCTCGAGAAGCGCGACGTGATGCGTTCGAGGTCAGCCATGTCGCGTGCGAGGACCTCAATGCTGTAGCACGCCTCACCGGTGATGCGCAGACAACGGACCACTTGCGGTTCCTGGTCGATGACTGCTTTGACCTGGTCGAAGAGCGAACCGTGCACCTTCATCCGGATGACTGCGTGCAATCCGAATCCTGCGCTGGACGGAGGAACGGACGCGCGGTAACCCGTGACGATGCCCCGCTCTTCGAGCCTGAGCAGCCTGCTACGCGTCGCAGATGTCCCGAGGTGCACGGCGTGAGCCAGCTCGGTCAGCGGCGCCCGAGCGTCAGTCTGAAGCGCACGGATCAGAGCAGCATCCACGCTGTCGACGGATTCATGATCGGTCATCTCGCCATGGTGCCGCAAAAGCGACGGCGAAACCTCTATTCTCCCGTCGAAATTGTCCTCCGAATCCACTCGGTATCCCTCTAACGTGGAACCAACGGAAGGGATTCACCAATGGCGACAACACGATTTTTCTGGGTGGACGTCTTCGCACAAACCCCGCTGACGGGAAATCCCCTGGCTCTCGTACCCGAGGCCGACGACCTCACGCTCGAGCAGATGGTCGCGATCGCGCGCGAGTTCAACCAATCAGAAACGACGTTCCTGGTCACGCCAGCCCTGGACGGCGCAGACATCCGGTTACTCTCTTTCACCCCCGAGGGGTTCGAAGCGCTGGGAGCCGGGCATAACGCGATGGGGGCCTGGATCTGGCTCGCCGGTCACGGCGGCCTTCCTCCGGAACGCCACGAATTCCGGCAACAGATCGGGCAGGACATCCTCCCCGTGCGCATCGACCGCTCCCCCGATTCCGCCGTGGTTCGAGTGACGATGCAACAGTCCGCACCTCGATTCCTGGGCCGCGTCCTTGACCGAGAATCCCTGGCAGCCGCCCTGTCCTTGGCGACCGATGATCTGCTGGCCACTCCCGGCCCCGTGGTCGCCTCGACAGGGGCGGAGCACTTGCTGGTCCCCGTGGCGTCCCGAGACGCTATCGACCGTACGGCGCCGGACTCTGCCCGTCTGAAGGCGATTCTGGCGCACAGTGGCGCAGAGGGGTGCTATGTCTTCACGACTGAGCCGGGTGCGGACGGGTATGACGCGTATACGCGATTCTTCAATCCCACCGTCGGAATCGCGGAAGATCCCGCCACCGGAACAGCCGCCGGTCCCCTGGCCGCCCTTCTGGCCAAGGAATCCCCGGCCGTCGCCGGCCACGAGTTCCGCATTTTGCAAGGCAACGCGGCGGGTCGTCCGAGCGTGCTGAGTGTCGTCGTCAACGATGACCGCGTCGAACTGTCCGGCTCCGGTCTGGTCGTCGCGGAAGGGACCCTGTTCCTCTGAACCTCTTCCCTCATCCCCACCCGATGAGCGGCGGGGACACCTGATCCTGTGTGGTGAACGCGTGAACGGCGGTCAGGACGATCAACAGCACCGCCCACACGGAGCTCAGCACGATGCCTGCCACCGCGAGCGCCCGTCCTTCGCCCTTCGGTCCGTCGATCCGGTGGAGCGCTACGACGCCGAGGACCAGTCCCGTGGGCGGTGGCAGGAGGCAGCAGAGGAGCGAGCTGAGAGCGAGAGTGGGCTTCCCGGTGTGCCGCGTCGTGGCAGGATTGCGCGTGCCACCGGCCTGGCGCTGTGTCATGGGTCCCCTCCCGAAGTGTGCACGACCGTCGACCGACCGTCGCCCTTTCAGGATGATCCTGCTCCGCCGGGATGGCAACGCTTCGGATGCCAATGCTTCAGATCGCAGTGGTCCAGGGGCGGAGTCTTCGTACTCAGCGGTTCTTCACGGCCCGGCGGTAAAGGGCCACGAAGCTCACCCCGAGCAGAACCACCACCACTCCGATGCCCCACAAAACAGGGGTCAGCGCCTGCGTGTACACGTCGCCGTGCCCCGGCTGCCCCGCCGCGACCTGGTCCGCGATCCCCACCGTACCGGGCTGGGCCCGCACCGCCGCGGTGAGGACCACGGCATACAGCGCGACGAACAGGGCTTCGCTCCCGATCCGGAAGAAGTTCAGGAGCCCCGCGGCCGTCCCGCTCCGCTCGGCCGGCACGAAGCTCAGCGCACTCCCGTCGACGACGCCGAGCGGCAGTCCGAACCCGGCGCCGGCCAGGATCATGGGCAGCACGGTCCACCACACCGGCACCTCGGGACGCAGCGCGAAGAACCCGGCCGCCGCCAGCACGAGGCACACCAGCGCCGCCAGACTGACCACCCCGGCGTCGATCCGTGGATGCCTGGCCCTGACCCGGTGGACCAGTGGCGGGGCGAGCAGCACCGGAAGAGTCATCACGAGCATCAGGGTTCCCGCGCCACCGGCCGTGAACCCGTGGATCGCCTGCAGCGCTGCGGGCAGATAGGTCAGGAACGTCACGAACCCGACCGCCCCCGCCACCGGGATCAGCACCATCGCGAGGAAACCGGGATTGCGCAAGAGCCCGACGTCGAACAGTCGGCTTCCGGAGGCGAGCGCGGTCCTCGGCAGGCGGCGCAGTGCGCGGCTGCCTGCCAGCGCAGCGAGAAGCACGACGGCATGGACGACGAAGACGGCCCGCCAGCCGAGCAGGCCGATCAGGACCCCGGACAGGCTGGGACCGGCCGCGAGCCCCAGGCCGTTCACCATGCCGAACGCCGCGAAGGCCCTGGCACGGGAGGGTCCTTCGAACGCCGAGTGGATCGTCGCCGTCGCGCCGGTGATGACTGCGGCCGAGCCGATGCCCGCGAGGACCCGGGCGACGTCGAGCACCAGGAGGGACGGGCTCGCCGCGCTGAGGATCGAGCCGAGAACCACCGCCAGCACGCCGAAGAAGAAGGCCCGGCCCGGGCCGATGCGATCCGCGATCGCTCCCCACATGAGGGTGCAGACGGCGAAGGCGAGGTTGAAGCCGTTCACGATCCCCTGGAGAAGCACGGGTTCGGCGCCGAGTTCGACCGAGATCGCGGGAAGGCCCACAGCCGTCCCGGCGATGGACAGCGGGATGACGAATTGCGCCAGCAGGATGACGGGGAGCACCGCGCGGGACGGCGCGGTCGTGGTCGGTGGGGACGAGGCACGGACGGTCATGAAGGTACGCCTTTGAACGAAGGTACGAGCTATGACGAACCTATGATGCCCATCGTCGAAGGTATGATGCAAGTAGAACCCTGAGGAGGCGAGGACATGGCGGACGCGGAAGGCCACCCCGAAACGGCGGAGATCGAGCTGGGCCAGGTACTCAGCGCGCTCAGCGACCCGCTGCGCCGGCAGGTGATTCACGACCTGCTGCACAGCGAGCCCGGGATCGAACGGACCTGCACCAGCTTCGGCCTGCCCGTCACGAAGTCGACCCGCACCCACCACTTCCGGGTGCTTCGCGAGGCAGGACTCGTGCGACAGGTCGACCGGGGGAACATGCGAGGCGTCACGCTCCGCCGCGAGGACATCGAGGAACGCTTCCCCGGCCTTCTGAACCTCATCGCCCAGGACGACGCGTAGGCCAGGGCACGCCCTTCGAGTGCACAACGGATTCCCCGGCAGGAAACACCGGCCATAACGCCCGTCCAATTCTCTCGCAATCCCCTCGGATACTTTCTCCCATCCGGCCCATGACGGGACCGCCAGGTGGGGGGTTATCCTGCGCTGATCAGCGCGATAGGGTCGAATGACCAGGCTTTCCCGATCACAGCCAGGCTTCTCGATCAGGAGCCGGAGAGGGTTTGATGAACAGTCACATCGGACTACACGGATACACGACCTCGCAGCAGGAAGAGCCTGAATTCGCGGCACCTGAATGGGGTGGGCACGTCCGTGCACCGTTCGAGGACGACCACCCCGGGCTGTTCCGTATGCCGGAACCCGGTCCCGCGGCCGTCCGCCTGCATGACGCGTTCATCCCCTCGCCCCTGACCTCCCTGGACCGCCTCTTCGGGGCGCGCTCCGCGGCTCAGGTGATCGCCAAGCTGGACCTTCTGCAGGTTTCGGGCAGCACGAAGGAACGCACCGCGGCGTCCCTGCTGGCCGGGCTGATGGAACGCGGCGATCTCACGCCGGGCGGCACCGTCGTCGAATCCACCTCGGGCAACCTCGGCAGCGCCCTGGCCCGCCAGTGTGCGCTGCTCGGAGTCCGGATGGTCGCCGTCGTCGATGAGTTCGCCAACGTCGCGGCGCTGCAGGCCATGAAGGCCTACGGGGCGCGTGTGGTCCGCGTGCCGACGCCCGAGGACGGCAACCGCCTGCGCGCCCGAGTCCTCAAGGTCGCCGAACTGCTGGAGAAGATCCCCGGCGCCGTCACCACGAATCAATACGGCAACGCCGACAACGCCCGCGCCCACGATCTCACCACCATGCCCGAGTTCGTCGCCGCTCTCGGCGCACCGCCGGACCGGATGTACGTCGCGGTGAGCACCACGGGCACGCTGCTCGGATGCCAGCGGGCCATTGAACGGGCGGGATGGCCGACCGTGCTGGTCGCCGTGGACGCCGCGGGGTCGGTGCTGTTCGACGGCGAGCGCGGCGAACGCCGCCTGCCCGGCTTGGGTGCCGGATTCGTGACCGAGCTGTCCCGGCACGCGCGCCCGGAGGCAGTGCGCCGGATCTCGGAGCTCGACATGGTGAAGGGCTGCCGCATGCTCGCACGACGCGAGGGCATCCTCGCCGGCGCCTCGACGGGCGCGATCGTCGCCGCCATCGGCCAGGACCTCGAGTCGCTGGACGCCGGCACCACGGTGGGCATGCTCGTCCACGACGGCGGGCTGCCGTACCTGCCGACCGTGTACGACGACGAGTGGGTCGCGGGAAACCTGGGTGACGTCGGCGCGGTCGAGGCCGCCTTGGAGCGGGCGAACCCGTTCAGCACTCGATGACGGCGCCCCTCCCCACCCACACCACGGCCTGGTGCGACGTCCTGTTCGTCGGGGCCGGGCCCAAGGCTCTCGCGGCGGTCGCCGAGCTGGACACTCGCCTGGCCGAGCTCGGCCCGCGACCGCGCCCCCTGCGGGTCACCCTGTGCGATCCGGCCCGGCCCGGGCCCGGCGCGGTCTGGGATCCGGAGCAGCCCGCGCACCTGCGGATGAACGTGGACGCCAGGATCGTGGACCTGAGCTGCCCCGCCGTCCCGGAGTCCTACCGCGCGTGGGAACAGCGACTCTTCCCCGAAACGGCCGGCGAGACCTTTCCGCCCCGCACCCAGGTGGGTCGCTATCTCAGCTGGGCGTTTGAGCGTCTCGCAGCCTCGCCGCGCCTCGAGCTCCGGCACGGCGCGGGGCGCGTGAGCGAGGTGACGCGGGACGGGGACTACTGGCTCGTCACTGCCCGCACCCCAGCGGGGCCGGCTTCCTGGCGGGCCCCCGTCGTCGTGCTCTGCACCGGGCACGCCGACTCCGGCGGCGTGGATCACCGGCGCGTCGCCTCCGGGGAGGGCACGGATCCCTCGGCCCCGCTGACCGTGACCGGCGCCGCCCTCACGGCGATCGACGTCGTGCTGGACGTGACGGAAGGCCGCGGTGGCGCCTGGCGCCGGACCCCCGGGAACGCACTGGAGTACGTCGCGTCGGGCGCGGAGCCTCGGCTGATCACGCTGACCTCCCGTTCCGGGGAGATGATGCTGCCCAAACCGGCCACCGACCAGCGTCACGTCCTCGACGCCGTCCAGGGTGTGACCGCGGCGCTGCCCACGGGGGGTGAGCCCGACGACGCCTGGTGGATGACACTCGCCGAGGGGGCGAGCGCCGCGGCGAGGACCGCCGGCGTCGACCTCGACGCGCCTGCGCTGCTGGACCATCTGGATCATGGGACGCCGGGCGGTCCCGCAGCCGAACAATGGGTGCACGGCCTGGCACGAGCGCACGGAATGCTCGACGGCGACCCCGCCTGGTGGTGGGGCCGCGCCTGGTCCGCCGGCTATCGGGATGTCGTGCGGTCGTTGGAGCGCGGCGCGCGGACCCCTGAGCTCTGGGACCTCTGGAGACGCCGGGCGGCGCGCCTGGAGAAATGGGCGTTCGGCCCTCCCCCGGCCACCGCCGCGAAACTGCTGGCCCTGCACCAGGCCGGCCTCCTGCAGGTCCGCAGCGACGCGGGCTCCCCCGGCCTCGCCGGTTCCGAGTCCCCCGTCACCACGGTCCGCGCGGTCACGGCCGGCCCCGGCGTCCTCACCGGACCGGCCGAGACACTAGGCCCCGTTTCTGCTCACGACGACCTCTGGGCCTCTCTGCTGTCCCGTGGGGACGTGACGGTCCGCCGCGGCGAGCGCGGCGTGCTCACCCGCCCGGACGGCGTGTGCGTGACGCGGTCGGGCCACCCGTCCTCCGGTCTCGCCGCCCTTGGCCGGCCGACCGAGGACCCGGTGATCGGTCACGACACGCTCAACAGGACACTCCATCAGGACAGCGAACGCTGGTCCCGGGCGGTCGCGGAATGGGTCCTCGGAGCCCGGACCCCCATCGCCACCCTCCCCTTCCCCGATCACGAACGGAACTCACGATGACGACCTTGTGCCATGGACTCCCGCCGTTGACCGGCCGGACCGAACCCTGGATGGAACAGCTGCTCGCCGATCCGGACCGGTGTGCGGCCCTGCTGGCGGATCACGGATCGGCACTGAACCTGCTGGACTTCGGTCCGCTCCACCGCAATATCGGCGAGCTGACGCGCGCAGGCGCCGAGCTCGGTGTCGACGTCGCGGTGTTCGTCGCCCGGAAGGCCAATAAGGCGCTCTCCCTCATCCCCGCCGCTGTCGACGCCGGGGCGGGGCTCGACGTCGCGTCGTTCGCCGAGCTGCAGCAGTGCCTCGACAGGGGCGTCGACGCGGGACGGATCATCGTGACCGCCGCGGTGAAGGACACCGCTCTTCTGACCTTGGCGGTGGGTTCCGGGGTCACGGTCAGCCTCGACAATCCCGACGAGACGGCCGATGTCGAGGCCATCGCGGCGGACCTGGGGATCCGGGCCCGCGTCGCCCTTCGTCTCGCCGTGACCCACCCCGACGTCCCGCCGACCCGGTTCGGACTCACGGCCGATTCCTGGCTCGCCTTCCTGAAGGACCACGGCGAACTGCTGGACATCGAAGGACTTCACTTCCACCTCAACGGCTACGACCGAGACCACCGCGTCCTGGCCCTGGCCGAGGCGTGCAGCCTCGTCGACCGGCTCCGGGCGGCGGGACACCCGGTCGGGTACATCGACATGGGCGGCGGGATCCCCATGAGTTACCTCGACGACGAAGAGTCGTGGCGGGCTTTCTGGCAGGCGCTGGCGGCGGACACCGGTGGGGTGCTGACCTGGCGCGGCGACCGTCTCGGACTCACGGACCCCACACTGGATTGCCCGTCCGGAGCCCTCTATCCCTACTGGCAGCGCGAGACCCGCGGAGCCTGGCTGTCCGCGCTCCTGAGCACACCGGTCGATGGGACCACTCCGGCGGAACTCCTGACATCACGGGGGCTTCAGCTGCGGTGCGAGCCGGGGCGCTCCGTGCTTGACGGATGCGGCATGACGCTCGCCGAGGTCGCCTTCCGCAAGACGACGAGCGACGGCGTGCCGCTCGTCGGGCTGCGGATGAACCGGACGCAGATGCGCTCGACGTCGGCCGACGTCCTGATCGATCCGCGCTGGCTGCGCCCCTCCGGAGCCGGCGCCCCGTCCGCTCCCGGTGAGGGGTTCCTGGTCGGCGCGTACTGCATCGAGGAGGAGCTCCTCCTCCGCAGGCGGCTGGTCTTCCCCGAAGGCGTCGCGCGAGGAGACATCGCCGTGTTCCTCAACACTGCGGGGTATCTCATGCACATCCTGGAAAGCCCGTCCCACCAGCTGCCACTCGCGCAGAATCTCGTGCACCGGGACGGCGCCTGGATCCCGGATGGCGAATCCTGAGAATGACGGGACGGTGCGGCCTCGAAAATCGTTGCATTGACGATCGATCTTGAGTGTCAGTGCCGAGCTGTAGAACTGTTCGGGTCGATGGCTTGTTCGTTCTGGGACAAACCATCGCAATTCCTGTTGCTCAAGCACCGTCAGCGGCCCGGAGGCCCACGAAAACCAATGTCTCAATTCACGCGCCTGAATCCGGACGAGTCACGTCAACTGAATCATTCGTCATAGGCCTGATGCCGTGTGACCGAGAGTTTCCCCGTGGGAGAATCGCCGAATTCCCCGGAGCCCCTTTCCTTGAATCCGCGCTGCGCCGCCCCGTTCCGGCATTCCTCACCCATCTCCTCGGGAATCGGAACGCGCGAGAGAGGCCGGGAATCTCCAGCAGGAAGACAAAACACGCCAGGGCCGCATCCCCGTCCCGACCGACCATGTCGGAGGGGGTGACCTGGTCTGCTACGCCGTCGGGGCGCTCCCAGATATCCGCAACCGAAACAGAATGGGATGACAGAAAAGGCAGTCCGCGCCTCGTCCTTGCAACCCGCACTCGATGAAATCCGATAACAGAGACTTTTCGGTATTCCATGCAGCATCCTGTCGGATCCGCCCGCAATGTTAGGCCCCCTTTGATGATTGGCAGAAATAGCTGACATGCCCTTATAGTTCACACGAGTATTGTGAGAACTTTTGCCGTGCCGGGCGACTCCGCCGCAGCGCACCGCGGGTTCATTGAAGGGCCGCACGGAATGCCGCCCGTTTCTTGGAGGAAACCTTGAAGTCTGATTCGATCACCCCTGCCCGCAAGAGCCGTCTGCGCCGTAGTCTGCCCATCGTGATCGCCGGCGCCGTCGGCTCGGTCGCGCTGGCTCTCAGCATGTCGCCGACCCTGGCCGCGTTCACCGCGTCGATCACCAACAGCACCGACACCGCCGGCCTCGGCAGCCTGTCGATGCAGGAGGCGAACCAGGCCGGCACCATCCTGTGCAACAGCACCGATGGCGGCTCGATCTCCACCAACACCGCGACCTGCGCGACGATCAACAAGTACGGCGGCAACCTGGCCATGGTGCCCGGCCAGACCGTGTCGACCCAGATCACCATCAAGAACACCGGCACCGTCGCGGCGTCGGCCTTCAACCTCAGCCCGGCCGCCTGCGCGCAGAGCAACAACGGCCCGGTCAACGGCACGGCCACCGACCTGTGCTCCAAGGTGACCCTCGTGGTGACCTCCGGTTCCAGCACGATCTACAGCGGCACCCTGGCCGCCTTCAACGCACCGGTGGACATCCTGGCGAAGACCGCGGCTTCCTCCGTTCCGGCCGGCACCACGGTCCCCTTCACGTTCGCCGTGACGGTTCCCGCGGCCACGGGCAACACCTACTCCGGCCTGCAGCTGAGCCAGCCGCTGACCTGGACGTTCTCCTCCTGAGGGTCTGTCCTTTGAGCATTCTGGTTCGCAGACGCCCGGCTCTCGCCCTCTGGGGGGCGGGGGCCGGGATTCTGTTCGTCATCGGCGTCGCTGTGTTCCTCCTGAGCGGGTACCGCGTCTTCGCGGTCACCACGCCCAGCATGGGCACGACGCTGCCCGTCGGCTCCCTGGTGGTGGTCCATCCCCAGCCGGCGTACGACGTCGGGGAGATCGCGACGTTCCGCGTGGACAATCGCGTCTACACGCACCGGATCATCGCCGAGACGCCTCAGCGGCTGACCACCAAGGGTGATCTGAACGGCGCGGTCGACGGCTGGCGCGTGCCCACCGATGACGTCGTCGGCTCCGTCGTGTGGAGCAGCCGCGGACTCGGCTGGTTCGCCAGGGCCCTCCCCTGGCTGCTCATCGGTGGTCTGATCGTCGAGGTGCTCGCGCGCTCCCGCCGGGGCGACGCCGTGTGGAAGCAGAGCGTCCGGCTGGGCGGCGGCTCACTCGTCGTCGCCGCGATCTCGCTGTGGCTCCGCCCGTGGACCAATATGCAGATGCTCGGGTACCGTCCCGCCGACTCCCGCGATGGTGTGCTCATGCATGTCGTCAACACCGGACTCTTCCCCATGAGCGCCGGCGACCAGCGGCTCAGCAGCGGGCAGGACGCCGTGACCCAGGTGACGACCACGAACGCCTCGGGCCACTACGTCATCAATCCCCTGCCGGCCCTTGAGTGGTGGCAGCAGGCGCTCGTGATCGTCGTCTGTCTCGTGCCGCTGCTGGCAGCGCTCGTGATCCGGCCCGCCGTGGCCGGAGTCGCACCGGAAGGTGACGACGACGGCCAGGACTCCCGGACCCGCCGTCGCGGGGTGATCCTCCTCGCGGTCATCGCGGCACTCACGGCACTCGCCGTCGCGCTCGTCAATTCGCTGAGCACCCATGGCGCCTTCGCCGCCACGGTGCAGAACAGCACGGACACCTCCGGCACCCGCACCTTCTTCACCTGCAAGCAGGCGGAGTCGAGCCTCGGGTCCGCCTCGACCTACGGGGCGTACGCCCTGGCGGCGGGTGCGGCACGAAGCGAGAGCGACTTCTCCGGCAGTGGCCGTACTGCCACATACCTGATCACGCCCACGACGACGTCGTCCATCGGCTGCGCGCGTGACACGCCCGCCGTCTCGGCATCCTTCGCCGGCAACCAGTGCCTGTCGATCCCCGGACTCAACGCGGGTCCGAACACCTTCTCCCTGGAGGCGTGGTTCCGGACCACCTCGACGAGCAACGGCAAGATCATCGGATTCGGCACCGCCACCAACAGCAGCGCCGACGCCAACAACGACCGCCACCTCTACCTGGACAACACCGGCCGGATCGTCTTCGGGGTGTACCCCAACGCGGTGCGGACGCTGTCCACGGCGGCGGGCAAGAGTTACGCCGACGGCGCCTGGCACCACACGGTCGCGGTGCTCTCCTCGGCCGGCATGCGGCTCTATGTGGATGGGGTGCTCGTCGGCTCCAACACCGCCGTCACCAACGGGGAGGCCTACAACGGCTACTGGAAGGTCGGCTGCGGAACGCTCGCCGGCTGGGCGAACGGCGACGGGACCGGCTACAACGGGCCATCCTACTTCACCGGTTCGATCCAGTACGCGGCCGTCTACACCACGGCGCTGACCGCGGCCCAGGTCTCCAGTCACTACGACGCCGGCCGCTAGCCGGGCGCCGGTGCGGGCCCACCGGAGCGGTGTGCGGCACGCCACGGAGGCCAGACCTTGTCCTCACCGTTTGCGGGTGCCAGGGTGGGGATCATGAGCGATACGGCATCTGACGACCAGAACGCGGGCCCCGCGACGATGAAAGCCGCCGGCCAGGAGCGCTTCGGCGGCCCCGAGGAGATCCACGAGATCACCCTCCCCCGCCCGAAGCCCGGAATCAGCGAGATCCTGGTGCGCGTCCATGCGGCGGGCATCAACCCGACCGACTGGAAGCACCGCGCGGGCCAGTCGTGGTTCCCGGAGCCCTCGGTGCCGCTGGGCTGGGACGTCTCCGGTGTCGTCGAAGCCGTGGGGCTCGGCTCCACGCTGTTCGAACCCGGCGATGAGGTGTTCGGCATGCTGCCCTACCCGCACGGCGTCGGGTCCCACGCCGAATACGTCGTCGGCCCCACTCGCGCGTTCGTGCGCAAGCCCGCGGAGATCGACCACATCCAGGCCGGCGCGCTTCCTCTCGCCGCGCTCACGGCGTGGCAGGCGCTGGTCGACACGGCCGGCGTCGCGCCCGGTGACAGGGTGCTGATCCATGCCGCGGCAGGTGGGGTGGGCCACTTGGCGGTGCAGATCGCCAAGGCCCGCGGCGCCTACGTGATCGGCACGGCGAGCGCCCCCCAAGCACGGACTCCTGCGCGAGCTGGGCGCCGACGAGACCATCGACTACCGCGAGACCGACTTCGCCGAAGCCGTCCACGACGTGGACGTCGTGCTCGACACGATCGGCGGCGACTACCAGCTGCGGTCACTCCGGACTCTGCGACCTGGAGGAATCCTCGTCTCCACCCTGCCGCGACCTGCGAAAGGACTGCGTGAGGAGGCCGACCGTCTCGGCGTGCGCGTCAAGCTCATCCTCGTGGAAGCCGACCATGCCGGCATGCAGGCGATCGCTGATCTGGCGGCCGAGGGCGCACTGAAGGCCACGATCGCCGGCACCTTCCCCCTCGCGGAGGCTGCCAAGGCCCACGAGGCCGGGGAAACGGACCACACCACCGGCAAGCTCGTCATCGTCATGGACGAGGGCAGGGGCTCCGGGGACTGAGCCGGGAGGTCCGCCGCAACACCCGCGGCGCTCGGCGATCCGTCAGCCGAGTGCGCGGGGGTGGGCTGCCGCGTACACCTCACGCAAGGTGTCGGCGGTGACCAGGGTGTAGATCTGCGTGGTGGTGACGGACGCGTGGCCGAGGAGTTCCTGGACCACGCGCACGTCCGCGCCTCCCTCGAGCAGGTGGGTGGCGAAGGAGTGCCGGAGCGTGTGGGGCGAGATGTCGCGCTCGATGCCGGCTCGTTCCGCGGCGGCCTTCAGGATCGCCCAGGCACTCTGCCTGCTGATCCTGCTCCCCCGCACGTTCAGGAACAGGGCGGGCGTGCCCTTGCCTTTCGCCGCGAGAACGGGCCGTCCGCGCACCAGGTACGCCTCGAGCGCCCGGGCCGCGTAACTGCCCAAGGGCACGACCCGCTCCTTCGAGCCTTTGCCGAAGAGCCGCACCAGAGCCGGGCCGTCCGATTCCTCGCCCGCGAGCGCCAGATCATCCACATCCAGCCCGACGGCCTCGCTGATCCGGGCGCCGGTGGAGTACAGGAATTCCAGCAGGGCCGCATCCCGAAGCCCGGCGGGCGTGTCGGTGACGGCGGCGTCGAGGATGCGTTCGACCTCCGAGAACGGGATCGCCTTCGGCAGCCGCTTACCGGGCATGGGCGGGCGGACCTCATGGGCGGGATCGTTCACGGTGAGCCCCTCGAGAGCCCAGAACTTGTGGAGGCCCCGGACCGCGACGATGGTCCGCGCCGCCGACCTGACGCCGAGCGCCGTGCCGCCGTCCGCGCCGTCGTGCAGGGCCTGGGCGAAGGCACTCACATCTCCGCGCTCGATGGCCTGAGGCTCGGCCAGGCCCTCGCCTGCCAGGAACCGGGCGTAGCGGTTGAGGTCGCGCTCATAGGACTGCAGGGTGTTCTGCGCGAGGCCGCGTTCCACGGAGAGATGCTGGAGATACTGCCGGATGGCGCGCTCGACGGCGGTCGCCGGCGTCGTCTGTTTCGCGGCCGCCTCGACGGCGGCCGTCCCCGGGCCCGCCGCCGTCTCAGGGCCGGCGCTCGGGGCGCTCACCGGAAGTGGGGATGCGCGGTCCAGGACGCCTCGGCGGGACGGAGCCCGGCTCGGCGCAGCGCATCCCCCGTCAGCTCCCCTCCGCTCCGGGACACGGCAGCCTGCAAGGCCAGCACCCCGACCACGGTCGACACGTTGTGGATATCGCCCGCCAGGATCGCGGAGACCGCCTCGTCCAGGGAGACCCAGGCGTATTCGAACTCGGATTCCTCGTCTGTGCGCACGTGGCGGTCCGCCTCGGGCACCGGGCTGAGGCCGGTGGCCACGAACACGCGCAGCGCCTCCGAGGAGCCGCCCGGGGAGTTGAAGAAGTCCACGAGCACGTGCCATTCGGCGGCGCGGAGGTCCGCCTCCTCGGCCAGTTCGCGGGCGGCGGCGTCCAGCGGCGGTTCGTCCTCGACGTCCAGCAGGCCTGCGGGCACCTCCCAGAGGTCCATGCCGACGGGATGACGGTACTGCTTCAGCAGAAGGATCCGGCCCTTCTCGTCGACCGGGATGATCGCCACGGCTCCGGTGTGGTCGACGTAATCGCGCACCATGGTCGGCCCGCCGTCGGCGAGGGAGAAGCTGTCCGAGACGACGTCCCAGATCCGGCCCGAGAACACCGTCTTCCGCTCCGCGAGAGGGCGGGTGTGGACGGCGTCGGCCAGCGGGGTGCCGGGGTTTCCATCCTGCTGTCCGTGCTGTTCAGCGCCGGGTGACTGGGTCATGCTTCTCCTTCGCTCACCGGGGACGGCGAGTGGCGCATCCCCACTATCGACAATAGCCTCGCCGCGGCTCGGCGTCGGTGATTGAACGGCGGGAAGTCTCCGTCCGGGCCCGGCGGGAGCGTCCGGTGGCCGGCTCAGGCAGCGACGCTGCCCGCCGTCGTCGGGCGCGATGCTTCCGCACTCCCCCGCGGAACGATCAGCAGGAGCGACGCCGCCGTGCACAGCACCGCGCCGATGGCGAGCGGCAGGTCCAGACCGTAGGCGGAGATGCCGATCGACGGGAGGACGAAGAGCACGACGGCGGCGACGGTCGCCGCAGAGCTGACACGACTGCCGGCCGGCTCCGGCACCGGCCGCTCGAGCCGCGCCGTCCCAAGCGAGATCACCCAGACCACGGCGAAGACGGCCACCATGAGGAGCGGCCGGGTCAGCCACCACGCGGTCGAACCGGGGGCCGGCATGGGCAGCGGCAGGAGGAGCTGGATCCCGGTGAGGACGACGATCGCCGTGACGTGCCACAGATAGATGGTCATGAGACGGGAGCCGGCGGCGAACACCACGGCCTGCAGCCAGCGCAGCCGCATGAGAGCGGTGAGCGGTCGGCGCAGCAGCGTGAAGAGCGCGGCTTGGATGGGCGCGAGGACGGCGATCGGGGTGGTCGGCGGCCACTGATTGCTCAGCATGCTCGTGGAATAGGAGCCGAAGCCCACCAGGGCTCCGATGGCGAGGAAACCGAGGGCCACCACGCCGAGCAGCTGCCACCAGCTGAGACGGGAGAACCAGCCGTCCTTGAGGCAGAATCCGATCTGCTGCGCGAACAGCCAGACGAAGGCGACATTGGGGATGCCGAACAGCTCGTCCCCCGTGCCATAGCCGTTGAGATCGATCTTGCCGAGTCCGAGCGCCCAGATGCCGACCACCAGGCGGATGATGTCGACCAGCAGCGCCGCCGCGAGGAGCACACTCAGGGTGCGCCACGGAGCACGTTCGTGCCAGCGGATCATCCACGGAGCCAGCGACTGCACCAGGAGATAGGCCCCGAGGAACCAGAGGACCGAGCCGACGGGGATTTCCACCGCACTCACGAGCGCCGGGTCCAGACCGATCACCTTGACCACGAGAAGCGCCACGGCGAGGAAGCAGTAGAGCGGGAGCGCGGGACGGGCCAGGCGTGCCAAACGGGATCGGACGAAACGGCCTGGGCTCTCTCCTCGGGCCTGCGCGGACTCCCACCCCGTCTTGGCCGCGAACCCGCCCACCACGAAGAAGAGCGGCATGATCTCCGCGACCCAGGACACCGGGGCCACCCAGCGCGATCCGGTCACCGGGCTGTCGATGAGCGGCGAGCCGTCCGGGTTGCGCCCCACCCCCACGAGGACGAGATGCACGAAGACGACCACCAGGACACAGGCCACCCGGGCGAGGTCCAGGGTGAGATCGCGCCCGGCGGGGATCGCGGGCCGGGTTGCGGGAACGTGAGGCTGACTCATGGCCCCAGCCTAATAGTCCAGTCGTTGGATTAACAAGTGCTTCAGCCGGACATGACGAAGGGCGGGTGGCCCGGTCGGTCTGACCGGGCCACCCGCCCTTCGCGGAAACCCTGCTGAGGTGGCGCCTTACTTGGCGGCGGTCTCCAGCGCACCGGAGTGGACCAGAGCGGCCTGCACCAGACCCGCGAAGAGCGGGTGCGGGCGGGTCGGGCGGGAGCTCAGCTCCGGGTGGGCCTGGGTGGCCACGTAGTACGGGTGGACATCGCGCGGAAGCTCGACGAACTCCACGAGCTTGCCGTCCGGGGACGTGCCGGAGAACACCAGGCCGGCGTCGGCGATCTGCGGACGGAACTTGTTGTTCACCTCGTAGCGGTGACGGTGACGCTCGCCCACCTCGGTGGCGCCGTAGGTCTCCGCGACCACGGAACCCTCGGTCAGCACGGCCGGGTAGAGGCCCAGGCGCATGGTGCCGCCCAGATCGCCCTTGCCGTCCACGATGTCGATCTGCTCTTCCATCGTGGCGATGACCGGGTACTTGGAATCCGGCTCGAACTCCGAGGAGGACGCGCCTCCCAGGCCGACCACGTTGCGGGCGTACTCGATGACCATGCACTGCAGGCCCAGGCACAGGCCCAGAGCCGGCAGACCGGACTCACGGGCGAACTTGAGCGCGCCGAGCTTGCCTTCCAGGCCACGGATACCGAAGCCGCCCGGAACACAGATGGCGTCGACGCCGGCCAGCGCGGCCTTCGCGCCGGCCTCGGTCTCGCAGGTGTCCGAGGGGACCCAGCGGATCTTGACCTTGGCGTTGTTGGCGAAACCGCCGGCACGCAAGGCCTCGGTCACGGACAGGTAGGCGTCCGGCAGGTCGATGTACTTGCCGACCAGGGCGATCTCGACCTCGTGGCGCGGGTTGTGGACCGCTTCGAGCAGCTTGTCCCACTTGCTCCAGTCCACGTCCTTGAACGGGAGGTCCAGTGCACGCACGATGTAGGAGTCCAGACCCTGGGCGTGCAGGGTCTTGGGGATGTCGTAGATGCTGGGGGCGTCCGCGGCGTTGACGACGGCGTCGCTGTCCACGTCACACATGCGGCCGATCTTCTCGCGCATGGCCTCCGGCACCTCGCGGTCGGAGCGGATCACGATGGCCTCGGGCTGGATGCCGATGGAGCGCAGCGCGGCCACGGAGTGCTGCGTCGGCTTGGTCTTCAGTTCCTGAGACGGGCCGATGTATGGGACCAGGGAGACGTGCAGGAAGAAGACGTTGCCCCGTCCGACGTCCTGGCGGACCTGACGGGCGGCCTCGAGGAACGGCTGGGATTCGATGTCGCCGACGGTGCCGCCGATCTCGGTGATGATGACATCAGGGACCTCATGCCCGGCCGTCGGCTCGGCGGGCAGGCGCATGCGGCGCTTGATCTCGTCCGTGATGTGAGGGATGACCTGCACCGTGTCGCCGAGGTATTCGCCGCGGCGCTCCTTGGCGATGACGGTGGAGTACACCTGGCCGGTGGTCACGTTGGCGGAGCCGTCCAGATTCTCATCCAGGAAGCGCTCATAGTGTCCGATGTCCAGATCGGTCTCGGCGCCGTCGTCGGTGACGAAGACTTCGCCGTGCTGGAACGGATTCATCGTTCCAGGATCGACATTCAGATAGGGATCGAGCTTCTGCATGGTGACCGAAAGGCCACGAGCCCGGAGAAGATGACCCAGACTTGAAGCAGTCAGGCCCTTGCCGAGGGAGGAAGCCACACCACCGGTCACGAAGATCTGTTTGGTGATCTTGCCGGAGTCCTGGAAGCGGGAATTTACACGGGAATTGGATCGCTGCACCACGGAGTTCAAGCCTATCACCCTTTGTCTTTCTCAGGCCATGGTCGATGCTGTGAACTGCCGCGCATCGTCCAGAAGTTCCTGCGCGTGAGCACGCGCGGATTCGGATTCCTCCTGACCCGCGAGCATGCGGGCCAGTTCCACCACACGGGCATCAGCATCGAGCACTTCCACATCGCTCGAGGTGAAGCCGCTGTCCAGGCCTCCGTCGGCGCCCCGGACACTGTTCTTGATCACGCGCACATGCTGGTGGGCGAAGGCCGCCACCTGGGGCAGGTGGGTGACCACCAGCACCTGGACGTGACGGGCGAGCATCGCCAGCCTCCGTCCGATCTCGACGGCGGCACGCCCGCCCACCCCGGCGTCCACCTCGTCGAAGACGAACGTGGGCACCGGGTCGACTTCCGCGAGCACCACCTCGATGGCGAGCATGACCCGGGAGAGTTCACCGCCGGACGCGCCCTTGCCGACAGGCCGCGCCGGAGCCCCGGCGTGGGGCTGCAGAAGGATCGCGATCTGGTCCTGGCCGTGGGGGCCCGGTTCCGGCGCCTCCTCGACCTGGACGTGCAGCCGGGCATCCTTCATGGCCAGCGCGGCGAGTTCCGCGCTGACACGCTCGGCGAGCTCACCGGCGGCCCTGACGCGGAGCTCGTGGAGTTCGGCCGCCAACTGAGCCAGCTCGGCCCTCCGGCCTTCCACCTGGGCCTGCAGAGCCTCGATGCGCTCGGTGTCCCCCTGGAGCTCCTCCAGCCGGACGCGGGACGTCTCGGCCCATTCCAGGACCTCGTCGATGCTGGGCGCGTATTTCCGCACCAGCTTGGAGAGCTCGGCACGCCGGGCCTCCAACGCCGCGAGGTGCTCCGGGCCTTCGGTCTCCAGCCCGGCCGAGTAGTGCGCGAGTTCCGAGGCGATGTCCTCCAGAACCACGGCGGTCTCCGCGACGCGCGAGGCGAGGGCTTCCAGCGTCGCGTCGTGCTGGGACACCTGTTCCAGAGTCCGCTGCGCGGCGGTGAGCAGCTGCAGCGCGTCACCGGTTTCGGAGTAGTCGTCGCCGCTGAGGACGCCCTGCGCGGTCCCCGCCGCGATCCGCAGCTGCTCCACATGGGCGAGTTTGACCGACTCGGCCTTGAGCCGTTCGTCCTCCCCCGGTTCGGGGGCGACGGCGTCGATCTCGGTGAGAGCGGCGTCGAGCGATTCCGCCTCGCGCAGCCGTTCCCGCTCCGCGGCCTGCAGCTCGGCGAGTTCCTTCTCGGCCGCGCGGTACGCCTGATAGCAGTCCTGGTACGCGGTCAGCGCCTTCCCGAGCGCCGGGCCGCCGAACTTGTCGAGGGCTTCCCGTTGCGCAGCGGAGCTCTTCAGCCGGATCTGGTCCGTCTGGCCGTGGATCACGAGCAGACGCTCCCCCACTTCGGCCAGAGCCCCGACGGGGGCGGAGCGCCCACCCAGGTAGGCCCGCGACCGGCCCTCCATGCTGACGCTGCGCGCCAGGAGCAACTCGGCGCCCTGGTCACTGGTCTCGACCTCGGCACCGGCTTCCTCAGCCCGCTCCAGGGCCGCATGACCTTCCGGCAGCAGAGCCGTCGCCTCAACACTGGCGGCCTTGGCGCCCACCCGCACCGCGCCGGCGTCGGCCCGGGCGCCCAGCAGCAGCCCGACGGCGGTGACCACCATGGTCTTGCCGGCGCCGGTCTCGCCGGTCACCACGCTGAGCCCGGGGCCCAGCGGGAGCCTCGCTTCCGTGATGACGCCGAGGTCCCTGATGCGGATTTCTTCAATCATGCTGTGCTTTCGTCTCGTCTCCCCTGCGCGGCCGGCCTGTCGGCGCGGTTCACAGGTGTTTCGGGCTGGGCACCGGGGTGCTGTTCTGTGATTCGTCCTGCCCGCCGGGGACGGGACGGTCGAGGACGGACTGGTCGACCATCGGGACCTGTCCCGTGGCCACGGGGTGGACCTGATGCATGGGGCCACGCCAGCCGCTCGTGGGCAGTTCGAACTTGCTCACCAGCCGTGCGGAGAACGGCGTCTGATGGGTCCGGGCCAGACGGACCGGGGTGTCCGAACGGGTGACCTCGATACGGGCGCCCGGGGGGAGGTCCAGAGAACGCCGGCCGTCACACCAGATGACACCGTGGGCGTCGGTACGGGTGAGCACCTCGACCGCCAGACGCGACCGCGGCGACACCACGAGAGGCTTCGCGAAGAGCGCGTGGGCGCTGATGGGGACCATGAGGAGCGCTTCCACCTCGGGCCACACCACAGGGCCGCCCGCGGAGAACGCGTACGCCGTGGAGCCCGTGGGGGTCGCCATGACCACGCCGTCGCAGCCGAAGGACGTCAGGGGGCGTTCGTCCACTTCCATGACGACTTCGAGCATCCGCTCGCGATTGCCCTTCTCCAGCGACACCTCGTTGAGCGCCCAGGTGTGCCAGATGCGCCGGCCCTTGACCCAGACCTGCACGTCGATGGTCATCCGCTCCTCGACCACGTAGTCCTTGCGCGCGATCCACCGGACGGTGTCCTTCAGGTCCGCCCGCTCGCTTTCGGCCAGGAATCCGACGTGGCCCAGATTGACGCCGAGCAACGGGATGTTGATCTCCCGCACCATCTCGGCGGCGCGCAGGATGGTGCCATCGCCGCCCAGCACCATGCCGAGTTCGATCCCGTCCAGCTCGCAGTCCTGTCCCAGGATCTCGGTGGGCGTGTCCCGGTCCCCGAAGTAGTCCTCCATGTCCTGGCGCTCGGCAGGATTCATGACGGGGATCAGGCCACTGGACGTCAGTTCCAGGCAGGCTTCGCGGGCAGCCTTGAGGGACTCTTCGCGCCCCGTGTGGGCGAAGACGAGGATCCGCCGGCTCATACCCGCTCCTAGTGGTTCGGCCCGGCCTGGTGCGCCGGCCAGATGGTCGTGAGGAGTTCCGCCACCGTCACTCCGGTCCAGGCCGGAGCGGTGACATCACCTGGGTCGATCTTAGGCATGTCGCTTCCGGCAGGCACAGCATCCGAGCCGTCCGGGCGTGCCAGCCACAGGAAGTACTCGTGGTTCCCGTCCTGACCCGGCAGAGGGCTTTCGGCCAGACCACGGAGCACCAGGCCGGCGTCGACGGCGCTCTGCGCCACTCGGCCCACGGCTTCGCGGCGCTGCTCCGTGCTGGTCACCACCCCCGTGCGGGACAGACGTTCCCGTCCGACCTCGAACTGGGGCTTGACCATGAGGACCAGCTCGCCGCCCGGCGAGGTGCACGCGGCGAGGGGCTTCATGACGAGGGTCAGCGAGATGAACGACAGATCGGCGACGGTGAGGGCGGCTTCTCCCCCGATGTCCGCGGCCTGGAGGTACCGCACGTTCACGCCCTCGAAGACCTGCACGCGAGGATCCTGCCGCAGTTCCTCGACCAATTGGTCATGGCCGACGTCGACGGCGGCGACCTCCCGGGCGCCCGCCCTCAGGAGGACGTCCGTGAACCCGCCGGTCGAGGCGCCGGCGTCCAGGCACCTCTTGCCGGTGACCGAGACCTCCGGAAAGGCGTCGAGGGCGCCGCGCAGTTTGTGGCCGGCACGCGAGACGAACTCCGTGATGCCGCTCTCCGCGACTCTCAGCTCGGTCGCCTCCGTCACACTCACCGAGGCCTTCGCCAGCACCTGACCGGCGCTGCTGACGAGTCCCGCGGCGATGAGGCGCGCCGCCTCCGTGCGGGAACGGGCCAGACCGCGGCGGGTGAGTTCCTGATCGAGCCGGGTCATCGCGGCTGGATCCCGGGCACCAGAGGGCCGTCCAGCAGGGAACCCAGGGCGTCGTGGATGCGGTCCAGCCCGGCGGGGTGCTCCTCCAAGGGGGCGTCCTCCAGTTCCTCCAGGGCCGAGAGCACCTGGGCCACGGCAGGGTCCTGCACAGGGCCCATCCCGTCGGCGCTCGTCCCGTCGTCGGCGTGCTCATCCACGGTGATCTCCTCGGCATCCATCAGTCCCCATCGTAACGAGGTCAGGGGTCACGGCGTCACGTCATGCGGCCACCGGCGGCCCGGCACCTCAGCGAGTCCGCCAGACCAGCCCGGGGGCGGTGGCGGCCTCCGTCTCGGGCACGGCCGACCACCAGGCGGCACAGGCGGCACGCCAGCCGTCCAGCGAGTCCTCCTCGGCGGTGACCACCACGCGGTCTCCCTCCACGACGGCGGTCGCCTCGCCGACGCGCCACACGCCGTCGTCGTGCACCGTCTCCGGGTACGGGCGGTACAGCGCCCCCAGCTCCGCGATCAGGTGGGTGGGACGCTCCAGAGTGAGGGCGTTCAGCGCGTCCCGCGCCGTGTTGACCCCGGTCAGCACCTGGATCGTGGCGAAGCCCGCGCGGTTGCCGCCCAGGATGTCCGTGTCGAGGCGATCGCCGACGACGGCGGGCCGCGAGGACGACAGCCGGGCGGCGGCCGCGTGGAACAGCGGGACCTCCGGCTTGCCCGCCACGACCGGCGTCACGCCCGTCGCGGCCTGCACGGCGGCGACCAGGGTTCCGTTCCCCGGAGCGATGCCGCGGGCCTGCGGAATGGACAGATCCGTGTTGGTCGCGACCCAGAGGATGCCCGTGGCGACGGCGTAGGACGCTTCCGCGAGATCCTTCCAGCCGAGCCCGGGGTCGAAGCCCTGGACCACGGCGTGTGGCTCGTCCGTGGCCTTCCAGACCGGTTCGAGGCCTGCCTCCGAGACTTCCGCGGCGAGCGCCGTGCTGCCCGTGATGAGAACCCGGGAGCCCGGCGCCAGACGTTCCGCGAGCAGCCGGGCGGCCGCCTGCGGGGAGGTGACGATCTGTTCCGCTGTGGCCGGAGCGCCGAGCTCCCGCAGGTGCTCAGCAACCTGCTCTGGGGAGCGGGAGGCGTTGTTGGTCACATACGCCAGCCCCACCCCCCGGTCCGCGAGACCGGACAGCGCTTCGACGGCGCCCGGGATCGCGGACGGTCCGGCGTAGACCACACCGTCCAGATCCGAGAGGATCGCGTCGAAGCGGTCGACCAGTGCGGAAGTGCTCGGCAGGATCATGCTCAGCGGTCCTGGGACTCGCCCTCGGAACCGTTGTCCGGCTCCTCGGCGGAATCGTCCTCGGTGCCCGCGGGTGCGGGCTGCTCGACCAGACCGTCGGCTTCGTCGACGAAGACCTCGGTCTCGTCGTCGGAGGCAGCGCCGTCGTCCTCGGAGCCGGTCTCCGGGGCGTCGTCGGATGCAGCGTCGTCGTCGGAGGCTGCGTCGTCCTCCTCGGTGGAGGCGTGGCGGCGCTCCTCTTCCTCGTCGTCGCCCACCAGATCGAAGATCTCGGGCTCCGCGAACTGACCGACGCCGAGCGCCTCCTCGGCGACGAGCGCCTGGCGGGCCCAGCGGGCGGCCTCGTCCTCACGGCCCGCGGCGACGAGAGCGTCGGCGTAGGCGCGGAACAGGCGCGGGCTGTAGGAGAAGGCCCGGTTGATGTCCAGCTGCGGGATCTCGAGCTCGGCCAGGGCGGCCGCGAAGTCGCCCTTGTCGGCCTGGGCGCCCGAGGCGACGATCGCGAGCTCGACCTTGCCCGGTGCGTCAAGATCCTGGGCGTCCTCGCTGCGGGCCAGTTCCAGCGCCTTGTCCGGACGGCCGAGGCCACGCTCGGAGTCGGCCATGAGCGGGAGGTGCACATTGGAACCGGAGATGCGGCGGAAGGTGCGGAACTCGCTGAGCGCCTCGGCGTAGTGACCAGCGGTGTACGCGGTGATGGCGACGGCTTCGCGGACGGACGCCAGACGGCCGGCGCGGCGGCTCGCGGCGAGCGCGTGCTGGTAGGCCAGCTCGGCGTCCTCCTCCAGGTAGCGTCCGGCCATCACCAGGTGCTGGGCGACGAACGTGCCATTGCGGCTTTCGAGGGAGCGGAGTTCACCGAGGGTGCCGCGGTCCAGCTCGCGCCCGGTGACGTCCTCGTCGATCTCCGGGGAGCGCTCGCGGTCCGGGCGGTTGGACGACCGCAGATCGGCCGGGTTGATCGAGCGGCCGTACGAGTCGCGCGGACCGTTGCCGGCGGCGTCACGGCGCGAGAAGGAGCGGCGGTCATCGTCGCGGCGGTTCCCGCCGCGGTCCTCCCAGCGGCGCTCTCCCCCACGGTCGTCACGACGGCGGTCGTCACGACGGTCGTCACGGTCACGCCCGTAGCCCTCACGCTGGGGGCGGTCACTGAAGGACTTGCGGTCGCCGAAGGAGCGGCGCTCACCATCACGCTGCGGGCGGTCGCCATACGGGCGACGTTCACCATCACGCTGCGGGCGGTCACCGAAGGAGCGGCGCTCACCGAACGAACCGCGGTCATCGCGGCCTCGGCCGTAGCCCTCACGCTGGGGACGGTCACCGTACGGACGACGCTCGCCATCACGCTGCGGACGGTCGCCATACGGGCGGCGGTCGCCGCGGTCCTCCCAGCGGCGCTCACCATCACGCTGGGGGCGATCGCCGAAGGGCTTGCGGTCACCGTACGGGCGCCGCTCGCCATCACGCTGCGGACGGTCACCGAAGGAGCGGCGCTCTCCGAACGAACCGCGGTCATCGCGGCGGTCGTCGCGACGCGGGCCATAGCCGTCGCGCTGCGGACGGTCACCATACGACCGACGTTCACCATCACGCTGCGGGCGATCACCGAACGGCTTGCGGTCGCCATACGGACGGCGCTCGCCATCACGCTGCGGACGGTCACCGAAGGAGCGACGCTCGCCGCGGTCCTCCCAGCGGCGCTCACCATCGCGCTGCGGACGGTCACCATACGGGCGACGCTCGCCGTCGCGCTGAGGACGGTCACCGTAGGGCTTGCGGTCGCCGAAGCCACCGCGACGCTCGCCATCCCGCGAATTGCGGTCGCCGAAAGGCTTGCGGTTGCCCTGGGGGCCGAAATTCCGGCCGCTTCGCCGGCCGCCGTCGTGCTCTGCCATGGTGGATTCCTCCTTGTGCGAGCCGACCAGCGCCGCACGCAGTCGATCTCTTCGCCTCTTTGGTTTTTCCCCGGGACTCCGCCCGGCACAATCCCTTCCATTCTAGGCGACGGGAGGGCCGTGAGCCGCGCCACTCCGCGGACGCGCGACGCCGGACACACGACTGCCGGGGCACGCTCCGCAGCATGCCCCGGCAGTCTCTCCAGCACCCTCGGAGGGAACCGTCCGGTGTCGCGTGACGACGTCAGCGAGCCGCCTGACCGAGTTCCTCGCCCGTGACTTCGGCGATCTCCTCGTCCTCCATGCGGACACTGAGCGGACGGCGGAACACCCGCGTGATGACCAGCAGGACCACGAAGCCCGCGCCGAGCCAGATGGCGCCGTACAGGCGCGCCTCGTCGGACAGGAAGTACCAGAGCACACCCGTCAGGATCATGCCGATCACCGGAAGGACCATGTTGCGGAGAAGCGCCGCCGGGCCCTTCCGGTCCTTCTTGATGAACACGAAGTACACCACCACCGTGACGTTCACGAAGGTGAACGCGATCAGTGCGCCGAAGTTGATCATGGAGGCCACGAAGTCCAGGGACAGCGGGATGGCCAGGAGCGAGACCGCGCCGACGAACAGGATGGCGTTGAACGGCGTGTGCGTCTTCGGGTGGATGAAGGAGAAGAAGCGGGAGACCACGCCCTTGCCGTTGCGGCCCATCACGTAGATCATGCGGGACACGGAGGCGTGGGAGGACAGGCTGGAGGCGACGGCGGCCGCGAACGATGCCGCGGTGAAGAGGATCTGGAAGAACTGACCGCCTACCTTCAGTGCCATCTGCGGCAGGAGCGACTCATCCGTGTTCTCGAAGCCTTCCACCGTGGGGAACGTCGCCTGACTGAACCAGGCGGCCACGAAGAACACCAGGCCGCCGATGAGCAGCGCGATGACGATCGCCCGGGGCACCGTGTTGGCGTCCTTGGCTTCCTCGGAGTACATGGTGATGGCGTCGAAGCCGATGAAGGAGAAGCACACCACGGTCGCGCCGGCGATCACCGAGCTCGTGTCCACACCGTCATGGAAGAACGGCTGCGTCGTGAACGGGGTGCCGGTGCCCGCGCCGTTCTGCATCGCGTTCCACGCCAGGACCAGGAACACGACGATCAGGACGGTGGAGAACACCACCAGAAGTCCGTTGATGCGGGACGTGCTGGTCATGCTCCAGAGGTTCAGCAGGGTGATCATCGCGACGTACAGCACCACCCAGATCCACTCCGGCACATCCGGGAAGATCGAGGTCAGGTACGTGCGGACGATCAGCGCGTTCACCAGGGGCAGGAGCAGGTAGTCCATGAGGGACGTCCAGCCGACCAGGAACCCGACGTTCGGGTGGATGGTCTCCGAGGTGTAGGTGAACGCCGAGCCGGAAGAGGGGAAGACCCGCGTCATGCGGCCGTAACTGATGGCCGTGAAGAGCAGGGCGATGAGGGCCACCAGATAGGCGGTCGGCACGACGCCGTTGGTCTCTTCGGACACGATCCCGAAGGTGTCGAAGACCGTGGTGAGCGTCATGTAGCCGACGCCGAGGCCGACGATTGACCAGAGGCCGAGCGTTCGCCTGAGGCGAGGAGTGTTCTGGGACATCTTGGGGAGACTTTCTTGTGGGGAGGCGGACGGCTCCTTGCGGAGGCCGCCCGGAGTGACCGGAAGGTTCGGCCGGACCGGCGGACCGGTCCGGGAATTCTGCCGGGTGGTGTTCCGGCCACGGGGCGAAATGTGTTCTACGCCACATCGAGACGATAGTCGCCCATCACCTCGAAGGGAAGAGGATTTATGAATGACGTTCAAAAATTTTCTGAAACTGTCACGCGGACGAAACACTGGATGATCCGTCCAGCGCCCGTCGCTTTCGCCCACTGCGGCCCGTGCGCGGCATTCCCTAAGGTGTGATGCAGGCTTCATTCCCCCGCTGAGAAGACGTGAGAGGACGGTTTTCATGACGGCACCGGACGGCACCCTGCCCCTCGAGGGCCTCCTCGTGGCCGACTTCTCCCGGGTCCTGGCGGGCCCCCTCGCCACCATGACCCTCGCCGATCTGGGTGCCACCGTCATCAAGGTGGAACGTCCCGGCACCGGGGACGACACCCGCAGCTGGGGGCCGCCCTTCTCCGCCACCGGCTCCACCTACTTCGAAAGCGTCAACCGGAACAAGCAGTCGCTCTGCCTGGACTTGGGCGACGACGGCGACCTTCGGCTCGCCCGCGAGCTGGCCCGCCGCGCCGACGTGCTGGTGGAGAACTTCAAGCCGGGTGGCATGGCCCGTCTCGGTCTCGGGTATCAGGAACTCTCCGCGGAGAATCCCGGACTCATCTACGCCTCCATCTCGGGCTTCGGCAGCGCGGGCGGCGCGGGACTCATGGGCTACGACTTCGTCGTCCAGGCCCTCGGCGGGCTCATGAGCATCACGGGCGAGCAGGACGGCCCGGCCATGAAGGCGGGCGTCGCGCTCGTGGACGTCCTGACCGCGAAGGACGCGACCCTGGGCATCCTGGCGGCTCTCACCGCACGGCACCGCGACGGCCGCGGCGCGCATCTGGAGGTCAACCTGCTCTCCAGTCTGCAGGGCGCGCTCGCCAATCAGGCCCAGGCGTATCTCGGCGCCGGGGTGGTCCCGCGGCGGATGGGGAACGATCACCCGTCCATCGCGCCGTACCAGCTCCTGAACTGCGCCGACGGCCCCCTCGCGGTCGCGTGCGGCAATGACGCGCAGTTCGGCCGGCTGGCCTCCCTGCTCGGACTGGACGCCCTGGCCGAGGCCGAACGGTTCAGCACCAACTCGGCCCGGGTGGCCCACCGGGAGGAACTCACCCGCCACCTGGAGACCGCGCTGGCCACCGACACCGCGGCAGCGTGGCAACAGGCCTTCACCTCGGCGGGCATCCCCGCGGGCCGCGTGTCCGGCATCGACGAGGGGATCTCCTACGCCGAAGAACTGGGTCTCAACCCCACCATCGAAGTGCAGGACGCGTCGGGCTCCACGGTGGGACGCCAGGTCCGGCATCCGATCACCTGGACCCCGGCGTTCCCCACCCCCACCCAGGCTCCGCCGGCGCTGGGCGAGCATTCAGACCGGCTGCGGGAGTGGCTGGACTCCTGAGCAGGTTCAGGAGACCTGCCGTCAGGAAGCCCGGGGTCAAGAAGCCCTGAGCGCGAGCCAGAGGTTCGCCGCCACATCCGGATCATCGAGTTCGGCGCCGAGGAGCCGCTGCGCGATCCCGATACGGTGCCGCAACGAGTTCCGGTGGATGCCCAGCTCCCGCGCCGCCGGCTCCCACTGGCCGCGGTTCCGGAGGTAACACTGGACGGTTGCGAGCAGATCCCCTCGTTCCTGGGCGCGCAGCGTCTCCACCCACCCTGAGGCGCGAGGGTCGAGCGGACTCACCGGCGGCCGGGTCAGCGCGCCGGGTGTGGCCTGCGCCAGGAGGTCCCGGAGCGCTTCGAGGCGTCCGGGCACCTGAGCCGGCGTGAGCGGCGCGCTCAGCACCGCCCGCACAACGACGCCGGGCCCCTCCCCCGGCGCGCGGCCGGCCGGGAGGCGGGCGGCCTCGTCGTCGACCAGACAGATCTCGACCTCGCCTTCAGAGCACCGCAGCCGGAGGGCTCCCGCCTCGATCACCGGCCCGCCGTCGAGCGTTCCGAGGACGGCGGACAGTTCCCGGTCCGATGCCCCTTCCGGCAGGCCCGACACGAGCAGCAGCCGGATCCGGCCCGTGGGCAGGCCGACTCCGATGTCCCCCGCCAGCAGCCGTGCGGCTTCGAGGTGGCCGCCGATGATCAGCCGGGCCACCGCGGCGTGCAGCAGGCCCGTGCGACGGTCCGCCTCCTCGTCCTGCTGCGCCTTCAGGGAGAGCAGCACGCAGACCGTCTGGATGACCTGGCGGTCGGCCCGGGTCAGCGTGCGACCCGCCCCGATGGCCAGGACACCCGCGATCCGCTGACCGACCAGAACAGGGTGAGCCACCACGTCGGCGCCGTGCACCTGGAACGTCGCGGCCGATCTGAGTCCCCGGAGATTCAGCCGGGCGGTCTCCTGCCGGAGCTGCGGCAGGAGAGGGCGCGTGCTGTCGGGCCAGACGGTGGGAGAAGCGTCTTCCACGGGCAGGTAGGCCGCCCAGCCACCGAGAGCCTGCGCTAGCGCGCGGACGACGGAGGCCAGAGCGTCCGGCCGTGCGGCGGCGCGGGCGAGAGCGGTCTGCGTGCCCAGACTCGCGACCAGATCCGACTGACCGAGCCGGGCCACGAGGTCCCAGTAGGCCCGGGAGACATCCATGAAAGGCACACCATCGGGCACGATCAGGAGTTCCACACCCTGTCCCCGGCACGCTTCCACGAGTGCCACCGGAACCTCGTCGAGACCCGCGCCGAGGCCCAGCCCGAGAGCGTACACCCCGTGACCGCCGAGCCGCGCCACGTACTCGTGCGTCCTCGGAGCCGGACCCCGGAACGGGATGCCGGTGGTCAGCAGCAGTTCCCCGCCCTCGAGGTAGGGGGTGGGGTCGTCGAGTTCCGAGATGTGCACACCCGAGACGGTCCGTGCCGCCGGAGGCTTGCCGTCGAGAGTCGTGAGCCGCGCGCCCAGGGAGGTCTGCAGATGGGCCAGGCTGATCATCGTGTCGCTTCCTTGCGCTCCGGGTGACGGCTCCTTCGCGGAGTGTGGTCGTTTCAACCAGAACTCACTGTAGTCGAGACAAACTGACCAATGAAGCACGGCAGGCCGCTCAGTACCGTGGAGGCCATGACCGCCGTCACACCCCACGGAGAGACCATGAGCATCTACGACCTCGTCCACATCGACTCCCTCTACACCCCCGCCGAGCTGGCCTTCCGGGACACCGTCCGGGAGTTCGTGGACCGGCGGATCCGGCCCGGCATCGCGCGCTGGTACGAGGATGCCGTGTTCCCGGTGGAGATCATCCCGGAGATGGCGGAGCTGGGCCTGCTCGGCATGCACCTCAAGGGCTATGGCTGCCCGGGCCGGACCGCGGTCGAGTACGGCCTCGCCGCGCTGGAACTGGAAGCTGGAGATTCGGGTCTGCGCACGTTCGTGAGCGTCCAGGGCTCCCTTGCCATGAGCGCCATCCACAAGCACGGCACCGAGGAACAGAAGAACGAATACCTCCCCCGCATGGCGGCCGGCGAGATCATCGGCTGTTTCGGCCTGACCGAACCGACCGCCGGCTCCGATCCAGGCAGCATGAAGACCTTCGCCCGCCGGGAGGGCGATGAATGGGTGATCAACGGCTCCAAGCGCTGGATCGGTCTGGCGACTCTCGCGCAGATCGCGATCATCTGGGCCATGACCGACGACGGGGTCCGCGGCTTCATCGTCCCCACCGACACCCCGGGATTCACCGCCACCCCCATCCAGCCCAAGCTTTCCATGCGGGCCTCGGTCCAGTGCGATCTGGAGCTGAGCGAGGTCCGGCTGCCCGCCACGGCGCTGCTGCCCGGCGCCAAGGGCCTGCGTGGCCCGTTCGAGTGCCTCAACGAGGCCCGGTACGGCATCGCCTGGGGTGCGATGGGCGCCGCCCGGGACAGTTACCTCACCGCGCTGGAGTACTCCCAGCAGCGCCTCCAGTTCGACCGCCCCCTGGCCGGTTACCAGCTGACGCAGGAGAAACTGGTCAACATGGCGCTGGAGATCAACAAGGGTCTTCTCCTGGCGACCCAGCTGGGCCGTCTGAAGGACGCCGGCAAATTGGCGCCGCACCAGATCTCCGTGGGCAAGCTGAACAACTGCCGGGAGGCCATCGAGATCTGCCGCGAGGCCCGCACGATCCTCGGCGGCAACGGCATCACCCTCGACTACTCGCCGCTGCGGCACGCCAACAACCTGGAATCCGTCCGCACCTATGAAGGCACGGACGAGGTCCACACCCTGGTGCTCGGCAACCACATCACCGGCGTCCCGGCCTTCCGCTGAGCAGCGACGACTCCTGGAGGACTGAGATGAGCATCGACCTGCGACAGTACATCGACGGCGCCTGGATCGAAGGCCACGGGGCCCGTCTGGACAGCTGGAATCCGAGCCACCCGGACGACCTGGTCGCCTCGGGGCGTCAGGCCACCGAGGCGCAGGTGCACGACGCTGTCGCCGCCGCCCGCGCGACGGCCGCCGGCTGGGCGCGCACCCCCCTCGCCGAACGTGGCGCCGTCCTGCTGCGCGCCGCCGTCGTGCTCGAGGACCAGGCTGACGCGTGGGGTGCGGAACTGGCCCGCGAAGAAGGCAAAACGTTCCCCGAGGGCAAGGGCGAGGTGCTCCGGGCCGCGCAGGTCTTCCGCTATCAGGCGGCCGAGGCGGAGCGTGAGGCCGGCACGGTCTTCCACTCCCCCAGGGCGGGCGAGCGGATCCTGGTCACCCGGAGACCTCTGGGTGTGGTGTCGGTCGTGACGCCCTTCAACTTCCCGATCGCGATTCCGGCCTGGAAGATCGCTCCCGCGCTGGTCCACGGCAACACCGTGGTCTGGAAACCGGCGAGCACGGTGCCCTTGCTCGCCGTGCGGCTGGCGGAGGCTCTCGACCAGGCGGGGCTTCCCGCCGGCGTACTCAACCTGGTCCTCGGCTCCGGAGCGCTCGGCGACGTCCTGGTCGACCACCCCGAGGTGGACGGCCTCAGCTTCACCGGTTCGACCGGGGTGGGCCGTGCCCTTGCGGGACGGGCCGCCGCCCGCGGCGTGCCTGTCCAGGCGGAGATGGGCGGCAAGAACGCCGCGATCGTCCTCGCGGACGCCGATCTGGATCTCGCCTTGGAACAGGTCCTGCTGGGAGCCTTCCGCTCGAGCGGCCAGAAGTGCACCGCGACCTCGCGGCTGATCGTCGAAGAATCCATCGCGGATGCCTTCCTGGAACGCCTCACTGCCCGGGTCGGCGCACTGCGACTCGGTGATCCCCTCGCCGACGGCATGGACCTGGGGCCGGTCATCACCGCACAAGCCCGGGACTCCATCCTGACCTCCGTCAACGAGGCGCTCACCGGAGGTGCCCAGTTGCTGGCGGGCGGGCCCGATGCCCCCGTGCCTCCAACCGGTCACTTCGTGCCACCCACGGTCCTGGAAGTCTCCGGAGACGCACCCGTGTGGCGGGATGAACTCTTCGGCCCAGTGCTCACCGTGCGGAGGGCAGCGGATCCCGCGGAAGCGTTCGCTCTCGCCGGCGACTCGGAGTTCGGTCTCTCGGCCGCTTTGTTCACGCAGGACCTCACCCTGGCGCTGGAAGCCCTGGAGATTCTCGACGTCGGCGTGCTGCACGTCAACTCGGAATCAGCGGGCGCCGACCCGCACGTTCCCTTCGGAGGGGCCAAGAAGAGCGGATACGGCCCCAAGGAACAGGGCCAGGCCGCTCGCGAATTCTTCACCCACACCACCACGGTGTACCTGCGGGGCGGACAAGCGCGCCCCTGAGGCGCCCCAGGAATCCGTCCTGCACGGCAACGCTGCGATCGCCAGGGGTGCCGCCGTTCTCACGGCGGCATCCCTTCCCTTTCAGCGAGGGCTCTTTCGGCTAGGGTGGCGCCATGGAGATCAGGAAAGCCACCGACGAAGACTGGCCTGCGATATACGAGTTCTACCGGGACATCATGGCGGAGGGATTCACCTACGCCTTCCCCGCGGGGCAGACCCTCAACGAAGCACGCCCCTGGTGGATGGAGACCGAACCTGGGCAGACGGTCGTCGCGACCGACGGCGACGACGTGCTCGGCTCCGCGAAGATGGGTCCGAACCGTCCTGGCCGGGGCAGCCACATCGCCACCGCATCGTTCCTGGTCAATCCTCGATATCGCAATCGTGGGACAGGCCGGCGCCTCGGCGAATACGTCATCGCGTGGGCGCGTGCCGCGGGTTACCACGCCATCCAGTTCAATGCGGTCGTCGCCTCCAACCATCCTGCCGTGCACCTCTGGCAATCGCTCGGATTCGACATCATCGGCACCGTCCCCGAAGCCTTCGACCATCCTGTCGACGGCCTGGTCGGCCTCCACGTGATGTACCGGCGCGTTTGAGAGCCGTAAAAACCACAGCAATAAGCGAGATTCCCGACGCCGGTCACCCAGCACAGCTGATCAAAGGCCCAGTCCCCTGCCTCGGGCGGGCTGGATCCGGTTGCTGGTCCGGTGGGGTGGGGGTGTGATCAGGCACGAAGGCAGTCTGCTGGGTGGCCGGTTAAAGACGGGCGGCCCCCTGCATGTTGGGTGCGGGGGCTGTGGTTTTGGGGTGGGGTGGGTTTGGTTCGTGGTGGTGGGGTGGTTAAAGGCGAACAGCCCCCACGCTTGTGTGTGGGGGCTGTTTCGTTGGTGGTGCAGTGATGGCCCGGGCGTCGTTGCTCGGGCCATCCTGGGTGGTTGTGTCCGGCGGTGTCCTACTCTCCCACACCCTCGCGAGTGCAGTACCATCGGCGCTGTGGGTCTTAGCTTCCGGGTTCGGAATGGGACCGGGCGTTTCCCCCACGCTATGACCGCCGTAACTCTTTCAAACTCCCCACCAGGGGGTGGGGGTTGGTTTGTAAGGGTCACTGGATCGTTTCCGTGACACGCAACACCAACCAGTGGATCCCTTGTGGGGGTGGTGGTGTTGCTTATTCAATTATCTGGTTCCCTCGGGTCAAACTGGTGGGTTTGTTGTTTGGGGACCGCATGGTGGACGCGTAGCACAGTTCTTTCACCCACACCCGGGGGGGTGTGGTGTGTGGTCAGGTTGTCGGCTTATTAGTACCGGTCAGCTTCACAGGTCGTTAGTCCCTGCTTCCACGTCCGGCCTATCAACCCAGTGGTCTGCTGGGAGCCTCTCGACCCCGAAGGGTCATGGAAATCTTATCTTGAAGCGGGCTTCCCGCTTAGATGCTTTCAGCGGTTATCCCATCCGAACGTAGCCAATCAGCGGTGCACTTGGCAGTACAACTGACACACCAGAGGTTCGTCCGTCCCGGTCCTCTCGTACTAAGGACAGCCCTTCTCAAATTTCCTGCGCGCGCAGCGGATAGGGACCGAACTGTCTCACGACGTTCTAAACCCAGCTCGCGTACCGCTTTAATGGGCGAACAGCCCAACCCTTGGGACCTACTCCAGCCCCAGGATGCGACGAGCCGACATCGAGGTGCCAAACCATGCCGTCGATATGGACTCTTGGGCAAGATCAGCCTGTTATCCCCGAGGTACCTTTTATCCGTTGAGCGACGGCCATTCCACAATGTACCGCCGGATCACTAGTCCCGACTTTCGTCCCTGCTCGAGATGTCTCTCTCACAGTCAAGCTCCCTTGTGCACTTACACTCGACACCTGATTGCCAACCAGGCTGAGGGAACCTTTGGGCGCCTCCGTTACTTTTTAGGAGGCAACCGCCCCAGTTAAACTACCCATCAGGCACTGTCCCTGACCCAGATCATGGGCCGAAGTTAGATGTCCAAAGTGACCAGAGTGGTATTTCAACGATGACTCCACGAACACTGGCGTGTCCGCTTCACAGTCTCCCACCTATCCTACACAAGCCACTCCGAACACCAATACCAAACTATAGTAAAGGTCTCGGGGTCTTTCCGTCCTGCTGCGCGTAACGAGCATCTTTACTCGTAGTGCAATTTCGCCGAGTTCATGGTTGAGACAGTAGGGAAGTCGTTACTCCATTCGTGCAGGTCGGAACTTACCCGACAAGGAATTTCGCTACCTTAGGATGGTTATAGTTACCACCGCCGTTTACTGGGGCTTAAATTCCCGGCTTCACACCAAAGTGTTGACCGGTCCTCTTAACCTTCCAGCACCGGGCAGGAGTCAGTCCGTATACATCGTCTTGCGACTTCGCACGGACCTGTGTTTTTAGTAAACAGTCGCTTCCCCCTGGTCTCTGCGGCCCTTATCCGCTCCGAGGAGCAAGTCCTCTTCACAGTCCGGGCCCCCCTTCTCCCGAAGTTACGGGGGCATTTTGCCGAGTTCCTTAACCATGATTCTCTCGATCGCCTTAGTATTCTCTACCTGATCACCTGTGTCGGTTTCGGGTACGGGCGGCTGGAACCTCGCGTCGATGCTTTTCTCGGCAGCATAGGATCACTGAATCCCCCACAAGGTGGGGTCCCATCACGTCTCAGCCTTCATGTTCCCCGGATTTGCCTAGGGAACGGCCTACCTGCTTAGACCGGGACTACCATCGCCCGGCTCAGCTACCTTCCTGCGTCACACCTGTTAATACGCTTACCTCCCCCGATCAGTTCCCAGCCTCACCACACACCACTTGCCCGAAGGCTCCTGGAGGCGGATTGGGTGGTTAGTATCCCGGGCTCAGTATGGGCGGTTCTTCGCCGGTACGGGAATATCAACCCGTTGTCCATCGACTACGCCTGTCGGCCTCGCCTTAGGTCCCGACTCACCCAGGGCAGATTAGCTTGACCCTGGAACCCTTGATCATCCGGCGGACGGGTTTCTCACCCGTCTTTCGCTACTCATGCCTGCATTCTCACTCGTGTGGTCTCCACCACTGGTTTACACCGCGGCTTCACCGTCCACACGACGCTCCCCTACCACTCCAGACGACTGAACCACGAAGGCTTGTCTACTATCTGAAATCCACGACTTCGGCGGTGTACTTGAGCCCCGCTACATTGTCGGCGCGGAATCACTTGACCAGTGAGCTATTACGCACTCTTTCAAGGGTGGCTGCTTCTAAGCCAACCTCCTGGTTGTCTAAGCAACTCCACATCCTTTCCCACTTAGCACACGCTTAGGGGCCTTAGTCGGTGGTCTGGGCTGTTTCCCTCTCGACCATGAAGCTTATCCCCCACGGTCTCACTGCTGCGCTCTCACTTACCGGCATTCGGAGTTTGGCTGACGTCAGTAACCTTGTAGGGCCCATCGGCCATCCAGTAGCTCTACCTCCGGCAAGAAACACGCAACGCTGCACCTAAATGCATTTCGGGGAGAACCAGCTATCACGAAGTTTGATTGGCCTTTCACCCCTACCCACAGCTCATCCCCTCCATTTTCAACTGAAGTGGGTTCGGTCCTCCACGACGTCTTACCGTCGCTTCAACCTGGCCATGGGTAGATCACTTCGCTTCGGGTCTAGATCACGCCACTCAAACGCCCTATTCAGACTCGCTTTCGCTACGGCTTCCCCACACGGGTTAACCTCGCGACGTAACACTAACTCGCAGGCTCATTCTTCAAAAGGCACGCCATCACAGGTACAAGCCTGCTCTGACGGATTGTAGGCACACGGTTTCAGGTACTATTTCACTCCCCTCCCGGGGTACTTTTCACCTTTCCCTCACGGTACTGGTCCGCTATCGGTCATTAGGTAGTATTTAGGCTTATCAGGTGGTCCTGACAGATTCACACGGGATTTCTCGGGCCCCGTGCTACTCGGGAATCATCCCTCGAGCGGTGCATCAACGCGACAATTACGGGACTCTCACCCTCTATGGTCGACCATCCCAGGCCGTTCATCTACGCCAGCACATTCACACCCGACCAGGTCAGTGACCCTGGTACGGAACAACCCCACAACCCCGACCATGCAACGCCCACTGGCTATCACACATGGACCGGTTTAGCCTGATCCGCTTTCGCTCGCCACTACTCACGGAATCACATGTTGTTTTCTCTTCCTGCGGGTACTGAGATGTTTCACTTCCCCGCGTTCCCTCCACACAGCCTATGCGTTCAGCTGCGGGTGACTACCCATAACAGGCAGCCGGGTTTCCCCATTCGGACATCCTGGGATCAAAGTTCGGTTATCAACTCCCCCAGGCTTTTCGCAGATTCCCACGTCCTTCATCGGCTCCTAATGCCAAGGCATTCACCGTGCGCCCTTAAAAACTTGGCCACACAAAAACCAAGACAAACACCACAACCCACACAACCCCCCAAAAGGAGGCCACCCAGGCCATGACGCTCGCCTTATAAGATGCTCGCGTCCACTATGCAGTTCTCAAACAACAACCCCACACCCCCATCCAACACACCCAACCGGGCACGCCTTCCAGAAGCAGGGCAACCAAACGAAACAACAACCACCACACACCCCCAAAGGAGACATGCGACGGGCCTGTTGCTTCAGGACCCAACAGTGTGTCAACAACCCCTGCACCACCACAACACCACACCCGTTCCAACCAACCGTCACCGGCCGGCGTACTAAAACGCAGCATCACAGCACCCGTACAGGAACCGCACCCCCAGCCGGCAAGCCCCCTTGTTTCACAGGAACCCACCAACCATCACGAGGATGTGTTTTTTCGATATTCCACCCATGAGCACCACACCCCAGGAACGAACGCCCTGGCAGGCGGGTTCTACACTCAACCACCACCACAACCCATGCAGGAAGCGGCCATGATCTCGTTTGCTCCTTAGAAAGGAGGTGATCCAGCCGCACCTTCCGGTACGGCTACCTTGTTACGACTTAGTCCCAATCGCCAGTCCCACCTTCGACAGCTCCCTCCCACAAGGGGTTAGGCCACCGGCTTCGGGTGTTACCAACTTTCGTGACTTGACGGGCGGTGTGTACAAGGCCCGGGAACGTATTCACCGCAGCGTTGCTGATCTGCGATTACTAGCGACTCCAACTTCATGGGGTCGAGTTGCAGACCCCAATCCGAACTGAGACCGGCTTTTTGGGATTAGCTCCACCTCACAGTATCGCAACCCTTTGTACCGGCCATTGTAGCATGCGTGAAGCCCAAGACATAAGGGGCATGATGATTTGACGTCGTCCCCACCTTCCTCCGAGTTGACCCCGGCAGTCTCCCATGAGTCCCCGCCATTACGCGCTGGCAACATGGAACGAGGGTTGCGCTCGTTGCGGGACTTAACCCAACATCTCACGACACGAGCTGACGACAACCATGCACCACCTGTGAACCAGCCCCGAAGGGAAACACCATCTCTGATGCGATCCAGTCCATGTCAAGCCTTGGTAAGGTTCTTCGCGTTGCATCGAATTAATCCGCATGCTCCGCCGCTTGTGCGGGCCCCCGTCAATTCCTTTGAGTTTTAGCCTTGCGGCCGTACTCCCCAGGCGGGGCACTTAATGCGTTAGCTACGGCGCGGAAAACGTGGAATGTCCCCCACACCTAGTGCCCAACGTTTACGGCATGGACTACCAGGGTATCTAATCCTGTTCGCTCCCCATGCTTTCGCTCCTCAGCGTCAGTTAATGCCCAGAGACCTGCCTTCGCCATCGGTGTTCCTCCTGATATCTGCGCATTTCACCGCTACACCAGGAATTCCAGTCTCCCCTACATCACTCAAGTCTGCCCGTACCCACTGCAGAACCAGGGTTGAGCCCTGGCCTTTCACAGCAGACGCGACAAACCGCCTACGAGCTCTTTACGCCCAATAATTCCGGATAACGCTTGCGCCCTACGTATTACCGCGGCTGCTGGCACGTAGTTAGCCGGCGCTTCTTCTGCAGGTACCGTCACTTTCGCTTCTTCCCTACTGAAAGAGGTTTACAACCCGAAGGCCGTCATCCCTCACGCGGCGTCGCTGCATCAGGCTTTCGCCCATTGTGCAATATTCCCCACTGCTGCCTCCCGTAGGAGTCTGGGCCGTGTCTCAGTCCCAGTGTGGCCGGTCACCCTCTCAGGCCGGCTACCCGTCGTCGCCTTGGTGAGCCATTACCTCACCAACAAGCTGATAGGCCGCGAGTCCATCCAAAACCACAAAAGCTTTCCACCACCAACCCATGCGGGCAATGGTCGTATCCGGTATTAGACCCAGTTTCCCAGGCTTATCCCAGAGTCAAGGGCAGGTTACTCACGTGTTACTCACCCGTTCGCCACTAATCCACCCAGCAAGCTAGGCTTCATCGTTCGACTTGCATGTGTTAAGCACGCCGCCAGCGTTCATCCTGAGCCAGGATCAAACTCTCCAAAAAGAAATTCAAAACCCAGCAAACACCAATCCACCACAGGGGCGGTGAAATCAGTGATTACCAAAAAAACATTGGTATCAAAAAAACATGACACACTATTGAGTTCTCAAACAACAGACATCCAACCGTCTATCCCGGACGCAAAGGTTCCAGGACGATGAGGAAGGTTGTTTGCCGCCTCCGGGCGGTTCCGGATCCTTCAGGACCCTTTCCGTCTCCGTCGCGGCGACCTGATCAACTATACGCACCTTCCGGCGTCTGCGCAAATTCAGAACCCTGTGGTGCCTCATCACCCTGAACTTCCGCGGAATCCTGGGGATTTCGGGGGCACTCAGGCCCCGGAAAGTGCCCTTGTGGGGAGCAGACTATTCTGTGAACCCGGCCACATCAGCGTCCCGTCGGCTTCCCGTCAGCGTTCCAGGTGGGTTTGGGAGGACTGGACTCGGCGTTCCTCTCGGCAGATGCTGGAGTGGTCAGTGCCGGAAGACGCCGGCCCCTCCCCGGACCAGGAGTACGCATGCTCATCGCTCTCGCCCAGATCCACAGCGGCGCCGATCTCGCCGGCAATCTCGCGTCGGTCCGTGAGTTCACCGCCCGGGCAGCCGATGCCGGAGCGCGACTGATCGTGTTCCCGGAAGCGACGATGCGCGCATTCGGCAATCCTCTTCACGACATCGCCCAGCCGCTGGACGGTCCCTGGGCCCGCGAGGTGGAGGGAATCGCCCACGAGTACGGCATCACCATCATCGCCGGCATGTTCACCCCGGGCGCCGAGCCCGCAGGCGACGCCCGGCCCAAGGTCCGCAACACTCTGCTGGTGACGGGGCCTGAAGTCTCCGCCTCCTACACGAAGATCCACCTCTACGACGCCTTCGGCTTCGCGGAGTCGGACACGGTCGAGCCGGGCGACGTGGCTGTGACGTTCGAACTCGACGGCGTGACCTTCGGCCTGTCCACCTGCTACGACGTCCGGTTCCCCGCCTTGTTCACCGCGAATGCCCTGGCCGGCGCCACCGTGCAGATCGTCTGCGCTTCCTGGGGACCCGGCCCGGGGAAGGTCGAACAGTGGGAGCTACTCACCCGTGCCCGCGCACTCGACACCACGAGCTACCTGCTCGCCTGCGGTCAGGCCGATCCTGCCTCCATCGGTGTGGAGAATCCGAAGAGTCTTCCCACCGGCGTGGGACACTCCGGCGTCGTGAATCCGTTCGGACAGGATGTGGCGCGCGCCGACGGCGCCGTCCAGATGCTCTTCGCCGAGCTCGACCCCGACATGGTCCGCCGCGCCAGGGAGGCCCTTCCGGTGCTCGCCAACCGCGTGGAGTTCTGAGCCCTCCGAAAACGACGACGGCCCGCCACTCCCCCGGCCCACCATGAAGGTGAGCCGCCCGGGAGGGCGGGCCGTCGTCGTACGTCTCGGGAAGGCGGTAGGTCAGGCGACCGTGACGCTCGCGAGGTTCTTCTTGCCGCGGCGCAGCAGCAGGTACTTGCCGTGCAGCAGATCCTCGGCCGGCACCACGAAGTCCACATCCGTCACCTTGACGTTGTTGACGTAGGCACCACCCTCGGTGATGGTGCGGCGGGCATCGGACTTGGACTTCACCAGCTCGGTCGCGAGCAGGAGATCCACCACGGCCAGGCCGTCGGCCGGCACGGTCGCGGAGGCCAGTTCCGACGACACCGCCAGGAGCGTCGCCTCATCCAGCACCGACAGGTCGCCGTTGCCGAACACGGCGGCGGATGCCGCGATGACCTTCTCGGTCGCCTCGACACCGTGCACCAGGCCGGTGACCTCCCACGCCAGGCGGCGCTGCGCCTCACGGGCGAACGGACGCTCCGCCACGGACACGGCCAGCTCCTCGATCTCCGCACGGCTCAGGAAGGTGAACACCTTCAGGCGGTCCACCACATCGGCGTCGGCGGTGTTCAGCCAGAACTGGTAGAAGGTGTAGGGCGAGCACATGTCGCCGTCCAGCCAGATGGCGTTGCCTTCGCTCTTGCCGAACTTGGTGCCGTCCGAGTTGGTGATCAGCGGGGTGCCCAGCGCGTGCACGCTGCGGCCCTCCACCTTGCGGATCAGCTCGGTGCCGCTGGTCAGGTTGCCCCACTGGTCGCTGCCGCCGGTCTGCAAGACACAGCCGTAGGCGCGGTTCAGTTCGAGGTAGTCCATGCCCTGGAGGATCTGGTAGCTGAACTCCGTGTAGCTGATGCCCTCATCGGAGTTCAGGCGGCTCGCGACGATGTCCTTCTTGATCATCGTGCCCACGCGGAAGTGCTTGCCCACCTCGCGCAGGAAGTCGATCGCGGACAGCGGCGCGGTCCAGTCCAGATTGTTCACCAGGCGCGCGGTGTTCTCCCCCTCGAAGGAGAGGAAGCGCGAGACCTGCGCCTGGAGCTTCTCCACCCACTCGGCCACGGTCTCGCGGGTGTTGAGCACCCGCTCGGCCGTCTGACGCGGATCACCGATCAGGCCCGTGGAACCGCCGACCAGCGCCAGCGGTTTGTGGCCGGCCAGCTGGAGGCGGCGCATCACCAGGAGCTGCACCAGGTTGCCGAGGTGCAGGGACGGCGCCGTGGGATCGAAGCCGCAATAGTAGGTCACAGGCTCGCCGGCGAGGAGTTTCTCCAGTTCCGCCTCATCCGTGGACACGTGGACCAGGCCACGCCACTTCAGCTCCTGCCAGACGTTAGCAAAGGCGGAATCGTTCTTCTGCTTGGCGAGGGCGGGGCCCTCGATGGTTTCGCTCAGCTGTGACACCCCTCCAAATTAGCATTCCCCATGGGTTCAGGCCTTCTCGATGCCCTCCGGGATGGGCCCGGACGCGATCAGGCGGAGGCGCTGGGTGGGCCGGGTCATGGCGACGTACAGATCACCCACGCGTCCGTCAGCCTCGTCCAGGAGTTCCTGGGGTTCGAGGATGACGACACCGTCGAATTCGAGGCCCTTCGCCTCCTGCGGACTGATCACCACGATGTCCTGGTCGTAGCTGCCCGACCCCGTGCCGACGCGGCCGCCGTACTCGGCGCGCAGGGCCGCCTCGGCCGCCGCGCGGTGGCGGGGGCCGCTGATGACGGCGAGCAGGCCGCCGTCGAGCATCGTCAGCTCTTCGGGGACGGCGCGCACCAGGTGGGGCACGACGTCGGACGCGGACACCCGGTCGATCTGCGGCGCCCAGCGGCCCTCCCGGACCGCCTTCGGGGCGGAGACGATCTGACCGGCGGCATTCGCCATCCGGACCGCGGCCTCGGCGATCTGCGACGGGGTGCGGTAGTTGACCGTGAGTTCCTCCAGGCGCCAGTGATCACCGAACTCGGGGGTCAGCGCGGACGCCCAGGACAGCGCGCCCGCGGCGGAGCTGGTCTGAGCGATGTCGCCCACGATCGTGAACGACTTGAGCGGGCAGCGGCGGGCCAGCAGGCGCCACTGCATGTGCGAGAGCTCCTGCGCCTCGTCCACGACCACATGGCCGTAGGCCCAGTTGCGGTCCCCGCGCGCACGGTCGGCGGCGCTCAGCCGGTGGTGCTGCTCGGCGTTCCGCTCCGCGAGCTCCTCGGCGGTGAACAGCGGGTCGATGCCCATGTGCTCCATGTTCCGCAGGGTCGCCTTGGCGTTCTCCACGTCGCGCTGACGTTCCTGCTCCGCGAGGGCGGCGTTGCGGCCGGCATGGACGTCGTAGTCGCCCAGGAGCTCGGCGGCCTCATCCAGGAGCGGCACGTCCGCCTCCGTCCAGGGGGCGTCGGCCGGGCGGAGCAGCAGCCGGCGCTCCGCCTCGGTGAACCCCGGAGTGCAGGCCTTCAGGATGTCCGGACGGGAGAAGAGCTCGGACAGGAGCTTCTCCGGTGTCATCGGCATCCAGGCGAGGTTCAGCGCCACCCGGACGTCGTGGGACGACCGGACGTCCTCCGCCAGGTACGAACGGTCCGCGCTGTTGCCCGGATTGGCGGCCAGGACCTTCTCGGTGAGCTGCTCCGTGAGTTCGCGCAGCAGGATCTTGACGAACGTCCCCCGCGCCTCGTTGTGCGGCTTGCCGGTCTGGCGGGCCTTCTCCCGGGCGCGGGAGACCTGCTTGGGACTCAGGGTCAGGCGGTATCCCTCCACCTCGAGGGTCCGCGGGGAGCGGAACGTGCGCTGACGCTGCGCCACCGCGTTGGCGACCACGATCGCCATGGCGAGACGTCCCTTGAGGGCCGCCACCTGCGGATCGGTCTCGGGGACGGCGTCGATGCCGGGCATGAGCTTGCCGAGGCTGGCCATGACCACGCCGGTCTCACCCAGGGAGGGCAGCACGCGTTCGATGTACTTCATGAACGACGTGCTGGGGCCGACGAGCAGCACACCGGCGGACTTCAGCCGCTCGCGGTGCGTGTACAGGAGATACGCGGCACGGTGCAGGGCCACGGCCGTCTTGCCCGTGCCGGGACCGCCCTGGACCACGAGCGCCCCGGACATCGAGCTGCGGATGATGCGGTCCTGCTCGGCCTGGATGGTGCTGACGATGTCGGACATCTGTCCGGTGCGCTTCGAGTTCAGAGCGGCGAGCAGGGCGCCCTCACCCTGATGGCCGGTCTGCTCCCCCAGCATGCCGGGGTCCAGGACGTCGTCCTCCATCGCCTTGAGGTCGCGGCCGGACAGGATCAGATGACGACGGCGGCGCACCCCCTGCCGGTCGAACGCCGTGGCCTGATAGAAATGTCCGGCCTCGGGGGCACGCCAGTCGACCATGAGGCGCTGCAGGTCCTCGGTGGACAGGCCGATACGGCCGATGTACTGGGCCTCGCCGTCGTCGAGGTCCAGGCGACCGAACACGAGCCGGTCCTCGACCGCGTCCAGTTGCGCCAGCCGGTCCTCATACAGCGCGGCGAACGCGTCCCGCTCGGACACATTCTGCATGCTCCCCACGGGTCCGCCCCGGCGCACGCGGGCGAGCTGCCCGCGCTTCTCTTCGCGGAGTTCATCCAGCCGGTGGTACAGGCCGTGGACATAGTCCCGTTCACGCGCCAGCTCAGCCTCGAGCATCAAGCAACTCCTCTTCGCCAAGGTTCCCCGCCATTGTCGATAACGGACCGTCCATTCTACAGCCATTCGGGTGAACGGAAGGGAACGTCCCGGCGGACCGGCGGAGGCGGCTGCCCGGAGACGCCGAAGGGGACCCGGCGCGCCCGTCGGAGCGCACTGCGGGCAGCCCTCGGAGGTTCTCGGTCAGAGCACCCGGGTCAGACCTTCTGGAGGGCGTGCACGAGGTCCAGATCGATGCCGGCCGCGGCCAGGCGGTCCCGGCCGGGAAGGCCGTCGAGCTCCATGACGACGCCGATCCCCGTGACCTCCACGCCGGCGCGGCCGAAGAGTTCATGCGCGGCGGCGAGCGTGCCACCGGTGGCGAGGACGTCGTCGAGCAGGAGGACGCGGGTGCCGGGAGCGAGGTCATCCCGGTGGATCTCCAGCGTGGCCGTGCCGTATTCGAGCGCGTACTCCTGTGCGAACGTCTCCCGCGGGAGCTTGCCCGCCTTGCGCACGGCGACGACACCCTTGCCGGAGGCGTACGCTGCCGCGGCGGCGAGCAGGAACCCACGGGCCTCCACACCGGCCACGACGTCGAAACGGCCCGCGTACGGTTCGATCAGAGCGTCGACCACGGTGCGGAAGCCCTCGCCGTCGGCGAAGACCGGGGTCAGGTCGCGGAAGACGATGCCGGGTTCCGGGTAATCCGGGATGACGGCGCAGAGCCGGTCGAGAAGGGCGATGGCGGATTCATGGGCTGTTTCAGGCACGCCCTCCATTTTAGGCCCCGGCGTCCGGCCGCTCGGACCGGCGCCGGCCGCGGAACGGGTGTTCCGCGCCACGCTCAGCGGGCTTTGGCCGGGCGGTAGACGGAGACGCTCGGTTCGCCGTCGAGCCAGAACCGCCAGGGGTACTCCAGGCTGCCGCCGGCGCCGGAGACGCCGACCCGTGGGCCCGCGAGCACCGTCAGACCGTCCACGCCGTCACCCGTCAGCGCGCTCCGCGGCACCTGGAGGTTCAGGGGCGGCGCGAGCAGATCCGCGCCCGTGTCCGCCGTCGTCAGGGCCAGACAGGTGGCCAGCCGGGCCGGTCCGCGGGCGAGTTCGCTCTCCTTGCGGGCGGCGGGCCGGCGGCTCTCGGCGAGCGCGGCGCCTTCCACCACGACCCCGGCACGCATCAGGATCCCGGAGGCCCTGCCCTCCGGCCCACACACGAGGTTGGCGCAATAGTGCATCCCATAGGTGAAGTAGCAGTACAGATGTGCGGGCGGGCCGAACATGGCGGCGTTCCGCGCCGTCTTGCCGCGGAAGCTGTGCGCTCCCGGATCAGGGAAATCCGAGTCCCGCTCACCGCGGTACGCCTCCAGCTCGGTCAGCCGGATCGCGACCGTGCCGTCCGGCGTGGTGTGGCTGATCACCGAGCCGAGCAACCGGGGCGCCAGGTCCACGGGATCCCCGCTCAGCAGATCACGGACCTCCGCGGGGCTCAGGAAGTCCTCTTCACGTGTCACGTCAGCCGACTCGATCATGGTTCCGACGCTAACACCGGCCTCGGACACGACCCGCCCACCGTCCCGGCACTGCCGTGTCCGAAAACCGCCAGTGGGCGTGTCCGGAAACTGCCAGAATGAAGCCATGGACTTCTGGCAGCGCTATCGGGCGATCGACACGAGGGACGCCCGTTTCGACGGGCAGTTCTACACGGCCGTCAAGAGCACGGGCATCTACTGCCGTCCCTCCTGCCCGGCCCGCACCCCCAAACCGGAGAACGTCGAGTTCTTCGAAACCTCCGCCGCAGCGCATGAATCCGGCTACCGCGCCTGCAAGCGCTGCCTTCCCGAGGCGGTGCCGGGCACCCCCGCCTGGAACATCCGCTCGGACGTCGCGGCGCGGGCCATGCGCCTCATCAACGACGGCCTGGTGGACGACGGCGGCGTCCCCGCACTGGCCGGCCGGCTCGGCTACTCGACGCGGCAGCTCGGCCGGATCCTGAGCCAGGAGCTCGGCGCCGGCCCGCTGGCCCTCGCCCGCGCGGCCCGCGCCCAGACGGCCCGGCAGCTCCTCGTCTCGACGGGGATGAGCCTGGCCGACGTGGCGTTCGCCGCCGGTTTCAACAGTGTCCGGCAGTTCAACGAGACCATCTCCGCCGTGTTCGACAAGACGCCCGGTCAGCTCCGGGCCACCGCGAACGGACGCCGAGACCCGGTGGACGCCCCGGCGGGCACGCTGACGCTGCGCCTGCCCTACAGGGAACCGTTCGACCCCGGGGTGTTCCGTTTCCTGGAGGCCCGCGCGATCCCGGGGGTGGAGATCGCTGACGGGACGTCCTACGAGCGCGCCCTCGCGCTGCCGCACGGGGTGGCGCATTTCCGGGTGTCCGCCACCGGCCGGGGGTATCTGGAACTGCAGGTCCACTCCGTGAATCTGAAGGACCTCCACCGCCTTATCACCCGGGTCCGGCGGCTCTTCGACCTCGACGCGGACCCCCAGGCCATCGACGCGGCTCTCGCGGCGGACCCCCGCCTGGCGGCGTCCGTGGCGGAGGTCCCGGGGCTCCGTCTGCCGGGCGCCCTCGATCCGCAGGAGATGCTCGTGCGGGCCATGGTCGGTCAGCAGATCACCGTGTCCGCGGCCCGGACGGCCCTGGCGGGCCTCTCCGTCTGCGGCGAGCGGTTCGAGGCTCCCGCGCCCGGGTCCACCGCGGCTGAGGCGAGTCCCCACCCGGAGGCACGGATCACGCGGCTGTTCCCGGCGCCGTCGTCGCTCGCGGAGCATGTTCCGGAGCTGCTGCGCGGACCCGCCCGCCGGACGGCATCGCTGCAGGCGGCGGCCGCGGCCATGGCCTCCGGGGAGCTGGAATTCGGCTTCGGCGACACTCCGGAGACGCTCGCGGCGGCGCTGCTGCCGCAGGCGGGCATCGGGCCCTGGACGGTCGGGTACCTCTCGATGAGGATCCTCGGAGCGCCGGACATCTTCCTGGCCGGGGATGCCGCGGTCCGCAACGGGATCCGCGCGCTCGGCGGCGACGCCGGAGATCCCACGTTCACCGCCGCCTCCCCCTGGCGCTCGTACGCCACCCTGCACCTCTGGCGCCTGGCGGCCCTGCCGCGCGCCACCACCACGTCAACGCCCGCGAACCCCGAGAGGAAAGCACCGCATCATGGCTGACTACACCACCCTCACCACGCCCGACGGCCCCTTCACCGTGATCGGCCAGGACGGCGCGGTCCTCGCGTCGGGCTGGACCGCCGACCTCGACGAGCTGCTCCCCCAGGTGCACGCGAGCCTGCGGCCCGCGGAACTGCGCCGGACGGGCAGCCTCGGTGCGCTGACGGATGCCGTGCTGGCGTATTACGACGGCGAGCTGACCGCGCCGATGACCGTGCCCGTGCACCAGAAGTCCGGCCCGTTCCGCGAACACGCCTGGAATGTCCTGCGGGAGGTCGCGGCGGGCAGCCCCTTGACCTATGCCGGCTACGCCCTGGCCGCGGGGAACCCCCAAGCCGTGCGGGCTGCGGCCAGCGCTTGCGCGTTCAATGCGGCGGCGCTGTTCGTCCCGTGCCACCGGATCGTCCGGACCGACGGTACCCTGGGCGGGTTCCGCTGGGGTCTTCCGGTCAAGGAGAGCCTGCTGGCCCGCGAAGCCGCGGCGGCCTGACGAATGCGGGGTCAGACGATGTCCCCCGGTCGCTCCGGAAGGGACATCAGCTGACCCCGCAACGGTCATTGCTGGAGGAGACGCTACTTCGTCGCCGGGACGCCGGACGGCCAGGGCAGCAGCTCCGGCAGGTCGACGTCGTCGGCGGCGGCGGAGGCGCGCAGCGACGACAGGCTCGGTTCCCGTCCCGCCAGCCACGCGGCGATGTCCGTGAGCATGCCGCTCACCACCACGCCATCGCCCCCGTGGCCGAGCGTCCGGGGCGGCAATCCGAGGGGCTGAATCACGAGGTGCCGGCCCTCCGGGACGCGGGCGGCAAGGAAGTCCAGCAGATGCAAGCAGAAGGGCTTGGACCAGGTCTCCGGGCCGTAGTCCAGACCGAGATCGGTGCCGTGGATGGTGAGCTCCCGCCAGAGCGCGAAGGCGCCGTCCCGCACCACGCCGTCCCGGTAGCTGATGGGGAGGTCCCACTCCTGCGGTTCCAGGCTGCCGAGGGCGTCCAGGGCGCGCGTCGTCGCGGCCCGGACGTCGTCGCGGTGCTCCTCGGCGGTGTGGCCCGCGGCGAGCTCGATACGCGCCGTGCGGCCCTCGTAGCCGCCGTCGTACAGATCGATCCGCTCGCCGCGCTTCGCGTACTCGACCTGCCGCGCCATCGCCTCGCTGATGCCCATGAGATGGGCCAGGACGTGGCCCCGGGTCCAGCCGGGGAGGACCGACGGCGCCTTCACAGCCTCATCGTCGAGGGAGGCCGCCAGCTTGTTCACCAGGTCCGCGGCGGACCGGAGATCGCGGAGCAGGGAGTCATCGGCGGAGGCGTGGTCCGAGGACCCGGAAGTGATCTGGCTCATGCCGCCATCCTAGGGCAGGGACGACCGTTTCAGTGAGTGGCCATGAACCGGAATCCGTGCCGGACGCACGAGAGGCCGGGTTCCGCGGAAATGCGGAACCCGGCCTCTCGGGGCACGGCGCCGAGGACTAGGCCACGAACGACCGCGCCTCGCTCAGCTCGGCTTCAAGCGCCTCAAGCTGACGTGCGACGGCGGACGGCGCGGTGCCGCCCTGAGCGCTGCGACTGGCGAGCGAGCCCTCCGTCGAGAGCACGCTGCGGACCTCGGGAGTCAGCTGCGGGGAGATGGCCGCATACTCCTCGTCCGTCAGGTCCCACAGCTCGACGCCGCGGCTCTCGGCCTGCTTGACGGCCGCGCCGGAGAGCTCGTGAGCCTCCCGGAACGGCACGCCCTGCCGGACCAGCCACTCCGCCACATCGGTGGCGAGCGCGAAGCCCTGCGGTGCGAGCGACTGCATGCGCTCGGTGTTGAACCCGAGCGTGGCGATCATGCCGGACACGGCCGGCAGCAGCAGTTCGAGGGTGTCCGCGGCGTCGAAGACGGGCTCCTTGTCCTCCTGCAGATCCCGGTTGTACGCGAGGGGCAGGCCCTTGAGCGTGGCGAGCAGCCCGGTCAGATCGCCGATGAGGCGGCCGGCCTTGCCACGCGCCAGCTCGGCGACGTCCGGGTTCTTCTTCTGCGGCATGATGGACGAGCCCGTGGAGTAGGCGTCATCCAGCGTGACGAAGGAGAACTCCTTGGTGGCCCAGAGGATGACCTCCTCCGAGATCCGTGAGATGTCCACGCCGATCATGGCTGCGACCCAGGCGAACTCCGCGAAGACGTCACGGGAGGCCGTGCCGTCGATCGAGTTGTGCACCGCCGAGTAGAAGCCGAGCTCCGCCGCGACGGCCTCCGGGTCCAGACCCAGCGAGGAGCCCGCCAAGGCGCCGGAGCCGTACGGCGAGACGCCCGCACGCTTGTCCCAGTCCTGGAGCCGCTGCACATCGCGCAGAAGGGCCCAGGCGTGGGCCAGGAGGTGGTGGCTCAGGAGGACCGGCTGCGCGTGCTGCAGGTGCGTGCGGCCCGGCATGGCGACCTCGGGGTGGGCCTTGGACTGCGCCACGAGGGCGTCCACCACGTCCAGCACACGCGCGGCGATGATCCGGGCGTGGTCGCGCAGGAACATGCGTCCCAGCGTGGCGATCTGGTCGTTGCGGGACCGGCCGGCGCGGAGCTTGCCACCCAGGTGGGTGCCGGCGCGCTCGAGCAGGCCGCGTTCCAGGGAGCCGTGCACGTCCTCGTCGCTCTCGGCCGCGACGTAGGCGCCGCTCGCGACGTCCTCATCCAGCTGCGTGAGGGCGGCCAGCATGCCGTCCAGTTCGGCGTCGTCGAGCAGGCCCGCCTTGTGGAGCACGCGGGCGTGCGCCTTGGAGCCGGCGATGTCGTACCGCGCCAGACGCCAGTCGAAGTGCGTGGACTTGCTCAGCGCGGCGAGTGCGTCCGCCGGGGCGCCGGCGAAGCGCGCACCCCAGAGGGCGCCCTCGTTCGTGCCGTGGGTCTCGGAGCTCATGCTCAGGCCCCTGCGACCCGCTGGTCACGGGTGGACGCGACCTTGGAGGACATGCCCCAGAGCTCGATGAAGCCCTTGGCCTGGGACTGGTCGAAGGTGTCACCGGTGTCGTAGGTCGCCAGCGAGAAGTCGTAGAGGCCGGTGTCCGAGCGACGGCCGTTCACGATGGCCTGGCCGCCATGCAGCGTCATGCGGATGTCGCCGGAGACGTACTTCTGGGTGTCCTCGATGAAGGCGTCCAGGGAGCGCTTGAGCGGGGAGAACCACTGGCCGTCGTAGACCAGCTCGGACCAGCGCTGGCCGACGGTGGCCTTGAAGCGGGCCTGCTCGCGCTCGATGGTGACGTCCTCGAGGTGCTTGTGGGCCGTGATGAGCGCCATGGCACCGGGGGCCTCGTAGATCTCGCGGGACTTGATGCCGACGAGACGGTCCTCGACGACGTCGATGCGGCCCACGCCCTGGGCGCCGGCACGGCGGTTGAGCTCCTGGATGGCCTGCAGCGGCGTGACGGCGACGCCGTCGATCGCGACCGGGACGCCCTGGTGGAACGTCACGACGACCTCGTCCGGCGCCGGCGGGAACTCCGGGGTGGCGGTGTAGTCGTAGATGTCCTTGGTGGGGGCGTTCCAGATGTCCTCGAGGTAGCCGGTCTCCACGGCACGGCCCCAGACGTTCTGGTCGATCGAGTACGGATTCTTCTTGGTGGTCTCGATCGGCAGGCCCTTCTCCTCGGCGAAGGCGATGGCCTTGTCCCGGGTGAGGGCGAGGTCGCGGACCGGGGCGATGCACTTCAGGTCCGGGCCCAGGGTCTGGATGCCGACCTCGAAGCGGACCTGGTCGTTGCCCTTGCCGGTGCAGCCGTGAGCGACCGTGGTGGCGCCGAATTCACGGGCGGCCTTGACCAGGTGCTTGACGATCACGGGACGGGAGATCGCGGAGACGAGCGGGTAGTGGCCCTGGTAGAGAGCGTTCGCCTTCAGGGTCGGCATGGCGTACTCGTTGGCGAACTCATCGCGCGCGTCGGCGACGTAGGCCTCCACGGCGCCGCAGCCGAGGGCGCGCTGGCGGATGGTCTCCAGGGACTCGCCGCCCTGCCCGACGTCGACCGCCACGGCGATCACTTCGGCGCCGGTGGCTTCGCCGATCCAGCCGATGGCCACAGACGTGTCAAGGCCGCCGGAGTAGGCCAGGACGATGCGCTCAGTCACGTGAGTATCTCCTTCAGGAAGTGGTGTATGTAAAACTATACATGACTATGAGTAAGTATTCATAGCCTTCTGGATCAATTCGGGTTGCTGTCCGCCATGGCCAGGAACCGGGCGGCGAGAGCCTCCCCGCCCTGAGGGTCCCGGGCGACCAGGAGCACGGTGTCATCCCCCGCGATGGTGCCCAGCACGGACGGCATCACCGAGTGGTCGATGGCGAGGGCCAGGAAGTTCGCGGCCCCGGGCGGGGTCCGCAGCACCACGAGATTCGCCGACGCCTCCGCCGTGACCAGCAGTTCGCCGCAGAGCTTCTCGAGGCGGGCGTCCAGGATCTCCTGCGCGACGGCGCTCGTCGGCCCACGGTCGCCGCCCTCGCCGGGGACGGCGTACACGAGGCCGCCGTCGCTCCCCCGGACCCGGACCGCGCCGATCTCCACGAGATCCCGGGAGAGCGTCGCCTGCGTGACCTGCACGCCGTCGTCAGCCAGGAGTGCGGCCAGCTCGGCCTGCGAGCGCACGCTCTCACCCCGCAGGATCGCGCTGATGCGCGCCTGGCGGGCGGTCTTGGTGGCCGGGCTGGTGGCCCCGGCGCCGGCGGCGGTCATCAGTCCAGACCCGGCACCACGGCCAGGCCGGAACGGTGCATGAGCCATGCCATCACGGCCTTCTGGGCGTGCAAACGGTTCTCGGCCTCGTCCCAGACGACGGACTGCGGGCCGTCGATCACGTCCGCGGCGATCTCGTACCCGCGGTACGCCGGCAGGCAGTGCAGCACGATGGCGTCCGGCGCGGCCTGCGCCATGGCCTCCTCGGTGACGGAGTAGTCGCGGAAGAGCGTCATGCGGGACTCCTTCTCGGCTTCCTGCCCCATGGACACCCAAGTGTCCGTGGCCACGACGTCGGCGCCGGCCAGGGCCTCGACCGCGTCGCTCGTGACGAGGACGCTGCCGCCGGTCTGAGCGGCGCGCTCCTCACCGGCCGCGACGATCTCCGGAGCCGGCAGATATCCCTCCGGGCCCGCGATGCGCACGTGCATGCCCGCGTTGACCGCGGCCAGCAGGTAGGAGTTCGCCATGTTGTTGGCGGCGTCGCCCAGATAGGTCAGGGTGAGTCCGGCAAGGCTGCCCTTGTGCTCGCGGATGGTGAGCAGATCGGCCAGCAGCTGGCACGGGTGGTAGTCGTCGCAGAGCGCGTTGATGACGGGCACACGGGAGTTCTCCGCCATCTCCACCAGGCCCTGGTGCGCGCCGGTCCGCCACACGATCGTGGAGACCATGCGCTCGAGCACGCGGGCGGTGTCGGCCACGGACTCCTTGTGGCCGATCTGCGCCTCCCCGGGGTTGATGATGAGGGGGCTGCCGCCGAGCTCGGACACGCCGGCGCTGAACGACACGCGCGTCCGAGTGGAGGTCTTGTCGAAGATCACCGCGACCGTCTTGCGGGCCCGGCCCTCCCCGGCGTACACGGCCAGGGAGTCCGGCTCGGCCTTGAGCCGCACCGCGAGGTCCAGGACCTCCTGCAGTTCGGCAGGGCTGAGGTCGGTGTCTTTGAGGAAGTGACGTACGGAAGTCATGGGAACCTACTCTGCCGCCGAGGCGGCCTTGGCCGTGGACAGGATGCCGGGGAACGCGCCGAGGAAGGCGTCCGCCTGGGCATCACTGAGGATGAGGGGCGGCGCCAGGCGCAGCGTGTGCGGGCCCGGCGCGTTGAGGATGAAACCGGCGTCGAGCGCCGCGGTCACGAAGGCGGGCGCGACGTCGGCGTCCAGGTCGATCCCGATCAGCAGGCCGCGCTGGCGGACGTCCGTGACGCCGGGCACCGCGGCCAGGCCCCGGGCCAGGCGCTCGCCCGTGGCGCGCACCTGAGCCAGGATGCCCTGCTGCTCGATCACGTGCAGGGTGGCCAGGGCCGCGGCCGTCGCGACTGGATTGCCGCCGAAGGTCGTGCCGTGCTGGCCCGGGTTCAGCAGCGCGGAGACCTTCTCGCCGAACGTGATGAGCGCGCCGATGGGGAATCCGCCGCCGAGACCCTTCGCCAGGGTCATGGCGTCCGGGAGAACGCCGCTCTCCTGGAAGGCGAACCATTGGCCCGTGCGCCCCACACCGGTCTGGACCTCGTCCAGGATGAGGAGGGCGCCGTGCTCGGTGCAGAGTTCGCGGGCGAGCCGCAGGTACTCGGGGTCGAGCGGACGCACGCCCGCCTCGCCCTGGATGGGCTCCAGGACCACGGCGGCCGTCTGACCGTCGACCGCCGCACGGAGTGCGTCCTGATCGTTGAAGGGAAGGTGCTCCACCCCGCCGGGCAGCGGCTCGAACGGTTCGCGGTAGGCCTGCTTGGCGGTGAGGGCGAGCGCGCCCATGGTCCGGCCGTGGAAGGCGCCCTCGAGCGCGAGGATCTTCCGGCGCGGCCCGTCCGGTCCGTCCGCGTTTCGGCGCGCCAGCTTGAACGCCGCCTCATTGGCCTCGGTGCCCGAGTTCGAGAAGAACACCTTGGAGCCTTCGGGGGCGCCCGAGAGGTCCAGGAGCTTCTCCGCGAGCGCGATCTGCGGCGGCGAGGCGAAGAAGTTGGAGACGTGGCCGAGGGTGGCCAGCTGGCTCGAGATCACCGAGGTGACGAACGGGTGGGCGTGGCCCAGCGCATTCACCGCGATGCCGCCCAGCAGGTCAAGGTACTCCTTGCCGTCGGCGTCCCAGACCACGGCGCCCGCGCCGCGGACCAGCACGCGCTGAGGCGTGCCGAAGACGTTGAGCAGGGCTCCGGAGTAGCGCGCGAGCCACTCCGCGCCGCTGGCCGTGCGGGCGTCCAGGAGGCCTTCCTCCTGCGCCGGGGTGATGTCAGCGTGCTTCGCCATACGCGTCACAGCCCTTCCGTGGTGAGGTCGGCGTCCGCGTCGCGGACCACCTGGGTGCCGATGCCCGCCGTCGTGAAGACCTCGAGCAGCATGGAGTGCGGCAGACGGCCGTCGACGATGTGGGACTGCGGCACTCCCCCGTCCACGGCCTTGAGGCAGGCCTCCATCTTGGGGATCATGCCGGACTGCAGGCTCGGCAGCATGGCGCGCAGCTGATCGGCGGTCAGGGAGGAGATGAGCGAGTCCTTGTCCGGCCAGTTCGCGTACAGACCCTCGACGTCGGTCAGGATCACGAGCTTGCTGGCGCCCAGCGCTTCGGCCAGGGCCGCCGCCGCGGTGTCCGCGTTGACGTTCAGCACGTCCCCGGTCGGGGAACCGTCGGGCCCGATCTCGGGGGCGACCGTGGAGATGACCGGGATGCGGCCGGCCTCCAGCAGATCGTGGATGGCGCGGGGGTTCACGCCCACCACTTCGCCGACGAGGCCCAGGTCCACGGACTTGCCGTCGACCTCGGTGCCCGTGCGGATGGCCTGGAGGAGCCCGCCGTCCTCGCCGGAGAGGCCCACCGCGTACGCGCCGTGGTTGTTGATGAGGCCGACCAGTTCGCGGCCCACCTGGCCCGTGAGGACCATGCGCACGACGTCCATGGCCTCGGGGGTGGTGACGCGCAGCCCGCCCTTGAACTCGCTCTCGATGCCCAGCCGGGCCAGCATGGAGTTGATCTGCGGACCGCCGCCGTGCACGACCACGGGTCGCACGCCCACGTGGTGCAGGAAGACGATGTCCTCCGCGAAAGCCCGTCGCAGTTCCTCGTTGATCATGGCGTTGCCGCCGTACTTGATCACCATGGTGTTCCCGGCGAAGCGCTGGATCCAGGGCAGGGCTTCGATGAGGGTCTCGGCCTTGGACTGGGCCTGGCTGAGATCCCTCGTCAAGCTGGAGGTCATGTCTCTCCTAGGGCGTGGGTGGTGCGCTACTCAGCTGGAGTAGGCGCTGTTTTCATGCACGTAGTCGTGGGTGAGGTCGTTGGTCCAGATGGTGGCCTCGTCCTCGCCGGCGTTCAGGTCGATCTCCACGAGGACCTCGCGGTCTTCCAGGCTGACCAGCGAGCGGTCCTCGCCGATCCCGCCGTTGCGGCAGATCTGCACCCCGTTGATGGCCACATTGAGCCGGTCAGGGTCGAAGACGGCGTCCGTGGTGCCCACGGCCGAGAGCACGCGGCCCCAGTTCGGGTCCTTGCCGAAGATCGCGGTCTTGAAGAGGTTCGAACGCGCGACGGCGCGGCTCACCGTCTCCGCGTCGAGCTCGCTGGCGGCGTTGAAGGTGCGGATGGCGATGTCATGCGCGGCGCCCTCGGCGTCGCCGATGAGCTGGCGGGCCAGGTTCTTGCACACTTCCTGCAGTCCCTTGCCGAACTCCTCGCCGGTCGGGTAGGAGCCCGAGGCGCCGGAGGCGAGCAGCAGGACGGTGTCGTTGGTGGACATGCAACCGTCCGAATCGGCGCGGTTGAAGCTCAGACGCACGGCCTCGCGCAGTTCCGCGTCCAGGAGCTCCGGGCTGACGATGGCGTCCGTGGTGATGACCACGAGCATGGTGGCCAGACCGGGGGCGAGCATGCCGGCCCCCTTGGCCATGCCACCGATCGTGAACCCGGTGCCGAGCGGATCGAACCCGATGTAGCTGGCTTCCTTGCTCACGGTGTCCGTGGTCATGATGGCGTCGGCCGCGGCGGACCCGGCGTCCGGACCGGCGTTGTCCACGAGCAGTTCAAGACCCGGCAGGATCTTGTCCATGGGCAGCTGCTCGCCGATCAGTCCCGTGGAGCAGACGGCGACGTCCCCGGCGGAGACGCCGAGCAGCGCTGCGAGCCGCTCCGCCGTCGCGTGCGTGTTCTGGAAACCCTGCGGGCCGGTGCAGGCGTTCGCGCCGCCCGAGTTCAGCACCACCGCGTCCACGCGCCCGTCCGCGAGGACCTGGCGCGACCAGTGCACGGGAGCCGCGGCCACCCTGTTCGAGGTGAACACCCCGGCTGCGTGCTTCGTCGGCCCGTCGTTGATGACCAGGGCCATGTCCGGCTTGCCGCTGGCTTTCAGGCCTGCGGTGATGCCTGCTGCACGGAAACCGAGGGGAAGGGTGACACTCACGGGGCGACTCCTAGCTGGGCGAGCCCCAGGGATTCGTCGAGACCCAGGGCGATGTTCATGGACTGCACGGCACCGCCTGCGGTGCCCTTGGTCAGGTTATCGATTGCCGCACTGACAATCACCCTTCCCGTGTGCGCGTCGTACGCCAGCTGGAGGACGGCATGGTTGGAGCCCTGCACGGACTTGGTGGTCGGCCACTGTCCTTCGGGCAGGAGGTGCACGAACGTCTCGTTCTCGTAGATGTCCTGCCAGGCCGCACGGAGCTCCTCCGCGCCGACGCCCGGCCTGACCCGCGCCGTCGCCGTCGTCAGGATGCCGCGGCTCATCGGGGCGAGCGTCGGGGTGAAGGAGACCGTGACGGGCTCCCCGGCGGCGTTGCCGAGGCCCTGTTCGATCTCCGGGGTGTGACGGTGGCCGCCGCCCACGCCGTACGGCGACATGGAACCCATGACCTCGGAGCCGAGCAGGTTCACCTTGGCGGCCTTCCCGGCGCCGGACGTGCCGGAGGCGGAGACGATCACGACGTCCTGCGGTTCGAGCATCCCGGCCGCGAAGCCCGGAGTGAGAGCGAGGAGGGCCGACGTCGGGTAGCAGCCCGGCACGGCGATGCGCTTGCTGCCGCGGAGCTTCTCCCGCTGGCCGGGGAGCTCGGGCAGGCCGTACGGCCACGTGCCCGCGTGCGGCGAGCCGTAGAACTTCTCCCACGCCGCGGCGTCCACGAGGCGGTGGTCCGCGCCGGCGTCGATCACCAGGGTGCCCTCGGGGAGCTGCGCGGCGATCTCGGCGGAGGCGCCGTGCGGGAGCGCGAGGAACACCACGTCATGTCCGGCCAGGTTCTCCACACTGGTCTCTTCCAGGATGCGGTCACCCAGGGTGTGAAGCTGCGGCTGAACGCTGCCCAGCCGGGCCCCGGCGTTGCTATGGGCGGTGATGGCGCCGATGGTCACTCCGGGATGGGTGGCCAGCAGGCGCAGCACCTCTCCCCCTGCGTAACCACTGGCTCCGGAAACGGCGACGGAAATGCTCATGCGGACACTGTACACCTCGAAGCAAGAATATGCACTGTCGCAAATATTTATGCATCGGCATGGCGCGGTGACCGCTCCGGAGCCACTGCATAAGATGTCCCTGACGGCAATCGAGAGGGATACGGGAGGCACAGACCATGCACGCCATCATCGCCCAGGAGACCGGCGGACCAGAGGTGCTCGAGTACACCGAGACGGACATCCCCCAGCCCGGGCCCGGGCAGCTCCGCTTCCGCGTGGCCGCCACCGGGGTCAACTTCATCGAGACCTACCAGCGGGAGGGCATCTACCCCCTGCCGTTCCCGTGGACCCCCGGAGCGGAGGCGTCCGGGGTGGTCGACGCCGTGGGCGAGGGCGTGACGGGCTTCGCGGCCGGCGACCGGATCGCCACCGCCGAGGCCTCCGCCTGCTACGCGGAGTACGCGATCGTCGACGCGGACAAGGCCCTGCCCGTCCCCGATGGACTGGACCTCGAGACGGCGGCGGCGCTGCCCCTGCAGGGTATGACCGCCCACTACCTGGCGACCTCCAGCTTCCCGGCCGGTGAGGGCACGACGGCCCTCGTGCACGCCGGGGCCGGCGGCGTGGGGCTGCTCCTCATCCAGCTCCTCAAGGCCCGCGGCGCACGGGTCATCACCACCGTGTCCACGCCGGAGAAGGCCGACCTCGCGCGCCTCGCGGGCGCCGATCTGGTGGTCGACTACTCGGACTTCGCCACCCAGGCGCGGCAGTTCACGGACGGCCGCGGCGTGGACGTGGTGTACGACGGCGTCGGCAAGGACACCTTCGACTCCTCCTTGCAGAGCCTCCGGGTCCGCGGAACGCTCGTGCTCTTCGGCGCGGCCTCCGGTCCGGTCCCGCCCGTCGATCCCCAGCGGCTCAACCAGGGCGGCTCCCTGTTCCTCACCCGGCCGACCCTCGGCGACCACCTGCTGGACGCCGAGGAACGCCGCTGGCGCTCGGGCGAGGTCTTCGGCGCGGCGGCCGACGGCGGCCTGTCCGTGCGCATCGGCGCCCGGTACCCGCTCTCCCGCGCCGCCGACGCCCATCGCGATCTCGCCGCTCGGCGCACCACGGGCAAGGTGCTGCTGATCCCGGATGGCGACTGACCCTGCCGCGGCCCCGGACGGGCCAGGATACGACCTCCCGCAGGCCGGACACCGGCGCCTTCAGCAGAACTTCATCATTGGTTCACTCACGACAGAAAGGATGCTGGCGTGACCGAGCATCCCGCATCCTCCCCGCATGACCCTTCCCCCGCTCCGGAGGCCCCCGGCCCCGAACCGGCGGCGGAGGGCGGCGGCGCGCCGTCGTCGCCCACGGGGACCGTCTACGAACCACAGATGCCGGGCGGACTCCTGGCGCCCCCGGAGCGCACGCTGGTGGACATCTTCCTCGCCACGGTCGAGGCGTACCCCGAGGCCTCGGCCCTGGATGACGGAAAGAAGTCGCTCAGTTACGCCGAGCTGGCCGACGAGGTCCGCGCGTACGCCCGCAAGCTGCACCGCGCCGGACTCGGCGCCGGGGACAAGATCGGCATCCGGATCCCTTCCGGCACCAACGAGCTCTACATCGCCATCCTGGCCATCCTGCTGGTGGGCGCCGCCTACGTGCCGGTGGACGCCGACGATCCCGACGAACGCGCCCGCCTCGTGTTCAGCGAGGCCAAGGTCGCCGGCATCCTCAAGGCCAAAGGCGAGATCGTGGTGGACAAGAAGCGCCCCAAGCCCTTCCCGGCTCCTCGCATGCCGCGGCCCGAGGACGATTCCTGGGTCATCTTCACGTCCGGCTCCACCGGCACCCCGAAGGGCGTCGCCGTGCGGCACCGCAATTCGGCGGCCTTCGTGGACGCCGAGGCGCGGCTCTTCCTCCAGGGTGAGCCCATCGGCACCGACGACCGCGTGCTCGCCGGGCTCTCGGTCGCCTTCGATGCCTCCTGCGAGGAGATGTGGCTCGCCTGGCGGCACGGAGCCTGCCTCGTCCCCGCGCCGCGCGCCCTGGTCCGCACCGGCATGGACCTCGGGCCGTGGCTCATCAACCACGGCATCACCGTGGTCTCCACCGTTCCGACGCTCGCCGCGCTCTGGCCCGCCGAGGCGCTGGAGAACGTCCGTCTGCTGATCTTCGGCGGCGAGGCGTGCCCGCCCGAGCTGGCCGAGCGTCTCGCCGTGGACGAGCGCGAGGTGTGGAACACGTACGGGCCCACGGAGGCCACGGTCGTGGCCTGCGCCGCTCCCCTCGGCGGACCCGGCCCCGTGCGCATCGGTCTGCCGCTGGACGGCTGGGACCTCGCCGTCGTCGACGCCGAGGGCGTGCCGGTGACGGAAGGCGAGACCGGTGAGCTGATCATCGGCGGCGTCGGCCTGGCACGCTACCTGGACCCCACCAAGGACGCGGAGAAGTACGCGCCGATGCCCAGCCTCGGCTGGGAACGCGCCTACCGTTCGGGCGACCTGGTCCGGTATGAGGCCGAGGGCCTCATCTTCCAGGGCCGGGCGGACGAACAGGTCAAGCTCGGCGGGCGGCGCATCGAACTCGGCGAGGTCGATGCGGCCCTCCAGGCGCTTCCGGACATCGCCGGCGCCGCGGCGGCGGTGCAGACCACCGCGGCCGGGAATCAGGTCCTGGTGGGCTACCTCGTGCCGGCCGGGGACGCCGAGCCGGACCTGGGCGTCCTCCGGGAGCTGCTCGGCGCGACCCTGCCCGCACCGCTCATCCCGCTCCTGACCACCACCGACAATCTGCCGACCAAGACGAGCGGCAAGGTGGACCGCAAAGCCCTGCCATGGCCTCTGGCCGGAGGCTCGGCCGACGCCGCGGACGCGGCCCCGCTGAACCTGCCGGAGGATGCCCAGTGGATCGTGGACACCTGGAGCGCCGTGCTCGGCGCCCCGGCCACGAGCCTCGACGCCGACTTCTTCGCCCACGGCGGCGGATCCCTCGCCGCCGCGCAGCTGGTCTCAGCCCTGCGATGCCGGTACCCCACCGTCACGGTGGCCGACATCTACGCCAATCCACGGGTCGGCGCTCTCGTGGAGGCCTGCCGCGCCTCCGTCCCGGACGGCGAGGCCGTCGAGGCGAAGGAACGCCTGGTCCGCCGGACCGCCCGGAAGACCCAGGTGTTCCAGACCCTCATGGGCGTGCCGCTGTTCATCCTGGTGGGCATGCGCTGGCTGACCTACCTCATGGCCGTCAACAATCTGCTCTCCGCCTGGGGTGTCCTGCACGCGGCGCCCACCGTCTCCTGGTGGTGGGTCCTGCTGTCCTGGGCAGTCTTCGTCAGCCCCCTGGGCCGGATGGGCATCGCCGTCGTGGCGGCGCGGGTGCTCCTGCGCGGCGTCACCCCGGGCGTGTATCCCCGCTCCGGACGGGTGCACCTCAAGCTGTGGCTCGCGGAGCAGATCCAGGACGCCGCGAGCGCGGTCAGCCTGGCCAGCGCTCCCTGGGTCCCGTACTACGCCCGCGCCCTGGGCGCGAAGCTGGGCCGCGACGTGATCCTTCACTCGGTGCCGCCCGTCACCGGGCTGCTGACGGTGGGCCGCGGCGCGAACGTCGAGCCCGAAGTGGACCTGTCCGGCTGGTGGGTCGACGGCGACACCGTCCACATCGGCTCCGTCTCGATCGGCCCCGGAGCCACCATCGGCGCGCGCAGCACGCTCATGCCCGGCGCGAAGGTGGGCGCCGACGCGATCGTCGAGCCCGGCTCCGCCGTCACCGGCAAGGTCAAGGCCGGCACCACCGTGGCCGGTTCCCCCGCCGGCCGGACCGGCAAGGCGAAGCCCGCCTGGCCTGAGCAGGGGGATGCGAGTGAGGGCATCCGCGAGTTCAGCTGGTTCACCGCCTTCGCCGCGGCCTCCGGCCTGCTGGCGTGCATCCCGTTCGTCTCGGCCGCGGTGGCCGGACTCGTAGTCGTGGGCGCCCTGCACGGCGCGGCCTCGCTCTCCGAATCCCTCGGCGCGCTGGCCCGGTCCGTGCCGTTGGCCTCCGTGGTGTGGTTCCTCTGCAACGCGCTCCTGATCCTCGGGACGACCCGCGCCCTCGCGATCGGCCTCGTGGAAGGTCATCACCGGGTGCGCAGCCGGGTCGGCTGGCAGGTCTGGGCCACCGAGCGCGTCCTGGACATGGCCCGCGATCTCCTCTTCCCGATCTACGCCAGCCTCTTCACCCCGGTCTGGCTGAGGCTGCTGGGCGCCACGATCGGCAAAAACGTGGAGGCCTCCACCGTCCTGCTGGTGCCGAGCATGACCACCGTGGGCGACGGCGCGTTCCTGGCCGACGACACGATGGTCGCCTCCTACGAGCTCGGCGGCGGCTGGCTCAAGGTGGCTCCCGCGAAGGTGGGCAAGCGGGCCTTCCTCGGCAACTCCGGGATGACCGCGGCCGGCCGCAGCGTGCCGAAGAACTCTCTTGTCGCGGTCCTCTCGGCCACGCCGCGCAAGGCCAAGTCGGGCAGCTCGTGGCTCGGCAGTCCCCCGGTCCGGCTGCGGCGTGTGGCACAGAGCACCGATGCGAGCCGCACCTTCGAACCACCCACCCGCCTCAAGGTGGCACGGGCCCTCTGGGAACTGTGCCGCGTCTTCCCCGTCCTGCTGACGGGCTACCTCGCGGTAGGCGTCATGGTCCTCCTCGACGCCATCGCCCGCGGCGCCGGCTACTGGCCGGCCGCCCTCCTGGGGGGTCTCGTGGTCCTGGTCGCCGGAGCGGTCGCGGCCGCGAGCGCCGTCGTCGCCAAGTGGGTCCTGGTGGGACGGATCCGCGAAGGCGAGCACCCGCTCTGGAGCTCGTTCATCTGGCGGAACGAGGTGGTGGACACGTTCATCGAGATGGCGGCCGCCCCGTGGTTCGCGCGGGCCGCGGCGGGCACTCCAGCCCTGGTGTGGTGGCTTCGGGCGCTCGGCGCGAAGATCGGTCACGGCGTCTGGTGCGAGAGCTACTGGCTCCCGGAAGCGGACCTGGTGACCCTGGGCGACGGTTCCACCGTGAACCGCGGCTGCGTGGTGCAGACTCACCTCTTCCACGACCGCATCATGGCGATCGATACCGTAACGTTGGAGGCTGGTTCCACCATGGGGCCGCACGGCGTGATCCTGCCCCAGGCATCCCTGGGCAGCGGGGCCACGGTCGGCCCCGCGTCGCTCGTGATGCGGGGCGAAGCGGTTCCGGCCGGGAGTTACTGGATGGGTAATCCGGTCAGCCCCTGGCGCGGACCGTAGCAGCTCCCGCATCGTCCCCGTCCCCGACCCTGGATGACCCTCTCCCCCATGTCTGAGCACCACGGCAAGAAGCACCCCGCCTCCACGATCCCGGACCCGTACACCCCCGGGCACGGGAGCGCGGACTACAGCGTCCGGCACTATGATCTGGAGCTCGACTGCCGCCTGGCGAGCAACCGGCTGCAGGGCGTGGCGATCCTCCGGGGGCGCGCGAACGTGAAGCTCTCCCAGATCTCGCTGGATCTCGCCGGTCTCAAGCCGACCAAGATCCAGCTCAACGGCTCACGGGTGGCGAAGTTCGCCCAGCGCGGCGAGAAGCTCGTCGTCAACGCCCCGCACAGCATCCCGAAGGGCGAGGACTTCCTCCTGGAGGTGCGCTACGAGGGCAATCCGCGGCCGCGCCGTGGCACCTGGGGTGAGGTCGGCTGGGAAGAGCTGCGCGACGGCGTGCTGGTCGCCGGGCAGCCGGACGGGGCGCCGTCGTGGTTCCCGTGCAATGACCACCCGAGCCAGAAGGCCTCCTACCGCTTCACCGTGACGACCGACGCCGGCTACCGCGTGGTGTGCAACGGCCGCCTCGTGGAGCACCGCCGGAAGTCCAGCCGCGAGACCTGGGTGTTCGAGCAGAAGGAGCCGATGGCCTCCTACCTGGCGACGCTCCAGATCGGGCGGTACACCACGTTCGACGTCGACGGCGCCCCGGGCGCGGTCCCGGTCCACGTCGCGGTGCCGCCGTCGCTCCGCGGGCAGGCCGAGACGGGGCTGGCCCGTCAGCGCGACATGATGGACCTCTTCGAGGACCGCTTCGGCCCGTACCCCTTCGGCGAGTACACCGTCGTGGTCACGGAGGACGAGCTGGAGATCCCCCTCGAGGCGCAGGCGCTGTCGATCATCGGGCGCAACCACCTCGCCACCGAGTGGGAGGCCCAGCGCCTGGTGGCCCACGAGCTGAGCCACCAGTGGTTCGGCAACTCTCTGACCGTCGGCAGCTGGAAGGACATCTGGCTGCACGAAGGGTTCGCCTGCTACGCCGAATGGCTCTGGAGCGAGGCCAGTGGCACGCTCAGCACCCAGTTGCGGGTGCTCGCGGCCTGGCGCAAACTCGCGGACCAGGCCCAGGATCTCGTGATCGGCGATCCCGGCCCCGAGGACATGTTCGATGACCGGGTGTACAAGCGGGGCGCCCTGGCCCTCCACGTGCTGCGGACGGCCATGGGCGACGAGCAGTTCTTCACCCTCCTGCGGGAGTGGACCCGTGAACACCGCCACGCCACGGTCACGCCTCAGGCGCTGTTCGCCCTCGCGGATTCGCTGGCGCCGGGGCTCGACGCGGCCGCGCTGCTCAAGCCATGGCTGTACGAAAAGCACCTTCCGCCGCTGCCGGCACCGCGGCCGTGAGCACGTGCGGAGGCAGCCCCTCCGCACGTGTTGCAAGCTGCACCACTCCGGGCGCGTAGCCTATCGCGCCTCCCGGGGGCGTTCCGCTGGTGCCGCTTCCGGGCGCGGACAGGACGGGGATCCCTGCCGGGTCCTTCCTCAGACCGTGACCGTCGCGCTTGGCCACGGCTTCCTTGGCGGCCCAGAGCGCAGCCCGTTCGGCGTTCCGTTCCCCGGGTTCCTGCATCCGGAGCCAGTCGCGTTCCCGTCCGTCGAGGGCGACGTCGTCGAAGCCGTCGAAGATCTCGCGGTGCAGGGTGAGGTCCAGACCGATCCGGAAGCCCGGCTCCACCTCCGTCACGACGACGACGGCGCCCCACTCCCCCGCGCGGCTGGCGGACAGCCCGACGTCGGTCAGCCGCTGCGGCCTCGCGGAGCCGGGGGCGGCGGTGTGGGCGTTGGCGGTGTGGTCAGAGTCGAGGTGGCTCGTGCCGGCGGGACCCCGGCTTACCGCGCTCCCGGGCTGAGAGTCCGCCGGGACCCGCTCCACGACCACGTATCCCGGCCTGCCGTGACCCGCCGCCGGGCCGCAGTCCGGGCACTCGTAGGCACTCGCGAATCGTCGCGGATCGATTCCGAGGGCGTCCGCCAGAAGCTTGCGCTGGATCCGCCGCAGCGTGCCGAAGCGCACCCCCGCAGCAGCCGAGGTGAAGGCGCGCGCCCGGTTACGTTCGGCGTCGTCGAGGGGCGGAAGGCCGACGTCGCGCGCGGCGTCGTCCAGGGAGCCCAGCCAGGTGATCACGCGCATGAATCCATTGTCCCCGGTACGGCGGCGCGGCCCTCGCATCCCGTTCAACCGCCGTTCATCGGCCGCGTCTACGGTGACGCCATGAGCATCCTGAACCACTCGCTCACGGGGATCCAGCCGCCGCTCGGCTACTCCGTGCTGGACAACGATGACGACGATCCGGTCCTGTTGGACGCCCAGGGCGTGCCCCTCGACACGTGGCGTGAAGGCTACCCCTACAGCGAGCGGCTGGAGCGGCCCCGGTACGAGCTGGAGAAGCGTCTCCTGCAGATCGAACTCCTGAAGCTGCAGAAATGGATCAAGGGGAACGGCCGCCGGCTGCTCCTCGTGTTCGAGGGCCGGGACGCCGCCGGCAAGGGTGGCACCATCAAGCGCTTCACGGAGCACCTGAACCCCCGCGGCGCCCGGGTGGTGGCGCTCGAGAAGCCCAGCAGCACCGAGCAGAGCCAGTGGTACTTCCAGCGCTACGTGAAGCACCTGCCCGCGGCCGGGGAGATGGTCCTCTTCGACCGCTCCTGGTACAACCGGGCGGGGGTCGAGCGGGTGATGGGTTTCTGCACCGATGAGCAGTATCAGGTGTTCCTGCGCCAGGTGCCGCTGTTCGAGGAGCTCCTGGTCCAGGACGGCATCGATGTGGTGAAGTTTTGGTTCTCGGTGTCACGCTCGGAGCAGCTGACGCGGTTCACCATCCGCCAGGTCGACCCGGTCCGTCAGTGGAAGCTCTCCCCCATGGATCTGGCGTCCCTCGACAAATGGGATTCCTACACGGAGGCCAAGGAGGCGATGTTCCTGGCGACGGACACCGACCACGCCCCGTGGACCGTCGTCAAGAGCAACGACAAGAAGCGCGCCCGCCTCGAGGCCATGCGCCACGTGCTGAACCTGTTCGACTACGACGGCAAGGACCCCGACCTCGCCACCGCCCCGGACCCGCTGATCGTAGGCCCGGCCTCGAGGATCTTCGAAGACGGAGAGCACCCGTCGAGCTAGGCCCGAGGCTGGCCGTGCCTGCCGCCCTCTTCGCTACCCCATCGCCGGCTCCCGGGCCTCGCATCTGGCCCCGCGTCTCTCCTCGACCCTCTCCCCGGCCTGAGCCCACGATCGATTGCTCCATACGATGCCATTTCTCCTGGAATTGTGGCGGAAACGGCATCGTATGGAGCAGTCGATCGCGTCTTGCACGAATCCCTGACGGTGGAAGCTCAACGCCGTCTTAGACTGGTCGGATGAGTGCAATCGACCCCGCCTGGCCCGTTTCCGAGTATGCATTCCCGGGCCCTCTGCGGGATCAGCTCGTGGCAGCCCTGCTCGACGGGACGAAGACGTCCACGTCCTCGCTGCTTCTCGAATACTCCGCGAACGAGCCGCTGCCGCGCGCGGGCGACCGGGCCGTCGTCGTCGATTCAGCCGGTACGCCGGTCGCCGTGGAGACGGTGACCACGGTGGAGGTATGCCGACTTGCTGCGGTGACTTTGGAGCATGCCCTGGCCGAGGGCGAGGGCTTCGAGTCGGTCGACGAGTGGCGCTCCGCCCATGAGGGGTTCTGGCACTCCGACGAGTTCCGCGATTCCCTTGGGGACCCAGGATTCCACGTCACCGACGAGACCGAGGTCGTTTGCGTGAGGATGAGCGTCCAAACGCTTTAAACACATCGACTGCTCCCTACGATGCCGATTTCCCCGGATTTCCGGAGGTTTCGACATCGTGTGGAGCAGTCGATGTGGTGCGGGGGCGTCAGCGCTGGACGGCTCCGAAGCGCTCCGCCGCGAGCGCGACAGCCGCCGCGCGGGCCCCGGAGGCCTCGTCCGCGGTCAGCGTGCGGTCGTCCGCACGGAACCGCAGGCCGAAGGCCAGGGACTTCTTGCCCTCCGGAATCCCGGTGCCGATGTACACGTCGAACAGCGCGACATCCTCCAGGAGTTCTCCGGCCCCTTCACGCAGCGCGTCCTGAACAGCGGCGGCCGGCTGATCGCCGTCGACGATCAGCGCCACGTCCTGTGTCGCCACCGGGAAGGTGGAGATGGGCTTCGCCACGACGACGTCGGCCGCCGCGTCGAAGAGGACATCGGCATCGATCTCGAACGCGACCGTACGGGCCGGCAGGTCGAGCGACTTCACCAGCTTGGGGTGAAGCTCACCCGCGTAGCCGACGAGCTCACCGGACCGCAGACGCAGGACGGCAGTGCGGCCAGGATGGAACGCCTGGTGCGCGCCCTGCTCCACCACGACCTCGACGCCGAGGACATCGGCCACGAGCCGTGCGGCGTCGACCGCGTCGGCCCAGTCCCACGCACGGGGCGCGTGACCGGGCGCTGCCGGGCTGTCCTTGCCGGTGAAGACGCCGGCGATGTGCTGTGGCTGCGCGGGGATGCCCTGGTACAGGCCCTCCAGCACCTCGTCGGAAGGCTTGGCGCCCAGCGGCGGGATGCCCGGGGTGCCCAGCCCGCCCTCCGGCAGGAACACCAGACCTGCTTCGTACAGCGCCAGGTCACGGAAACCACGCGAGATATTGCGCTTGGCGGTTTCGATCAGACCAGGGAGCACGGAGGTCCGCAGCCAGCCGAACTCCTCGCTCAGCGGGTTGGCGAGCTTGACGGCCTGCACCGCGGCGCCGGCCTCGGGCGTGCCGAACACGTCGTTGGACGTCTTCGAGACGAACGGGTAAGCGAGGACCTCGACCAGACCGGAGTCGGCGAGGGCCTGCATCACGCGGCGGCGCTGCTTCTGGACACGGCTCAGGCCGCGGCCGGGAGGCGCCACCGGGAGGGTGGCAGGGATCTTGTCGTAGCCGACCAGGCGGGCGATCTCCTCGGAGAGGTCCTCTTTGGTCTCCAGATCGTTGCGCCAGCTCGGAGCGGTGACGGTCCAGCCGCCTTCGGTTTCGGTCACGGTCGCGCCGAGGTCCGTCAGGCTGCTGACGATCTGCTCGGTCGTGTACTCCACACCGATCCGTGCGGACACGAAACCGGACGGCAGGAAGATGGTCACCGTCTCCGGCGCCGTGCCGACATCAGTGCCGGCGTCGTCGGCGGTCCCACCGGCGAGTTCCACGAGCAGATCCACCACGCGCTGCGCGGCCACAGGAGCCAGGTACCAGTCGACGCCGCGCTCGAACCGCTTGGACGCTTCGCTCGGCAGCTTGTGACGGCGACGGGCCCGCGCGATCGAGATCGTGTCGAAGTGAGCGGCTTCCACCAGGATGTCCTTGGTGCCCGCGGACACCTCGGTGCGGGCCCCGCCCATGACACCGGCGATACCGATCGCACCGGAATCGTCCGCGATGACCAGGTCCTCGGCGTCGAGCGCGCGGTCCTTCTCATCCAGGGTGACGATCCGCTCGCCCGGAAGGGCACGGCGGACGACGATGCCGCCCTCGAGGGTGTCCAGGTCATAGCAGTGGTTCGGCTGTCCGAGTTCCAGCATGACGTAGTTGGAGATGTCGACCGGCAGGCTGATGGAGCGGATGCCCGCGAGGCGCAGCCGGGAGACCATCCACTGCGGCGTGGGACGGCTCGCGTCCACGCCGCGGACCACGCGGGCCACGAAGCGGTCACAGCCGGGAACCCCGTAGATGGGGGCCTGGTCGGACAGCGTGACCGGGTAACCCTCGCCCAGCGCGGCCGGCACGGAGACCTTCGAAGCCGGGTCGGTGAAGGCGGTGCCAGTGGCATGAGCGTACTCACGGGCCACACCCCGGATGCTGAAGGCGTAGCTTCGATCGGGAGTCACGTTGATCTCGGCGGCCTCGTCCTTCAGCCCGAAGAGCTCCAGGGCGTCGGTGCCGAGTTCCGGGTCCAGACCGAGCGTGGACAGCACGATGATCCCGTCGTGCTCGTCGCCCAGTCGGAGTTCACGGGCGGAGGCGATCATGCCGGCGGAGACGTGCCCGTAGGTCTTACGCGGCGAGATGTGGAAGTCACCCGGCAGGACGGCGCCCGGAAGGGTCACCACCACCTTGTCACCCTCCACGAAGTTGTGGGCGCCGCAGACGATGCCCTGGATGCCCGAGGGCTCGATGCCCTTGCCTTCCAGCGTCTGCTCCTGGCCTTCCGGGACCACACGGACCTGGCACCAGTTGATGGTCTTGCCGTTGGACTGCGGTTCCTTGACGAGGGACAGGACCTGGCCCACCACGACGGGACCGGAGATCGAGTCGGCCGGACGGTGCACATCCTCCTCTTCGAAACCGACGCGGACCAGGTCCGCCATCAGGTCCTCGGAGGACGCGCCTGCAGGAAGCTCCGTGTACTCACGGAGCCAGGAAAGTGGAATGCGCACGCTTAGATCTCCATCCCGAAGTGCTCGCTGAAACGAATGTCGCCCTCGATCATGTCCCGCATGTCAGGAACTTCATTGCGGAACATGAGAGTGCGCTCGATGCCCATACCGAACGCGAACCCGGAATACACCTCCGGGTCGATCCCGGCCGCGCGGAGCACGTTCGGGTTGACCATGCCGCAGCCACCCCACTCGATCCACTGCGGGCCGCCCTTGGCGCCCGGGTGCCAGATGTCGAGTTCGGCGCTCGGCTCGGTGAAGGGGAAGTAGTTGGGGCGCAGCCGGATCTTGGCCTCTGCGCCGAACATCTGCCGCGCGAAGTGCTCCAGCGTCCCGCGCAGGTCCGCCATGGACAGCCCCTTGTCGACGGCCAGACCTTCGAACTGGTGGAACACGGGCGTGTGGGTGGCGTCGATCTCGTCGGTGCGGAACACCTTGCCCGGGCACAGCACGTAGACCGGCAGCTCCCGCTCCAGCATGGAACGGACCTGCACCGGCGAGGTGTGGGTGCGCAGCAGGAGGTGGGCCTCCGGAGGCTCCACGAAGAAGGTGTCCTGCATCTCGCGCGCCGGGTGGTCCGGCTGGAAGTTCAGAGCGTCGAAGTTGAACCACTCGGACTCGAGCTCGGGGCCTTCCGCGATCTCCCAGCCCATGCCCACGAAGATGTCGCAGACCTGCTCCTGGAGCACGGAGAGCGGGTGGCGGGCGCCGGCACGGCGACGGCGCGGCGCGGCGGTGACGTCCACGGTCTCCTCGAGGAGGATCCGCGCGTCGTTCTCCTCCTCCAGCACCACGGTGCGGGCGGCGAGCGCCTTGTTCACCTGGCCGCGGGCACCGCCGATGAGCTTGCCGGCGGCGCTCTTCTGGTCCTTGGGCAGATCGCGGATGGCCGCGTTCGCCTGGCTCAGAGGCGATTTCTCACCGGTGTGCGCCAGCCGAGCGGTCTTGAGCTCCTCAAGATCGGTGGCCTCCTCAAAGGCTGCCAGGGCTTCTGCGACAGCATTCTGGAGAGCGGCCTCATCCAACGGGCTGGGGGCCATGACTTCCTTAGTGGTCTCTGACATGTACCGTGTTTTCGGGTCGAAGGGGTGGTGACGGGCCAATCAAGGCCCTGCACAAGTCTAGTACGCGGCCCGTCGTAGGCTGGGCCCATGTCTGGCATGTGGAAAACCCGGGCGGCACTGAACTGGGTGAATCTGAGCACGCTGCTCGGCCTCGCCGTCGCACGTGCCGCGCGCTGCCCCGTCGACCGAGGTCCGCACGGTCTCTGGCTGGCCCGCGACTACCCCTGGGCGTTCCCTGCCGGAGGCGCCTTCACCGTGGGATCCGTGATCCTCGCGCGGCCCGGCCTGTCCGTCGAGAGCGACCCGCGCCTGCTCGCTCACGAGGCTCGCCACGCCGCGCAGTACGCGGCCTGCCTGGGGCTGCCCTTCCTGCTGTTCTACGGTCTCTGCGCCGCCTATTCCGTCTGGCGGACGGGCAGTCCGGCTCTTGCGAACCCCTTCGAACGGGACGCGGGCCTTGAAGCGGGTGGCTATATTGGGCCGCAGGACCAGGATCGGTTCTGACCATTCCCTGAGGGGACACGACGAGAGGAACGGCATGGAAACACCGACACGGACCATCTCCGTCACCGGGCACGCGAGCGCCCCTGCGGTGCCGGACATCGCGACGGCACACCTGAGCATCGAAACGCTGGCCGGCTCCGTGGAGGAGGCGTTCGCCCAGTCCGGACGCACCCTCGACGCGCTGCGGGACGCCTTGCACTCCGCGGGCGTCGAACCCCGCGACATCGCGACCACGGACCGTTCGCTCCGCGCGGAACGGAAATGGCGCGACGGGCACGACGACGGCCTGCTGGGCTACGTCGCCCGTGGCACGGTGCGCGTGACGCTCCGCTCCCTGCCCGCCGCCGCGGGCGTCCTGCAGAGCGCCATCGCCGCCGGAGGGGAACAGGCCCGGCTCGAAGGATTCTCGCTCGAAGTCTCCGACCCCACCGCGGTCCGGTCGCAGGCCCGTGAGGCCGCCTGGCAGGACGCCCTCGCCCGGGCGTCGCAGCTCGCGGCATCGTCGGGCGTCACCCTCGGCCAGGTCCTCCGCATCGAGGAAGGCTCCGCCGTCGGCGGGCTCCCTCCCATCGCCTTCGCCCGGGTCGCCGCCGCACCGCAAGCGGATGGCGCCATCCAGGCAGGCGAACAGGAGGTCCAGGTGTCGCTCGGCGTCACGTGGTCCGTCGCCTGAAGACACCGGCCGAAGCCGCCTCCCAGAGCAGTTTGACCGCGCCCCCCTTGAACTCCGTTCGAACATATGTTCGAATACTTGCATGAGATGGGACGCACAGGCACTCCAGCCGGCACTGGTGGACACCGCCACTGCCCCGACGGCCGCCCCGCTGTTGCCGATGGCGGGCCTGCTGCGTTCCATCTCTACGCCCGAGTTCGCGGGGATCACCTTCCATGAGGTCACCGCGAAATCGGTGCTCAACAAGGTCCCGACTCAGTCGACCATGCCGTTCTCGTGGACCATCAACCCCTACCGGGGCTGCAGCCATGCGTGCGTGTACTGCTTCGCGAGGAAGAGCCACACCTATCTGGACTTCGACTCGGGCCTCGACTTCGATTCGCAGGTGGTGGTCAAGGTCAACGCGGCGGAGGTGCTGCGGGCCGAGCTCGCCCGCCCGTCCTGGAAGCACGACCACGTCGCGCTCGGCACCAACACGGACCCGTACCAGCGCGCCGAGGGGCGGTATCAGCTGATGCCGGGCATCATCGAGGCCCTGGCCGAGTCGGGGACTCCATTCTCGATCCTGACCAAGGGGACACTCCTGTCCCGGGACATCCCTCTCCTCCGCGAAGCCGCACAGGCGGTGCCGATCGGGCTCGGGATCTCGCTGGCGATGATGGACGAGGAGCTTCAGGCCGCCATCGAACCGGGCACCCCGGGTCCGCGGGCCCGCCTGCGCCTGGTGTCCCGGCTGCGCGAGGCCGGACTGCCGTGTGGCGTCATGGCCATGCCGATCCTGCCCTATCTGAGCGATTCGGATGATGATCTGGACGCACTGTTCTCCTCACTCGCGGCCGCCGGGGCCACCGGCGTCACCGCCGGCGCGCTGTATCTGCGCCCGGGCACCCGCGAGTGGTTCATGTCCTGGCTGGCCCGCGAACACCCCGCCTTGGTCGGGAAGTACCGCCGCCTGTACGCCGGCCCGAAAGGCCAGGGCTCATACGCCGATGCGGGTTACCGGAAGTGGCTCGCCCAGCGGGTCGCCTTCTTCAAGAGGAAGCACGGCTTCCCGACGTCGAATGGCTTTGCGCATTCCGAACTGCAGCAGTCCGAAGGGCAGCAGGCTTCCTCTGCCTCGGGGCCTGCCGTGAACCGGGAGGTGCCTGCAGGGCTCGGCGCGGCCCGCAGCACGGACGGCGCCGTCACGGAGTTCCATCCGGACCCACGGGTCGAGGAGGCCCGCTACCCCGAAGGCAGCATGGCGTCCCTGAAGAACTGGACCCCGCCGTCACAAGGCGGGCCGTCAGAAGCCAGGCCGTCACAGGCCATCATGAACGGCACCGGTCAGTCCCCCACCGGCGTCACATCACGATTCGCCGGGCCGCCGACGTGGCGCACCCGCTGGAACTCCGCGGGGACCGGCACGCAGGAGCCGCTGCCGGCCCCAGGGTCCGAAAGCGGTCACCGTCTCCCGGGACGAAGCCTGTCAGGAACCGGTCGCCCGGCGGAGGACGGCGTCCACGATCGGGAAGTCCGCCGGAATCCACGGCAGGGCGTGCAAGGCGCCCTCTTCTAGAGGGACCCAGCGCAGTTCGTCGTGATCTTCGAGAGCTTGCGGCTCACCCTCGCTGATCTCCGCGAGCCACACTCGCATGGTCGCCTTCTTGTTGAGCACCCAGCCGTGATCGGCGCCGGACAGAACCTCGGGTCCCAGCGCCACCGAGATCCCGAGTTCTTCACGGAGCTCCCGGTGCAGGGCGGCCTCCGGCTCCTCGCCCGGTTCGACTTTTCCGCCCGGGAACTCCCAGAGCCCTGCCAGGCTCTCGGGGGCGCTGCGCCGGGCGCAGAGCAGCGAACGGGGCTCGGTGAGGGAATCCAGGACGGCGGCGCCAACCACGAGGCGAGGTGCGATAGTCATCGCGGACCAGTCTAGATCCACCCCGTCACGGCACGCGGAGACCGAAAGAAATAGCGCCCAGGGCTTTCACGTTGCGACAATGGAAAGAATGGTCCCGACGTCGTGATCACAGACCAGCCCACCCCCTCAGTCAAGGACCCTCCGTGACCACCTCTCCCCCGGCCGGGATCATCGCACGTCCTCGCCTCTCCTCCGCCGCCCTCACCCGGGCGATCATCGCGCTCGCCATGGGCGGATTCGCCATCGGCACCGTGGAATTCGCCATGATGGGCCTGCTCCGGGAAGTCGAGCATGGACTGCACCTGACCACTCCCCAGGCGGGAACACTGATCTCCGCATACGCCCTGGGCGTCTGCGTGGGCGCACCCCTGCTGGCGGCCTTCGGCGCGCGGCTTCCGCGCAAGCGTCTCGCCATCGGTCTCATGCTGTTCTACGCCGTCGCCAACGCATCCAGCATGCTCGCCGCCAGTTACGGCGCCATGGCCCTCTCACGCTTCATCTCCGGCCTGCCCCACGGCGCCTACTTCGGCATCGCGGCGGTGATCGCGGCGTCCCTGGTGCCTGCGACGAAGCGCGGCTGGGCGATCTCCATGGTGATGACGGGCCTGACCGTGGCGAATGTCATCGGCGTCCCGTTCGCCACCTGGCTCGGCCAGAACTTCGGCTGGCAGTTGCTCTTCGCCCTCGTCTCCGTGATCGCCCTGCTCACGGCCGGGGCCATCGCGCTCTTCGTGCCGTTCGAAGCGAGCATCCCGGGCGCCAGCATCCGGCGGGAACTCGGCGCTCTGAAGCGCGTCCAAGTGTGGATGGCGCTGCTGATCGGCACGATCGGCTTCGGCGGGTTCTTCGCCACGTACACGTACATCTCGCACACGATGACCGAGGTGAGCCATCTGCCGGAGAGCCTCATCCCGCTGGTGGTCGCCATCTACGGCCTGGGCATGGTCATCGGAACCATCGTGGGCGGCCGCCTCGCGGACAAGTCCGTGATGGGCTCCATCTACCGTGCGCTCATCGCGATCGCCATCGCGCTCGTGCTGTACACCCTGGCGGCCCCGTGGGCGCCTGCGGCCCTCATCATGGTCTTCGTGGTCGGCGGCATCGGCTCCCTCCTCACCACTCCCCTGCAGACCCGCCTGCTGGACGCCTCCCCGGACGCGCCCAGCCTGGCGTCGTCGCTCAATCACGCCGCACTCAACCTGGCGAACGCCGCCGGCGCCTTCCTGGGCGGCGTGGTGATCGCCCTGGGTTACGGCTATACGGCACCCGCCCTCGTCGGCGCCGTCCTCGCCCTGCTCGGCCTCGGGGTCGCGCTCACGAGCGGGCGTCTGGAGCGCCGCTTCCCGGTCCAGTCCGTGCACCACGACATCGAGCACTGAGCTTCGGACACTCATCACGGAGCACTAAGCACGGAGCACTGAGCACCCGACGCCGGACGATCCGGTTCCGGAGACGGCGAAGGCCGGGCCATCAGGCCCGGCCTTCGCCGTCTCCGGTGCTTCCCGGCTTCCGTCAGACGGAGGCGCGGTAGATGTCCGGCTCGAGGTAGATCACCCGTGCCGTGGGAACGGCGGTGCGGATCCGGTTCTCGGCGTCGTCGATGGCCTGAGCGATCGCTGCGCCCGTGGCGCCTTCCGGGACGCTGAACTTCGCGGCCACGAGCAGTTCCTCGGGGCCGAGGTGCAGAGTCTTGAGGTGGATGATGCGGGTGCCGTCCTCCTGGATGGCGCGCTCGATCGCGGCGACATCGTTCGCGCTGGCGGACTCACCGATCAGCAGTGACTTCGTCTCGAGCGCCAGGACGATGGCGATCGCCACGAGCAGGAGACCGATCATGGCGGTGCCGAAGGCGTCCCAGACGCCATCGCCCGTCACGAGGGTCATGGACACACCGAACAGGGCGAACACCAGACCGATGAGCGCGCCGAAGTCCTCCAGCAGGACCACGGGCAGTTCGGGCTGCTTGGCGTTGCGGACGAACCGCACCCAGCCCTGACGGCCGCGGAGGTGGTTCGCTTCGTGGATCGCGGTGCGGAAGGAGAAGCCTTCGGCGATGATCGCGCCCACCAGCACGGCGAGCGGGACCCACCAGAACGGCCCTTCGATGCCGTGCGGATCGTGGAACTTCTCGTAGGCCTCATACAGGGCGAACAAGCCACCGACGCTGAACAGGACGATCGAGACGATGAACGCGTAGATGTACCGCTCACGCCCGTACCCGAAGGGGTGCTCCGCATCGGCGGCGCGCTTGGCCCGCTTCCCTCCCAGCAGGAGCAGCAGCTGGTTGCCGGAGTCGGCGACGGAGTGGATCGCCTCCGCCAGCATCGAGCTGCTGAGAGTGAAGGCGTACGCCACGAACTTCATCGCGGCGATGGCGAGATTCGCGGACAGGGCGGCCACCACGGCCTTGTTTCCGCCACTTGCGGACATGATTCCCCTTGAATGAGTTGGAGTGACAAATCATTCCAAGGCTAGTCGCACGCGGCGCGTCCCGGAGACGAAACGGGATCTTTGACGCCCCGTGGCACCGAAGGAATCAGGCCGGAGGGGTGCTCAGCGGCGCTGGGCGCGGGCACTGGCGTAGAGGCAGACGGTCGCAGCGGTGCCGAGGTTCAGGCTTTCCGCCGAACCGTACACGGGCACTGCCACACGGTGGTCGCTCAGGGCGAGCTCCTCGGGGGCGAGCCCTTGGGCCTCGTTGCCGAAGAACCACGCGGTGGGTGAGGCCAGGTCGTACGACGGCGCCTGCTCACCGTCCAAGCCAGCGGAACCGGACGCCCCGAGCCGACGAGCCGCGCTGGCGTCCTGGAGCTCGTCCAGGTCCAGGGAACCGTAACCGTCAGCGGCCAGGATGCCGATCCCCCGCTCCGCACAGCGCGCCGCGAGATCCGCGACGTCGACCCCGGTCACCACGGGGAGGTGGAAGAGCGAGCCGGCGGTCGAGCGCACGGCCTTGGGGTTGTAGATGTCGACGCTGGAGCCGGAGTAGATCACGGCGTCCGCACCCGCGGCGTCCGCTGCCCGCAGGACGGTGCCGGCGTTGCCGGGATCGCGTACCTGACACAGCACCGCGAGAAGGCGCGGCCCGGCGTCGAGCACTTCGTCCAGAGGGCGGTCCAGGAAGCGGCAGACGGCCACGATGCCCTGGGGATTGACGGTGTCGGCCATGGCGGCCAGCACCTCATCCGTGGCGATCCTGGTCCGGACCCCTTCGGCACCTGCGGCGAGTTCCGGGTATCGGTCCAGACAGGCCTGGCTGGCGTACAGCTCCGTGACCAGGCCCTCCTCACCGCGGGACAGGCGTTCACGATGAGCCACGAGGGCTTCGCGCACGGATTGCGGTCCTTCGGCGAGGAACAGACCCTGCCGGGAACGCGCCGAGCGCCCCGCAAGCCGGGCCACGTCTCTCACCCGGTCGGCCCGGGGATTGGACATGATGGCGGCTTGGGGGCGCTCGGAAAAGCTCACGCTGAGAAGGACTTACTAGTTCTTCGGGGCGGAGGTGTCAGCCGGCAGGGCGTCCTTGGCGAGCTTCACCAGAGCGGCGAAGGTGGCGGCGTCGGACACGGCCAGCTCGGCGAGCATACGGCGGTCAACCTCGACCTCAGCGGCCTTGAGGCCCTGGATCAGACGGTTGTAGGTCAGGCCGTTGGCGCGGGACGCAGCGTTGATGCGCTGGATCCACAGGCGACGGAAGTCACCCTTGCGCTTGCGGCGGTCGCCGTAGCTGTAAACGAACGAGTGGAGCAGCTGCTCCTTGGCCTTACGGTACAGGCGGGACCGCTGGCCGCGGTAACCCTTGGCGCGCTCAAGAACAACCCGACGCTTCTTGTGGGCGTTGACCGCCCGCTTCACACGTGCCACGTGCGTACTCCTTCAATCATTGGCCCGCTCGGCTCGCCCTCTCGGGCGGCTCAGGGCCTTAAGTGGTTGGCCATCCGGCCGGGAAATGGAACTTAGAGGCCCAGCATCTTCTTGATGACCTTGGCATCGCCCTTGGCGACGATGCGATCGCCGGCCAGGCGGCGGGTCAGGGTGCTGGGCTTGTGCTCCAGGTAGTGGCGGCGGTTGGCCTGCTGGCGCTTGAGCTTGCCGCTACCGGTCAGCTTGAAGCGCTTCTTGGCACCACTGTGGGTCTTCATCTTCGGCATGGGGACCGATCTCCTTACGTTGCCACAGGCCCTGGCGGGCCTGCGAATCACATTCCGGCATCCTGACGGACGCCGTTGGGCTTTCCGCCCTGGGCCCTCGTCATCGGAGGGCCGTCGGGCGAAGGACGGGTGTCTAGTTGGCCTTGCGGGCACCGGGCTTGGGAGCGCCCGGCTTCGGCATGGACGGCTTCGGCGCGGCGGCGGGCTTCGCAGCCGGCTTCGGCGTCGCGGCAGGCTTGGCCGCGGCGGGCTTGGCAGCCGGCTTCGGCTCCTCCACCGGAGCTTCCTTCACGGAAGCCTCCGCAACCGGAGCCTCTTCGACGACGGCCCCGTCAGCTGCGACATCCTCGAGCGGTGCTTCCACCGCTGCGGACTCGCTGGCCTTCAAAGCCTCGGCCAGCTGCTCGCCGAGGTTGTTGCTCAGCGGAGTGGCGTTGTCCGTGTCCACACGGTCAGACTCGGCCTGGGCCTTGGCTTCGTTCTGAGCCTTGGCCTCGGCACGCTGTGCGGCGCGACGGGCTTCGGCCTTCGCTTCGGCCTTGTTCTTGAGCGGACCGATCACCATGACCATGTTGCGGCCGTCGATGCGCGGGGTGGACTCGATGACGCCGACCTCGGCCACGTCTTCGGCGAAGCGCTGGAGGAGGCGGATGCCCATCTCCGGACGCTGCTGCTCACGGCCACGGAACTGGATCATGGCCTTGACCTTGTCACCGGCACCGAGGAAGCGCAGTGCGTGACCGCGCTTGGTCTCGTAGTCGTGCTTGTCGATCTTCAGGCGGAACCGGATTTCCTTCAGGACCGTGTTGGTCTGGTTCTTCCGGGCCTCGCGTGCCTTCACTGCGGCTTCGTACTTGTACTTTCCGAAGTCCATCAGCTTGCAGACAGGCGGCTTGGCCTGAGGCGCAACCTCAACGAGATCAAGGTCTGCTTCTGCGGCCAGACGGAGGGCGTCCTCGATGCGGACGATACCCACCTGCTCACCGGCTGGGCCGACCAACCGCACCTCGGGGACGCGGATACGCTCATTGATACGTGGATCGCTAATGTGTAGCTCCTGTTGCTCGTTGCCTTGTTCCACTGGCAATGAGAAAGGCCTCCTCTTGCCAGTGCAAGCGGAGGCCTCAGGAAACTGAGTCGGACAAAGATCACAGCGCCGGAACATCACCTGAGCGATGGCCCTGCACAGGACTGCCGTCCTATTCTGACCCGGCGACCTTCAGTGTCCTGTTCCGGGGGCCTGAGCCCCTGGCCGAACGGCGGTCGACGCGGGTGGGAGAAATCTCCACTTGCAAACTAAGAGTAAATCTTACACGACTCCGGCACACGAATGCGAACGGCGCGCCCACACAGTGCTCGCGTCGGGTAACGACTCCCAGTTGGTCTGTGCCAAGCTTATCAAATGAGCACTTTTGAACACGAAGACCACGGCACCGCTGCGGGCGACCCCGCCGCTGGGCACACCCGCGACATCGCCGAAGTCCCCGCGGTCGAGGTCATCTCCACCGCGGCCGTCCACCTCATGAGCGCCGCCGCCGTGAAGCTCGGCCTCGCGGACGACCCCAACGCCGAGGACCTCAAGGACCTCGATGAGGCCCGCAAGCTCATCACGGCGCTGGCGGGCTTCATCACGGCGGCCGCCCCGGAGATCGGCTCCCAGCACGCCGGCCCGTTGCGCGACGGCCTGCGCACCCTGCAGCTCGCCTTCCGGGAAGCCTCCCTCATCAAGGATGAGCCCGGCAAGGGTCCCGGCGAGAAGTTCACCGGCCCCGTCAACTAACGCGCCACATCCGGCACGACGACGGCGGGGCGCCACCTGGAGAAGGTGGCGCCCCGCCGTCGTCGTGTCCGCGAGTCGTGAAGGGCGACGTGCCCCTCGTTCAGACCGAGGCGAGCCGTCGGCGGACGACGCGGGCCACCGTCGCCACGACGACGAGGAGCACCCCAGCCACGCCGATCGCCACGAATCCCGACCACGGTCCGATGCGGTCGATGAAAAGGCCAGTCATCGGCGAACCCAGGGCGGTTCCGGCGGTGAGGAACGAGCCGTACCAGCCCATCGCCTCACCACGCCGGTCCTCGTCCACCAGGTCGGCCACGTACTCCGACGCCGAGGAGAGCACCGGGGCGCAGAGCAGTCCGGGCAGATTGGAGAGCAGGGCCAGCGACCAGGTGTCCTGCGCGAAGCCCATCGGGATGGTCAGCACGGCCATCGCCAGGAGCAGCAGCATGGGTGAGACCTTGCGCTTCATCGCCCCGTAGAGGATGCCGCCCACCATCGAGGACGCGCACCAGAAGAAGAACACGATCCCCAGTTCCGCCTCGTTGCCGTGCTGGCGCAGCAGGCCGACGATCGACACATCGGTGCCACTGAGCACCAGGCCCGCGCCGGCCGCCGTCAGGAACACGGCGACCAGGGTGCCGCTGATCCAGGAGAAGGATTTCACGAGTCGGCGTCGCGCGTTCTCGCGTTCCGCCACCGCCGGTCCGGGAGGACGGGTGGCGACCTCCAGCAGTTCGCCCGCCGCGCCCTGGGGGTTGCCGGCGGCGGTGTCGGCCACCGCGTGCTCGGCGGCCTCGCACTCGGCGGCGCGCTGCTCCTGCTCCTCGTCAGCCGTGGCGGCTCCCTCACGGCGCGTGGGCGGGTTCATCCAGACCAGGAACAGGCCGGCGAGGGCCGTCAGCCAGCCGACCAGGGTCAGCCCCCAGACGGTGGACCAGGTGGTAGCCAGCACCGCGGCGGCGGCCGGACCGATCATGAAGACGAGTTCCGTGGCGATCGAGTCGAGCGCGTAGGCGGTCCGCATCCGCTCGCCGTGCACCAGCACACCCAGCGACTGACGGATCACGCTGAAGATCGGCAGGCTGAACGCGCCGCCCACCAGGGCGAGCGGGAGGATCCACTCGTAGGACACGTGCGGGATGACCGTCCAGATGACGGCTTCCGAGATGATCGACGGGATCAGCGCGACACGGAGTCCGGCGATGTCCACCCGGCGTCCGCGCCAGGGAGCGCCGACCGCGATGCCGATGGTGAACAGCGCCGCCGCGACTCCCGCCTCCGCGAAACCCTTGCCGAGGGTCAGCACGATGTGCAGCGTGAGCAGGATGCCCGACGCCGAGTGCGGAATCCTCGCGATCATCCCCACCAGCAGCAGCCAGCGGACATCCCGTTCGGCCAGCAGCTCCTTGTACCGTGCGAAGTTCACGTCTCTTGAAATCCTTTGCGCGAGTCGTGATCACCCCGCGCTTCCCGGCACGGAGGATCAGGGTTGGTGAAGGGTGACTTTGACCTCGATCGAATCAACACCCTCAGCAAGTGTTTCATTTCCCGCCCAGCTCTGCTGTAAAGCGGACACCACTGCACTGACCTGGGCCGATTCCAGTCCGGGCTTCAACGCCAGGATGACGCACAGCTCGGGTCCGAGGCCACCGCCCGGGACCTCCTCCCCCCGTGCGTCCCGGGACACCACGCCGGAGCCCCGACGCACCTGGATGTCCCCCACCTCCGGGTGCCCGACGGCGCTGGCACGGAACGCCTCGGCGACATCAGGGTCCAGGTAGGACGGCATCCACGGCTTCTGCTGGGCCAGCGCCCACAGCGGGGCCCGGCGCACGACGAAGGTGAACTCGCTGCCGGGGTCGAGCACGAGCAGCTGTGCCTTCTCCGACACCGCCGACAGCGCCGCACGGGCAGCATAGGCGGCCACGGGACGGGCCTCCGGGTGCCAGGCTTCGAGCGCGCGCACCGAGCTGAAGACCGGCATGGCGATCCGGCCGTCCGGGGCCTGCATGGTGACCATCGCCATGTCGGCCTGCTTGTCGGCATGCAGACCGTCGTGGCCCTCGTCTTCCTCGGCCAGCTGAGCCACGATCGGGATGAACACCCGGGAGGTCGCCAAGGCGTCGAGGACGCCGTCCTCTCCCCCCGTTCCAGTGCGCAGGGCGTCGAGCGCGGCCGTCAGACCGGGGTGCGCCTCCCCGTCGTCGTGCTCGAAGTTGTGGATGTGGGAGTCCTCGCCGGCCAGCGAGCGGCCCGCCCAGGGGCGCCCGGCCGAGTCGGTCGGGCCGCCGGCCCCGGCGAGTGCTGCGGCGATGTGGCCGGGAAGTTCGCGACGTTCCGTCATGCCGGCCTCAGCGGCGTCCGGCGACGTCGAGGGCTTCGGGCAGGGTGAAGGCGCCGGAGTACAGGGCCTTGCCGATGATCGCACCTTCGACGCCGAGCGGGACGAGCGCACGCAGCGCCTCCAGATCGGCCAGGCTCGAGATGCCGCCCGAGGCCACCACGGGCTTGCCGGTCTTCTCGACCATCTGCCGCAGAAGGTCGACGTTCGGGCCTTGCAGCGTTCCGTCCTTCGTCACGTCCGTGACGACGTACCGCGCACAGCCGGCGTCCTCCAAGCGGGCGAGGACCTCCCAGAGATCGCCGCCCTCCTGGGTCCAGCCGCGGCCGGCGAGCGTGGTGCCCCGGACGTCCAGGCCGACCGCGATCCGGTCGCCGAAACGCTCGATCGCACGGGCGGTCCATGCGGGGTTCTCCAGTGCGGCGGTCCCGAGGTTCACACGGGCCACGCCGAGGTCGACCAGGGCGCGCTCCAGGCTGGCGTCGTCCCGCAGCCCGCCGGAGAGTTCGACCTTCAGGTCGAGCGAGTTCACCACTTCGCGCAGGATCTCCGCGTTGTCACCCCGGCCGAAGGCGGCGTCCAGGTCCACGAGATGCACCCACTCGGCGCCGTTCTGCTGCCAATTGAGCGCGGCCTCCAGCGGTGTGCCGTAGCTGGTCTCGCTGCCGGCTTCGCCCTGGACGAGGCGCACGGCCTGGCCATCGACGACGTCAACGGCGGGCAGCAGCTCGAGGACGGGAAGCTGGGTCTGGGTCATGATCCCTCCGGGTGGCGCGCGGAGCGCCTATTTCGAGTCAAGGGTGAACAGGTAGGCGGCGGCCAAAGCCATGGCCGCCAAAACGAAGAACGCGATGCTGAGCCAGCGCGGCTTCTTCTGCTGGATGAAGGAGATACCCCCACCGATCAGCAGACCGCCGAGGCCCATGAGCAGAATGGACCACATCAGGAATCAGCGCCCGTCTCCGGGGTCGTGGAGGGCTCCGTCGTGGACGCTGCACGTCCCTTGCGGAGTGAACCGACCCAGTTGCGGAGCAGCCGCGCCCCGGCCTCCCCGGACTTCTCCGGGTGGAACTGAGTGGCGCTCAGCGGGCCGTTCTCCACCGCCGCGATGAACGGGGCGCCATGCTCGGACCAGGTGACCTTCGGCGGGGCCATGTGCGGCTGCGTGACGTCGAAGTCCCAGGTCTGCACGCCGTACGAGTGCACGAAGTAGAACCGCTCGTCCTCCACGCCCTCGAACAGGAGGCTTCCTTCGGGGGCTTTGACGGTGTTCCAGCCCATGTGGGGCACCACGGAGGCCGGCAGCAGTTCCACCGTGCCGGGCCATTCGCCCATGCCTTCGGCTTCCACGCCGTGCTCCACGCCCTTTTCGAAGAGGACCTGAAGGCCCACGCAGATGGCCAGCACCGGACGTCCGCCGGCCACGCGGCGGCCTATCAGGCGGATCGCGTCGACGTCCTTGAGTTCCTTCATGACCGTCGCGAACGCGCCGACGCCGGGAACGACCAGGCCGTCGGCATTGAGGACGTCCTCGGGGCGTGCGCTCAGGGTCACCTGGGCGCCGGCGGCTTCGAGGGCGCGCACGGCGGACCGCACATTGCCGGAACCGTAGTCCAGCACGGTGACCGTCGGCTTGCCCTCCGGGCTCTCCGGCTTCCGTCCGGTGTGGGCGTCACGGACCGCCCCGTCCTCGAGGGACTGGGCGGGACCCGTCGTGTTGTTCTCCTGCTCGCTCACAGTGCTCCCTTCGTGGACGGGATGCCCTCGACCCGGGGATCCGGTTCGATCGCCGCGCGCAGTGCACGGGCGAAGGCCTTGAACTGCGCCTCGACGATGTGGTGCGGATCGCGGCCGCGCAGCACGTCCATGTGGAGGCAGATCCCGGCGTGCAGCGTGATGGCCTCGAAGACGTGCCGGGTCAGCGAACCGGTGAAGTGCCCTCCGATGAGGTGGTACTCCTGACCGGCCGGCTCACCTTCGTGGACGAGGTACGGACGACCGGAAACGTCGACGACGGCGCGGGCCAACGCCTCATCGAGCGGCACCGTCGCGTCGCCGAAGCGGCGGATGCCGGCCTTGTCGCCGAGCGCCTTCTTGAGCACCTCACCGAACGTGATGGCCACATCCTCGACGGTGTGGTGGGCGTCGATATGCGTGTCACCGGTGGCGCGGACCGTCAGGTCGATGAGCGAATGCTTGCACAGCGCATTGAGCATGTGGTCGTAGAACGGCACGGTGGTGCTGATCTCAGCCACACCGGTCCCGTCCAGGTCGATGCTGACGAATACGCTCGACTCGCTCGTGCTGCGTTCCATGCTGGCGGTGCGGGGCGTGCTCGCTGCGCTCATGCGGGAGACTCCTTCTGGTGACGTGCTAAGTGGATGTCGATGGTCGGCGGTGCGTACGGAATGTCCGCCGGGTCCTTCCGGCCGGAGCCGGCCTGGGGCCCGGCCGCCGGGCTCAGTGCCCGAGCAGTTCCCGGAGCCGGGTGAGGAAGGCCGTGGTCTCGGCCTCCGTGCCGGCGGTGACCCGGAGATGCCCCGGAATGCCGACGTCGCGGATGAGGACTCCGGCGTCCAGGAGGCCCTGCCAGATGGCGGCGGGATCCTCCATGCCGCCGAAGAAGACGTAGTTCGAGTCCGAGGACGCGGGCTTGAGCCCCATCTCCTGGAGTTCCGTGACGATCCGGTCGCGCTGGACCTTGATGTCTTCCACGTCCGCCATGAGCAGTTCCCGGTGGGACAGTGCGGCCAGAGCGGTGGCCTGGGTGATCGCCGAGAGGTGATACGGCAGACGGACGAGGCGGAGGGCGTCGGTGATCTCCGGCGCTGCGGCCAGGTAACCCAGGCGGGCGCCCGCCAGGGCGAAGGCCTTGCTCATGGTGCGGCTGACGATGAGCCGCTCGCGGCCCGGCAGCAGCGTGAGAGCGCTCGGCGTCCCTTCGTGGGCGAACTCGTGGTACGCCTCATCGACGATCACGATGGTCTGACTGGCCTCGCCCGCCTCGTACACGGCTTCTACCACATCGAGGCCGAGCTTGGTGCCGGTCGGGTTGTTCGGGGAGCACAGGAACACGACGCTCGGGCCGAGCTCGCGCACCTGACGGGCGGCCGATGCGGCGGACAGTTCGAAGTCGGCGTCGCGGACGCCCTTCACATACTCGGTGTCGGTTCCGCTGGCCAGCAAGGGGTACATGGAGTACGTCGGAGGGAATCCCAGCGCCGTGCGGCCAGGGCCGCCGAACGCTTGGAGGATCTGCTGGAGCACTTCATTGGAGCCGTTGGCGGCCCAGATGTTCTCCGCGGTCAGGCCGTGGCCCAGGTAGTCCGCCAGAGCCGTGCGCAGCTCCGTGAATTCGCGGTCCGGGTAGCGGTTGAGCGTGGTGGCGGCATGAGTGACGGCTTCCGTGATGGCCTCGACCACCGGAGCGGGAACGCCATGAGTGTTCTCATTGACGTTCAGGAGCACGGGGACGTCGATCTGGGGGGCGCCGTACGGGCTGATCCCCCGGAGATTGTCTCGCAGGGGAAGCTTCGCCAAGCGCTGCATTTGTTCGCTCACCCGTACAGTCTAGTTTGCCCAAGTCCCCCGCCCTGAATTGTTGCTCGCTCACCGAACAAGCACCAAGCCCGGACGGTCGCGGAGCGAGAGCTGATTGATCGCACGAAGCGAACGACGGGAGCGGGGCCACTGATGGACGGGAGCAACACGCCGCTTTGGATCAGCGCCGGAGTTCAAGGGCACCGCCTTGGGTCGGCGCTGCTGTGGATCAGCGTGCCGCGGGGACGAAGAGGTCCTGACCGGCGACGATCTCCGAAGCCTTCAGGTCATTCAACCGAGCGATCTCGCCGACGACCTCACGGGTGTCCCGGCCCGGCGCGACCCGCTGAGCGATGTCCCAGACCGTGTCACCGGGCTGAACGACGACCGTCTGGGACGAGCCGACCGTATGGGTGTCGCTCGCGATGGCCGGGGTGAGCAAGGTGCCCAGCGCGAACGTGATGATCGCGGCGAGCAGGAGCGCGGCCGGGAGGCCGAAGAAGACGAACCGCCCACGGCGGGTCAACCGCATCCGCGGAGCAGCCTGCGTTCGGGTGATCGCAACAGCCTGTGCTGACATTTCGATTCCTCGCTTCCATCACGCCGCTTGGCATCTACGTTCGATGGCAATACGCCGTACATCCAGCTCGGTTCGAACATGTATTCGAACCTCGTTACTACTATTTTTAGGACATAGCTACGAACACTGTCAAGACTCGCTAGAACAAATGTTTGATTCGGGCATCCTCCTGGCCTAGCGTTGGACGCAAGAAGAGTTCCTTTGGCGACCAGCACACCAGGGGGCACTGACAAAAATTTCGCGGGTCCGGAATCAGGCTCGCGAAGCGACAGGCAGCACCCGCCCTCCCGGAGGACGGGGATCCCCCACACGAGATCCAGGGAGTGACAGATGGCCAGGAGTTCATCGAACGAAGCCGGCCCGGGCAGAGCGCCGGGCAATCGCGGCCTCTCTCCCCGTCAGAAAAAGATCCTGGAGACCATCCAGCGCTCGGTCGAGGCGAAGGGATATCCGCCGTCGATGCGGGAGATCGGTGACACTGTCGGGCTCGCCAGCCTGTCCAGCGTCACCCACCAGCTGAGCCAGCTCGAGCGTCTCGGTTACATCCGCCGGGATCCGAAGCGCCCCCGGGCGATGGAGATCCTCATCCCCTTGACCCTGGACACCCGCGAAGCACCGCGTGTGGCCTCGCTACCCGAGCCACGGTCCATCGTGGCGGAGCTCAGCACCTCCTCGGACGCGGCCATGGTGCCTCTGGTCGGACGGATCGCAGCCGGTGGACCGATCCTGGCGGATCAGCAGGTGGAGGACGTCATGCCGCTCCCCCGCCAGCTCGTGGGACATGGCGAGCTCTTCATGCTTCAGGTCGCGGGTGATTCCATGATCGACGCGGCCATCTGCGACGGAGACTGGGTGGTCGTCCGGCGTCAGAACAACGCGGAGAACGGGGACATCGTCGCCGCCCTCCTCGACGACGAAGCGACGGTGAAGACTTTCCGGCAGCGTGACGGCCACACCTGGCTGCTGCCCCAGAACACGCGGTACGAGCCGATTCTGGGCGATCACGCCACGGTCATGGGCAAAGTGGTCTCGGTGCTGCGCTCACTCTGAGAAACCCCACCGGCCGCCGCAGCGCGCCGGAAGACGAACAGCGGCCGGAAGACGAACAGCAGACGGCGAGGGCCTGAGCGGATCACCGCTCAGGCCCACGCCTTTGTGCTGTGGTGGTGACCGCCCGGCTCAGCTCGTCGCCGTCGCGGCCTGTTCGCGGCCGGAGAGCCGCTGAAGCGCTGCGAGGACGACCTGCCGATCGGTGGTCGGCCAGAACGGCGGCAGCGTCGAGCGGATGAACCCGCCGTACCTCTCGGTGGCGAGGCGCGAGTCCAGGACCGCGACGACGCCCTTGTCGCCCGTCGAACGGATGAGCCGGCCCGCACCCTGTGCCATCTTGATGGCGGCGCTGCTGGCCGAGATCGCCATGAACCCGTTGCCCCCACTCTGGGCGACCGCCCGGGACCGCGCAGTGTTGAGGGGGTCGTCCGGCCGCGGGAACGGGATCCGGTCCATGATGACCAGCCGGCAGGAGTCACCGGGGACGTCCACGCCCTGCCACAGGGTCAACGTGCCGAAGAGACACGTGTCCCGGTCATCGGAGAACTCCTGGATGAGGGAGCTCATCGTCGCCTCCCCCTGACACAGGATCGGGACATCGACCCGCTCACGGACGTAGTCCGCAGCCTCCTCCGCAGCCCGCCGGGACGAGAACAGCCCGAGGGCTCCGCCGCCGGAGGCCTTGATGAGGTCCACCACCTCGTCGAGCGCTTCGGCCGAGATGCCGCGGCCCGGTTTGGGCAGATGGCGTGCCACGTACAGCATGCCCTGACGCGGGTAGTCGAACGGGGATCCGACGTCGATGCCCACCCAGTCGGGGGCGCCCGGACCCTGCAGTCCCACGTCGCCGGCGGCCTGCTCGAACGCGGCGCCGATCGCGAGAGTCGCGGAGGTCAGGATCGCGGTGTGCCCGTCGAACAGGCCGTCACGGAGCTTCATGGCAACGCTGAGAGGCGCCACGGTCACGGTGGCAGGTGCGTCGTCGTCGGCGGGGCGATACCCGGCGCCGGGCTCGAAGGTGCCGCTGCGCGTCAGCCAGACGACTTCCTTCCGCTCGGCCGCCACGAGGAGACGTTCGCTGACTTCCAAAAGCTGCGTCAGCCGCGAGCGGGCAGCCTGCAGCGCCCCGTCCGCGGGTTGCCCCTGCTCCGGTTTGGAGTCGGAGAGTGCGGCGCGGCAGGCCTCCCGCACGGCGTCGATGGCCCGGCCGAGCGGTTCCTCGGGACCGCGCGGCAGCAGGCCGGTGGACAACAGGCCCAGTTCAGCCTCGAGTGCTCCGGCCGCGGCGTCGAGCGCTTCGACGTTAATGTGAGCGTGGCGACGGGCGGCCCGGGCTGCGGCGGTCACCATCGCCTCGGACAGCTGACCGGTGACCGCACTCGTGACCCGGTCCTGCAATTCATGGGCCTCGTCCACGACCACGACGTCGTATTCGGGCAGCACGGCGACGCCTTCAAAAGCGTTGATGGCGAGCATGGCGTGGTTCGTGACGATGACGTCCGATTCGGCGGCGGTGGCCCGGGCCCGCTCGCTGAAGCATTCCTCGGACATCGGGCACTTCGCGGGACCGAGGCATTCCAGCGCCGTGACGGACACCTGCCGCCACGCCCGTTCGGACACACCCGGGGTCAGGTCGTCCCGGTCGCCGGTGTCGGTCTCCTGCGCCCACTCGCGCAGCCGCAGGATCTCGCGGCCGAGCTGGGTGCCCGGGCCGTTGCCGAGGCTCGGCCCGTTGTTCGAACTGAACAGCGCACCATCGGCCCCCATGCCGAACAACTGGTCATCCGAGGCGTCCTCTTCGGGGAAGCCTCCACCCACCTTGTGCAGGCACAGGTAGTTGGAGCGGCCCTTCACGAGGGCGGTCTTCACCGGCCGGGGAAGCTCGGGCGTGACCGTCTCCAGCAGGCGCGGCAGATCCCGGCCCATGATCTGGGCCTGAAGCGCGAGCGTCGCGGTGGAGATGACCGCACGGTGCCCGTTGCGCACGGCGTCGTCGATCACGGGCACGAGATACCCGAGCGACTTACCGGTGCCCGTGCCCGCCTGGACGAGCAGATGACGTTGCTCCTCGAGAGACGCGGCGACCTGCCGCACCATCTCGTGCTGGCCGGGGCGGTTCTGGCCGCCGAGGCTGCCGACGGCGGTGTCCAGGAGGGACAGCGCCCGCCGGATGGCGGGGCTGTCCCCCCTGGACTCCTCCTCCGGCTCCTGCGGGGCCGCGGGCGTCTCACTCATGGATGACGAACTGCTCCAGTTCCGCTGCCAGGGATTCCCGGACGACGACGGTGACCCGTGTGCCTTCCCCGGTGTGCTCGAGGTTGAGGATCTCGGACTCCCCTTCGTGCAGCTTGTTCAGCAGATCGCCGCGCTGGTACGGCACGAGCAGTTCCATCCGCACATCGGGGCGCGGAATGGAACGGCTGATCTCCGCCAGCAGCTCCGGAATGCCGGCGCCGGTGCGGGCCGACACCTCCAGGCAGCGCGGTTCCCTCTGCTTCAGGCGTTCCACCACGAACGGATCCGCGGCATCCACCTTGTTGAGCACGATGATCTCGGGGACCTTCCGCGCATCCACTTCGGTGAACACCTGGCGGACCGCCGCGATCTGGCCCTCAGGATCCGGGTGCGAGGCGTCCACCACGTGCAGGATGAGGTCGGAATCGGCCACCTCCTCCAGCGTGGAACGGAACGCCTCCACGAGCTGCGTCGGCAGGGACCGCACGAAGCCGACCGTGTCCGCCAGCGTGTAGGTGATCCCGTCCGGCGTCTGCGCCCTGCGCACCGTGGGGTCCAGGGTGGCGAACAGCGCGTTCTCCACCAGAACCCCGGCGTCGGTGAGCCGGTTCAGCAGCGAGGACTTGCCGGCGTTGGTGTAACCGGCGATCGCCACCGAGGGGACCTCATGACGCTTGCGGTTGGCACGCTTGGCCTCACGGGCGGGCTTCATGGCGTCGATCTCACGGCGGAGCTTGGCCATGCGGGTACGGATCTTCCGGCGGTCCAGCTCGATCTTCGTCTCACCGGGACCACGGGATCCCATGCCGGCGCCGGCGCTGCCCACCTGGCCACCGGCCTGGCGGGACATGGACTCGCCCCAGCCACGCAGACGCGGCAGCAGGTATTCCAGCTGAGCCAGCTCCACCTGCGCCTTGCCTTCCCGGCTCTTCGCATGCTGCGCGAAGATGTCCAGGATGAGCGCGGTGCGGTCGATGACCTTCACTTTGACGATGTCCTCCAGGGAGCGCCGCTGAGAAGGCGCCAGCTCGGAGTCGATGACCACGGTGTCGGCGCCGGTCGCCATGACGATGTCACGGAGCTCCAGTGCCTTGCCGGAGCCGAGGAACGTCCCGGGGTCCGGCTTGAGGCGCTTCTGGACCAGTCCGTCCAGCACCTCGGAACCGGCGGTCTCGGCCAGCGCGGCGAGTTCCCGCAGGGAGTTCTCCGCATCGGCGAGCGTGCCTTCGGTCCATAGCCCGGCCAGGACCACGCGCTCCAGACGGAGCTGGCGGTACTCGACCTCGGTGACGTCCTCGAGCTCGGTGGACAGGCCCGCCACGCGACGCCGGGCGCGCCTCTCGGCGAGATCCTGCTGCAGGCCGTCGAATTCGCTGTGTTCCTTGTCCAGCGTGGACAGGGCCTGGGCTCTGGAGCCCAGCACGGTGCCGCGGGGGGTGCCGGAGCCGGCCCCCGCTTCCGGTTCCACCGCGTCGGATTCGGTGGCGAGGATGCGGTCGATGACGGCCTGCATCTCCTCCGGAGTCAGTTCAGAACCAGAATGAGTCTGTTCAGTCATGGTCTCCCTCAAAGCGTTCGGTCCCATGCTAGCCGGAGGCTCCGACAACACGGGCAAGTGGTGAAAGGAGGTGCGGAAAGGAAAAAACACGTCTTCCGGGATTTCGAAGGATCAGTCCGGAAGGAATTCCTGCAGTACCGCACCACTGGGGTCAGGGTCACGGGGTCGACCGGTGCCACGCGACGACAGGCTTCACCTCAGGATCGGCATCAACAGCAGATCAGTGAGCGAAGCGGCGCGTGGGTCCGGGACTCATTACAGGAAAGACAGCATTGCACCATTCTACCAGCTCCCGCGCCTGGCCACGGCCCACTAAGGTTGCACGCATGGAGTCCGCACACTACTTCAGCAGCGAGCCGGCCGGCGAGTTCATCCGCAAGCCGCTCAGCGTCGTTCTGGACGGCAAGGAACGCTCCTTGCACACCTCCACGGGCATCTTCAGCCCCGACGCCATCGACAAGGGCACCAGGATCCTTCTGGACGAAGTCCCCGCACCGGCCTCCGAGGGCTCCTTCCTGGACATCGGCTGCGGCTGGGGACCCATCGCCCTGACCTTGGCGCTCAAGTCCCCGGAGGCCCGGGTCACCGCTGTGGACGTCAATCAGCGCTGCATCGCGCTGACCACCGAGAATGCGGCCACCCTAGGGCTGACCAATCTCATCGCCTCACTCCCTCAGGACGTCGACCCGGAGCTCGGATTCGACCTCATCTGGTCCAATCCGCCCATCAGGATCGGCAAGGCGGAACTCCACGAGCTGCTGCAGCTCTGGCTTCCCCGGCTCAATCCCGGCGGCGAGGCTTACCTGGTCGTCCAGAAGAACCTCGGCTCGGACTCGTTGCAGAAATGGCTCGCGGACACGCTGCCCGCCGGGTTCGCCGTCTCACGCTTCTCGACCGCGAAGTCGTTCCGCGTGCTGCGGGTCGTCCGCGACGGCTGACGCCCTCCGCCCCGGCCAGGCGCCCTGAGCACGACGACGACGCCCCCCGCCCGCCGTCGTCGGCCTGCGGTCTGCGCGTGCCCGGCTCAGCCGCGGCCGGGTTCTCAGGCCAGGCGGCCGCGTGCCACGATCGTCGCAGGACCACTGAGGACCACGTGCTCGCCGTCGGAGGCGGCCGGCAGGAACTCGACCCCGACCACGCCGCCGGGCACCTGGACATCCCAGCGTGACGGTGCGCCGGCACCCGCCCAGTACCGGATCGCCGCAGCGGCCGCACAGGCGCCGGTGCCGCACGACTGGGTCTCCCCCACGCCGCGCTCGTGCACCCGCATGGTCACATGGCCCTTCCCGTCCTGCACGAGCGGCTCCGCGGGCACCACGAACTCGACATTCGTGCCGTTCGGAGGAACCGGGTGCACCGCCGGGATCTCGGTGAGCGGAAGAGCGGCGAGCTCGTCCAGCCCGGCCAGCGCCAGCACCGTGTGCGGATTGCCCATCGTGATCGACAGCGCCGGGCGTTCGCCGTCCAGACCGCGCGCGGTGACGAGTGAATCGACGGCCCTCTCGGCCGCCTCCTCCGGGTGGATGAAGGCCCACGGCCCCATGTCCACCGCGTAGCCCTCGGGAACCAGGGTGACGACCTTGACACCGGCGCGCGTGCCGACCTTGAGGACGGAGTTGTCATCGAGACGGGCGAGCCCGGAGTCGAGCAGGAAGTGCACGAAGGCGCGGACCCCGTTGCCGCACATCTCGGCGATGGAACCGTCGTTGTTGCGGTAGTCCATGAACCATTCGGCGTCCGGCTCGGAGGCGAGCAGCTCCTGACCTTCGGGCAGGAGACGGGACGGGATGGCACGGATCAGTCCGTCGCCGCCGATGCCCTGGTGCCGGTCGCACAGCACGGCCACCTGCTCCGCCGTGAGAGGACGCAGGCCGTCGGGGTCGGCGATCAGCACGAAATCGTTGCCCGTGCCGTGTCCCTTGGCGAACTCCAGTCCGCTCAGTCCGGCGAGGACGACGGCGGCGGGAGCAGGAAGCGTCTCAGTCATGGTTCCAGCGTACAGATGTTCACCTAAGCGACAGAACCCGGGAACTCCTCCTCCACCCGGTGCAGGGCCTGTTCAACAAGGTCCGGGGCGGTCCAGTCCAGCCAGTGGATCCGGGGATCCGCCCGGAACCAGGTGAGCTGGCGGCGCGCGAACTTGCGGGTCGCCACGATCGTGTCCTCGACGGCTTCCGCCAGGGTGAGGGTCCCGTCCTGGGCCGCGAGGAACTGCGCATAGCCGATGGCCCGTCCAGCCGTCTTCCCCTCACGCAGCCCTCGGGTCTCCAGCTCGCGGACCTCGTCCTGCAGGCCCTGCTCGACCATGCGGTGGACCCTCAGGGCGAGGCGCTCTTTGAGGACCTCGCGGTCGGCTTCGAGTCCTAGTTGCAGGGCCGGCTGGACGTACTCCCGTGTGGGCATGAACGCACTGAACGGGCGCCCCGTGACCTGGTGCACCTCGAGGGCGCGAATGACACGGCGTTCGTCCTGCAGACGGTCCGCGCTGACAGGATCGACGGCCCGGAGACGCTCTCGCAACGGGGCCAGGCCACGGGACGCCGCCTCGGCCTCCAGCGTGGCGCGCAATGCGGGATCGGTGCCGGGGAACTCCAGGACGTCGAGAGCCGCTCGGACGTACAGTCCCGAACCTCCGACCAGGATGGGCACCGCTCCCCTGCCCCGGATGTCGTGGATCAACGCCCGGGCCTGGGCCTGGAAGTCGCTGACGCTGGATTCCTCGACCACGTCCAGGATGTCGAGCAGGTGGTGCGGAACCCCTTCGCGCTCCGCGACGCTGAGCTTGGCCGTGCCGATGTCCATGCCACGGTAGAACTGCATGGCGTCCGCGTTGATGATCTCCCCGCCCAGGCGCTCGGCCAGCCGGAGACCCAGCTCGGACTTCCCCGTGCCGGTGGCCCCGACGACGGCGATCAGCGGCGGCGTGCGGTCGTGGACGGTCACGCGTCGGGCCCCAGGGCTACGGCCGGATCAGTGCGCAAGCATGCGCCTGTGCCACTCACCTGGAAGAGCACGACGGAGTCCGGCGCCCTCATCGGACGGGGGTGGGCAGCTTCGGCATGCCGAGGAGCACGCCCTTGCCCGGGACGGTCCCGGCGGTCCCCGCGGACGGAACCCCGCACGAATCCGCCTGGGCGCGATCCCATGCGTCCCCCGCACGGGACCTGCGACGCCGGTATTCCGAGGCGTCCCGCGGGTCGGCGATGAGGTGAAACGGGGCGGCCTCGGTGATGGTCACGGTGACGAGGTCGCCGGGCCGGGGCGTCTCGGCACCTGCAGGGACACTGAAGTGCACCAGCCGCTGGTCCTTGGCACGACCGCTGAGGCGGTGCGTCTGGTCAGACTTCCGGCCGCTCTGAGCCGCGACGAGGATCTCCACTTCGCGGCCCACCTGCTTCGCGTTCTCCTCGGCGGCGATCCGGTCCTGGAGGGCGATCAGCCGCTCGTAGCGTTCCTGGACCACGGCCTTCGGGAGCTGGCCCTCGAGTTCCGCGGCGGGCGTGCCGGGACGCTTGGAGTACTGGAAGGTGAAGGCCGTGGCGAAGCGGGACTTCTCCACGACGTCGAGGGTGGCCTGGAAGTCCTCCTCCGTCTCGCCCGGGAAACCCACGATGATGTCGGTCGAGATGGCCGCGTCCGGAATCCGTTCCCGCACCTTGTCGAGGATGCCGAGGAAACGGGTTGAGCGGTACGAACGGCGCATGTCCTTGAGCACCTTGTCCGAACCGGACTGCAGTGGCATGTGCAGCTGCGGCATCACATTGGGGGTCTCGGCCATCGCGGCGATCACGTCGTCCGTGAATGCCGCAGGATGCGGGCTCGTGAACCGGACGCGTTCAAGTCCTTCGATGTCGCCGCAGGCCCGCAGGAGCTTGCTGAAGGCCTGGCGGTCGCCGAATTCGACACCGTAGGAGTTCACGTTCTGGCCGAGCAAGGTCACTTCGATGGCGCCGTCGTCCACGAGGGCCTGGATCTCCGCGAGGATCTCCCCCGGCCGGCGGTCCCGCTCCTTGCCGCGGAGCGAGGGCACGATGCAGAAGGTGCAGGTGTTGTTGCAGCCGACACTGATGGAGACCCAGCCCGAGTAGACGGAATCACGCTTGGTCGGCAGTGTGGAGGGGAAGACCTCGAGGGATTCGAGGATCTCCAGTTCGGCTGTGGCATTGTGCCGGGCGCGTTCGAGCAGCGCCGGAAGGGCGCCCACATTGTGGGTTCCGAAGACGGCGTCCACCCACGGCGCCTTCTGAAGGATCGTCTCGCGGTCCTTCTGGGCCAGGCAGCCGCCGACGGCGATCTGCATCCCGGGGTTCTTCTCCTTGACGGGGCGCAGCTGACCCAGGTGCCCGTAGAGCTTGTTGTCGGCGTTCTCGCGGACGGCACAGGTGTTGAACACGATGACGTCGGCCAGCTCCTCGGTGGCGGGCACCAGCCCGGCGTCTTCGAGCAGGCCCGACATGCGCTCCGAGTCGTGGACGTTCATCTGGCAGCCGAAGGTCCGGACCTGATAGGTCCGCGGGGCCGAGTTCTCCGGCACGTCGTGTCCGACGGCGGCAGGAACGGAGGCCGGAGTGCCGGCGGACGTCGAAGAAGGAATGCTCACGCTCACCTTTCAAGGGTACCGGGACCGGAGCGGGCGACTCCTCATGGGCTCCCGTTCAGGGCCCGGGGCTCACTCCCAGGAATCGTCCTCGCGGTTCAGTTCCTCCGCGACGATGCCGAAGGCCACGCCCGGGGAATGCCCCTTACGCACCAGCATGGCCACGAGGCGGCGGGTGTGCTTGTCCTTCTCGGCGCGGTCCAGGGACGCACGGTCCACCCGCGCGAGCTTCTTGGCCACCAGATAGCGTGCCGCCTCGCGTTCATCGGCGGCGGTCAGCTGCTCCAGGGCCGTTTCGATGAGGTGATCTGCCACGCCTTTCTCCCGGAGCTCGCGGCGCAAGGTCGATGATCCCAGGTGACGATGCTCCGCCCGGCTGCGGACCCAGAGCTCGGCGAACTCGGCGTCGTTGATGAGCCGGAGCTCCTCGAACCGGTCGAGCACGGCGCGGGCGGCCGTTTCGGGAATCTCGCGGTCCTTGAGCTTGGTGGCGAGCTGGTGCCGTGTCCGAGGCCCGGCGCTCAGTTGCCTCAGGATGATGGTGCGGGCCACTGCTTCCGGATCGGCGTCGCGATCCTGTTCGGGTTCCGGCGGAACGGCGCCCGTGGACTCGGGCCGCTTACGCCTTCGCGCAGGGGCGGTCTCCGAGCCGCCCTCGGGATCATGCCCCGCGCCCCACGGCAACTCCTTGGGTGGCCCGGTGGGCTTGGACAGGGCCGAAGCGGGCCGGAGCCCCGGCACGGTCATGCCGGGGCTCCAGGGTTCAGCGCTCGTGTTGTCGGCGGAGGGCTGTTCCGAACGTGCCACCTCAGTACCCGTCGACGGCCTTCAGCTTCGGGTTCTCTTCCTCTTCCTGAGCGACCTGGCCCACGCCGAGCTTCTCCTTGATGAGACGCTCGAGCTCGTCGGCGAGATCCGGGTTGTCCCGGAGGAACCGGCGGGAGTTCTCCATGCCCTGGCCGAGCTGGTCACCGTCATAGGTGTACCAGGAGCCGGACTTCTTGATGATGCCGTGCTCCACACCCATGTCGATGATGCCGCCCTCGCGGGAGATGCCCTGACCATAGATGATGTCGAACTCGGCGGTCTTGAAGGGCGGAGCCATCTTGTTCTTGACGATCTTGACCTTCGTCCGGTTGCCCACCGAATCAGCACCCTCCTTGAGGGTCTGGATACGGCGCACGTCCATACGCACCGAGGCGTAGAACTTCAGGGCCTTACCACCGGTGGTCGTCTCGGGAGACCCGAAGAAGACACCGATCTTCTCGCGGAGCTGGTTGATGAAGATGGCGGTGGTCTTGGTCTGGTTCAGTCGACCGGTGATCTTACGGAGGGCCTGGCTCATCAGACGGGCCTGCAGACCCACATGGCTGTCACCCATCTCGCCCTCGATCTCCGCACGCGGCACCAGGGCGGCCACGGAGTCGATGACGATGATGTCCAGCGCGCCGGAGGAGACCAGCATGTCCATGATCTCCAAGGCCTGCTCACCGGTGTCCGGCTGGGAGACCAGCAGGGCGTCCGTGTCCACGCCCAGCTTGGCCGCGTACTCCGGATCGAGGGCGTGCTCGGCGTCGATGAAGGCCGCGAGACCGCCATTGCGCTGCGCATTGGCGACGGCGTGCAGGGCGACCGTGGTCTTACCGGAGGATTCCGGACCGTAGATCTCCACCACGCGTCCGCGCGGCAGACCGCCGATGCCCAGAGCCACGTCCATGGCGATGGAGCCGGTGGGGATCACTTCGATGGGGGCACGGGTGTCATCCCCGAGCCGCATGATGGATCCCTTGCCGAATTGCTTGTCGATCTGGGCCAGTGCCGCTTCAAGAGCTTTGGCGCGGTCCGGTGTTGCTGCCGCCATGACGTACCCCTACCCCTAGGTTGTTTCGCGGACCCGTGCGGCCCGGCGAAGTTGATGACGCGAATCGTCGGTTCCCGGATGAGAACCTTCACTGACGAGCCTAGGGAGCGGGACTGACATTATTTCCCGCGACCTTGGCTCATGTGGACAACTCGCCCGTCTTTTCTCTGGATATCAGCCTAGCCCCATTCGAACAACTATTCGAATGATTTCTCGGCGTGTTGAAGGAACTTACGGGAGAGATCCCTGCGATTCAGGCCTTCTTGGCGGCCTTCGGGTCCTTACCGAGCCTCCGGCTCTCCGGAACATCCTGGGCTTCACACACCGCGAGCCAGATGGACCTCAGGTCGAGTCCGTCCCTGAGCGCCTGATCCGGAGTCCGGCTGCCCAGCTCTCGCAGCGCGAGGTTCGTGGCCAGATGGCGTGCGTAGGCGGGGCCGAACTCGTCGTCCATCAACTGCCAGAACTGGGAACGTCGCATCGGTCCAGCTTCTCATGCCCCGGTCACCACCGTGGTCACAGTGCCACATCGCAAGGGACGGCGCCCCTGACCAAACTAGAATGGACGCATGATTCCAGCCGAGCGCGACGGCAGCGCCGACAGCCCCACCCCCGGCGACGAGCCCAGGGCGGTGGAGACGCCCGCGTCGGACACCCCGGAAGGCGCACGCCTGGACGAGGCGATCCACGCCGTCGAGCATCAGCTCAGCCTGCTCTGGCGACGGGGCCGGGCCGTCTCCCTGCGCCTGTCGCGGCAGGTCCATCCCGACATGGACCCTTCGGCCTATGGCCTGCTGTCGATCCTCCGCCGGCAGGGACCCATCCGGCTGACGGAACTCGCCGGTCTGATCGGGGTCGGCAAACCCACGGTGAGCCGCCAGATCACCTTCCTGATGCAGCTGGGACTGGTGTCCAAGGACGCCGACCCCCTGGACGGCCGCGCCCAATTGCTGCACCTCACCGAGCACGGCGAGGACACCATGGCACGTGTGCAGGACGCCCGGCGGGAGATCTTCCGGCAGCGCCTGGGCGAATGGGACACGCCCGCCCTGGACGCGCTGGCCGAGAACCTCGAGCGGCTCAACACCATCTACGAACGGGACGGCCTGTAGAAGCACAGCCGGTCAGCGAACAGGGAAGGGCCCCGGCACTCGAGATGCCGGGGCCCTTCCTTCTCACTTCTGCCGCTCTCAGCGGCTCCCGACGAGCTCCAGCTCGTCCCCCAGGCCACGGCCGTAGCGCTGGGTGAAGTCCTGCGGGACGGTATCCGGGACGGCGACGCCCTCGGCCACGGCCACACGATCACTGACCTCACGGAGCATGCTGGACAGCGGAACGTCCAATGCCGAGCAGATCGAGGAGAGCAGCTCAGAAGAGGCTTCCTTCTGGCCACGCTCGACCTCACTCAGATACCCGAGCGAAACCCGCGCGCTGTGGGAGACTTCCCGCAGTGTGCGTCCCTGGCGCTGACGGACATCGCGGAGGACGTCACCGATCTCGTGACGTAGGATCACCATCTTGCGCTCCTTCGCTTCGTGCTGTGCCGGATCGAGTAGGCCCACATCCTTCCAGCGGACCACGCCGTTCACGGATACAGGCTGCTTGACCATGTGTATCGCTTGCTCCTTCGTTCAGGCCGGGGCCTGAATTTCATCCTATGACCATCACCCTTGTGATGGCGACACTAAAGTAACTCCCGGCTCTCAGCTTTTGTTCCCCGGAGGCTCTTTCCCAGGGAACTCACGGAGTGCGTCCAGCAAATGGCCGATCGCTCCCCGTAACGCCGCTTCACGGATCTGCTCGCGCCCTCCGACGAAATGGTGGGCGAACGCCCTCGCCCCCTGCGCATCCGCGATCCCGATGAACACGGTGCCCACAGGCTTGCCGTCATGGGCCTCGGGACCGGCGACGCCCGTGGTGCTGACAGCCACGTCCGCTCCGCAGGCACGCCGCGCCCCGGCGGCCATCTCCCGCGCCACGTCGGCGTCCACCGACCCCCGCTCGGCGAGCAGTGCGCCGCTCACGCCCAGGACCTGTTGCTTGACCTCGTTGTGGTACGACACGACTCCCCCACACAGCGTCGCCGAGGCGCCCGGCACATCGGCCAGCCGGGCCGCGACGAGGCCAGCGGTCAGCGATTCGGCCGTGGCGACCGTGATGCCGCGCGAGATGGCGAGCTCGACGGTCTCCCGGACCGTCGTGGGGAAGGTGTCAGGCACGGGACCCTCCCCGGATGAGCCGCGCCGACAGGAACACGTACTGCAGGCCTGTCACCAGGGTCACCGCCACGGTGGCGAGCAGCAGCACGAACGCCGCCACTCCCAGCCACGTCCACTGCGCCGTGAACGGCAGGAGGTACAGGAACAGCACCACGGTCTGGAGCACGGTCTTGATTTTGCCACCGCTGGAGGCGGGGATGACCCCGTACCGGATGACCACCAGGCGCAGCAGGGTGATCCCCCACTCGCGCACCAGGATGATCAGCGTGGCCCACCACGGGATCTCGCCGAGGACGGAGAGGATCACGAAGGCCGCGCCGGTCAGGAGCTTGTCCGCGATGGGATCGGCGATCTTGCCGAAATCCGTGATCAGCCCACGGGCACGGGCGATGTCGCCATCCAGCTTGTCCGTATACATCGCGACGGCGAACACCGCCAGGGCGGCCCAGCGCCACAGGCCGTGCTCGCCCGCGTCCGCGAGCAGGAACCAGGCGAAAAACGGGACCAGCGCGATCCGCAGCATGGTCAGGATGTTGGGCAGGTTCCAGACCTGCGACGTCGGGGTTCCGCTCACGTACTCAGGCTACCGTCCGGTCAGCTGCCACGCGTCTTCACCCTCGTCATCATCGTCGTCGCCGTAGTCACTCGCCTGCGTGCGCGCATCGAGATCCTGCTGGACCAGGTCCACGCCGTAGTCACCCATCTGGTGGTTGGCGTTGGCATTGTCCGCGAGGGCCTCGGTCGTGCTGTCCGGGGCGGCCGGGACGTCGTCGCCCCGGATCGTGGCAAGGACGGCGCCCAGATCGTCCGGCTTGACCAGGACGTCGCGGGCCTTCGACCCCTCGGACGGCCCGACGACGCCACGCGACTCCATGAGGTCCATCAGCCGGCCCGCCTTGGCGAAGCCCACGCGGAGCTTGCGCTGCAGCATCGACGTCGACCCGAACTGCGTGGTGACCACGAGTTCGGTGGCCTGCAGCAGGAGATCCAGATCGTCTCCGATGTCGTCGTCGATCTGCTTCTTGGGCGCCTCGGCCGCGACGTCGTCGCGGTAAGTGACCTGGAGCTGGCCCTTGACGTGCTCGACCACCTTGTGGATCTCGGACTCACTGACCCACGCACCCTGGACACGCATGGGCTTGGATGCGCCCATCGGCAGGAACAACGCGTCACCCTGGCCGATGAGCTTCTCGGCGCCCGGCTGGTCCAGAACCACGCGGGAGTCGGTGACGGACGATGTCGCGAACGCCATACGGGACGGGACGTTGGCCTTGATCAGACCGGTCACCACGTCCACGGACGGACGCTGGGTCGCGAGCACGAGGTGGATGCCGGCCGCACGGGCCAGCTGCGTGATGCGGACGATCGAGTCCTCGACGTCGCGCGGCGCGACCATCATGAGGTCGGCGAGCTCGTCCACGATCACCAGGAGGTACGGGTACGGCTTGATGATGCGCTTCGAATCCGGCGGCGGGACCACCTTGCCGGCGCGCACGGCCTTGTTGAAGTCGTCGATATGCTTGTAGCCGTAGTTCGCCAGGTCGTCGTACCGGGCGTCCATCTCCCGCACCACCCACTGGAGGGCCTCGGCGGCCTTTTTCGGGTTGGTGATGATCGGCGTGATGAGGTGCGGCACGCCCTCGTACGCGGTGAGTTCCACACGCTTCGGGTCGACCATGACCATGCGCACCTCGTCCGGCGTCGCGCGCATGAGGATGGACGTGATCATGGAGTTCACGAAGGACGACTTACCGGCGCCCGTGGCGCCGGCCACGAGCATGTGCGGCATCTTCGCCAGGTTGGCGACCACGAAGCCGCCTTCGACGTCCTTGCCGACGCCCATGACCATGGGGTGGTCGGTCCGGCGGGCGTTCTGGCTGCGCAGGACGTCGCCCAGGGACACGGTCTCGCGGTCCGTGTTCGGGATCTCGATGCCGATGGCGCTCTTGCCGGGGATCGGGCTCAGGATGCGGACATCCGAGCTCGCCACGGCGTAGGAGATGTTCTTGGACAGCGCGGTGACCCGTTCCACCTTGGTGCCGGGCGCCAGCTCGATCTCGTACCGGGTGACGGTCGGGCCACGGCTGAAGCCGGTCACGGAGGCGTCCACATTGAACTGCTGCAAGGTGTCCGTCAGGGCGGCGACGACGGCGTCGTTGGCCTCCGTGCGCTCCTTCGGCACGCTGCCGGCCACCAGGGCGTCGGCGTTGGGCAGCGTGTACGTCACGTCCCCGGCGAGCGAGAGCTGCTCGGTCCGCTGAGGGATCGGCGCCGGAATGGGCGGCTTCTGCGGCTCGACGTTGAACACCGTGGTGGCGGCGACGGCGGGCAGGGCCTGGGTGGCGGTGTCGTCCTGGCTCGTGGGCTCGGGCTGCGCCTGGCGTTCCTTGATCTTCTCGCGGGCCAGCTCGGACTGGGTGGGCCGGCGGACGCCGGCGGGGACGGCCGGGGCGGCAGGGGCTGCGGCGCCGGACGCCGGAGCCAGGCCGGACGCCGGGCCCGCCGCGTCGTCGTCGATCACGGCGTGCTCGAAGGCCTCATCGCCCACGTACCCGTCCACGGCACGGTCTTCCGGGCCCTTGTCCCGGCTGAAGAGCTTACGCTTCCTGGCCGGCTTCGCGGGACGGTCATGCTCGTAGAGGTAGCTGCGGTCATGGCCGTCAGCGGTGAGGGGGTCCTGCAGATCCATGCCCATGAGGTGCTCGTAGGCTTCGCGGATCCTGCGCGGAATGGCCGTGAACGGCGTGGCGGTCACGATGAGGACCGAGGTGAAGGCGAGGAACGAATACAGCGCGATCGGCAGGGCCGCGTGGACGGCCGCCAGCGGGGATCCCACCAGGAAGCCGACCATCCCGCCGGCGCGGCGCACGCCGTCGAAACCGTCGAAGGGGCTCGGCTGGCCGCCGATCACGTGGGCGAGGCCCGATCCGGCGATCGTCATGATGATGAAGCCGATGCCGATCCGGTTGTTCCCGCGGGTGTCCTCCGGATGGCGGAAGAGCCGGACGCCGCAGACGGCGAGCATGAGCGGCAGCAGGTACGTCATCCACCCGAAGGTGCCGTTGACCACCGAGGCCACCACGGTGGGCAGCCAGCCGCTCAGTCCCCACCACGCGAACGTGGCGATGAAGACCGCGAGGAGCAGGTTGAAGAGGGCGGCGCCGTCACGACGGGCCTCCGGATCCAGGCCGCTGACATCGCGGCCGATCCGGCGCACCCCGGCGCCGACGGCGTGCGCCAGGCCCAGGTAGGCGCCCGCCAGGGCGCGGACGATCCACGGCTGTTCGGCGGCTCCGGCATTCTGGTGCCGGGCAGCCGCAGCCTTGGAAGCAGCGGCCCGGCCTGAACCGCCACGCGTGGTGGAAGTGCCGGTCTTGCTTTTCGTGGTGCCTTTAGGCGCGGAAGGGGTGCGGGTCGCCATAGTCCCACCCTAGCCCAGAAGCGCCGTAGAACCCCGGATTTCCGGGGTTCTACGGCGCTTCTGACGTCGGGGCCGGGAGGAATCAGGCCTCCAGGACCACCGGGATGATCATCGGCTTGCGACGGAGACGTCGGTTCACCCAGGTGCCGATGACGCGGCGCACCACCTGCTGGAGCTGGTGGGTGGTGTGATCCTTGCGCTCCGCCACGGCCTCTTCGAGGGCGGCATTGATCTTGGGGATGATCTCGTCGAAGACCGCGTCCTCCTCGGCGACGCCGCGGGCGTGGATCTCCGGCCCAGAGACCACCTTGCCGGTGCTGCGGTTGATGACGGTGACGATCGAGATGAAGCCCTCATCACCCAGGATGCGGCGGTCCTTGAGGTCGGCGTCCGTGATCTCGCCGACGCTGGAGCCGTCCACGTAGACGAAGCCCACTTCGACCTGGCCGACGATGTTCGCCAGACCGTCGTGCAGATCCACCACGGTGCCGTTGTCCGCCAGGATGATGTTCTCGCCCGGCACACCGGACTCCTCGGCGATCTTGCCGTTGGCGATCAGGTGCCGCGTCTCGCCGTGCACGGGCATGGCGTTGAGCGGCTCCAGGATGTTGTAGCAGTACAGGAGCTCACCGGCCGCGGCGTGGCCGGAGACGTGGACCTTGGCGTTGCCCTTGTGGATCACATCGGCGCCCAGCTTGAGCAGACCGTTGATGATGCGGAACACGGCGTTCTCGTTGCCCGGGATCAGGCTGGACGCGAGGATCACGGTGTCGCCCGTGCCCACCTGGACGCGGTGGTCGCCATTGGCCATACGGGAGAGGGCGGCCATCGGCTCACCCTGCGAGCCGGTCGACATGAGGACGACCTTCTCATCGGGCAGCTTGTCCACGTTCTTCAGGTCCACCAGGATGCCGTCCGGCACCTCGAGGTAGCCGAGCTTCGCGGCGATCTGCATGTTGCGCACCATGGAGCGGCCCACGAAGGCCACCTTGCGGCCGTGCTTCGCAGCGGCGTCCAGCACCTGCTGCACGCGGTGCACGTGGGACGAGAAGGACGCGACGATGATGCGCTTCTTGGCCTGGCCGAAGAGGCGGTCCAGCGTCGGGCCGATCTCCTTCTCCGCGGTGGTGAAGCCGGGGACGTCGGCGTTGGTCGAGTCGGACATGAAGAGATCCACGCCCTCCTCGCCCAGACGGGCGAAGTGACGGAGGTCGGTGATGCGGCCGTCCAGCGGAAGCTGGTCCATCTTGAAGTCACCGGTGTGCAGCACGGTGCCGCCTGCGGTGCGGATGAACACGGCCAGGGCGTCCGGGATCGAGTGGTTCACGGCGACGAATTCGCAGTTGAACGGACCGAACTGCTCGACCTGGCCTTCCTCCACCACCATCGTCTTCGGGCGGATGCGGTGCTCCACGAGCTTCGCCTCGACGAGGGCCAGCGTCAGCTGGGAGCCCACCAGGGGGATGTCGCGGCGCAGGCGCAGCAGGTACGGCACGGCGCCGATGTGGTCCTCGTGGCCGTGCGTCAGGATGACGGCGAGGATGTCATCGACACGGTCCTCGATGTAGGAGAAGTCCGGGAGGATGAGATCCACGCCGGGCTGGGTCTCCTCAGGGAAGAGCACGCCGCAGTCCACGATGAGGAGCTTGCCGGCGATCTCGAAGACCGCCATGTTGCGCCCCACCTCCCCGAGGCCACCCAGGGGAACGATGCGGAGCGTGTCCTTCGCCAGCTTGGGAGGCGTGGTGAGGTGGGAAAACGCGAGTTGGGTCATATCTGGCTACTTTCCGGCGGCAGCCGCAGGGGATTCTGGATGTTCTAACCCAGGACCCATGCGGCCTCCGCCAAGTCTTCACGGATGATGGCTTGCTCGGCGTCGCTCAGCTCCACGAGGGGCAGGCGGACACGCGAGTTGGGCAGGACGTTCTGCCACTGAAGAATCTGCTTGGCCGCCACGGCGCCCTGGGCGCGGGTCATGGTGGCACGGACCACGGGTTCGAGGTCGAAGTTGAGGGTGCGGGCGGTCGCCAGGTCTCCGGCGTTCACGGCGTCCACGAGGGCGCGGAACTTCGCCGTGGCCACGTGGGTGGTCACGCCCACCAGGCCGACGGCCCCGAGGGCCATCCATTCCAAGGTGAGGCCGTCATCGCCCGAGTAGAACACCAGGTCCGTCTCCCGCAGGACGCGGGTGGCCTTGGCGAAGTCCGCCTTGGCGTCCTTGACCGCGACGATGTTGGGGTGCTCCGCCAGGCGGATCATGGTCTCCGGCGCGATCTCGATCGAGGAGCGGCCGGGAATGTCGTACAGCATGACGGGCAGGCCCGTGGAGTCCGCGACGGCTTCGAAGTGCGCCTGCACCCCGGCCTGGCTCGGCTTGTTGTAGTACGGCGTCACGATCAGCAGACCGTCGACGCCCACTTCCTCGGCACGACGGGAGAGCTGGATCGAGTGAGCGGTGTCATTGGTGCCCGTGCCCGCGATGATCACGGCACGGTCCCCGACGGCTTCCTTGACGGCGCGGAACATGCCCACGTTCTCGTCATCGGTCAGCGTGGAGGTCTCCCCCGTGGTGCCGGTGACGACGAGACCGTCGCAGCCGTTGTCCACGAGGTGCTCGGCGAGCTCCGCCGCTTTCCGGTAATCGACCACTCCATCATCGGTGAACGGCGTGACCATCGCGGTCAGAAGAGTTCCGAGGTTGGGGGTGCGTGTACCAGAAACAGCCATGCATGAAGGTTATCGTGAATCCGTCCAACCTCTGCAACGCGGTCCCGTATGGCGGGAATGCGGCGATGTCCGGAGCGGCGCCGACCGCCCTCGCGGCGCTGCTAACCGCGGCGGAAGAGGCCCACCGCGTCACGCATGGCGGCGCGGGCACGACGGCGGTCCCCCGCGGCGTCGTACGCGCAGCTGAGCCGGAACCACACGCGCCAGTCCTCCGGCGCCGCCTCGGCCTCCCGCTGGTACTTCACGAACTCCGCGTCGGCCGCCTCACGGACGATCCGGCCGGCGGGCGTGCGCGGCAGGTTGTCCGGCGGCAGGCCGCCCTCCTCCTCCAGGATGCGCGCCATGCGCTCGGTGCGTGCCCCGAACATCAGCTCCCGGATGAGGGCCCACGCGCCCACCACCGGCAGCACGAGGTACGCCAGGCCCATCGCCTTCGCCACCGGCTGCGGATCCATCAGCAGCAGCACGGCCCGGTTGAACGTCACCACCAGGTAGAAGACCAGCAGGAGGGTGATGGCGCCCACCCAGATCTTGGTCTTGTAGGCGGCCCAGAACTCCTTCATCTACAGCCCCAGATCCAGGTAGCCGTCGAGCCCGTGGGTCAGCCCCGGGTGTCCCGCCACCTCGCGCAGCCCCAGCAGGACGCCGGGCATGAACGACGCGCGGTCGTACGAATCGTGCCGGATGGTCAGCTGCTCGCCCGGACCGCCCAGCAGGACCTCCTGGTGCGCCACCAGGCCACGGAGCCGGACGCTGTGGACGTGAACACCGTCGACGACGGCGCCCCGGGCCCCGAGCGGGTCGCTCTGCGTCGCGTCGGGGCTCGCCGGGACACCTGCCGCCTCCCGCGCGGCGCCGATCAGTTCCGCGGTGCGCGCCGCGGTGCCGGACGGGGCATCCACCTTGTCCGGGTGGTGCAGTTCGACGATCTCCACGGATTCGAAGTAACGGGAGGCCTTGGCCGCGAAGGCACTGGCCAGCACGGACCCCAGGGCAAAGTTCGGCGCGATCAGGACACCCACGCCGGGCTGCGTCGCGAGCAGTCCGCGGAGCGCATCGAGACGCTCGGGCGTCCAGCCCGTGGTCCCGACCACGGCATGCAGGCCGTGCTCGACGGCGAAGCGGACATTGCGCTCCGTGGAGTCGGGCACGCTCAGGTCCACCACGTGGGTGGCGCCGGCGTCGAGGATGCCCTCCAGCGCGTCCTGACGGCCCAGTGCGGCGACCAGCTCCAGGTCGGGAGCCGCCTCCACGGCCTTCACGGCCTCGCTGCCCATGCGCCCGCCCGCGCCGATCACTGCCACTCTGATGCTCATGGATCAAGCGTATCCGTGCGCCGGGCGGGCACGGAAAACGGGGACGGCCCCCTCAGACGCGGAGCCTCAGACGCCCACCCATTCGACGGTCCCGTCCGAGAAGAACTGTTCCTTCCAGATCGGCACCTCCGCCTTGACGCGCTCCACGATGTCCGAGCACAGGGCGAACGCCTCGCGACGGTGCGGCGTGGCGACGGCGCACACCAGCGCCGCATCGCCGATCGAAAGGGCCCCCACGCGGTGCGACACCCAGAGCGTCGCCTCGCCGTGGGTGTCCCCGAGCTCGGCGACGATCCGGTCGAGGGCCTCCTGCGCGCTGGGATGCGCCGAGTAGTTGAGACGGTCCACGGAACGGCCGCCGTCATGGTCCCGGACCACGCCGCAGAAGGTCACGACGGCGCCGGCCCGGTCGTGCGACACGGCGTCCAGGGCCATGTCGGCGGAGATCGGCGCGGAGCTCAGTTCCGCGAACAGGACGCGGGCGTGCTGGGCCGGCCGTGCGTTCTCAGTGGGCTGTGCATTTTCAGTGGTCATGGTGTTCTCCCTGGGCCTGGGCGCAGATGTGGCTGATGAGGGGGTCGAGGACGCCGAGGCCGTCCATGACGCCCTTCGGGGAGCCCGGCAGGTTGACCACCAGGCAGTCGCCGGCCAGGCCGGCGTACCCCCGGCTCAGGGCGGCGAACGGGGTCTTGGCGAGCCCGACCGCACGGATCGCCTCCATGAGACCGGGCACCTGCCGGTCCAGGAGGGGGAGGGTCTCCTCCGGGGTGAGGTCATCCGGGGTCAGGCCGGTGCCCCCGGTGGTGATCACGACGGCGGATCCCACCTGCACGAGCGCGCGGAGAGCGGCGCCCACGGCGGCGCCGTCGGGCACCACGAGCGGTTCGCCCACCTCGAAGCCGTGCTCCCGCAGCCAGTCCACCAGCACCGGACCGGTCAGGTCTTCGGCGAGTCCCGCCGCGGCGCTCGTGGACGCCACCACCACTCCTGCGCGATTCTTCCTCAGTCCGTGGCTCATCGCGTCCAGTCCCCGCTCTTGCCGCCGCTCTTCGCGAGCACCTGGATGTCCGTGATGACCGCGTGCTTGTCCACGGCCTTGATCATGTCGTAGACGCCGAGTGCCGCGACGCTCGCCGCCGTGAGGGCCTCCATCTCCACCCCGGTCACGCCGCGCGTCTTGACCAGCGCTTCGATGCGGACGGCATCCTCCAGGAGCTCGAAGTCCACCGTGACCTTGGAGATCGGCAGCGGATGACACAACGGCACGAGTTCCGGCGTCTTCTTCGCGGCCATGATGCCGGCGACGCGGGCCACGGCGAGCGCGTCGCCCTTGGGCAGACCGCCCTCCCCGAGCAGCCGCAGGACCTCGGGCGTGGTCCGGAGCACTGCCTGGGCCGTGGCCACGCGCGTGGTCTCCTCCTTGGCTGAGACATCGACCATGTGGGCGCTGCCGTCGGCCCGGACATGGGTCAGCTGAGGGCCGTCTCCGGCCTGGGGTTGCGTCATACGATCCATACTTCCACTTCGGCGCCGTCGTCGGCGCGCTCGAGGCCCACCGGGAGGTGGACCAGACAATCGGCCTGTGCCAGGGCGTGCAGGAGGTGCGATCCGGCGCCGCCTTCGAGCCGGACCCGTCCGTCCCGCAGGGCGCCTCGCCGGACCTGGTGCTTGCCCGCCGGGCTGTCCGCGGCGCCCTCGAGCACGGCCCGGACGCTCGGACGCGGGCCGGCCAGGAGGGGGCGGAGGAACATCTCGAAGGAAACGAGGGAACTCACGGGGTTGCCCGGGAATCCGAGGAACGGCACGGTGCCGCTGGCAATGGTCACGGCGCCCAGGGCCTGGGGCCCGCCCGGCTGCAGCGCGACCGAGACGAACTCCACTCCGCCCTCGAGGCCCTGTTTGACCACTTCGAAGGCCCCCTGGCTGATACCGCCCGTGCTCACGACCAGGTCGACCCCGTCGAGCCGGGCGAGCGCGGCCCGAAGCCCTTCCGGGCTGTCCTCCTGCGCCTGAACGGTCAGGACCGCTGCGCCGGCGTCCTCGAGCGCGGCCGCGAGCATGGGACCGTTCGAATCGTAGATCCGCCCGGGAGGCAGGGTCTCCCCCGGCTGCACCAGCTCATCGCCGGTGCTGAGCACCGCGACGCGCAGTGCGTCACGCACTGGAACGTCCACCAGGCCGAGGGCGGCGAGCAGCGCGATCTGAGCCGCTCCCAGGCGCACCCCCGGCTCCAGCACGGTGGTCCCCCGCGTGACATCGCTCCCCTGGGCGCGGACGAACTGCCCTGCCGGCGCCTCCGGCAGGGTCACCTCCTCGCCGGTCGCCACGAAGCGCGGCGGATCGGCGGCTTCCACGGGCACGACGGCGTCCGCCCAGGCCGGCAGCATGGCGCCGGTCATGATCGGGGCGGCGGCGCGCGGGCCGGGTTCCGGTGCGAGCGCCGCCTCGGCGTGGCCCGCCGCGATCGTCGCCACGGCCGTCACCCGCCCCGGAAGATCGGCGGACCGGACGGCATACCCGTCCATCTGGGAGTTGTCGAAGGGCGGAAGGTCCAGGGGCGCGATCACAGGCCGGGCCAGCACCCGTCCACGGGCCTCCGGGAGCGGCACGGTGACGGCGTCCCGGCCCAGGCGTTCCAGCGCGGGATGCAGAAGGTCCCGGACGGCGGCCGCATGGTCGTCGACGCTCCGCCGGCCCCGGGAGGCGCGCGGAGCGGACGGCTCGGAATGCGAAGTCATGGCCCCATTGTGGCAGGCCGCAGCCGGTCCCGGGCCACCGCCGAGGATCCGGCTCGGACGACACGGCGCCGGTGGTCCGGCATCACCGCACGGGCATCGCGCTCCGGACGCACGCTGTCATCCGACCCGGAAGGTGATCGTGTGGAGGCCGCTGGAACCGTTCGGCGCCGGGGGCGCCAGGTCCGTCGACTGGGGCCGGCCGTCCCGGCCCGTCATGCGGACCGTGAGCCGGTGCTCGCCCCCAGCGGGAGCTCCTCCGGTCAGCGCGGCGACGGGCAGTGACCACTGCCGCCAGGAGTCCGTGCCGCCGTCGCCGCCCAGGCGCGCGGGCTGCCACGCGCCGTCGTCGAGCCGCACGTCCACGGAGGCCACGCCGGTGCCCTGGGCCCAGGCCACACCCCCGATGACGCCGTCCCCTGGGACGGTCGCGCCCTGGCGAGGCGTGTCGATCCGGCTGGACCGCTTGATGGGACCGTGGTCGGACCAGCCGCGGGACGTCCAGTACGCCATGTCCTGAGCGAACGTCGTGACCTTGAGCTCGGTGACCCACTTGGTCGCGGAGACGTAGCCGTACAGGCCGGGCACCACGAGCCGGACCGGGAAGCCGTGTTCGGGAGGCAGCGGCTGGCCGTTCATGCCGATCGCCAGCAACGCGCCGCGCGCGTCGCTCAACGCCTCGAGCGGCGTGCTGGCGGTGAAGCCGTCCACACTCGTGGAGAGGACCATGTCGGCGCCCGGCCGCACCCCTGCCTGCGCGAGCAGTTCCCGCACGGGCCAGCCGAGCCAGCGGGCGTTCCCCACGAGGTCGCCACCCACCTCGTTGGACACGCAGGCGAGGGTCACGTCCAGTTCGCGCAGTGGCTTGGCGAGCAGCTCGTCGAAGCTGAGCGTGACCTCCCGCTCGACCAGCCCGGTGACTTTGAGAGTCCAGGTGGCGGGGTCCACGAAGGGCACCACCAGTGCGGTGTCGATCCGGTAGAACTCGCCGTTCGGGGTGGACCACGGCGAGATGCCCGGCACGGGGAGATCGGCCGGAGCGGGCGGCGCGGCCTTCGCCGACGCCGGGAGTTTCAGGGCCGCTCGCGCTGTCTGGTAGCCGTTCCGGGCACCGCGCGCCACGGCCGTCCCCGCCGCGAGGACGGCGACCCCCACGGCGCTCGCACCGACCGCGCCGAGGAACCGGCGGCGGCTGCTCGCGGGATCCACCGCCTCCCCCTCGGTTCCGCGCGCCGGCTCCGTCCGGGAACCGCTCCGCGCCCAGTCGCCGAGCCGCGTGATCAGGAGGGACAGCACGACGGCGGCCACCACGCCGGACAGCAGGCCCAGCACCGCCGGTACGGCGCCGCCGTCGGGCCTCACAGCTCCTGCCCACGCCGCCACGACCCCGACCGCGGCCACCAGCAGGACGCCGACCCGGCGACGACGGAATTCCAGGATCCCGGCCAGCGCCGCCAGCAGCCCGGCGATGACGCGCATGAGGATTCCGAACACGGTCTTGTCCGAGGTGCCGAAGCTGGCGATGGCCCACTCCTTGACCGGTGCGGGAACGGCGTCGATCACCATCCCGCCCACGGCGTTCAAGGGTGTCAGCGAGGGGCTCAGCCACGTGCTGAGGAACTCCCCCACGAGCACTCCGGTCCCCACGGCGAGCAGACCGCACACGGCGGCCGGCACCGTCACCCGCCAGCCCGGAGACCAGCCGGAGCGTGAAGCCGCCGGGGATTCCGGAGAGGGCGAGGCACCGTTCATTTCTCCAGAGTAGGCCGGTGCCACCGATCAAGAGCAGGGGATCGGCAGTTATGACAAGACTGAAACATCCTGGTGCCGTCCGGCTGGCGTAGGGTGAAAGACATGGAGAACACCGCACATGATGCGGGCGTGCGCGTAGCCCTCGGCATGCCCGGGCTTCCCCCTGCCGTGCGGGACGGCGGCCCGTCGCCGATGCCTGACCACAGCGGTCTTCTGGACCGCTTCGGGCGCCTCGCGACCGACCTCCGGGTCTCGCTGATCGACAAGTGCAATCTGCGCTGCACGTACTGCATGCCCGCCAACGGACTCGACTGGATGGCGAAGGACCGCCTCATGACCCAGGACGAGATCCGCCGCCTGGTGCGGCTGGCCGTGGAACGCCTCGGCGTGCGCGAACTGCGTCTGACCGGCGGCGAGCCGCTGGTCCGGGCCGATCTGGTGGAGATCATCGCGGGACTGCGTTCCGACCATCCCGAGCTGCCGATCTCGATGACCACGAACGCCGTCGGCCTGGAATCACGGGCGCAGGCGCTCCGGGACGCCGGGCTGAGCAGGATCAACGTCTCGCTCGACTCCATCCACCCCGAAACCTTCGCCACGCTGACCCGGCGCAACTTCCTGGACCAGGTGTTGCGCGGCGTCGAAGCCGCCGCGCAGGCCGGGCTGACCCCCCTGAAGCTCAACGCGGTCCTCATGCGCGGCCTCAATGATCACCAGGCGCCGGATCTGCTGGCCTGGGCGCTGGAACACGGCTACGAGCTGCGGTTCATCGAGCAGATGCCGCTGGACGCGGACCACATCTGGCAGCGCGAACAGCTCATCACCGCCGCCCAGACCCGGGAGATCATCGAGGAGCGGTTCGACCTCGGACCGGACCCCCGCCAGCGCGACGGCGCCCCGGCGGAACGGTTCACGGTGTTCTCCCGGGAGACCGGTGAGGCGCTCGGCACGGTGGGCATCATCGCGTCCGTGACGGAGCCGTTCTGCTCCGATTGCCGGCGCACCCGCCTCACCGCCGAGGGCAAGGTCATGAGCTGCCTGTTCTCCCGTGAGGAGTTCGACCTCCTCGGGCCGCTCCGTTCCGGTGCGGACGACGACGAGCTGGTCCGCCGCTGGCAGGAGGCCATGTGGGTCAAGCCGAAGGCCCACGGCATGGGCCATGTGGGCCTCGACGCCCCCGATTTCGTGCAGCCGGACCGCTCCATGAGCGCCATCGGCGGCTGAGTCACGCAGAGTCACCCAGGAGAACAGAACAGATGATCACGGTACGGTACTTCGCCGCGGCCAAGGCGGCCGCCGGACTGGACGAGGAGCGGATCGACACCGCGGCATTCACCCCCACGGACGACGACGGCGCGGCCCCCTCCGCGGCCCCGTTCACCCTGGGCGCGCTCCTGGAGACCCTCCAGCGGCTCGAGCGCCCCGGCGCCACCCCTGACGCCCCGGAACTCTCCCGGGTCCTGTCCCGGAGCTCGTTCCTCATCAACGGCGTGGCCGCGAAGGACCACGCCAAGCCCCTCTCCGCCGGCGACACGGTGGACGTCCTCCCACCCTTCGCCGGCGGCTGAGCACCACCCGACGACCCGAAGACATCCGGAAAAGCACAGCGCGGAGCAAGGATCTGCGGCAGCCTGCATAAAAGGGCCCCACGGCCCTGACCACGGCGTGTGGTGACCACGCCGCCGTGGGAATAGCAGGCAGAGCAGATCGTTGCTCCGCGCTTCGTTAAAGCCCGAACGTCTCCGACTCGTCGAACGGTCCGACGACGGTGATGGTGCGGGGACGCCCGGCCATGTCCCGCGCCAGCTGCAGGACCTCGTCCGCGGTCACGGCGTCGATCCGTGCGAGCGTGTCGTCGATGCTCTGGAACTCGCCGGACACGAGCTCCGCACGGCCCAGGCGGGACATCCGGGAGCCGGTGTCCTCCAGGGCCAGCACGATCCCGCCGGAAAGCTGGCCCTTGGCCTTGCTCAGTTCCGACTCCGTGATGCCGTGTTCCGCGAGCTTGTCCAGTTCGGCCTGGAGCAGGGTGATGACCTGCCCTACCTTGGCCGGGCTGCAGCCCGCGTACAGACCGAAGTAGCCCGTGTCCGCGTAGCTCGACGAGAAGGAGTACGTGGAGTACACCAGGCCCTTCTTCTCGCGGATCTCCTGGAACAGACGGGAGGACATGCCACCGCCGAGCACGGAGTTCAGCACGCTCATGACGTAACGGCGGGAGTCGCCGGCCACCAGCCCCGGGCAGCCCAGGATGATGTTGGCCTGCTCCACCTGACGCTTCACCACGGCGAGGCCCGGCTGCCCGGAGATCTCGGCCGCCACCGAGGACCGGCGCGGCTTCGGCGCGGTGCCCTGTGTCATCGGCCAGCCGGCGGACCGGAGAGCCTCCTCCACGAGCGAGCAGACGACGTCGTGGTCCAGACCGCCGGCGGCGGTGACCACGAGTTCCTGGGGACGGTAGTGCTGCTGGTAGTGCTCCCACACCGAGTCCCGCGCCACGGCGCGGATGGCTTCGGGAGTGCCGCCGATCGGGCGGCCCAGCGGATGCTCGCCGAGGACGGCGGACACGAAGTGCTCGTGCGCCACATCGGTGGGATCGTCCGCGTCCATGGCGATCTCTTCGAGGATGACCTCGCGCTCCTGCTCGAGCTCCTCGGGGTCGAGGACGGCGCCGGTGATCATGTCCGCGATGACGTCGATCGCCATCGGCAGATCACGGTCGAGCACGCGGGCGTAGTAGCAGGTGCTCTCCTTCGCGGTGGCCGCGTTGGATTCGCCGCCCACCTCGTCGAAGGCGGAGGCGATCTCCAGAGCGGTCCGGCGTCGGGTGCCCTTGAAGAGCAGGTGCTCGAGGAAGTGGGTGGAGCCGTGCTGGCCGCCCACCTCGTCGCGGGAGCCCACGCCGACCCAGAAGCCGATGGTCGCGGAGCGCTGCCCCGGCATGGATTCGGTGAGGACGCGGACGCCGCCCGGGAGGATGGTCCGGCGGACTTCTGCCCCATCATGGGCGTGGAGCAGGACCGGACGGCCATGCTCCACGCTCAGAGGCAGCTCAGTGGCTGCCATGTACTACTCGCCAGCCGGGGCTTCGGCCTCGTCCTCAACCACCGGGGAGAGGGAGAGCTTGCCACGGTCGTCGATCTTGGTGATCTCCACCTGGACCTTCTGGCCCACGGAGACGACGTCCTCGACGTTGTCCACGCGCTTGCCACCGGCCAGCTTGCGCAGCTCGGTGACGTGCAGGAGGCCGTCCTTGCCCGGGGTGAGGGAGACGAACGCGCCGAACGTGGTGGTCTTGACCACGGTGCCCAGGTAACGCTCACCGACCTCAGGGATCTGCGGGTTCGCGATGGCGTTGATCGCGGAACGGGCAGCCTCGGCGGACGGGCCGTTGGTGGCGCCGATGTAGACGGTGCCGTCGTCCTCGATGGAGATGTCCGCGCCGGTGTCCTCCTGGATCTGGTTGATCATCTTGCCCTTGGGGCCGATGACCTCACCGATCTTGTCCACGGGGATCTTCACGGCGATGACGCGCGGAGCGAACTCGGAGAGCTCGTCCGGGGTGTCGATCGCGGCGTTGAGCACGTCGAGGATGTGGAGGCGGGCCTCGCGGGCCTGCTTCAGAGCGGCGGCCAGCACGGAGGCGGGGATGCCGTCCAGCTTGGTGTCGAGCTGGATGGCCGTGACGAACTCACGGGTGCCGGCGACCTTGAAGTCCATGTCGCCGAAGGCGTCTTCGGCGCCGAGGATGTCGGTCAGGGCCGCGTAGCGGGTCTGACCGTCGACCTCGTCGGACACCAGGCCCATGGCGATGCCGGCGACGGGGGCCTTCAGCGGCACACCGGCGTTCAGGAGGGACAGGGTGGAGGCACAGACGGAACCCATCGACGTCGAGCCGTTGGAGCCGAGAGCCTCGGACACCTGACGGATCGCGTAGGGGAACTCCTCGCGGCTCGGCAGCACCGGCACCAGGGCGCGCTCGGCGAGAGCGCCGTGGCCGATTTCGCGGCGCTTCGGGGAACCGACGCGGCCGGTCTCACCGGTGGAGTACGGCGGGAAGTTGTAGTTGTGCATGTAGCGCTTGGTCTTCTCCGGCGACAGGGAGTCGATCTGCTGCTCCATCTTGAGCATGTTCAGCGTGGTGACACCCATGATCTGGGTCTCGCCGCGCTCGAAGATGGCGGAACCGTGCACGCGGGGCAGGACCTCGACCTCGGCGGTGAGCTGACGGATGTCCGTCAGGCCACGGCCGTCGATGCGGACCTGGTCCTTCAGGATGCGCTGACGCACGACCTGCTTGGTGACGGAGCGGAAGGCTGCGGACAGCTCCTTCTCGCGGCCCTCGAACTGCTCGGACAGAGCGGCGACCACTTCGTCCTTGAGAGCGTCGGAAGCGGCGTCGCGCTCCTGCTTGTCCGCGATCTGGAAGACCTCGGCCAGGCGGGTCGCAGCGGCGGCCTCGACGGCGGCGAACACGTCGTCCTGGTAGTCCAGGAACACGGGGAACTCGACCGTGGGCTTGGCGGCGCGGGCGGCCAGGTCGGCCTGTGCCTCGCACAGGGCCTTGATGAACGGCTTGGCGGCCTCGAGGCCCTCGGCCACGACCTCTTCGGTCGGGGCCGTGGCGCCCTGTTCCTTGATGAGGTTCCAGGAGTTGTCGGTGGCCTCGGCCTCGACCATCATGATCGCGACGTCGTCACCGGCGATGCGGCCGGCCACGACCATGTCGAACACGGCGTTCTCGAGCTGGGAGTGCTTCGGGAAGGCGACCCACTGGGTGCCCTGCTCATCGGCGATCAGCGCGACGCGGACGCCGCCGATCGGGCCGGAGAACGGCAGGCCGGAGAGCTGGGTGGACATGGAGGACGCGTTGATGGCGACCACGTCGTAGAGCTCGTCCGGGTTGATCGCCAGAACGGTGACGACGATCTGGACCTCGTTGCGCAGGCCCTTCACGAAGGCCGGGCGCAGCGGGCGGTCCATTAGACGGCAGGCCAGGATGGCTTCCGTGGACGGACGGCCTTCGCGGCGGAAGAAGCTGCCGGGGATGCGGCCGGCGGCGTACATGCGCTCTTCCACATCGACGGTGAGCGGGAAGAAGTCGAAGCCCTCACGCGGGTGCTTGCCCGCGGTGGTGGCGGAGAGCAGGGCGGTGTCATCGTCGATGTACACCATGGCCGCACCTGCGGCCTGCTTGGCCAGACGGCCGGTTTCAAAGCGGATCACGCGCTGGCCGAATCGGCCGTTGTCGATGATCGCTTCGGAGAACTGGATCTCGGGACCCTCCAAGGGTCACCTCCGTTTCATGTGTGAAAACCGTCCGCTCCAGCCCAGGGGCGGCGTCGCCGTCCTGTACGTCACCCGGTCTTCGATCGAGACTCTCGGGCCCAGGGCTTCGGGGCCCGTCCCGCGAGTCACTACCGAGGACCGCGAATGCGCGGATCCGGAAGGTCTTCTGCTGATGTGCTTTTCTGTCGAACTCAGTTTTCGCCAGTGCCGCAGGAAGCGGCCCACTCGAGGAGCGGGCCGCTTCCGGACCAACTAGCGGCGCAGGCCGAGACGCTCGATGAGCGAACGGTAGCGGTTGATGTCGGTGTCGTGCAGGTAACGCAGCATGCGCTTGCGGCGACCGACCAGAGCCATGAGGCCACGGCGGGTGTGGTGGTCGTGCTTGTGGAACTTCAGGTGCTCCGTCAGGTCAGAGATGCGCTTGGACAGCACAGCGATTTGAACCTCGGGGGAACCGGTGTCACCCTCGTGGGTGGCGAATTCCTGGATGATCTGCGTCTTTACGGCGGCGTCAAGTGCCACAGTGAACTCCTATGAGTTGTGCCGTGAGGCCCGGACAGAAAATCACTGCCGGGTAGCCGCCTGCCGCCGAGGCGGGCAGGCAACGGATTCGGCAACCACGGACTGCAGCCGAATCCACCTGTCATTCTATCGTCATCCGCCGTACCTTGTCGAAAGGCGGGGCGGGATCGACGGAGGCGCCGCTTGTCCGGAGCGAAGGCGGCCACCAGACTGTCCTCATGGAGCCTGCACGCGCGACCCTCACGGAACAGCTCACCGCCGGCCGGGCGGCCCGGTCATCCCATCCCCGCCGGGAACTGGCGCGGCTCACCACGGACGGCAGGGAGCCGCTGGACATCCTCGACCGGCAGAACGCGACGCGGGTGCCCGCCCTGGTCCCACTGCGCGAGGAGAGGATGGCGGCCTCACCGTTCGCCTTCTACCGCGGGGCCGCAGCCGTGATGGCCGCGGACCTCGCCCGCGACCGGCACAGCGGGATCCTGGTGGCCTCCTGCGGCGACGCCCACCTCGCCAACTTCGGGTTCTACGCTTCCCCGGAGCGAAGCCTGGTGTTCGATCTCAACGACTTCGACGAGGCCGCCTGGGCGCCGTGGGAGTGGGACCTCAAGCGCCTCGTCACAAGCCTTGTCATCGCCGGCCGGGACAGCGGACGCAGTCCGGAGGTCATCGAGAACGCCGTGCTGGCCGCCGTCGACGGCTACCGGCTGGGCCTGGACGCCGCGCTCCGGCTGAGCCCCGTGGAGCGGTACTACGCGAACGTCGACGCCGAGGAGACGCTGAGCAGGCTCTCCGGACCGTCGCGGAAGGCACTCCAGGACGCGATCACGAAGGCGCGGAAGCGGACCGCCGGGCAGGCCGCCCGCAAGCTGACCCGGAAGGGCGAGGACGGCCGCATCCGGTTCCTGGACGACCCGCCCGTCATGGAGCACGTGGATCCGTCCCTGACCCGCGATCTCAACGCGCTCTTCAAGGCCTATCAGCGCAATGCCGCGATCGACATCGCCTTCCTGGTCCAGCACTACTCGCTGGCGGACTTCGCACGCCGGGTGGTGGGCGTGGGGAGCGTCGGAACCCAGTGCTTCGTGCTGGCGCTGCAGGACTCCGCGGACGACGTCCTCATCCTGCAGGCGAAGGAGGCCCGCCGGAGCGTGCTGGCCGAGTACGGCGGGATCGCGCAGCCGCGCCCCCTGCTGGACGGGGTCGCCGAACGCGGTGAAGGCGCCCGTGTGGTCGGTCTCCAGAAGATCCTCCAGGCCTGCTCGGACCCGTTCCTGGGCCATCTGCAGGCGCCGGAAGGCGACTTCTACCTGCGGCAGTTCCGCGACATGAAGGGCGGGATCGACGCCTCGACCCTGGAGGACGGCCCGTTCCACGGATATGCCCAGGCATGCGCGCTGCTGCTGTCCCGCGCCCACTCGCAGTCTCCGGCGGCCACCCGGATCGCCGGATACCTCGGCCGGAGCCGGAAAGTGGGATCGGCCCTGCTGGACTGGTCACTCGCCTATGAGGAGGTCAACGCGGCGGACCATCGGGCGTTCGCCGAACGCCTCAAGGCCGGATCGCCCGAGCGCGGACGACCCGAAGGGTAGTCAGGCCTGGGGTGCGCCGACCCCGAGGATCTCGCGCGTCTGCGCGACGTCGAGGCACATCTGCTCCACGAGCGCCTCGGGACCGCGGTAGGCGACCATGCCGCGCAGATGGGAGACGAACTCCACCACGACGCACTGTCCATACAGGTTGAAGTTCTCCACCGGTTCGTCCGGCCGTCCGATCACGTGGGCCTCGACCTGGCGCTGGACTCCCTCGAACGTGGGGTTGGAGCCCACGGAGATGGCGGCGGGCCAGCGGGTGCCCGCTTCATCGACGAGCCACCCCGCGTAGATGCCGTCCGCGGGGACGAAGCCCGAGGAGTCGTGAGCCAGATTCGCCGTGGGGAATCCGAGTTCGCGGCCGCGGGCGGCGCCGTGGACCACTTCGCCGCGCATGCGATGCGGGCGGCCGAGCACCTCGGCGGCCTGCCCGACGTTCCCCGAGGCGAGGGCCTCCCGCACCCAGGTGGACGAACAGCGGCGGGAGAGGCCGCCGTCGTCGTCGCTGCCGTATTCGTCGATGACCTCCACCTGGAAGCCGAGTTCAGCGCCCAATTCCCGCATGGTGTCCACATCGCCGCTGTTGCCGGCGCCGAAACGGGTGTCGTGGCCGATCACGGCGCCGGAGGCCCGCAGGCCGTCCACCAGGACGTCCTGGACGAAACCGCGCGCGCTCATGGAGGCGAGCTCCGGCGTGTAATGCATGACGAGGACCGCGTCGACGCCTTCCGCGCCGAGCGCTTCGATCCGGTCCTGAAGTCCCATGATGAGTTCGGGCGCATGCTCGGGACGGTGGACCTGCGCGGGATGCGGGTTGAACGTCACGACGACGGCGCGCGCGCCACCCTCGCGGGCGGCCTCGACCAGGCGGCTGAGGACGCGGCGGTGGCCCCGGTGCACGCCGTCGAAGTTCCCGATCGTCACCACGGTGGGACCGTAAGCTTCCGGAACCTCCGAGAGGTCCCGCCAAATGTCAACCATGAGCCATCCCCTACAAGAGCGGTGTGCCGCGGCTAGCGGCCTGTCAAGAATACCGGGTGCGCGGGCGGCGGAAAGCGCCGGGCCCTCAGGCCGCGGCCGGCCGTCGCTTGTACAGCCACCAGAGGCCGAGCAGCGGCAGCAAAAGCGGCACGAAACCGTAGCCCTTGCCGAAGCCGGACCAGACGGTGTCCGCCGGGAACGCCTGGGCGTCGAAGACGCTCAGCGCGCCGACCACCAGGACGCCGAGAAGCTCCAGGCTGACGGCAACCACCGAGACCCGGAAGGATGCAGTGCCCTTCCGCGCCAGAGACACCGTCGCGACGATATAGACGACGGCGGCCAGCGCCGAGAGGAGGTAGGCGAGCGGAGCGGTGTGGAACTTGGTGGCGATCTGATACGCGGCGCGGGCGGTGGCCGCCAAGGCGAAGACGCCGTAGACGGCGATCAGCAGGCGGCCCGGACCGGTGTTCCGGGTGTTGCCCTGCTCCGGGCTCGTCTGTTCCGCGCCCGTCTGTTCCTTGTTGCTGGGGGTGGTCATCACCGAATTCTCCCTTTAGTACCAGATCTGGTTCATACGGGCGGCCATCACGAGCGCCGTCACGCCCACCACCGCCATGACGAAATTGCTCCACCGGGTCCGTTCCACCACGGACCAGTAGACGGCGCCCAGCGGCAGAACCAGGGCCGTGATCATGTAGCCCCAGAACTCCCAGGCCTCTCCGCGGATCCGCTCCCCCAGGCTCACGCGGACGATCGATCCCACCAGGTAGACGAGCAGCGCGAGCCACACGGCCCCCACGGACAGGATGGTCACGTCGTTGGGCTTCTTCCCCAGGGCGCCGGCGACGGCGCAGATCACCGTGGAGGCGACCCCCACGACGGCGATGATCCAGAAATAGACGTCCATCACCGCTCCCCCGCGGCAGACCCGGCAGACCCGGCGGGCGCCTCCGGAGCGTCCGGAGGGAAGACGAGCACGGGCTTGGCGTGTCGGCCGGAGTCGGCCAGGAGTGCCACGAGGGCGCCGTCGGGCGCGAAGGCGGCGACCGGGGCGTCGGCGGTTCCGGGCAGCGCTTCGTCGCGCGGGATGCGGCGGCCATGGGACAGATCCGCCGCCTCCTCGGCGCTGAGTTCCCGCACCGGCATCAGATCACGGGCGGCCTGCGCCAGGTCCAGGACCTGGAAGTCCTCGGCGAGCTGCTCCAGGGTCCGGGCGGCGTCGAGGGTGAACGGACCGACTTCATGGCGGCGGAGCACGGTGAGATGCCCCCCGACGCCGAGCGCTGCGCCCAGGTCACGGGCCAGAGCGCGGATGTAGGTCCCCGAGGAGCACTCCACGTCCACGTCGACGTCGATGAGGGCGCCGTCGCGGCGGATGTCCAGGACGTCGAAGCGCCGGATGGTCACGGGCCGTGCCGCCAGCGCCACGTCCTCACCGGCCCGCACGCGGGCGTAGGACCGCTCGCCGTTGACCTTGATGGCGCTGACGCTGCTGGGCACCTGCTGGATGTCACCGAGGAACGCCAGGACGGCCTCGCGGATGGACTCCTCCGTGACGGACGCGGCGTCCTGTTCGGCGGTGACCTCGCCTTCGGCATCGTCGGTCACGGTGGACTGGCCAAGGCGGATGGTGGCGGTGTAGCGCTTGCCGGTGCCCACGATGTACGTCAGGAGACGCGTCGCCTTGTTGACGCCGACCACCAGAACACCGGTCGCCATGGGGTCGAGGGTTCCGGCATGGCCCACCTTGCGGGTCCCCGCCAGCCGACGCATACGGGCCACGACATCGTGGCTCGTCCAACCCTGTGGTTTGTCCACGATCACCAGTCCCGAAAGCACGCCTTCCAGTATAGGAGGTCGCGGACCTTCCCCCGCGCCCGGGAAGCTCCCGTGAGGCTCCCCCGACGTTGTCACGAGCGGTTGCACGGCGGCCGCCCGGGCGTCTGGTCACACCCCTCCCAGCCTTCGTCATGGGGAGAGGTACCCATCGCGGCCAGGGCACGGAACATGCCACAATTGCTCCAATGATTGCACTAACAGGTGCGATCTGACGCAGTAGCAAGGATCAGGGAACCATGTCACTCTTCACCACTCGCACCCGCAGCGCGGGCGCCGTCGCAGCCTTGGCCGCACTGGCCCTGGGCCTGAGCGCCTGCACCATCACCGTGGACACCAAGAAGGATCCGGCCCCGGTGGAGAGCTCCTCGAGCACTCCTTCGCAGACCCCGGAAGAGACTCCGTCCACCGAGTCATCCCCCTCGGACACCCCGTCCGAGACGCCGTCGGAGACCAGTGCCGCTCCCGCGACCGATCCCAAGGGCGGCCCCTCGGTGGAGCAGATGACCCCCGCCGGCACCACCCTCAAGATCGGCCAGACCGGCAAGATCTTCGTCCAGACCGGCAAGCCCGGCAAGGACTACTACGACAAGCAGCTCTTCGACGTGAAGGTCACCAGCATCGAGAAGGGTTCGTTCGCGGACCTGGCCGGCCTCAAGAACTCGGACAAGTACAAGGGCTACGTGCCGTACTACATCCACAGCGAGGTCACCCTCAAGCAGACGCTGAACCCGATCAAGACCTCGGTCTCCTGGACGCACACGTCCTTCAAGGGCACCCTGGCCGGCGGCTCGCCGGCCGGCAGCCTGATCATCTTCGGCGGCTTCGACAAGTGCCCCTACTCCAAGAGCTTCCGGGCCATCGGCGACACGCAGGTGGACTGCCAGATCGCCCTCGCCCCGACCGGAACCGCGGTGACCGGAGTCTCCTACACGGGCAACTCCAGCAACTACCTCAGCTACGACCTGAACCCGTACCGCGACAAGCCGCTCGTCTGGACCAAGTAGGGTCCGGGGCGCCCTCTCCCGAGGGCGCCCGAGACGTGACGGTCTGACAGCGACCTGACGGTACGACTGAGGCCCACCGGGATGTCCCGGTGGGCCTCAGTCGTACCCGGCGCCGTGGCAGGGTGACGCGTTCCCTCAGCAGGGCGAGAGATCAGTCTTCCTGATCCTCGTCGTCCTTCTTGTACGGATCGGACTCGCCGGCGAAGACGGCCCCTTCGGCCAGCGCCGCCACTTCGGCGTCCCGTTCCTTGGCCTTGCGGATCAGTTCCTCGAGGTTCGAGGCGTTCTCCGGAATCTCGTCGGCGACGAACTCCAGGGTGGGCGTCAGGCGGATGGTCAGATTGCGTCCGACCTCCCGGCGCAGGATCCCCTTGTTCTGAGCCAGGACTTCTTCCGCCCCGGCCCGGGTCTCGGCGTCGCCGAGGACCGTGTAGTAGACGGTGGCGTGCTGGAGATCGTTCGTGACCCGTGCATCGGTCACGGTGATGTCGAGCGCCCGCTCGTCCTTGACGGCCTTCCTGAGCGCCTCAGCCACCAGGACCTTGATGCGCTGCGCCAGTCGTCCGGCGCGTGCTGGATCTGCCATGTTCTCCTCCTCAAAAGACGTGTGACGGTGAACGGAAGGCCGGGCCCGCGGTCTCCCCCGGGCCCGGCCTTCCCGACACTCCTAGACGCGCGGCTTCTCGCGCATCTCGAAGGTCTCGATGATGTCGCCCTCGGTGAGGTCGTTGTACGAACCGAGGCCGATACCGCACTCGAAGCCCTCGCGGACCTCGGTGGCGTCGTCCTTGAAGCGCTTGAGCGAATCGATGGACAGGTTCTGCCCGATGACCTTGCCATCGCGCAGCACACGGGCCTTCGCGTTACGGCGGATGAGGCCGGAACGGACGATCGAGCCTGCGATGTTGCCGAACTTGGAGGAACGGAACACTTCGCGGACCTCGGCCGTGCCGAGCTGGACCTCTTCGTACTCGGGCTTGAGCATGCCCTTGAGCGCGAGTTCGATGTCGTCGATCGCCGCGTAGATGACCGAGTAGAAGCGCATGTCGACGCCCTCGCGCTCGGCCAGTTCGGCCACGCGCTCGGCCGGCTTCACGTTGAAGCCGATGATGATCGCGCTGTCCACGGTCGCCAGGTTGACGTCGTTCTGCGTGATGGCACCCACACCGCGGTGGATGACGCGCAGCTGGACGTCGTCGCCCACGTCGATCTTGAGCAGGGCGTCCTCGAGGGCTTCCACGGCACCGGACACGTCACCCTTGAGGATGAGGTTGAGGGTGTCGATCTTGCCTTCGGCGACGGCCTGGTCGAAGTCTTCCAGGCTGATGCGCTTACGGCGCTTCGCCAGGGCGGCGTTGCGGTCCGCGGCTTCACGCTTCTCGGCGATCTGGCGGGCGGTGCGCTCGTCAGCGGTCACAAAGAAGGTGTCACCGGCACGCGGGACGTTGGACAGACCCAGCACCTGGACCGGACGCGACGGACCAGCCTCGGTGAGAGACTCGCCGTCCTCGTCGAACATGGCACGGACGCGGCCGTGAGCCGTGCCGGCCACGATCGTGTCGCCGATGTGCAGGGTGCCCGACTGAACCAGAACGGTCGCCACGGAACCACGGCCACGGTCCAGGTTCGCTTCGATCGCGATACCGCGAGCATCCTTGTCCGGGTTGGCGCGCAGATCCAGAGCGGCGTCGGCCGTCAGCAGGACGGCTTCCAGCAGCTCGTTGATGTGCAGGTTCTGACGTGCGGAGACGTCCACGAACATGGTGTCGCCGCCGTACTCTTCCGGAACCAGGCCGTACTCGGTCAGCTGGCCACGGATCTTGTCCGGGTTGGCGCCTTCCTTGTCGATCTTGTTCACGGCGACCACGATCGGCACGTTCGCCGCCTGAGCGTGGTTGAGCGCTTCAACCGTCTGCGGCATGACACCGTCATCGGCCGCGACCACGAGGATCGCGATGTCGGTGACCTTGGCGCCACGGGCACGCATGGCCGTGAAGGCCTCGTGACCCGGGGTGTCGATGAAGGTGACCTTGCGCTCGACGCCCTCGTGCTCGTGGGTGATCTGGTAGGCGCCGATGTGCTGGGTGATGCCACCGTGCTCGCCGGCCACGACGTCCGAGTTGCGGATCGCGTCCAGCAGTCGGGTCTTACCGTGATCGACGTGACCCATGACGGTGACGACCGGCGGGCGGGCCTCCAGTTCGTCGTCGCCTTCGGCCTCAAGCTCGGCTTCGAAGTCGATGTCGAAGCTGCTCAGCAGCTCGCGCTCCTCGTCCTCCGGGGAGACGATCTGGAGCTTGTAGCCCAGCTCGGCGCCCAGGAGCTCGAAGGTCTCCTCGTCCAGCGACTGCGTGGCCGTGGCCATCTCGCCGAGGTGGAACAGCACCGTGACGAGCGACGCGGGGTTCGCATCGATCTTCTCGGCGAAGTCCGTGATCGAGGAGCCACGGCGCAGACGGACGATCGTCTGGCCGTCGCCGCGAGGCACGCTCACGCCGCCCAGCGACGGTGCGCTCATCTGCTCCAGTTCCTGGCGCTTGGCACGCTTCGACTTGCGCTGCTTGCCACGTCCTGCGCCACCCTTGCCGAAGGCGCCCTGAGTGCCACCGCGACCGCGGCCGCCCTTGCCGAAGCCACCGCCGGCGGGAGCGCCGCCACCGGTGCCGCCACCGGGACGGCCGGGGCCGCCACCGGGACGTGCGCCCGGACGCGCTGCCGCGCCGGGAGCGGGACGCTCGATGCGGCTGGGCATCATGCCCGGGGTGGGGCGAGGACCGCCGGGGCGCGGAGCACCCGGGCGGGGAGCGCCGGGACGCGGTGCGCCCGGACGCGGACCACCGGCACCCGCTGCGGGACGGGGACCACCGGCGCCGGCTGCCGGGCGGGGACCGCCGGCGCCTGCTGCGGGGCGGGGACCACCCGGGCGGGGCATGCCCTGGGAGCTGGCGAACGGGTTGTTACCCGGACGGGGAGCACGCTCGCCGTCGCGCCCACGGGGCATGCCCTGGGAGCTGGCGAACGGGTTGTTGCCCGGACGGGGGCCACCGGCACGGGGGCCGGACTGGCGCTGCTGGGAAGCCGGCTTGGCCGCACGGGCGGCGGCCACACGGGCTGCCTCCGCTTCGGCTGCGGCACGGGAACCCGGCTTGGGGGCTCCACCCGGCTTCATGCCACCCGGGCGAGCGGCCGGGGAGGCGGCAGGCGCGGAGGATGCGGACGGCGCGGCAGGAGCCGCGGGAGCCTGAGGTGCGGGGGCGGAAGCCGCCGCAGGTGCTTTGGGGGCGGCCGGAGCGGCTGCCTTCGCTGCGGGTGCAGCGGACGGGGCGGGAGCGGAACCCCCACCCGGGAATGCGTCACGCAGTTTCTTCGCCACCGGGGGTTCGATGGTCGACGATGCGGAACGGACGAACTCTCCGAGGCTCTGCAGCTTTGCAAGCGCATCCTTGGAGGTGATACCGAGCTCCTTGGCGAGCTCGTGTACGCGGACCTTGGCCACATTTCTCCTGTCTCGGTCCGCGCATCAGCCTTGGCACGAACCGTCTAATACTTCTTCCTGCCCTGAGCCATGAAAAGCGGCTCGGGGCGCTGTGCAGCGCGCAACAGATTGGTCATGGTTACGCGCTCATCGCAGGGAACTCATCGGGTTTCCATCAGATTTCTGACCCGCTTTCGGATAGGACGGTCGTCCCCTGAGGCGTCTCCGCCCCGGTGGGGACACTGTGCGGTGCCAGCTTCTCCTCCAGACCGTCGCTGACGACGGCGCTGCGGAAGGCACGCGCGAACGCGCGCTTCCGCTGGGCGAGGGCAAGGCACTCAGTGGTGGGGTGCAGCCATGCACCCCGGCCGCCCACCCGGCGTCGTGCGTCCACCACCACGAGGTTTTCACCTGCGTCGGAGGTCACGGTCGCCAGCCGGATGAGCTGATCCTGGGTTTCCCGGCGGCGGCATCCGACACAGGTCCGCAGAGGTGCACTTGTCGGTGCTGCCACGTGCGCCTGCCTCGCTTGAAGTGCCTGCTCGCCCGGAGGGCGGACACGCAAGATGCCATGCCGGGGAACCGGCGTTATCCATTCTACGCCTTCCGGCGGGCCCCGCCGTGCGCGACGGCGCGTCGGGGCCTCCGGAGGACTACTCGCCGGCCGCGTCGGAGACGATGTCGATCCGCCAGCCCGTGAGCTTGGCGGCCAGACGGGCGTTCTGCCCTTCCTTGCCGATGGCGAGGGAGAGCTGGTAATCCGGCACCACCACGCGGGCGGAACGGGTCGCCGGATCCGCGATGGTGACGCTCGTGACGCTCGACGGCGAGAGGGCGTTCGCGATGAACGTCTCCGGGGTGTCGGAGAAGTCCACGATGTCGATCTTCTCGTCGTTCAGCTCGGTCATGACGGCACGCACGCGGGAGCCCATCTCGCCGATGCAGGCGCCCTTGGCGTTGATGCCGGGGCGGTTGGCGCGCACGGCCATCTTGGTCCGGTGGCCGGCTTCACGGGCCAGGGCGACGATCTCCACGGAGCCGTCCGCGATCTCCGGGACCTCGAGTTCGAAGAGCTTGCGGACCAGGCCCGGGTGGGTACGGGAGAGCGTGATGCTGGGGCCCTTCTGGCCGCGCTGCACGCTCACGACGAACGCGCGGATGCGGTTGCCGTGGAGGTACTTCTCGCCCGGCACCTGCTCGGGCGGCGGCATGAGGGCTTCCACGGTCCCCAGGTTGACCTGGACCATGTGCGCCGAGTGGCCCTGCTGGATCTGGCCGGCCACGAGTTCGCCCTCGCGGCCCTTGAATTCGCCCAGGACGTTGTCGTCCTCGACGTCGCGCAGGCGCTGGAGGATGATCTGGCGCGCAGTGCTCGCCGCGATGCGGCCGAAGCCGTCCGGGGTGTCGTCGAATTCGCCGACGACCTCGCCCTCCTCGTCGATCTCGCTCGCCCAGATGGTCACGTGACCGGTCTTGCGGTCCAGTTCCGCCCGTGCCTGATCGATGGCGCCGGGGGTCTTGTGATAAGCCACCAGCAGTGCCTGCTCGATGGTGGGGATGAGCTTGTCCAGGGGGATTTCGCGTTCCCGCTCCAGGAGTCGCAGCGCGCTCATGTCGATATCCATTTAGGCCTCCTCAGTTTCTTCGGGGTCCAATGCTTCGTCCAGCGCCGCATGGTCCAGATGTGTGAATTCGATCTCCACCTTGGCCTGGCGGATCGTGCTGAAGGCCACCGTGACCGGTGCGCCTTCCTTGGCTTTGACGCCCTTCTTCGCTTCGAGCTGCGGGACCAGGGTCACGCTGTCCTCGTGGACTTCGCGGATCCGGCCCGTGAGCGGCTCCGCATCGCTCAGCTTCACGCGCACCAGGCGGCCGAGATTCCGGCGCCAGTGGCGCGGCTGCGTGAGCGGACGGGAGACGCCCGGCGAGGAGACTTCAAGCTCGTAGGCCTGGGGGCCGTCCAGCGGGTCCGCGTCCAGTGCCGCCGAGATGTCCGTGGAGACCTCCGCGATGCGGTCCAGGCTCACTCCGCCCTGCTGGTCCTCGGGAAGGTCCACCAGCACCTGAACGGTGCGCTGGGTCCCGGCCCGGTGGATCTCCACTTCCTCGAGGAAGAGACCCTGGGCGGTCACCACGGGCTCCAGGAGTCCGTGCAGCCGTGCTGCTTCGGAGTCCTGGCCGCCCTGGTCTGGGGTAGTCGAATGTCCGGCACCGCTCATGGTCCGCAAGGCCTCCCTGATTGAAGTTTTCAGACTATAGAGTATCGACTTTTTGGCTCCGGCGGCTTCCGGGCACTGCAATCCTCCGCGATCCTCGGGTGCCGGGCGGGCCCCGGCGCCGGGAATCGCGGGGTCATGGCAAGATCATGGTGATGAAAAACGCGGGAAAGACGGGACGGACGGGCACGGTCCTCCGGCGGCTGGGAGCTTCGGCAGTGGTGCTGGCCACAGTTCTGGGACTGAGCGCCGCCGTGAGCCAGGTCCTCTCCCCCGCACCGGTCGACGCCGCCGCTCAGGCCCCTCAGGCCGTCCTCGCCACCAGCACGGGCGAGCTCGCCGCACAGGCGCGGGCTCTCGCTTCCACGACGGCCCCGAAGGCGGCCCCGCTCGCAACGACGCTGGAACACCAGTTCGCGGCGCTGACCCCACCGGCGCCGTCATCGGTCCGGCCCTCGCAGCACCTCTCACCGTCCACCGGCCCCACGACGCTCCCCCAGCTCGTGACCGCCGTCCGCACGAGCGCGTCGGACCTGCTCGACCAGGCCCGTCGCGATCCGGACGGAGGGCTGGCCCGCCTCTACACCGCCGCGGCGCAGGGGCGCCTGGATGCCCTCGGGCCACTCCTGCCGTCGGGAGCGCCCAGTGGCACGGACCTCGTCAAGCCCGGGGCCGGCGCCCCCTCGGCGTCCTGCTCGTCCGGGGCTTCCTCACCGGACGCTGACGCCACGCCGGCCCCGACGACAGCGGCCACCGCCTCGGTGAGCGGCACGGCGGACGCCGGGCCGGCGTCGTCCGCCTCGGCAGCGCCGACACCGTCACCGCGAGCGGTCGACGCCACGCAGGCGGTCCTGCGCGCGGGCCGGCACCTGGCATACCTCTACCAGGTGGCCGAAGTCCGTCTGGACCACGAGGCCCGGGCCGATGCGGACCGCTTCGAAACCGCGGTCCGCTCAAGTGGCTCCGACGCCGCCGCGTGGGTGCGGGCCGCGTGCGCCCAACCCGCCGTGCCCGAGGCCGGGTACGAACTGCCGGTCACGTTCCTCAAGGCCCCGGCCACGGGTCTGGGCGCGGTCGAGGAGGAAATGGCGAACGCGGCGCTCGATCTGGTGGCGGTCTCCGAGGGGGACCTCCGGGCCTGGGCCATGGAGCAGTACCTCGCCGCAGGCTCGCGTGCCCGGCACTGGGATCCGACGGCGGGAGCCGGTTCGGCATTGCCGGGTGTCCCGGAGGCCGCCTCGGCGTCGCCGTACGGGCCTCCATCCGCGACGCCTTCATCCAGCTCACGCTGAGTCCGGAATTCCTCGGTTTTCTCTTCTGTGAGTGAGCCAAGGCTTACTTCAATAAGCCAAGCCTTCTCTCAATTAGTGAAGGCAAACATTGCTGGAATTGTTTTTCCGGGAGTGCTTTCCTGAAGACATGACGACAATGGAGATCAAGGCCGGGGCCGGTAAGAAGAGCGCCCGGGGCAATCTGGCACAGCGCCTCAACTGGCTGCGGGCCGGTGTCCTCGGGGCCAACGACGGCATCGTCTCGGTGGCCGCGATCGTGGTCGGCGTCGCGGGCGCCACCACCCAGCAGGGCCCCCTTCTAGCTGCCGGCGCGGCCGGGCTGATCGGCGGGGCCATTTCGATGGCTCTCGGCGAGTACGTGTCGGTCAGCAGTCAGAGCGACAGCCAGCGGGCCATCGTCCGCCAGAAGCGCACGGCGCTGAAGGACGACCCCAGCGGAGAACTGGTCCGGCTCAAGGAGCGCTATATCGCGCAGGGAATTTCTCCGTCCACCGCAACACTGGTCGCCGAGGAATTGAGCGCCAAAGACGCTCTGGGCGCTCATTTGAAAAGCGAATTCAATATCGACGAGGAAGAAATCGTCAGTCCGTGGCACGCAGCCCTCGCGTCGGCACTCGCCTTCACCGCCGGAGCGATTCTGCCTTTGCTCGCCGTGCTGCTCCTGCCCCCGGAGATCCGCATCCCGCTGACTTTCGGCGTGGTGCTGACGGCTCTGGCCGCCACCGGCGCCGTGGGCGCCTGGATCGGCGGCGCGAGTGTGTCCCGGGCTGCCGTCCGTGTGGTGATCGGCGGCGCGCTGGCGCTGACCGCGACGTTCCTGGTGGGCAGTCTCCTGGGGCAGTCCGGCGTCCTCTGATCCCCGAAGGGCGGGGACTCGGCGTACGGGACTCGGCGTGAGCGCCGCCGTGCCCCAACGCTCCGCGGTGACCGGCCGGCGGACCCAGCGGACCCCGCGGGCCCGCGAGACTAAGCTGGACCCGTGAGCTCCCCCGTGACGTTACCGCCCGGCCTGGTCAGGAGAATGACGCGGAGTGCCGAGGGCTCCCGATGGGTCCGGTCCCTGCCCCGCCTCCTCGAGGAGTGCTTCGACACCTGGGGTCTGAGCCCGGACCTCTCCCCCGGCTTCCCGGTCCTGCACGGCTACAGCGGCATCGTCGTCCCGGTCCGCCGACGGGACGGGGCTGCAGTTCTCAAGGTGTCCCTGCCGGTCGAGGAGACGCTCTCCGAAGGCCCCTCCCTGCGGGTCTGGCGCGGACGGGGCGCAGTCCGAGTCCTGGCGGACGACCCGGGGCGGTGCGCCCTCCTGCTCGAACGGCTCGAGCCTCATCAGACCCTCATCAGCATGGATCTCCAGGACGCCGCAGAGGTCTGGGGCGGGATCGTCCGGCGGCTGAGCGTCCCGGCGGACGACGTCGGCCGGATCCTCGGCGACACCCCCGCCTTCGCGGCCATCCCGCGGCTCTCCGAAACCGCCGAGCGATGGTGCGACGAGCTCCCGCAGAGCTGGCAGGATGCGGGCGAACCATTCCCGCGGTGGCTGCTGGAGGCCGCCCTGGAGGTCTGCCAGGTGCACGGCACGGTGGGACGGCGCGAATCCCGTGAGGTCCTGGTCCATCAGGACCTCCACTTCCTGAACATCCTGGCGCGGCCCGGCGAACCGGCGAGGACCCGCCCCGGTGGCTCCGACACCGAGTGGGTCGCGATCGACCCGCAGGCGGTGCTGGGCGACGCCGAATTCTCCCTCCCGCCGGTGCTGCGCAACCGCCTGGCCGAGTATCCCGTGGTGCGGCCCGCCGAAGGGGTGCTGCGCCGTCTGGAGGACTACTGCGCGGCCGCAGGGCTGGACGCGGAACTCGCCCGGCAGTGGAGCGTGGTCAGCTTCGTGGAGGACGCCCTCTGGTTCGCGACGAAAGGCGGGCACGAGCGGGAGACGGAGCGGTCGCTCTGGCTGGCCTCAGCCCTCGCGGGAAAGGTCCTGGACGACACCATCGACCCCCGACGGCTCCACGACCCCGGTCAGGTCGACTGACCGGACCGCGCCTGCGGCCACCTGACGGACGTTGTCCTGCCAGACGTCGAACCCGAGCTTGACGATCAGCACCGCCACTACGCCCAGGAACACCCAGCGGATGAAGGAGTTACCGCGGGCCACGGCCATGCGCGCTCCGAGGTAGCCGCCCGCGGTGTTGGCCGCCCCGAGCAGCAGCCCCACGCCCCAGAGCAGCGAGCCATGCGGCAGGAAGAACAGCAGCGCGCCGGCGTTGGTGGCCATGTTGACGATCTTTGCCTTGGCGCTGGCCTCGGTGAACGCGTAACCCATGAGGGAGACGAGGGCGATCACCAGGAACGAACCCGTGCCCGGGCCGATCAAGCCGTCGTAGCAGCCGATGACGGCGCCGATGAGACACGCCAGGACGTAGTGCCTGCGGCCTTGATGCCGGAGCGCGGTCTCGCCTCCCACCGCAGGCCGGAACGCGGTGAAGAGCAGCACGGCCACGAGCGCCACGACGATGATCGGTTTGAACGCCTTGCCCGGCAGTTGCGTGGCGATCACGGCGCCGCCGAAACTGCCGGCCAGTGCGATCAGTGCCATGGGCACGGCCGTTCTCAGATCTGGGTGCACCCGTCGGTAGAACGTGATGGAGCTCGTGGTGGTCCCGAAGATGGACCCGAGTTTGTTCGTGGCCAGCGCCTGCACCGGGGTGATGCCGGGCACCAGCAACAGCGCGGGCAGCTGGATGAGACCGCCACCGCCCACCACCGCATCGACCCAGCCCGCGCAGAAGCCGGCCAGGACGATCACGGCGAGCGTGCCGCCGTCGAGCAGTTCGAAACCGCTCAGCATGGCACGCCCGCCCGTGATCCCCTCATCCGATCAGTGCGCACCCGGTCAGTGCGCGACGGCGGCACGCACTGCGGCGACCGCCTCGGCCACCGGCACGTTCTGCGCTTCCCCGCTGCGGCGGTCCTTGAGCTCCACCACACCATCGGCCAGACCCTTGCCGACCGCGAGGATCGTGGGGACTCCGAGCAGTTCGGCGTCGCCGAACTTCACGCCGGGAGAGACCTTGGGACGATCGTCGTAGATGACGTCCAGGCCTGCGGCGGACAGCTCCTCCGCGAGCTGGGCGGCGGTGGAGAAGATCTCCTCGCCGCGGCCCACGGCCACCACGTGCACATCGGCCGGGGCGACGTTGCGGGGCCAGATGAGGCCGCGGTCGTCGTGGTTGGCCTCGGCCAGCGCGGCGACCGCACGGGTCACGCCGACGCCGTACGAACCCATGGTCACCACGACCTGCTTGCCGTTCTGGTCCAGCACCTTCAGGTCGAGCGCCTCGGCGTACTTACGGCCGAGCTGGAAGATGTGGCCCATCTCGATGCCGCGGGCCAGCTCCAGCGGACCGCTGCCGTCGGGGGCGAGGTCGCCTTCGCGCACCTCGGTGGCCTCGATGACGCCGTCCCAGCCGAAGTCGCGCTCGGCCACCAGGCCGAAGACGTGCTTCCCGTCGACGTTCGCGCCGGTGATCCAGCTGGAACCGGGCACGACGCGGGGATCCACCAGGTACAGGACCTTGGCGGCGCCCTCGGAACCCAGGACGGGCTCGTCGGTGCTCAGGCCGGGGCCGATGTACCCCTTGACCAGCGCGGTGTTCTTCTTGAGGTCCTCCTCGGAGGCGGCCTCGAGTCCGATCTCCCCGCCCACCGGCAGGAACGCGCCGATGTTCGCCTCGACGCGCTTGAGGTCCACGGCGCGGTCGCCGGGGACGCCGATGATCACGAGCTGACGTTCGCCCGTGGGCAGCGTGACGGCGAGGACCACGTTCTTGAGGGTGTCGGCGGCCGTCCAGGGACGGTCGGCGCGCGGCTCGGTCCGGTTGGCCGCGTCCACGAGCGTGTCGATGGTGGGCGTGTCCGGGGTGTCGCGGACGACGGCGGCCGGCAGCGACGCGTAGTCGATGGGCTCGGGCGCCACGGTGGTCACGGCCTCGACGTTCGCGGCGTACCCGCCCGCGGAGCGCACGAAGGTGTCCTCACCGATCGCGGTGGGGTGCAGGAACTCCTCGCTCCGGGAACCGCCCATGGCGCCGGCGGTGGCCTTCACGGGGACCACTTCGAGGCCGAGGCGCTCGAAGATGCGCAGGTAGGCGCCACGGTGAGCCAGGTAGCTGGCGTCCAGGCCGGCGTCGTCGACGTCGAAGGAGTAGGAGTCCTTCATGATGAACTCGCGGCCGCGCAGGAGGCCGGCGCGCGGGCGTGCCTCATCGCGGTACTTGTTCTGGATCTGGTAGATCGCGAGGGGCAGGTCCTTGTACGAGGAGTACAGGTCCTTCACCAGGAGGGTGAACATCTCCTCGTGGGTCGGAGCCAGGAGGTAATCGGCGCCCTTGCGGTCCTGCAGGCGGAAGAGGCCCTCGCCGTACTCGGTCCAGCGGTTGGTGACCTCGTAGGGCTCCTTCGGCAACAGGGCCGGGAAGTGGACCTCCTGCGCGCCGATGGCCGCCATCTCCTCACGGATGATCTGCTCCACCTTGCGCAGCACGCTCAGACCGAGCGGCAGCCACGTGTAGATGCCTGGGGCGGCGCGCCGGATGTAACCGGCGCGGACCAGGAGCTTGTGGCTGGCGACCTCGGCGTCCACCGGGTCTTCACGCAGGGTTCGCAGGAAGAGCGAGGAAAGGCGTGTGATCACTGAAATTCCGTTTCTGGCGCAATCGGGGCTGAAGCCCGTCCGGGCAGGCCGGGGACAGGGCTGCGGTCCGGGATGACCGGACCGTACCCCGAGTTTATCCGCTGCGGGGCGTCACCCCGGCACGGGACTCCCGGCCCGCGCCCCGGACGCGCCGGAGACCGGGGACGGCGAAGGGCCCGGAGCGACCGCGCTCCGGGCCCTCACGGCGGATTCCCGAGGGTGTCCGCGGAAGGCTCAGCCTTCCTTGCCCTCCAGGGCCACCAGGACACCGGCCAGGGCGAAGTACTTGTTGGAGCCGAGATCACGGACGGTCTTGATCCCGAGTTCCTTGGCCAGGAATTCACCCTTGGCGTCCGTGATGCCCGCCAGCGCGGACACGGGGGCGTCCAGGATCTCCTTCAGGCTCTTGTCCTCGAAGTCCTTGTCCAGGCCCTTGCCGAGGTTGACGCTAACTGCCATGTTCCAGCTCCCTTACGTCGGTGACATGCCCTGTTGGCCGCTGCGAACAGCGACGACACATCTGAGCTGAACTTAATTCACGCCGGTTCCCCGATCAAGGATCTTGACGGACCTTTTCGGTGAACTTACTTTTAATTCATCAGTCGATGAATTATCCCAGGAAGCGTCAGACGGGTCCCCGGAAGGCGGGAGCGGTCATGGACAGGTCGCAGCGAGCCGGCTCACAGCCGGCACCAGGACAGGCCGCGGTCACCGTCCGAGGGCTGCACGTGCGACGCGGCCGTCTGCACGTGCTGAGGAATGTGGATTTCGCGGTCGCCTCCGGCAGCATCACGGGTCTGCTGGGGCCCTCCGGCAGCGGCAAGACGACCCTGATGCGGGTGATCATGGGCCTCCAGCGCTTCGGTTCCGGCAGCGTGACCGTGCTCGGCTCGCCGGCCGGCGCCGCTGCGCTCCGGCGGAAGCTCGGCTACATGACCCAGTCCCCCAGCGTCTACCGCGACCTGACGGTCCTGGACAACGTCCGCTACTTCGCCACCGTGCACGGCAGATCGGCCGCCGAGGCCCGCGACGCCGTCGACGCGGTGGGGCTGACCGGCGAGTCCCGGCGGCTCACCGCGGACCTGTCCGGCGGGCAGTTCAACCGCGTCTCCCTGGCCTGCGCCCTGGTCGGCGACCCGGAGCTGCTCATCATGGACGAACCCACCGTCGGCCTGGACCCGGTGCTGCGGGCGGAGCTCTGGGCCCACTTCCGCCGACTCGCCGACGCCGGCGCCACACTGCTGGTGTCCAGCCATGTCATGGAGGAGGCACGTCACTGCCAGGACCTCCTGCTGCTGCGGGACGGCCGGCTCCTGGCGCAGCTGACGCCCGACGAGCTGGCGGAGCGCGGTCACACCACGGACCTGGAACAGGCGTTCCTGGCCATGATCCAGGCGTCCGGCGCTTCCGGACCGGGACAGGAAGAGGCGGCGTCATGAACCCCCGGCTCCTCGCCGCCACCACCGCGCGCGTGCTCACGCAGATCCGCCACGACCACCGCAGCGTGGCCATGATCCTCGTGGTGCCTTCGTTCCTCCTGGCGGCGGTCTACTTCCTCTTCGAGAACGAGACGCTGCCCCCGGAGATGCCCCGCACCTTCGATCGGGTGGGCCTGGTCATGCTGGCCATCTTCCCGTTCCTCATCATGTTCCTCATCACCTCGGTCACGATGCTGCGCGAGCGGACCAGCGGCACGCTCGAACGGCTCCTCACCACTCCCCTGGGCAAGGCCGATCTCCTGTTCGGCTATGCGCTGGCGTTCTCGGTGCTGGCAGCGGTCCAGGCGCTCGTCACCCTGGCCGTCGCCTACTGGGTGTTCCAGCTCGACGTGCAAGGGAGCCCTTTGCTGGTGGGGCTGGTGTGCATCCTGAACTCGGTGCTGGGCGTGGCCCTGGGACTCCTCTGCTCGGCATTCGCCCGGACCGAGTTCCAGGCGGTGCAGTTCATGCCTGTCGTGGTGGTCCCCCAGATCCTCCTCTGCGGCCTGTTCGTCGCACGGGACTCGATGAACTCCGTGCTGGAGGCCGTCTCGAACGTGCTCCCCCTGAGCTACTCCGTGGAGGCCCTCCAGGAGATCGGCCGCAACAGCGACCCCACGGACACCCTCCGGAACGACCTCGTCGCCCTGGCCGTGATCGCCTTCGGGCTCCTCGTGCTCGCGGCCGCCACCCTGCGCCGGCGGACGGCGTGAGCGGGTTCTCGCCGGGAGAGCCCGACGACGGCGCCCCGGGCCGGCCCGCCGCGGACCCGGCGGCGGCTCCCGGCCGCCGTCGTGGTCGCCGGGGCGGACAGGCGGACAGCCGCGAGAGGATCCTGGCGACGGCCCGCCGGCTGTTCGCCGAGCACGGATTCGAGGGCACGAGCCTGCGCCAGGTGGGGCGGGAGGCGGGAGTCGATCCGGCCATGGTCCACCACTTCTTCCAGGGCAAGGACGAGCTGTTCGCCCTGAGTGTCGAACTGCCCGCCGACCCTGCGGACGTGCTGGCCGGGGTCACGTCGCTCGATCCCCGGCAGCGCTCCGAGGAGATCGTGCGCGCGGTTCTGCGCCTCTGGGAGAGCCCGGCCCAGCACAGCCTGGTCGCCTTCATCCGCGGAACCATCGGGTCCCGCACCAAGACCGCGATGCTCCGGGAGATGGTCAGCCGGACGATCCTCTCCCGGATCACGGCCGGGCTGCCGGGCAGCCCGCAGCAACTCGCACTGCGTGGCGACCTGGTGGCGTCGCAGATGGTCGGGCTCATGCTGACCCGGTATGTGGTGCGACTGGAACCCCTGGCGTCTGCGACGCCCGAGGAGGTGGTCCGGCAGGTGGCGCCCACCATCGAGCGGTACCTCCGCGGCGAGAGCGGCCACACCGTGGAGCCCGCCACGGAGTGACCCCCGCCCGGCGGTGCTGTTGCGGACGGTTCAGGAGGAATGGTGCGCACGACACACGAAACGGGCCGCGTCCAGAGTGGACGCGGCCCCTTCGGGTGCTGCTGAGGAACGCTCGCGCTCCTACTTGATCTGGTCCGCGACAGCGTCCAGGGTGGCGACGGCCTTCTCGACATCGGCCGTGCCCGCGCCGCCCGCCAGGGAGACACTGGTGATCGCGACGCCGTTCTTCACGGCCATGACGCTCACCTGCTTCATCTTCGAGGCGCCGCCCGGCAGCCCGGTCGTGGTCTCGAACGCGGTCGCGCCCGGGGTCTTCGCCGAGATCTGGAGCGTCTCGGTGGTCGCCTCGGCCTTCTGGCCCGCGATCTCGACCGTCATGGTCTTGCACTTCTCCAGGCGGTCCTTGGACTTCGAGAGGGCGCCCTCCAGCGCCGAAGCGTCGACGCCGGAGATCAGGCTGACGGCCTGGCTGGGGATGCCGTCGGCGCCGGTGGACGTGCCCACCGCGGTGGTGGCGCCGTCGAGCATCTGAAGACCGGCGGTGACGTCAGCCCCGCCGCACTCGGCCGGGGTGATCTTCGTCTTCGCAAGCAGTTCCTTCGACGCTTCGAGGGACTTCTTCAGGTCTGCGGAGGGGAGCACCTTGAGCTCCTTGCCGTCGGCGCCCTTGGAAGCTTTGAGCACGGCCTCCAGCTCGGCCTCGCTGTACTTCTTCGCGGCCACCGGCGCGGCGGACTGCCCGCCACCTCCGGACGTCCCGCCGGGCTGCTGCTGTGCCGGGCCGGAACAGGCCGTGACGGCCAGCAGCGAGGCCGCGGAGAGAGCCAGGAGGGCCCGACGTGCGTTCTTCATGATGTTTTCCCCGATCAGAAAGCGGTTCGATTGGTGAGACTGAACTCGTCTGTGATTATTCCATTCGATGCGGAAATGTGCGATGGGCAGCCCTCCCCATGACGCGAGTGCGACAGACGAGGGCTCACTCCAGGAGCGCGGCGGCCTGCTCGACCACGGCGTTCGCCACCGTCGTCGTGTCCGCCCCGCCTTTCCGCCCGGCCACGCTGACGAAGACGTTCACCCGGCCCACCGTCACCGTCGACAGCGCGATCTCCATGGTCCCGTCGGGGCCGGTGATCGTCATGGTCCACGCGAGACCGCCCTCCGCTTTCGGCGGCGACGCTGCGGCCATGGCCACCGCGGCCGTCTGAACCCCACGGATCAGTTTGAGGGTGGAACAGCGCCTTAAGGTCTCCCGGTCGACGCCGGGACGAAGCAGCTCCGGCGGGCCGCTGCTGAGGACGACGGCGACCGTCGCGTCGCGGCCCGTGTCGTTGAGGCCCAGGGCCACACGGGCGCGGTCCAGGAGTTTCGTGGAGACGCGGTTGTTGGAAAAAGCAACGTCCTGACACGCCACCGGCGCCACCTCGGTCCTGGCCTCGGTCCGCTCGTTCGCCTCGACGGTCTTGCGGACCTTCTCCACTGCGACCTGCGTGAACGAGCCGTCGTTGGGCCCCTTGAGCCGGGTCACGACGTCTTCCAGTTCCGCCGCGCTCCACGCTTTGCCCGGACTCGGTATCGTGACCGCACATCCGCCCACCACCAGGGCGGACAGCAGCACGGACAGCATGGCGAGCAGTGGTCTTCTCATGACGGCTTCCCCCTGGAGACGGTGAGGCCAACGCTATGCCGCCGCGGACCCCGCGACAAGCAGGCGGGCACAGAACGGGCGGGGGTGCCGGACCAGCAGGGCCGGGTCAGTACGGCCCGGGTCAGTGGAGATCAGTACAGCACCGTGGCGAACTCGCCGTGCTCGCGGAAGCCGACCTTCTCGTAGACCTTCCGCGCCGCGGTGTTGTAGTCGTTCACGTACAGGGACGCGACACCCGCCACGCGTCGTGAATACTCGACGACGGCGGCGACCCGGGCGGCCGCCATCCCCCGGCCGCGCTGGGCCGGGTCCATCCAGACCCCCTGGATCTGGCACACCCCGCGGGTGACCACCCCCAGATCCGCCTTGAAAAGCACCTGACCCGCGGGACTGAAACGGGCGAGCGTGTGACCCTGCCGGAGCAGGTTGAGCACCCGGCGGCGGTAGTTCTCCTGCCCGCCCAGGAACGGCGAATAGCCCACCTCCTCCTCGAACATCGCCACGGAGGCCGGGAGGATCCGGTCGAAGTCGTCCATCGAGGCGGCGCGGACGGACGGGTCCGCTTCGACCTCCACCTCGCCGTCGTGCAGGAGGAACGGCTGGGAACGGCGGACTTCCAGGGGGACATGCCCGAAGGCCTCCAGGGCCGGGAGCAGGGCGAGCACCGCGTCGCTCGGGCCGAAGATCGAGGCGTAGCGGTGCGAACGGGCGTGCAGCGCATAGGCGAAGAGCGGCGCGAGGGACGGGTCGAGGGCGATGGGCACCACGTTGGCGCCCGCCCAGCAGGCGGCGATCAGCCCGCCGTCGTCGAACACGCCGAAGACCGTGGCGCCCAGAGAGCGCCACGGCCTCACGGTCTGGGCCAGGACGAAGGCGTTGACGGCTTCGTCCCGCAGGGCCAGATCGCGGAGCGCGGGAAGGTCCTCATCCACGAGTTCACGGATCATGGGCCCTCCCGCGACCTTGCTAGGAGACGGTGACCACTGGACTGCCGGAGGGAGCACTCGGATCATCGGACTCCATTTCATCGGCAATGCGCATGGCTTCTTCGATCAGTGTCTCAACGATCTCGTGTTCCGGCACGGTCTTGATGACCTGGCCCTTCACAAAGATCTGGCCCTTGCCGTTGCCCGAGGCGACGCCGAGGTCGGCTTCGCGGGCCTCGCCGGGGCCGTTCACCACGCAGCCCATGACGGCCACGCGCAGCGGGATCTCCATGCCTTCCAGTCCCGCGGTCACCTGCTCGGCGAGGGTGTAGACGTCCACCTGGGCGCGGCCACAGGAGGGGCAGGAGACGATCTCGAGCTTACGGGGGCGCAGGTTCAGGGACTGCAGGATCTGGTTGCCCACCTTGACCTCCTCGACGGGAGGGGCCGAGAGGGAGACGCGGATGGTGTCGCCGATGCCGCGGGACAGCAGGGCGCCGAACGCGGTGGCGGACTTGATGGTGCCCTGGAACGCCGGTCCGGCCTCGGTCACGCCGAGGTGCAGAGGCCAGTCGCCCTTCTCGGCGAGCATCTCGTAGGCGGCCACCATGACGACGGGGTCGTTGTGCTTCACCGAGATCTTGAAGTCGTGGAAACCGTGCTCCTCGAAGAGGCTCGCCTCCCAGACGGCCGACTCCACGAGGGCCTCCGGGGTGGCCTTGCCGTACTTCTTCAGCAGGCTGGGCTCCAGGGAGCCGGCGTTGACGCCGATGCGGATGCTCGTGCCGTGGTCCTTGGCCGCCTGGGCGATCTCCTTGACCTGGTCGTCGAACTTCCGGATGTTGCCCGGGTTCACGCGCACCGCGGCACACCCGGCCTCGATCGCCGCGAAGACGTACTTCGGCTGGAAGTGGATGTCCGCGATCACCGGGATCTGCGACTTCTTGGCGATGATGGGCAGAGCCGCGGCGTCGTCCGCCGACGGGCACGCCACGCGCACGATGTCGCAGCCGGAGGCGGTCAGCTCCGCGATCTGCTGCAGGGTCGCGTTGATGTCCGTGGTGGGGGTGGTGGTCATGGACTGCACGCTGATGGGCGAGTCGGATCCGACGCCCACCGACCCCACCTTGATCTGGCGGGTCTTGCGCCGCGGTGCGAGCACGGGCGGCGGGGCGGACGGCATTCCAAGGCTGACCGATGTCACTTCTGATTCCTCAGTTCTGTAGCTCTTGTGGTTCTGGTGAGTCCGGCCCCGGTCAGGAGACGAATTCGCTGAAGCGGCCGATCACGGGGCTCCACTCGCGGGCGCTCGTCTGGGCGACGGCGCCGTTGATCTGGAACGGGTCCTCCCGGAGGAGCCCGTCCAGCGCGGGCTGGTCCTCGGCCACCATGATCAGCAGGGCTCCCGCCCCGGAATCGACGGGTCCGGAGGCCAGCACGGTGCCCTCCTCGGCGAGCGCTCCGAGCCAGGCGCGGTGGGCGGGGCGGAACTCGTCGCGCACGGCGGCCGTTGCGGCGTCGTACACGTACTCCACGGCGAAAACAGTCATGGGTTCACTCTATCCCTCAGGCCCGGAACCGCGGGGCGTCCGTAGTGTGACACTGAGCGCTCGACGCCGGCGCGAAGCTCTCTGCGCCGTCGTCATCCTGGTGGCCGGCCGGGGATGTTCCGAGAGCGCCGTTGTCGCGCGAGGAACGAGCGCAGGCGCCGAGGGACCTCGGCCGGCCGCCAGGCCGGCGGGCTCAGTGGATGCGACCGCCGTCGTCATCCGAACAGCTTCACGGGTTTGACGATGTCCGCGTAGATCAGCACCACACCCATCGCGAGCAGCAGCCCCGCCACCGTGTACGTGACGGGCAGCAGCTTCGCCAGGTCGAAGGGGCCCGGGTCGGGACGGCGGAAGATCCGGGCGATGCCGCGGCGGATTCCCTCGTACAGCGCCCCGGCCACGTGCCCGCCGTCCAGGGGCGGCAGCGGGATCAGGTTGAAGATGGCCAGCGCGAAGTTCAGCCCGGCCAGGATCCCGATCAGGCTCGCGATACGGGCGTCCAGCGGGATCTCCTCCATGGCGGAGACCTCACCGGCGACGCGTCCGACGCCCACCACGCTGATGGGGCCGTTCGGATCACGGGGCTCTGAGCTGAACGCCGCCTTGGCCACACCGATCACGCGGGCGGGCAGGTCGAGGACGACGTGGCTGACCTGGGTCATCTGCGTCCCCACGGCCGGCAGCACCGTCTCGGGCCCTTGCGGCACCAGGGCCTGACGCGGCCCGACGCCGATGAACCCGACGTCCTGTGTGAGGACCTTGCCGGCAGAGTCCTTCGCCGGCTGGCCGTCCGCGCCGTAGACCGGGCGCGCGGTCAGGACCGGGGTGACGGTCGTGTCGATCGTCTGGTCGCCGCGCTGGACGACGACGGGGACCTTGCGCCCGGCCGACTGCCGGATCTGCTCCGTCAGGGTGTTCCAGTCCGTGGCGGGCTTGCCGTCGAAACTGACGATCCGGTCGCCCGGTTTGAGACCGGCGGCCGCCGCCGGAGCAGGGGTGCACTTCTCCCCTGGTCCCGGCTCCTTGTCACCCTGGGCCACCTGGCAGGCGGACACGGTGGACAGCGTGGTCGTGGGCTGCGCACTGCCGAAGCCCATCAGCAGGATCGCCGTGAAGAGGATGCCCAGCACGATGTTCATCGCCGGGCCGCCCAGCATGATCACGATCTTCTTCCACACCGGCAGCTTGTAGAAGACGCGGTTCCCGTCGTCGGGCCCCACCTCCTCGCTCGCTTGCTGGCGGGCCTCACGGGCGAGGTTCTGGAACATGCCCGTGCTGGAGGCGCGCAGGGTGCCGTCCTCGGGATTCGGCGGGTACATCCCGATCATCTGGACGTAGCCGCCCAGGGGCAGCGCCTTGACGCCGTACTCGGTCTCCCCCTTCTTCCGGGAGAAGATCGTGGGGCCGAACCCGATCATGTACCGCGTGACGCGGACCTTGAACAGCTTGGCAGGCAGCAGATGGCCGACTTCGTGCAGCGCGATGGACACGGCGATGCCGATCGCCACGAACAGCACCCCACCCAGGAACAGCAGCGGCCCGCTCATGCCCACAGCCTCGTCATCTCAGTGCTCTTTCTCGTCGAAGCATTCATCACGAGGACAAACGTTCGTGGGTGCGCTTTCGTGCCCACTCCTCGGCGGCGAGCACCGAGTCCAGGCTGAGCGCGGCGTGGTCGGAGTGCTCGGCGAGCACCGCCTCCACGGTGTCCACGATGTCCGTGAAGCTGATCTCCCCGCGGTGGAAGGCCAGCACGGCCTCCTCGTTGGCGGCGTTGAAGACGGCCGGATGGGTGCCGCCCTGCTTGGCCGCGTCCTTGGCGAGGTCGACGGCGGGGAACGCCACGGCGTCGAGCGGCTCGAACGTCCACTGGGTCGCCTGCGTCCAGTCACAGGGGGTTGCGGCGTGAGCGACCCGTTCGGGCCAGGCCATGCCGAGCGCGATGGGCAGCCGCATGTCGGGCGGGGACGCCTGCGCGATCGAGGAGCCGTCCACGAACTGCACCATCGAGTGCACCACCGACTGCGGATGGACGACGACGTCGATCCGGTCCAGCGGCACGTCGAAGAGCAGGTGCGCCTCGATGACCTCCAGACCCTTGTTCACCAGGCTGGCGGAGTTGGTCGTGACCATGAGGCCCATGTCCCAGGTCGGATGGGCGAGGGCCTCGGCGGGGGTGACGTGCTGGAGCTCCGCGCGGGTCTTGCCGCGGAACGGTCCCCCTGAGGCGGTCAGGACCAGGCGGTCGACCTCGGCCTCGGTGCCGGAGCGGAGGCACTGGGCGATGGCCGAATGCTCGGAGTCGACCGGCACGATCTGCCCCGGCCGGGCGAGGTCCTTGACCAGGGCGCCGCCCACGATCAGGGATTCCTTGTTGGCCAGCGCCAGGGTCGCCCCGGACTCGAGAGCCGCCAGGGTGGGTGCGAGGCCGATCGAACCCGTGATGCCGTTCAGGACCACATCGACCGGGATCGAAGCGATGCGGGTGGAGGCGTCGGGGCCGAAGTACAGCTCCGGGGCGTAGTCCCGCAGCCCGGCCCGTGCCGCTTCATCGGCCAGCAGCTCCCGGAACTCGCTCTCGCTCCCCGAGGCGACACCCACGGCCTGGGCGCGGACGTGGACCGCCTGCCGCGCGAGGAGGGCGAGGTTGCCGCCGCCGGCACTCAGCGCGGTGACGCTGAAGCGGTGAGGGGCGCCGTCGACGACGTCGATCGCCTGGGTGCCGATGGAGCCGGTGGAGCCGAGCAGGGTCACTGAACGCATGGTTCCAGTATCCCGGAGAACCTGAGCGCTTGCTGCACGGAGCCCGTGCGGCGCCCCTGCGTCCGGCCTCTGCGCACCGGCGCACCACCACCCCGAGTCCGTGGGTTTCGGCTGAGTTCGTGGACCGTGTCGACGAATTCAGCCGGAAACCGCGACCTCAGCCGGCCGCGCCCGCCCGGCGGAGCACCGACTCGGCGTGCCGGAGGATCGGACCGTCGATCATGCGGCCCTCGTGACTGAACACCCCGTTGCCCGCGGAGGCAGCGGCGGCGAGGAGGTCCCGCGCGGCCTGGACCGCGGCGTCGTCGGGCAGATACGCCTCCCGCACCACGGCCACCTGGTTCGGGTGGATGCAGGCCTTCGCCGCGAAACCGGACGCCACCGCGTCGGCGGATTCCGCGGCGAGCCCGTCCAGGTCCGGGATGTTGACGTAGACCGCGTCGATCGCCGCCTTGCCGAACGCCCCGGCGGCGAGCAGCACCTGGGAGCGGGCGTGCAGCGCGACCGCACGGTAGGCGCCGTCGGCATCCCGGCTGGAAGTCCCGCCGAGCGACGCCAGCAGGTCCTCGGCGCCCCACATGAGTCCCACGACGTTCGGCCGTGCGGCGATCTCGGCGGCGTTCAGCACACCTCGCGCGGTCTCGCACAGAGCGAGGATCTCGTAGTCCCCCAGGGCGTCGAGCTGCTGGCCGCTCTCGGCCTTGGCCAGCATGAGCGTCCGGTAGGGCGTCTTCGCCACCGCTTCCAGGTCCAGGCGGATCTCGGGGGTCCCGACCGGGTTGACCCGGACGATGGTCCGCTCCGGGTCGAGGGCGTTCGCGGGATCCGCGAGCGCCAGCCGGGCGGCGGCCTTGGCGTCGGCGGACACGGCGTCCTCCAGATCCAGGATGACGGCGTCGGCGCGGTCGGCCGCCTTGGCGTAGCGTTCGGGCCGGTCGGCCGGGCAGAACAGGAGACTGGGTCCCATCGAGAAGCTCATGCCTCCAGTGTCCCCCGTCCGGCGGCTTCGTGGGCCTCGCGGGTCCACATCAACGTGGTCCGCCGGGCCAGGGCCACGACCTCGCCCCGTTGGTTGTAGCCGGTGTGCTGGAAGGTCACCACGCCCTGGCCCGGACGCGACGCCGACGGCCTGCGTTCCAGCACGGTGGTCTCCGTGTAGAGGGTGTCGCCGTGGAACATCGGTTTCGGGAAGCTGATCCCGTCGAGACCGAGCTGGGCGATGATGGTCCCCGCCGTCAGCTGCGGCACCGACTGCCCCACCAGCGTGGCCAGGGTCAGCATCGAGTTCACGAGGCGCTGCCCGAAGGGCTGGGACTCACTCCACGCGGCGTCCAGGTGCAGAGCCTGCGTGTTCATCGTCAGGGTCGTGAACAGGACGTTGTCCGCTTCGGTCAGGGTTCTGCCGGGACGGTGAACGTAGACGGCGCCGTCCTCCAGTTCGTCGAAGTACAGTCCGCGCTGCACGATCCTGCGGGGTTCGTCCTGCTGGGTCACGGGTTTGTCCCCGGGCTCGCTCATGCGGTTCTCCTGCGTGCTCATACGGTGTCCGGGTCGTGCATCTCGACGCGCAGTTCAGCGCCCGTCGCGGCGAGGACTTCCTCCACCGAGACGCCCGGAGCGGTCTCCCGGAGGACAAGACCGTCGTCGGTCACGTCGATGACCGCGAGGTCCGTGATGATCCGGTCCACACAGCCCTTGCCGGTGACCGGAAGGGAGCAGCTCTGGACGATCTTGGGCCGGCCATTGCGGTCCACGTGCTCCATCATCACGATCAGGCGCTTCGCCCCGAACACGAGGTCCATGGCACCGCCCATCCCCTTGACCATCTTGCCGGGGATCATCCAGTTGGCGAGATCGCCGTTCTCCGCGACCTCCATCGCGCCGAGGACCGCCACGTCGACGTGCCCGCCCCGGACCATGCCGAAGGACAGCGCCGAGTCGAAGAAGGCCGCGCCGGGGTTCACCGTCACCGTCTCCTTGCCCGCGTTGATGAGATCCGGATCCACCGCGTCCTCGGTGGGGTACGGTCCGGTGCCCAGGATGCCGTTCTCGGAATGCAGGACCACCTCGACGCCGTCCGGGATGTGATTCGGGATGAGGGTCGGCATGCCGATCCCGAGGTTGACGTACTGGCCGTTCCGCAGCTCGCGGGCCACCCGCGCCGCCAGCTGGTTGCGGTCGAGCCCTCGCGCCGCGTTCTCCGCGGCGGTCTCCGCAGCGCCCGACGCCTGAGCACCGGCGACGCCCGCGGGCTCCGGAGCCTGCTCCTTCCGCACCGTCCGCTTCTCGATCCGCTTCTCCGCCAGAGGGCTTCCCGCCGGCACGTGGACGACGCGCTGCACGAAGATGCCCGGCACGTGGATGTGCTCCGGATCCAGCTCGCCCGGTTCCACGAGCTCCTCGACCTCGGCGATGGTGATCCGTCCCGCCATGGCGCACAGGGAATTGAAGTTGAGCGCCGTGGCGTGGAAGACGAGGTTCCCGTGGCGGTCACCCTTCGCGGCGTGCACCAGAGCGAAGTCCGGCGTGAGGGACTCCTCCAGCACGTAGTCGGCGCCCCCGAAGCTGCGCACCTCCTTCGGCGCCGAGCCGAGCGCGATCCCGCCGGCGTCGTCGTACTTCTGAGGCAATCCGCCCTCGGCCACCTGCGTGCCGACACCGGCCGCCGTGTAGAAGGCGGGGATGCCCGCGCCGCCGGCACGGAGCTTCTCCGCCAGCGTGCCCTGCGGAGTCAGGACGACTTCGAGCTCACCGGCCAGGTACTGGCGGGCGAACTCCTTGTTCTCCCCCACATAGGAGCTGACCGTGCGGCGGATCCGGCCGTCGGACAGCAGGATGCCGAGACCCCAGTCGTCCACGCCGCAGTTGTTGCTGATGGTCTCCAGACCGCCCGTTCCCTGGCGGTGCAGGGCGTCGATCAGGCCGACGGGGATCCCGCACAGTCCGAATCCGCCCACCGCGAGGGAGGCGCCCTCATGAATGTCAGCCACGGCACGCTCCACGCTGCCGACCACTTTGTCGATCATGCTCCGATCCTCTCCTGTGGCGTCGTCGATTTCCAGAGGCGCGGCTACAGACCGAGCTCGCGCGCGATCAGCATGAGCTGCACCTCGGTGGTGCCCTCGCCGATCTCCAGAATCTTGGAGTCGCGGTAGTGCCGGGCCACCGGGAATTCGTTGATGAACCCGTAGCCGCCGAACACCTGGGTGGCGTCCCGGGCGTTGTCCATGGCGGCCTCGCCCGCGACCATCTTGGCGATCGCGGCCTGCGACTTGAACGGCTTGCCGGCCAGCATCCGGGCCGCGGCATCGTAGTAGGCGAGGCGGGCGGTGTGGGCACGGGCCTGCATCCGGGCGATCTTGAACTGGATCGCCTGGTACTTGCCGATCATGTTCCCGAAGGCGCTCCGCTCCCGGGCGTAGCGGACGGACGCGTCCACGCAGCCCTGTGCGGCGCCGGTGGCGAGCGCCGCGATGGCGATACGGCCCTCGTCGAGGATGGAGAGGAAGTTCGCATAGCCGCGGCCCTCGACGCCCAGGAGGTTCTCCTCGGGGACGCGCACGTCCTTCAGGGTGAGGGGGTGGGTGTCGGAGGCGTTCCAGCCGACCTTGTTGTACGCCTTCTCCGCGATGAATCCGGGGGTGTCGGTCGGCACGAGGATCGTGGAGATCTCCTTCTTCACGGTGCCGTCGGGGCGTTCCGTGCTGCCCGTGACGGCCGTGACGGTGACCAGACGAGTGATGTCCGTCCCGGAGTTCGTGATGAACTCCTTGCTCCCGTTGATGACCCACTGGCCGTCCTCGCGGCGCGCCTTCGTCTGGGTGCCGCCGGCGTCGGAACCGGCCTCCCGCTCCGTCAGACCGAAGCCGGCGAGCGCCTGACCGGAGGCCAGGGACGGCAGCCATTCCTCCTTCTGGGCGTCGGTCCCGAAGCGGTACACCGGCATCGCGCCGAGCGAGACGCCTGCCTCCAGGGTGATCGCCACGGACTGGTCCACGCGGCCGAGCTGCTCGAGCGCCAGGGCGAGGGCGAAGTAGTCGCCGCCCATGCCGCCGTACTCCTCGGGGAACGGCAGGCCGAAGAGGCCCAGCTCGGCCATGCCGGCCACGATCTCATAGGGGAAGCTGTGCTCCTCGTCGTGCTTCTGCGCGACCGGGGCCACGACCTCGTCCGCGAACTCGCGGACGGTGTCACTAAGGTCCTGGTACTCGTCGCTGAGTTCAAAATCAGGCATGTGGTGTCCTAGTTCTCGTGTCCCGGATCTTCGGGATGGATGGTGGCCACTGCGGCCTTGGCTTTGACCTGATCGCCGGGTGCGACGTTCAGGTGCACGATGCCCCCGAGGGGTGCGGTGAGCTGGTGCTCCATCTTCATGGCTTCGACGCTGAGCAGGTGACGGCCGGCCTCCACCCGCTCGCCGTCCTGCACCATGACGGCGACGACGGTGCCCGGCATGGGCGTCACGACGCGCGGATCGGCCTCGCCCTCCACCCGGTCGATCCGAGCCAGACGGCGGGTCAGGGCTTCTTCGCGGCCCAGGAGCTCGACCTCGGCGGACCAGCCGTCACGGCCGATCCAGACGGTGAACTCGCGGGGCACCTGACCGTCGGGGCTAAGGAAACGCGGCTGGCCGAGGACGTACTCACGCCGTTCGCCCGCCGCGGTCGCCTCCACCTGACCGTGGAAGATCTGCGATGTCTCGACCCGCACCGTCCGGCCTCCCGCGAGGGTGACCACGTGGTGACCGCGTTCGGTGCGATGGAAGGTGGTCTGGTCCTCCCGATCGCCCGTGACGAATGCCTCCAGCTCCGCGCCGTCGACGGTCGCGTGGACCCGGCGGGGCCGGTGGACGCCGAGACGCCAGCCATCAGTCGCGCCCCACTCCGGTCCCAGCCCACGGCCGTTTCCGTCGGACTGTGCGCGTCGGGCCGCCGTGCCCACGTGGTCGGCGAGCACGGCCACGAAGGCCAGATCGGCGTCGTCCATTTCGTGGAAGGGGAAGCCGTCGAGCTTCCGTTCGATCAGACCCGTGTCCAGGCGCCCGGCCTGGACGTCCTCGTCCGCCAGGAGGAGCCGCAGGTACTCGACATTCGTGGACAGCCCGAGCAGCCGGTAGTTCCCCAGGGCCAGATCGAGCTGCCGGAGGGCGTCCGCACGATCCTCGCCGTGCACGATGACCTTCGCCAGCATGGGGTCGTAGTCCGAGCCGATGGTCTGGCCTTCATACAGCGAGGAGTCGATCCTCAGGCGTCGGGGCCATTCGGGCATCGAGTGGTGCACGCCGGCGAAACGCGGGGCCGGACCCCGCCGGTGATACTCGTCCAGCAGCAGCACCGTGCCCGTGGCCGGGAGGAAGCCGTTGCGCGGATCCTCCGCGTACACCCGGGCCTCGATCGCATGCCCGTTCAGCCGGATGTCGTCCTGTGTCAGCGACAGGGTCTCCCCCGCCGCCACCCGCAGCTGCTGCTCCACCAGGTCGATGCCGGTCACCTCCTCGGTGACGGGGTGCTCGACCTGCAGCCGGGTGTTCATCTCCATGAAGAAGAACTCATCGGGACGGTCGTCCGAGACCAGGAACTCCACGGTCCCCGCGCCCACGTAGTCGACGCTCCGGGCGGCGTCGCAGGCCGCCTGCCCCATCCGCTCCCGGATCCCGGCGCCGTTCGGCAGGCTTTCGAGCAGTGCCGACGGGGCCTCCTCGATGACCTTCTGATGGCGGCGCTGCAAGGAGCACTCGCGCTCCCCGAGGTGGATGACGTTCCCATGGGTGTCGGCCAGCACCTGGACCTCGATGTGACGGGGGTTCCGCACGAGCCGTTCGATGAACAGCGTGTCGTCGCCGAAGGCGCTCGCGGCTACGCGGCGTGCGGTGGCCAGGCCGGCGTCGAGGTCGTCGGGCGCCTCCACCACGACCATGCCCTTGCCGCCACCGCCCGCGGAGGGCTTGATGAGCAAGGGGTAGCCGACGTCGGCGGCGTGCTCCCGCAGCTCGTCGTCGGTGGGCGGCCGGCCCGGCGAGCCGGCATAGCCGGGAACGGTGGGGACGCCGGAACGGGACACGTGGTTCTTGGCGGTGATCTTGTCGCCCATCACGGCGAGCGCGTCCACGCCGGGGCCGATGAAGGTGACGCCCGCGGCGGCGAGCGCTTCGGCGAAGCGCGCGTTCTCGCTGAGGAAGCCGTAGCCCGGGTGCACGGCGTCGGCGCCGCTCTCCACGGCGGCGCGGACGACGGCGTCGATGTTCAGGTAGCTCTCGGCGGCTGCCGCCGGACCGATCCGGACCGCTTCATCCGCCAGCTGGACGTGCAGGGCGTCCGCGTCGGCGTCGCTGTAGACGGCGATGGACCGGACACCCAGCCGCTGGAGTGTGCGGATGATCCGCACGGCGATCTCGCCGCGGTTGGCGATGAGCACCGAACCGAAGGGGGGCGGGGCTGATTCGGGGGCGACCGGAGGGCCGGGATGGCCACCGAGGCTGAAAGCGAAATCCATGATCACATCCTGAAAAGGCCGAAGGAGGTCTCGGGCAGAGGAACCCGTGACGCGGCGTCGAGGGCGAGACCGAGCACCCGGCGGGTGTCCATCGGGTCGATGATGCCGTCGTCCCAGAGCCGCGCCGTGGAATAGTACGGGCTGCCCTGTGTTTCGTACTGTTCACGGATGGGGGCCTTGAAGGCCTCCTCGTCCTCGGCGCTCCACTCCTGGCCGGCCGCCTCGAGCTGGTCACGCTTGACGGTCGCGAGCACGCTGGACGCCTGGGCGCCGCCCATGACGGAGATGCGCGCCGCGGGCCACATCCAGAGGAAGCGCGGGCTGTAGGCGCGGCCGCACATCGAGTAGTTCCCGGCGCCGAACGAGCCGCCGATCACGATGGTGAACTTCGGCACCCGGGCCGTGGCGACGGCCGTGACCATCTTGGCGCCGTCGCGGGCGATGCCCCCGTGCTCGGCGTCCTTGCCGACCATGAAGCCGGTGATGTTCTGCAGGAACAGGAGCGGCACGCCGCGCTGGTCGCAGAGTTCGATGAAGTGGGCGCCCTTGCGGGCCGATTCGGAGAACAGCACGCCGTTGTTGGCGACGATGCCCACCGGGTGCCCCATCACGTGCGCGAAGCCGGTGACCAGCGTGTCCCCGTACTCGCGTTTGAATTCGTGGAACTCGCTGCCGTCCACGAGCCGCGCGATGACCTCGCGCACGTCGTAGGAGGCGTTCACGTCCACGGGAACGGCGCCGTACAACTCTGCGGGATCCACCACGGGTTCCCGGACCGGGAGCACGTCCCACGCGCGGGCCGGGGTCTCCGGCAGCGTGGCGACGATGTCCCTGACGATCTGCAGGGCGTGCTCGTCGTTCTCGGCCAGATGGTCGGCCACACCGGAGATCCTGGCGTGGACCTCTCCCCCGCCCAGCTCCTCGGCCGTGACGACCTCACCGATGGCCGCCTTCACGAGAGGCGGCCCACCCAGGAAGATCGTGCCCTGGTTCTTGACGATGACGGTCTCATCGCTCATGGCCGGGACATACGCGCCGCCGGCGGTGCAGGAACCCATGACGGCCGCGATCTGCGGGATCTTCCGCGCGGAGAGCTGAGCCTGGTTGTAGAAGATCCGTCCGAAATGGTCCTTCGACGGGAAGACCTCGTCCTGCATCGGGAGGAAGGCGCCGCCGGAATCCACGAGGTACACGCACGGCAGGCCGTTCTCCAGGGCGATCTCCTGCGCCCGCAGGTGCTTGCGCACCGTCAGGGGATAGTACGTGCCGCCCTTCACGGTGGCGTCGTTGCAGACCACCATGACCAATCGGCCCTCCACGACGCCGATGCCGGCGATCACGCCTGCCGCCGGCGACGCGCCGTCGTACAGGTCCTCGGCCGCCAGAGGTGCGACCTCCAGGAAGGGGCTGCCCTCGTCCAGGAGGAGGTCCACGCGTTCACGGGGCAGCAGTTTGCCGCGTGCGACATGCCGTTCGCGGGACTTCTCCGGACCGCCGAGCGCGGCGGTGGCCAGCTTCTGCCGGAGCTCCTCCACCAGGGCCCGTTGAGCGGCGTCGTTGGCCTCGAACTGCGGGGAGGCCGGTTCCACTGTGGTGGACAGAATCTCCATTGACCTGCTCTTTCCGAAGCGGGTAGGTCACATTTCAGTTAGTGACGTATAACTGAGTTTGAGGTTAGTCTCGAATGAGCGTGATGTCCACCACTCGGGAGGAACAAGTGAGCGAAAGCCCCGGCACGGCGCGATCCGCGGCCAAGGAGGAACGTCGGAAGGCCCTGGTCTCCCAGGCCGCCCGGCTCTTCGCCGACTCCGGATTCGCCAAGGTGTCCCTGGAGGCGCTGGGCGCCGCCGTCGGGATGAGCGGCCCTGCCGTCTACCGGCACTTCCCGTCGAAGCAGGCCGTCCTGGAGGAACTGCTCCTGGGCGTGAGCCGACGACTGCTCGACGGCGGCCGTGAGGTGATGGACGCTGCCGCCGATTCCGCGCCGGACGGCACGGCCCTGCGCGCCCTCGTGCGGTTCCACACCGACTTCGCCCTGTCCCAGCCGGAGGTGATCCGGATCCAGGACCGCGATTTCCAGTCGCTCCCCGAAGCGAGCCGGAAGCAGGTGCGCGAGCTGCAGCGCGCCTACGTCGAACTGTGGGTGCAGGCCCTCGGGACGGAGCTGCCCGGAGCCGGACCCAGCGAACGTCGGCTCCGCGTCCACGCCTGTTTCGGCCTCATCAACTCCACCCCGCACTCGCTCCGTGAACGAGGACGCACCGTGCCTGCGAGGACGGCGCGGCCCGTGCTGGAAGCCATGGCTTACGCCGCGCTCACGGCGCCCGGCGGCTCGGACTGAGGCACGCCCCGTCCGCTCGCCGGGCACCTGAACACCGGGTCGGTTCGGTGCCTCAGATCATCGTGAGGACCATGCCCGGATCCGCCAGGATCCGGCCGACATCGGCCAGGAAGCGGGAGCCCTGTTCGCCGTCGACCAGTCGGTGGTCGAAGGACAGGCTGAGGGTCAGCACCTGACGCAGCGCCACCTCGCCCTGGTACTCCCATGGCTGACGGCGCACCGCTCCGACGGCCAGGATGCCGGCCTCGCCGGGGTACAGCATCGGGGTGCCCGCGTCGATCCCGAACACACCGATGTTGGTGATGGTGAACGTCCCGCCGCTCAGTTCGGCGGGCGTGGTGCGCGCGGCGCGCGCCTTCTCCGCCAGGTCCGCGAGCGCCACGGCCAGGTCCCGCAGGCTGAGCGTGTGCGCGTCCTTGATGTTCGGCACGGTGAGACCGCGGGGTGTGGCCGCCGCGATGCCCAGATTCACGTAGTGGTACTGAACGATCTCCTGGGCCGCCTCGTCCCAGTGGCTGTTGAGCGTGGGGTTGTTCGCGAGCGCCACGAGCACGGCCTTGGCCACGAGCGTGAGCGGTGTGAACTTGAGCCCTGCGAAGGTCCGGTCGGCCTTGATCCGGGCGAGCAGCTCCATGGTCGGCGTGACGTCGACCGTGAGGAATTCGGAGACCTGCGGCGCCGTGAACGCGCTCGCGACCATCGCCGCCGCCGTGTGCTTGCGCACCCCCTTGATGGGGCTGCGGGTCTCTCGTCCGACGACGCCGGCCCCCGCCTCGCCCGCGCCCGTCCCGGCGAGCGCGGACGCGCCGCCGTCCGTGCCCGGCCCGGCGGCCTCGCCACCTGCCGCGGTGGCCGCCCCGGAGAACGCCAGCACGTCCTCCCGGGTGATGAGGCCACGCTCCCCCGTGCCCTGCACGCGTTCCAGGTCGATGCCGAGGTCCTTGGCCAGCTTCCGCACGGGAGGCGTGGAGCGCGGCCGTTCCTCGCGGGGCGCCGGGGCGCTCGTCGCGACGGGCGTGGTGACGGCGGGCGTGGTCACGGCCGCAGCCGGGGCGGACGCCGCGGGAGAAACGGCCGCCGCCACCCGCGCGCGGCGGGCCGGACGCCCGCCCTTCTCCACGAGGGCGCCGTAGCCGACCAGGTTCGCCTCGCGCTGAGGCGGCTGCGCGGCGTCGTCGTCCGCGCCGACCACGTCGAAGGACACGAGCGGGTGCCCTACCTCCACGACCGTCCCGGGATCCGCGTGCAGCGCGGAGATGGTGCCCGTGAACGGTGAGGGCAGTTCCACGACGGCCTTGGCCGTCTCGACCTCGGCGATGATCTCGTTGAGGGCGACCGACTGACCCGGCGTGACCTTCCAGGCCACCACTTCGGATTCCGTGAGTCCTTCACCCAGGTCCGGCAGGTTGAAAACCTTGATCATGTCAGTCGTCCGCTCCTGGGAGGTTCGAGAGGGAATTGGCGCGCCCCATGGCCCGGTCGACACCGTCGAGGATGCGGTCCAGGTCGGGCAGGTGGTGGGATTCGAGCTTGGAGTACGGGTACGGGATGTCGAAGCCCGTGACCCGCACCGGCGCGTGCTCCAGATAGTGGAAGCACCGTTCCGTGATGCTGGCCGCGATCTCCGCGCCGAGCCCGCCGTTCTGCCCCGCCTCATGGGTGATCACCAGCCGGCCGGTCTTGCGGACCGAGGCCTCCACCACGGGGTAGTCCACCGGTGAGAGGGATCGCAGATCGATGACCTCCACGGAGACGCCCTCGTCCCCGGCGGCCACCGCGACGTCCAGCGCCGTCTTCACAAGCGGGCCGTACGTGACCAGGGTGACGTCGGATCCCTCGGTGAGCACCCTCGCCGAGCCCAGGGACAGCGCCGTGGCCGGGTCGACCGACTCGTCCACCTCGCCGCGGTCGTGATAGCGGCGCTTCGGCTCGAAGTAGAGCACCGGGTCGTCACACGCGATGGCCTGTTGAATCATCGTGTAGGCGTCCTGGGGGTTCGACACGGAGATGACCCGCAGCCCTGAGGTGTGGGTGAAGTAGGCCTCGGGCGATTCCGAGTGGTGCTCGGGTGATCCGATGCCGCCGCCGAACGGCACGCGGATCGTCAGGGGCACCTTCACGAGGCCCTGGGTCCGGTAGTGCAGCTTGGCCACCTGCGAGACGATCTGGTCGAACGCCGGGTAGATGAACCCGTCGAACTGGATCTCGCACACCGGCCGGTAGCCCCGGTACGCCAAGCCGACCGCGGTGCCGATGATGCCGGACTCCGCCAGAGGCGTGTCCAGGACGCGGTGGGCGCCGAAGTCCTTCTGCAGACCGTCCGTGATCCGGAAGACGCCGCCGAGGGATCCGATGTCCTCCCCCATCAGGAGGACTTTGGGATCCGTTTCCATGGCGCGCCGGAGCCCTGCGTTGATCGCGCGGGCGAAAGTCATGGTCGACATCAGCGCTGCCCTCCCTCGGTGGCCGTGCCGGCCGTGGCGCCGGAGTGGTCGAACTGGTCCAGATACCGCCGGTAGTGCTCTTCCTGGCGTTCCAGCCAGGGATTCGGTTCGGCGTAGACGTGCCGGAACACGTCGAGCGCCTCGGGTTCCGGCATGGAGATGACCCCGGCGCGGACGACGGCGGCCACCTCGTCCGCCGCGCCTGCCACGCGCTGCCGCAGGGCGTCGTCCAGGACGCCGCTGGCCTCGAGGTGACGCTCCAGCCGGGCGATCGGGTCCTTGGCGGCCCAGTCCTCGAGCTCGTTGGCATCCCGGTAGCGAGTGGGGTCGTCCGCCGTCGTGTGCGGTCCCATGCGGTAGGTCACCGCCTCGATGAAGCTCGGACCGCCACCCTGCCGGGCCCGGTCCAGGGCGATGCGGGTGGCCGCGAGCACCGCCAGGACGTCGTTGCCGTCGACTCGCAGATGCGGGATGCCGAAGCCGCCGGCCCGCTCGGCCAAGGTGATGTGGCTCTGGAGGCTCACGGGCTCGGAGATGGCCCAGTGGTTGTTCTGACAGAAGAAGATGGCGGGCGCCTGGTAGCTCGCGGCGAACACCATCGCCTCGTTGACATCGCCCTCGCTCGTGGCGCCGTCGCCGAAGTACGCGACCGCGGCCGCGTCCGCGCCGTCGAACTGTATGCCCATCGCATAGCCGACCGCGTGGAGGGTCTGGGCGCCGATGATGATCTGCGGTGTGGCCATGTTGATGGCGAACGGGTCCCAGCCGGAGGAGGCGTTGCCGCGCCAGACCCGGAGGATCTGGCTGAGGTCCACGCCGCGGCAGTAGGCCACGCCGTTCTCGCGGTAACTGGAGAACACGAAGTCGTCCTGGCGGAGCGCGCGGCCGGAGCCGATCTGAGCTGCCTCCTGCCCGAGGAGCGGCGGCCAGAGGGCCAGTTCTCCCTGGCGCTGGAGGGCGGTGGCTTCGGCGTCGATCCGCCGGATCACCACCATGTCCTCGTACAGTCCGGCCAGGACGGCGGCGCCGTCATCGCCATCGAGGTCCTGGAGCCAGGGGTCCAGCTGAGGCTCCGGCAGGCGCTCTCCACTCGGGGCGAGCACCTGGAGCATTTCTTCCCCGGGGTGGTGGGGATTGAGGTCGGGCACGATAGTCAACTTCCCTTCGCCGCGGCCGAGTCACTCCAGGGATCGCCCGGAGCCCCTCTGGACGCCATCGTCACATGCAGCTCTTACTTGTGAGGCTACTCACATTGAAAAGCGCGAACAAGCACTTCCGGCGCAATTGCGCGGAATGCGGTGTTCGGTGAATCCATGCCCTGTCCGAGTAGCCTGAATGCCCCAGCGGCACACGCCGCACTGGGCATTCTGCTCAATCCTCGGCGTCGATCCTGCCCGCATAGTCGGCGCCCCACCGGGCAAGCTGGTGGATGATCGGCAAGGCGCCACGGCCGAGCTCCGTCAGCGAGTACTCGACCTTCGGGGGCACTTGCGGATAGACGGTCCGCAGGACGAGCCCGTCGTCCTCGAGTTCGCGCAACTGGCGGGTGAGGACCCTCGGCGGAGGGTCCCCCAGGCGACGTCCCAGCTCGCCGAAGCGGATCACCCCGTCCTGGTGCAGCAGGCTGAGAATGGCCGGCTTCCAGGCCCCGCCGAGCACCACCACGGCGACCTCGGCCGCGCATTCCGCCGGCCATTCCCGGACCACCTTCTCCGTCCGTTCGCGCACGCGGATCTCCTTCCGACGACCGCAGGTACTGACATTTTTGTCAGTACGGGCAGGAAAAGTCAGTACTTGCCCATGGTAGGCATACCCAGCAGTCTGAGAACATGTCCCACGTCCACAGCGCCCCTGCGACGGCGCCGTCCTCCCGCCGCTGGCTCGCCCTCGTCCCCATGCTGCTCGGCGTGCTGATCGGAAGCCTGAGCCTCAGCTCGATCATCACCGCGCTCCCGGCCCTGCTGTCCGAGCTGCGGCTGGACCCCGGAGTCGGAGTGTGGATCATCGACATCTACCCGCTCACCCTCGGCGTCACGCTCGTCCTGGCCGCTCGCGCCGGAGACCACTGGGGCCGGAGACGGGTCATGGTGCTCGGGCTCGGCGGCTTCGCCGTGTTCAACCTGGTCGCCGGGCTCCAGTCGGCGGGGCCGGGGCTCATCGCCCTCCGGATGCTCCTGGGGATCTCCGAGGCCATGGTCATCTCGAGCGTGGTCTCGACCATCGGCACGCAGTTCCACGCGCGCGAACGAGTCCTCGCCTACGGATTCTGGACGGCGGCGTTCGGGGCCGGAAGCGCGTTCGGGCCGCTGCTCGGCGGCGTGCTGACCGAGGGACCGGGATGGCGCTGGATCTTCCTGGGGTGCGTGCCGCTCTCGGTCATCGCGGTCCTGGCAGCCCTCCGCTTCGTCCCCGAAGGGCGGGCGCCCGTCCCACCGCACTGGGATCCGCTGAGCATCGCCACGTCGGTGCTCGCGATCGGCGGGATCGTCTACGCTCTGCAGCATGCGCTGGCGGAGACGATGCCCGCCGCGGTGCTGGCCGCGGCCGGACTCGCGGCGGGCTACCTCTTCGTGCGCCGCCAGAAAACGCTCGACAATCCGCTGATCGATGTCGGGATCTTCCGCATCCGCGAGTTCAGCATCGCCTACAGCCACATCCTCGTGATCACCGGGACCACCGCCGCGACCCTCTACCTGGTCGGGCAGCAGGTCCAGGACGAACAGGGGCTCAGCCCTGCCGGGGCCGGCCTGGTCCTGCTCCCCCTGGCGGCGCTGACCGGAATCGTCGGCGCGACCGCTCCCCTGGCCCTGCGCTGGGTCGGCCGCAAGACCATCACGACGCTCGCACTGTTGGTGGCGCTGCTCGGTCAGCTCTGGCTGGCGTCCGGGCTCCCGGGCATCCCGGTCGCGCTCGGCCTGATCGGGGCGGGCTTCGGCGCAGTGGGAACGCTGGCCGCGGCCGCCCTCTTCGACTACACGACGCCGGCCCAGGCCGGTCAGGTGGGCGCGGTCCAGGAGGTCAGCTTCGCCCTCGGGAACGGCATCGGCGTGGCGGTCTTCGGCACCATCGCCCTCGCAGCCGGCCCGGACGGCTACCGGTTCGCCATGCTGGCCGCGGGCGCGGTCCTGGCCGTCGCCGTCGTCGCGTACCCGGTCCAGGCGGTGCGGTCTGCCGTGCGCGGCCGAGGCCGCCGGCCGGCTGCGGACCGTCCCATGACGGAACGGGTGCAGCGCGAGCCGGCGGCCTCGACGAGGGCCTGCGCGGGAACGGACTAATGGTCCACGGCCTTCTCGGCGCCCACGCCTGTCAGGGACCGCACCTCCATCTCCGCCTGCTTGGCGGGATCCTCCTTCCGCCGGTCCAGGATCGTGCCCAGCCAGCCGAGCACGAAGGCCAGCGGGATCGAGATGATCCCGGGGTTGCTGAGCGGGAACCAGGCGAAATCGGCGTTCTGGATCATCGAGGTCTTGGTTCCGGAGACCACCGGGCTGAAGGTGATCAGCAACACCGCGGACGCCAGTCCGCCGTACATGCTCCAGAGCGCCCCCTGAGTGGTGAACCTCTTCCAGAACAGGGAGTAGATGATGGTGGGCAGATTCGCCGAGGCGGCCACCGCGAAGGCGAGCGCCACGAGGAACGCGACGTTCTGCCCGTTCGCGAAGACCCCGCCGATGATCGCCAGCACGCCGATCACCACCACGGTCCGCCGCGCCACCTTGACCTCCTGGGCGGGGTCCGACTTCCCCTTCGCGATGACGTTGGCGTAGATGTCATGCGCGAAGGACGCCGCGGCGGTGATGGTCAGGCCCGCGACCACGGCGAGGATCGTGGCGAACGCGACCGCGGAGATGAAGCCCAGCAACAGCGGACCGCCCAGATGGAAGGCGAGCAGCGGAGCCGCCGAGTTCACCCCGCCCGGAGCCTTCTTGATGAGGTCGGCGCCCACCATGGCGCCGGCGCCGTAGCCCAGGATCAGGGTGATCAGGTAGAACGCGCCGATCAGCCAGATCGCCCACACCACCGACTTGCGAGCCTCCTTCGCCGTGGGGACGGTGTAGAACCTCATGAGCACGTGCGGGAGCGCCGCCGTGCCGAGTACGAGGGCCAGGGCCAGGGAGACGAAGTCCAGCTTGGTGGTCGGGCTCTTGCCGTACTGGAGGCCCGGATTCAGGACGGCCGGATTCTGGGCTGCGTCGACGGCGCCGCCGAGCAGGGCGGAGAGGTTGAAGCCGTAGCTCGCCAGGACCCACAGGGTCATGACGGCAGCGCCCGCGATCAGCAGCACCGCCTTGATGATCTGGACCCAGGTGGTGCCCTTCATCCCGCCGATCAGCACGTACACGATCATCAGGACGCCGACCACCACGATCACGAGCGCCTGCCCTCCCCAGTCGCTGATGCCCAGCAGCAGCGAGATGAGGCTTCCGGCGCCCGCCATCTGCGCGAGCAGGTAGAAGAAGCAGACGGCCAGCGTGGACAGGGCCGCCGCGATCCGCACCGGGCGCTGGCGCAGCCGGAAGGACAGGACGTCTGCCATGGTGAACTTGCCGGTGTTGCGCAGGAGCTCCGCAACCAGGAGCAGCGCCACGAGCCAGGCCACCAGGAAGCCGATCGAATACAGGAATCCGTCATAGCCGTTGAGGGCGATCGCCCCGGTGATCCCGAGGAACGAGGCCGCGGAGAGGTAGTCGCCGGCGATCGCGGTCCCGTTCTGGGAGCCCGTGAACGACCGGCCGGCGGCGTAGTAGTCGGCCGCGGTCTTGTTGTTCCGGCTCGCCCGGATCACGATCACGAGGGTCACCAGCACGAAGGCGGCGAAGATCCCCATGTTCAGGAGCGTGGTCTCTTTGAGTGCTGAGAGCTGCACCATGGGAAGGCTCATCGCGCCGCCCCCTCACCCGGCGTGGCGGCGGAACGGTCATGCTCGTGCCGTTCGATGCCTTCGCGGATGCCGGTCGCGATCGGGTCCAGCGTCTTGTTCGAATACCGCACATACCAGGCCGTGATGCCGAAGGTCGTGACGAACTGGAGAAGCCCGAACACCAGACCGACGTTGATGTTCCCCCAGAGCTTCGCCGACATGAACTCGTGGGCGTAATCGGCGAGGAGGACGTAGGCGAAGTACCAGAGCAGGAAGAACGCGGCCAGCGGGAAGACGAAGCTGCGGTGCTTCCTCCGCAGGTCCTGGAATTCCGGTGTGGCCTGGACCTCCTGAAAGTCCACGGCCAGTGCGCCGTCCTCGGGAGGGGTCTCGTGTCCCATGGCTTCCTCCTTGAAGCTGCTAGTGCTGCCTGGTCCGGACCGGGGCGGCCCGGTGGTCTCCGATCTTCAGATCGGGTGTGACTGACATCACTATGCGATCGTCGTGGGGTCCGTGTCCGGCAGACACCGGATCGGATCGCCCAGCGGAGTGAGACGTGCGACGAACGGCAGCGGACCTGGACTCCTGCGGCCCGATTCCGGCCCGCGCGGACCACGGCTCGCTACGCTGAGCCCATGCCGGATTCCGCGCTCCTGCTCGCCCTCGCCGTCGGCGTCGTCACCCTGGCCATCGCCGCGGTGACCGGCGTCGGCGTCCAGATCCTCCGTTCCTTCCGCGAACTCGGCAGTGACGCCGAACGCGCCACCTACCAGACCCTCCACAGCGCGGCGCTCGCGGGAACGCACTTGCGCGCCGGCCTGTCACCGGAGAGCGCGTCCCGCGCCGCCCGCCATCTGCGCGCACTGCTCGGCTGCGAGGCGATCGCCCTCCTGGACGCCGACGGCGGCCTCCTCACCTGGGACGGCACGGAACCCCCCGAGCGGCAGGAGGTCCTGGACCGCGCGTGGGGCGATGGCCGTCCGCACCGGCCGGCGCTGCTCAGACCGACGCCGCAGGCCCGGGGCCGCCGCAGCGGACGTGGCCCGGGGCGCGGGAGCCGGCACGGAAGCGGGCCCGGGGGTGAGACCATGTCCGGAGCCGCGACGGCGCCCGTCCGCGTGGACGGGGAGGTGGTCGGCCTGCTGGTCGCCGTGAGCACCGCCCCCGGCGCCGGGCTGCTCCGGGCGACCACCGAGCTGGCCTCCTGGCTGGGTTCCCAACTCGAGCTGGCCGACCTCGAGCGGTCCCGCACCATGCTCGTCGAAGCGGAGCTGAAGGCCCTGCGCGCGCAGATCAGCCCCCACTTCATCTACAACTCACTCAACGCGATCGCCTCGTTCATCAACACCGACCCCGCCCGGGCCCGGGAGCTCGTGCTGGAGTTCGCCGATTTCACCCGGTACTCGTTCCGGCGGCACGGGGACTTCACCACCCTCGCCGAGGAACTCCGGAGCATCGACCGCTACCTCCTGCTGGAGCGGGCGCGGTTCGGCGAGCGCCTGCAGCTGTCCCTGACGATCGCGCCCGAGGTGCTGAGCACGATCGTCCCGTTCCTCAGCCTCCAGCCGCTGGTCGAGAACGCGGTCCGTCACGGGCTCGAGTCCCGGGCCGGCACCGGGACCATCACCATCAAGGCGTATGAGGAGGGTGGTGACGCCGTGGTCAGCGTGGAGGACGACGGCGTCGGCATGGATCCCGAGCGTCTGCGCGCCCTGCTCGCCGGGCAGGACGGAGGCGGGAACCACGTGGGGCTGCGGAACGTCGATCTCCGGCTGCGGCAGGTGTACGGCGACGGTCACGGCCTGGTCGTGGAGACCGCGCCGGGTGAAGGGACCCTGGTGACACTCCGCATCCCGAAGTCCCAGCCTCGCCACGAGGCCTGAAGCGCCCGCGCTACCCTGGTCGAGTGACAGCAATCACAGCGGCGCTCAGGGTCCTGGTGGTGGACGACGAGCTCCCCGCCATCGAAGAACTCACGTTCCTGCTGGGCAAGGACGCCCGGGTGGGAGACATCCACCGGGCGGAATCCGGGGAACAGGCCCTGAAGGAACTGGACGCCACAGTGTTCGACGCCGTCTTCCTCGACATCCACATGCCCGGTCTGTCCGGATTGCAGCTCGCCCGCACGCTCAACTCCCGTCCTTCTCCACCCGCCGTGGTGTTCGTGACCGCCGACGAGGACTGCGCCCTGGAGGCCTTCGAACTGGCCGCCGTCGACTATCTGCTCAAGCCGATCCGCCCGGAACGCCTGGCCCGCTCCGTGTCCCGGATCAGCGAGCCCGCCGGAGAGGCCTTGCGGGCACCGGAGATGATCCCCGTGGAGCTGGGTGGTGTCACCCGCATGGTCCGTCGCGACGAGGTGCAGTACGTCCAGGCCCAGGGCGACTATGCACGGCTCCACACCGCCGAGGCGAGCTATTTGGTCCGCGTCCCTCTGAGTGAACTGGAACAGCAGTGGGGCACCGCGGGCTTCCTGCGGATCCACCGCTCCTACCTCGTGGCGCTCGGGCACGTGAGCTCGCTCAAGCTCGGAGCGGCCGCGCCGAGCGTCACCGTCGCCGGCGCGGAGCTGCCCATCAGCCGCCGTCTGCTCCCGGCCGTGCGGAACGCGCTCACCCCCTCGCGCCTGAGGTCCGGCGGATGACGCGGGTCCGTGTCGTCGGCCCTTCCGCGCGGTCGCAGGCGCCGGTCCCCCTGCGCCCGGCGCCGGGCGGCGCCCGGCAGTCCACGGAAGACGACGCCGCCCACGTCTACCTGCGGTCCCTGCTCCGCACCCAGCTGCGCCTGGCCCTTGTGGTCGCCCTGGGATTCCTGCTGATCGCGGCCACGTTCTCCGTGCTGCTGGTGTGGGTCCCCTGGCTTCGCGATCTCAGCGTGCTGAGCGTCCCCTTCGAGTGGATCCTCCTGGGAGCGGGGCTCTTCCCGGTGATCCTCCTCGGCGCCGTGCTCTACACCCGGCTCGCCCAGCGCAACGAGGACCGGTACCGCGATCTCACCGAGGACCGGTGAACGCCTCACTCGCCGTCGGCGCGATCCTCCTGGTCGCCGCGGCAACCCTTCTCATCGGGATCCACGGATTGCGCATCTCGCGGACCACGAGCGATTTCTATGTGGCGTCCCGCACGGTCCAGCCTTGGTGGAACGCTTCGGCCATCGGCGGTGAGTACCTTTCCGCCGCGAGTTTCCTGGGCGTCGCGGGGCTGGTGTTCCTGAACGGTCGGGACGCTCTCTGGTATCCGGTCGGCTACACCGCCGGATACCTCATGCTGCTGCTGTTCGTCGCGGCGCCGCTGCGGCGCTCCGGCGCGTACACGGTGCCGGACTTCGTCCAGGCGAGGCTCGGATCGCTTCCGGCGCGGCGGCTGACCAGCCTTCTCGTCGTCCTGGTCGGGTGCCTCTACATCATCCCGCAGCTCCACGGGGCGGCGCTCACCGTCTCGACCATGACCGGGCTGCCGTCGTGGGCCGGTTCGGGGACGGTCGCGCTGGTCGTCACGCTGGCCGTCGTCGCGGGCGGCATGCGGTCCATGACCTTCGTCCAGGCGTTCCAGTTCTGGCTCAAGCTCGCGGCCCTGGCGGTCCCGGTGCTCTTCATGCTGTTCTCCGTGCCGGGGCTGCATCCCGCCGCGGCGCCCCGGACGGTGCCGGCCATGGCCGCCACCGGAGCTCTCGGAACGTATCAGAACATCTCGCTCTTCCTGGCTCTGCTGCTGGGAACGCTCGGCCTGCCCCACGTCCTGGTGCGCTTCTACACGAATCCGGACGGCCCGACGGCCCGGAAGACGACCGTCCTGGTGCTCGGCCTCCTGTCGGCGTTCTACCTGCTGCCCGTCGCGTTCGGCTATCTGGCCCGCGTCTATGCGCCCGGCGTCGTCGCCGGAACCCAGCCCGACGCCGTCGTGCTGCTGTTGCCGCATGTTCTGGTCCCGGGGGCACTCGGCGACCTGCTCACCGCCCTCGTGGTGGCCGGGGCCTTCGCGGCCTTCCTGTCCACGACGTCGGGGCTCGTGGTGTCCGTGGCGGGCGTGCTGTCGCAGGATGCGCTGGGCGGCGGGGTGAAGGGCTTCCGCCGAGCGGCCGTGCTCGCGATGCTGGTGCCGTTCCTGCTCTCGGTGCCGACGCAGAGCCCTGCCCTGGCGGGCAGCGTGGGCCAGGTGTTCGCCTTCACCGCCTCGACCCTCTGCCCCGTGCTCGTGCTGGGCATCTGGTGGCCCCGCCTCAGCACGGCGGGCGCAGTGGCCGGCATGGTCACGGGAGGCCTGGGGTGCGGCGCCGCCATGATCGCGACGGCGGTTCTGGGCACGACGGCGCCGGTCTGGCTTTCGCAGCCGGCCGCCTGGAGCGTGCCCCTGGCGTTCGCCGTCATGATCGGCGTCTCGTCGCGGACCCCGCGAAGCGTCCCGGTCGACGCCTGGCGGATCCTCACCCGGCTCCACGCACCGGAGCGCCGCTGACGGCTGTCCCCACGGCGGCGCCGCGCGGCGGAGCGCCGTCAGTCGATGGCGGCCATCAGCTCGACGACGCGGTCGAGAAAGGCGTCCACCTGGGCCTCTTCGTAGGCGTCCTGGCCCTTCGCGGGCGGGAAGGAGGCGCGACGGACGTCATCGACGCTCAGCGCGTGATCGTGTTCCAGATAGTCCACGATGTCCTTGCACAGCGCATCGACCTCGGTCACCGCATATCCCTGCGTCCGGGACTTGGACGGATGGCGGAACTTCTCGCCGTCGGGACGGTAGAGACGCTGGCGCAGCAGCGCCGACAGCCGTCCGACCTCGCCGAGCCAGGCTTCCTCGCCCTCGCTGGAAATCAGCCGGTCGCGTTCGCGCCGCGCCAGAGCGTCCTCCAAGATGTCCAGGGCGTGATCGACCTGGGCGGCCTCGTAGCCGCCGCGTGCCGGATCGAAGGCGACCTTGCGCACATCGGTGCTGGTGAGGGGACGGTCGTGCATGGGGTCCTCGAAGACCGCGCGACCGCGCTCCATGAAGTCGTCCACCTGCGCCACGCTGTAGCCATAGCTGGAGCGTTCGACACGGCGGAAGGTCGCGGGGATCTTGCCGCTGCTCGCTTCTGTCATGGATTTCCCCTTACGGAAAGTACGTGATGCGGTGTCTTCATCCGGCATCAATGTGCGTTTTCAAAGACATGGAACAGGATAAAGGCCACCGGTGCGGCGAAGAGAACCGAGTCCAGCCGGTCCATCACGCCGCCGTGCCCGGGAAGGATCGAGCTCATGTCCTTGACGCCCAGCTCCCGCTTGACCATCGACTCGGCCAGGTCCCCGGCCGTGGCGGCGCCGACCATGCCGATCGCCAGGACGACACCCAGCCACCACGGCTTGTCGAGGAAGAACACGCAGGCCAGGATGCCGATGAGGACGGCTCCGGCCACCGAACCGGCGAAACCCTCCCAGGACTTTTTGGGGCTGATCTTCGGCGCCATCGGGTGCTTGCCAAGCGAAGCCCCCACCAGGTAGCCGAAGGTGTCATTCGCGACCACCAGGAGCAGCATGGTCATCAGCTGGAACACGCCTTGCGGAGCCTGACCGCCCGGCCAGAGACCGATGCTGGCCTGTCCCACCCCGGTGTGCATGGCCAGGACCGCGAAGCTGATGAAGAACGGCACCCACGCCAGGATGAAGATGCTCGCGTAGATGCTGGGGGCAGCCCCTTCGGCGGACTCGGCGCTGCGCCAGACCAGGATCGCGAAGGCGCCGGCCACCACCCCGTAGAGCAGGGCTTCGAGTCCTCCGAAATAGGAGACGAACGGCAGCGCGACCGAGGCCAGCATGAGGGGCGCGATCGTCACCCGGATGCCATAGCTCTCCAGGGCGCGGGCGACCTCCCAGACGCCGAGACAGGCGAAGCCCGTCACGACGGCCACGAAGCCGAGAGGAAGGAAGAACAGCGTGCCCAGCACCACGACGAGCAGTCCGAGCCCCACGCCGATGGCGGCCGGGAGATCCCGGCCGGCCTTCGGCGTGGGGTTGGGACGCGCGGTTCGCGGGGGACGGCGCCGCCCGGCGTGCTCAGTCATCAGACTTCGAGGAGCTCAGCTTCCTTGCGCTTCAGCAGCTCGTCGATCGCGTCGACGTGCTGCTTGGTCAGGGCATCGAGCTCCTTCTCGCCACGGGCGCCGTCGTCCTCGCCGGCTTCGCCGTCCTTGACGAGCTTGTCCAGGGTGTCCTTGGCTTTGCGGCGGATGGAACGGACGGAGACCTTGGCGTCTTCGGCCTTGCCCTTGACGATCTTGACGTACTCCTTGCGGCGCTCCTGCGTCAGCTCGGGGAGCACCACGCGGATGACGTTGCCGTCGTTGGACGGGTTGGCGCCCACCTCGGAGTCGCTGAGGGCCTTCTCGATGTCACGCAGAGCCGTCTTGTCGTACGGGGTGATGAGGATGGTGCGGGCTTCCGGAACGGCGAAGGAGGCCAGCTGCTGCAGAGGAGTGGGAGTGCCGTAGTACTCCACGATCACCTTGCTGTAGAGAGCCGGGTTCGCGCGACCCGTGCGCACCGAGGCGAAATCTTCCTTGGCCACCTCGATGGCCTTGTCCATCTTTTCGCCCGCTTCGAGCAGGGTCTCTTCGATCACGGTTTCTCCTGTGAACTCATGGGTGAAACGTGCCTGAGATCCAGGCACAACTACAAACATCCTAGCCGCAGCCGCCGCCCCCGGCCTTCCGCAGGGTTCGGGGCGGCCGCGGCCGTGGTGTTACGGGGTGACGCGGGTGCCGAGGTCCTCACCGAGGATGGCGCGGGTGACGTTGCCTTCGCCCTCCATGCCGAAAACCAGCATGGGGAGCTTGTTGTCCTTGCACATGGTCATGGCCGTCTGATCCATGACGCGGATGTCGCGTCGCAGGGCCTCGTCATAGCTGAGGACGTCGAGCTTCTCGGCGTCCGGATTGGTCTTGGGGTCCGCGGTGTAGACGCCGTCCACGCCGCTCTTCGCCATGAGGACCTCGTCGGCGTGGATCTCCAGCGCGCGCTGGGCCGCCACGGTGTCCGTCGAGAAGTACGGCAGGCCTGCGCCCGCCCCGAAGATCACCACACGGTTCTTCTCCATGTGACGGATGGCACGGCGCGGGATGTAGACCTCGGCCACCTGAGCCATGGAGATCGCGGACTGCACGCGGGTGTCGACGCCGGCCTGCTCCAGGAAGTCCTGCAGGGCCAGGCTGTTCATGACCGTGCCGAGCATGCCCATGTAGTCCGCACGGGACCGGTCCATGCCGCTCTGCGACAGTTCGGCGCCCCGGAAGAAGTTGCCACCGCCCACCACGACGGCCACTTCCACCTCGTTCCTGACCGCCTCGGCGATCTGGGTGGCGATGCCACGCACCGTCTCAGGATCGACGCCCAGCTTGCCTCCACCGAAGACCTCGCCGGAGAGCTTCAGCAGCACTCGACGGCGGCGCGGCGACGGATCGTTGGCGATGGTGGTGTTTTCCATGGGGCCTCCCTGGCTCGGTTCTGTCTTCACTATATGTTGCGGAGCCCGGCGCCAGCGGCGCCGTCTGTGTGCCCTCCCCTGGCGGGCGGAAACCGTCCGTCGGTGCGCACACAAAAGGGGCGGCTACCGAAGTAGCCACCCCTTCTGAATGTCTGACTAGGAGCCGACGCGGAAGCGTGCGACGGCCACAGCCTGGACGCCCGCCTCTTCGAGGACGGCGCCGACGGTCTTCTTGGCGTCCTTGGCGAATGCCTGGTCCACGAGAACCTCGCCCTTGAAGAAGCCGGTCACGCGGCCTTCGACGATCTTCGGCAGCGCAGCCTCGGGCTTGCCCTCGGCCTTGGCGGTCTCCTCGGCGATGCGGCGCTCGTTGTCGACCAGCTCGGCCGGAACGTCTTCACGGGTCAGGTAGTTCGGGGCCATGGCGGCCACGTGAACGGCGACGTCGTGAGCGGCGGTCTCGGCGGCCTCGCCGGTGCCGGAGACGGCGAACAGCACGCCGACCTGAGCCGGGAGGTCCTTGGAGGTCTTGTGCAGGTAGGCGTCAACGGTGCCACCCTCGACGCGGGCCACGCGGCGAACGGCGACCTTCTCGCCCAGCACGGCGCCCTCTTCGACGACGACCTCGGACAGCGGCTTGCCGTCGACGTCGGCGGCGAGCAGGGTCTCCAGGTCACCGGTGTTGGCGGCCACGGCTGCGGCGAGCACCTTGTCGGCGATGGAGATGAACTTGTCGCTCTTGGCGACGAAGTCGGTCTCGCAGTTGACCTCGACCATGTAGCCGACGTTGCCCACGACCTTGGCGGCGACGAGGCCCTCGGCGGTGGAGCGGCCTTCGCGCTTGGTGGCGCCCTTCAGGCCCTTGATACGGATGATTTCAATGGCCTTCTCGGCATCACCGTTGGCCTCGTCAAGAGCCTTCTTGACGTCCATCATGCCGGCGCCGGTGCGCTCACGCAGGGCCTTGATGTCAGCAGCAGTGTAGTTCGCCATGGGAACCCCTCAAATGTGTTGTTGCGTCTAAAGATCTGGGTATGACATGCGTGACAGGATGGCCGCCCGGAGGCAGCCATCCTGTCACCAGCCGTTCCGGGCGGGGCCCGGAACGGTCGCAGTCAGGGACTTACTCGGCGGCCGGAGCCTCAGCAGCGGGAGCCTCAGTAGCTTCAGCAGCGGGAGCCTCAGCAGCCTTCTCGCCTTCCAGGAGCTCGCGCTCCCAGGCGGCCAGGGGCTCTTCAGCAGTCTCGGCGGTGCCGTTTGCGCGGTTGTTACGAGCGATCAAACCCTCGGCGACGGCGTCGGCAACAACGCGGGTCAGCAGGTTCACGGAGCGGATGGCGTCATCGTTGCCCGGGATCGGGAAGTCGACCTCATCCGGATCGCAGTTGGTGTCGAGGATGGCGACGACCGGGATACCCAGCTTCTTGGCCTCGTCAACCGCCAGGTGCTCCTTCTTGGTGTCAACCACCCAGAGGAGGGAAGGGGTCTTCGTGAGGTTGCGGATACCACCGAGGTTGGCCTCGAGCTTGGTCAGCTCACGCTTGAGGAGCAGGAGCTCCTTCTTGGTGTAGCCGGAGCCGGCGACGTCGTCGAAGTTGAGCTCTTCGAGCTCCTTCATGCGCTGGATGCGCTTGGCGACGGTCTGGAAGTTGGTGAGCATACCGCCCAGCCAGCGCTGGTTCACGTAGGGCTGGCCCACGCGGGTGGCCTGCTCGGCGATTGCTTCCTGAGCCTGCTTCTTGGTGCCGACGAAGAGCACGGTGCCGCCGTGGGCGACCGTGGCCTTGACGTGCTCGTAGGCACGGTCGATGTAGGACAGAGCCTGCTGCAGGTCGATGATGTAGATGCCGTTGCGCTCGGTGAGGATGAAGCGCTTCATCTTCGGGTTCCAACGGCGGGTCTGGTGGCCGAAGTGGACACCGCTGTCGAGCAGCTGGCGCATGGTTACGACGGGCATGCCATCGCTCCTTCCGGCAGGTCACGCGTTCTCGTGAGAGGGCCTTTCGAGTGGCCGCTCTTGCCCTGCCATAGTGTTTTTGTCGGTTATCAGTCCGGACATCACATCCGGGCTCCTGGTGCCCCAGGAACCACTCGCCGCGTCCCGGTGAACCCGGAAACGTGGACCGTGAGCAGTCCCAGCCCACAGCGATCACTCCGCGAACGGATTGAGGGGGCTGCGAGGATGGACACGCGAAGTCAGTCGGCGCGACCTCCGCCGGGCAGGCGCAGGGCACAGAAGACTGCAGTCCCCAGTGTACTACACGGGCGCTACCCACCCCGCTCTCCACAGGGTGCCGCGCCTCACCTCTCCACATACGCCATCAGCCTCGTTTCCCCCCTGCCGAAGCCCGGCGACAGTGGAGTCATGACGAGCACGAAGACCCTGGACCGACCACGAAGCTGTCCGCAGCCAGCCCGTCCACCACGACGGCGCCGGGTCGCCGCCCGCCCCGTCGTCCGGACAGGCGTTCTGGTGGCGTCGCTGCTGGCGGCACTGCCCGTCTCCGCCGCGGCGGACTCCCCAGGAGTCATCCACTCCTCGTCACACGGACCCACGGCCGGGGCCGCCTCTCACTGGGACTGGCCCTTGGAACATCCCGGACGGCCTCTGCGTCACGATGTGCTGCGACCATTCGATCCGCCCGACCAGCCCTGGCTGAGCGGGCACCGTGGAGTCGATCTCCGAGCTTCAGAAGGCGATGGGGCCGCCGTCCTCTCCCCCGCCGACGGCGTCGTCAGCTTCCGCGGCACCGTCGTGGACCGCCCGGTCATCACCATCGACCATGGTCATGGACTGAAGAGCAGCTTCGAACCGGTCGAGAGTGATCTGAAACCCGGAGAGGCGGTGCACCGGGGCCAGCGCATCGGCTCGCTTCGGCCCGGACACTGCGCCGTGTCCGTCTGCGTCCACTGGGGCGTACGTCGGGAGGACGACTATGTGGACCCCCTGCGTTTCATCCAGGACCCCCGCCCATCGATCCTGCTGCCCTGGAGATGAGTGCCTCCTCATGCCGCAGGCCGGCTCCCCCGCGGGGAACCGGCCTGCCAGTGGAGCGGATCGTCACGGCGACGGATGAAGTGCCGCGTGGAATCTTCGGGGCGCCGCCGTCAGACGATGGCGGAGATCCCGGTGATGGCGCGTCCCGTCACCAGGGTGTTGATCTCGTAGGTGCCCTCATAGGAGTAGATGGCCTCGGCGTCGGCGAAGATCTTGGCGATCTCATAGTCGGTCACGATGCCGTTGCCGCCCAGAAGGCTGCGGCCGATCGCCACCGACTCACGCATCCGCGCAGTGGTGAACGCCTTGGCCAGCGCGGACTGCTCATCCTTGGCGACTCCGGCGTCCTCGAGCTGCGACAGCCGGACCATCATGCCCATGGAGCTCACGGCGTTGCCGAGGATCTTGACGAGCTGCTCCTGCACGAGCTGGAACGAGGCCAGCGGGCGGCCGAACTGGTGACGCTCCACCGCGTAGCGCCGCGCGACGTCGAACGCGGCGAGCTGCTGCCCCACCGCCTGCCAGGCGACTGCCAGGCGGGTGACCTTGAGGACCTTATTGGTGTCCCGGAAGCTGTTGCCGCCCGCGAGCTTGTGGCTGTCCGGAACGACGACGTTCTCCAGCACGATGTCCGCGTTCTGGACGGTGCGCAGCGAGATCTTGTTCTCAATCTTCGTGGCACGGTAGCCCGGCAGCGTGGTGTCCACGAGGAACGCCTTGACCTGGTTGTCCGCGACGTCACGGGCGTAGATGACGACGTAGTCCGAGAAGGTGGCGTTGCCGATCCAGCGCTTCGCGCCGTTGAGGATCCAGGTGTCGCCGTCCTTCTGCGCGGTGGTCCGCGTGCCGCCGGCCACGTCCGAACCACCGAGGGGTTCGGTCAGGCCGAAGGCGCCGATCTTCTTCATGGCGTAGATGTCCGGCAGCCACGCTTCCTTCTGCTCCTCCGAGGCGAGCGCCTCGATCGAGCCGGTGAAGAGGCCGTCATGGACTCCCATGAAGGTGGCGATGGACGTGTCCGCACGCGTGAACTCGGCGTGGACGATGCCCGCGAACAGGTTCGAATACCCCTGGCGGTGCACCGGGCTCATCACGTCCAGCTCCGCGAGCTTGGGAATCAGCTCCATGGGGAATTCGCCGCGGTTCCAGCAGTCCACGGCGATGGGCCGGACCTCACGGTCGAGCCACGTCCTGATCTCGCTCAGGCGGTCGCGCTCCTTGTCGGAGAGCAATTGTTCGAAGGCGAAGAAGTCGCCATCCGCGTACGGCAGATTGTTGATGTCCAGCTCGGCCTTGGCCATGATCCCTCCACAGGAATTGATGTTACTCATGAGTAACTTATCCCACTTTGCGGGCCGGGTAAAGGGTGCGTCAGGCCACCGGCCGAGCCGCAACAATCGCGGACCCGCCGACATAATCCGGGGGCCGCTGGAACATTCTTGGTGCGACCTGGGTCACATGCCAAGATGTCGCTACGTACCCCGGAGGGAAGGAATCGCCATGGTCCGGAAAGCAGCGTCCAACGGAGCAGACAGCCAGCAGGGCACCACCGCAGCCACCGCGTCGCCACGCACCAGAAAAGCCGTAGCGACGGCCGTTCCGCCCGAACCGACGCCCACGCTCGAACCGGTCGCGCCGACCCTCGAACCCACGGTCGCCGCCGTCGTCGCTCCGGATGTCAAGACCGGCCCTGCCAAGACCTCCGGCGTGCGCGGCGCCCTCACCAAGCGCATCCCCGCGCCGCGCCGTTCACGCACCAGCAAGCCGGCTCCCCGCATCCGCAACCGCAGCAAGGGCGACGGACGCCACCTGAACAACATGTCGGAGATCCGGCACTTCTTCCGGACGGACGAATCCCCCATCTTCTTCGTGGGCGCCTCGGCGTTCAATCTCCTCGGTCTCGACCGCTGGGTCCGCGGTTTCTCCTACATCACCTACTACGACAGCTGGGAAGGCACCCATCCCCGGGTGTTCACTCCCGCCGACAAGCCGTACATCGAATTCCAGAGCGGCGAGGAGATCAACAACTGGCTGCTCACGAACCACGAGGTCCGCGCCCACATCGAGCACCGCACCCCGGCCGGCGTGCATCCCAAGATCGTCATGGTCTTCTTCAATGAGGAGACCGAGCACATCTGCCAGGAACTCGGCTACGAGCTGATCCTTCCGCCGGCCGCCCTGCGCGAACGCCTCGACTCCAAGATGGAGACCACCCGCATCGCCACGTCCGCCGGCGTGGACAGCGTCCCGAACGTGATGACGACGGTGGACAGCTGGGCCGACGTCGTGAAGGCCACCAAGGCGGCAAAGCTGGGCACGGACCTGGTCATCCAGACCGCCTACGGCGACTCCGGCAAGACCACCTACTTCGTCACGTCGGAAGAGGAGTTCGACGCGGTCGCTGAAAACCTCCGAGGCGAGGAGGTGAAGATCATGAAGCGGATCAACAACCGCCCGATCGCGGTCGAGGCCGTCATCACCCACCACGGCACCATCGTGGGCCCGTGCATGACCGAGATCACCGGCCATAAGGCGCTCACCCCGTACCGCGGCGGCTGGGCCGGCAACGAGATGTACCCGGACGTCCTGGCCGAGAAGGCACGGCATGCCACCACGGAACTCGTGCGGAAGCTCGGTGACCGTCTCGCGAAGGAGGGGTACCGCGGGTTCTTCGAAGTCGACGTCCTGCTCGACACGGACACCGACGAGGTCTACCTCGGCGAGCTGAACCCCCGGATCAGCGGGGCCTCCGCCATCACCAACGTGACGGCGGGCGCCTACGCCGATGTGCCGCTCTTCGTCTTCCACCTCCTTGAATACTCGGGCGTCGAGTTCACCCTGGACGTGGATGAGATCAACGCCCGCTGGGAGGAACTCGCCTCAGAGGACGAGTGGAGCCACATGGTGATCAAACACACGGACAAGACCGTGGAGCACATCGACGCCGCCCCCACCACCGGACTGTATGTGCTGGACGGTCAGGGCCGGTTCGTCTTCGCGCACCGGGAGCTGGACTGGCACCTGGTCAACAACGAGTCGGAAGCGTTCTACCTGCGCATCTATGGTCCGGGCGATTATCGCTGGAAGGGTGCGGACCTCGGGATCCTGGTCACGAAGGGCCGCCTCCAGGGCTCCCACGGCGGCCTGACGATCCATGCGCGCCACCTCATCGAGTCGATCCGGAGCATGTACCGCGCCACCCCGCTTCCGGATTCCGAACCCGTGAAATGGCCCGCTCCCGCGAAAGGGAATTAAATTACCCATGCCATACTTGGTGGAATGTTTGCAGACGAGAGCTACGGCATGAGCACCGGCCAACCGAGCACTCCGGCTGCCCCTCCTCTGGACCAGTGGCAGCTGGCTCCGCACCTCAACTGGTCGATGCAGAACATCGCCACGTTCCTTCCGGTGCGGTCCATCCCACGGGGCGTCCGCGCCACTGTTCTGCCTCCGGCCCCGGTCGATCTGTCCGCGGTCCCGGTCCCCCATCCCTGGGAGGACCGCACGGCGACGTTCGCCGAGGTCCTGGAAAGCACCTTCACCGACGGCTGGGTGGTGACGAAGGACGGCGCTCTCGTGGGTGAGGGCTACTTCAACACCATGACCCCGGCCAGCGTCCACCTCTTGATGTCCGTGAGCAAGTCCCTCACCACCTCGGTGGCGGGATCCCTCCAGGGCAGCGGGGAACTGGACGCCGACGCTCTCGTGACCAGCTACGTCCCGGCTCTGGCCGGCTCGGGCTACGAAGGCGCCACCGTCCGGCACCTCATGGACATGCGGACGGGCGTCCGTTTCTCGGAGAAGTATCTGGACCCCGACGCCGAGGTGCGACTCCTGGAGCAGGCCATCGGCTGGGCTCCTCGCCGTCACCCGAACGCCCCGGCCACCCTGCTGGACTTCCTGGCGAGCCTGGGCAAGGACCGGGACCACGGCGGCGCCTTCGACTACAAGTCGTGCGAGACCGACGCCCTCGGGTTCGTGCTCGAAGGCGCGACGGGCCGTCACGCCGCCGACCTCATGTCCGAGCGGCTCTGGCAGCCCATGGGCGCCGAACTCGGCGCGCACGTGGGCGTGGACAGCGCCGGTGAAGGCATGTTCGACGGCGGCGTGTCCGCCGGGCTGCGGGACCTGGCACGCTTCGGCAACCTGTTCCTCCGCGACGGCTTTGCGCTCGATGACACCCCGGTCCTCCCGTCCTGGTGGGTCGCGGACACGTTCGCCGGCGGCCCCGACAGCCGGGACGCCTTCGCGAACGCGCCCGAGCCGACGCTCATGCCGGGCGGCATGTACCGCAACGGGTTCTGGTTCCCTCGCGAGGGATCCAATCCGCTCCTGGCTCTCGGCATCCACGGCCAGATGGTCTACGTGAACCGCTCCGCCGGCGTCGTGGCCGCGAAGCTCTCCAGCTGGCCGACCCCGCAGGACGGCGAAAAGCTGCTCTGGACCGTGAACGCCTTCGACGCGGTGTCCTGGGTCCTGACCCGCTGACACGCCCCAGGTCCAGCTTCTCAGGCCGTCCCCCATGTTCAGGGGGACGGCCTGAGTCGTCTCGGGGCGCCCTCCGGAGACGTGCACCTCGGAAACCCGTTCCGCCGGTCCGGCGTCCGCCCGGATACGCTGGGGTCATGAAGCCATTGATCGCTGTACTCGCTGCTCAGGGACGATCCGGCCAGGCGTGCGTGGCCGCGCTGCTCGAGGCCGGTTTCCGGGTCAGGGCGGGCGTCAGGTCCGCATCGACCCTGCCGGGCCATCCCGGCCTCGAGGAGATGCGCTGCGACGCGAGGAACAAGGACGAGGTCGCCGCCCTTCTGGACGGGGCCGACGTCGCGGTCAGCATGATCGGCCACAACCGTCGCTCCAGCGCCGATGTCCAGTCGGTGGCGATCCAGCACTGCGTGGAAATCATCGCCGCCCGGCAGCCGGAGACCCGCCTCATCTCCCTCACCGGGACCGGCGTCCGCCTCCCCGGGGACCGCATCCCCCTCTTCGACCGTGCCGCCAACTTCGCGATCGGCGTCGTGGACCCGAAGCGCATCGCCGACGGTAAGGAGCACGTGCGGATCCTTCAGGAGAGCCCCGTGGACTACACGATCATCCGCGTCCTGAAACTCACAGGCGGGAGCCACCACGGCACGGTGAACCTCACCCCGCACGGCCCGGCCGAACTGTTCACGCCGCGCGCCCGGGTGGGCGCCGCCGTCGTTCAGCTGGTGGAATCCGGCGGCTTCTCCCGAGCCATGCCGGTCATCAGCGGCACCTCCTGACGGACGGTCAGAGGCCTCCGGCCAGCTCCATCAGCCGCTGCCGGAAGGCCGCGAACCGGTCGTCCTCGCCGCGGTGCGGGTGCACGCGATTGGTCAACAGGACGACGCTCCGGCGTCCTCCCGGCACGAATCCGAAGGCCGTTCCCGTGTAGCCGCCATGCCCTGCCGGAACCGGAATCCGTAGGCCACCCGGCGCCAGCGCGTGGTGCCACGGCTCGCCCACCCGGAGGCCGACCGCCTGCTCGTACTGTCCGGAGACCGGCCCGGGCACGGGCGTCGTCATGAGGCCGACCGCACCGGGACTGAGCACCTGATCACCCTCATGGACTCCGCCGTTCCGCAGCATCTCGGTGAAGGTGAGCAGGTCGCCGGCCGTGCTGAACAGGCCGGCGTTGCCGCTCACCCCGCCCAGCGCCCAGGCGGTCTCGTCGTGCACCTGCCCGTGGACGAGCCCCCGCCCCGGCTGGATCTCGGTCGCCGCAACCCCGTCCAGCGGAATCGAGGGCCGATAGCCGGTGTTCGTGAGGCCCAGCGGGCGCAGGATCCGGTCCCCCACGATCTCGTCCAGCGGTGTGCCGGTCATGGCTTCCAGGCACAGACCCAGCCAGATGAAGCCGACGCACGAGTAGGCGTGAACGGTTCCGGCGGGACCGGTCGGCAGCACCGTGCGGAACCGCCCCCAGGCGTCGGGTCCCGGCCGGTTGTCCTCCCACTCGCTCGGCAGGCCGGCCCGGTGCGTCAGAACATCAAGAAGGGTCACCGCGGGCAGCTCCCGGTACTCGGGCAGCCACTCCTTCACGGGGATGCGCAGTCCTTCCCGTCCGGATTCCAGGAAGCCGCGGTCCGCGAACTCCGCGAGCGCCGCGGCGGTGACGAATGACTTCGTGATCGACGCCAGGTCGAACAGCGTGTCCCCCGTGACCGGCGCTCCCCGTCGGCGTGTGCCGCTCTCGTCCACCCAGTCGGCGGTCAGCCCGTGGGCCTCTCTCGCGAGCACCTCCCCCGCATCGCTCACCAGGACGACGACGGCGGAGAACAGCGGCGCCGACCCGTCGCCGGGGTGCAGGGCCCCGAGCACATGGTCGCGGAGCGCCGTCGTCGCCGTCGCGCGGGAAGTGGGGTGTTCGGTCATGGTCGCATTCTCCCACCCGGCCCACGCCCGACCGCTCGGCGACAGGCCGTCTCGGGCCTTCGGGCACGGCCGGCAGGAGTGAAAAACCGACCCCACAGTGTACCGCTGCGACGCCGTGAACCACAGGGCTACCGTCGACCGCTGCCAGCCTGTTTGGCTGGAAACACGGTCGCGGAAAGCGGCCACCGGCACAGTCATTCGGAAGGAGAACAGCATGGCTGACACGAAGAATCCCGGACAGTTCGGAAACCGCAAGGACACCGAGGAACAGGCCCGCCGCGGCGGCGAGGCCAGCACCGGCAAGTTCGGTTCAGAGCACGGCGCCGATCCCCACGAAGCAGGACGCAAGGGTGCCGAAGCACAGCCCCATGAGGCCAAGGTCCGCGGCGGCCGCAACAGCCACCAGGGCGCCCGGACTTCCTGAGCAGTACGGCCCGGCCCCCACGTCAGCGCGGGCAGACCATTCCGGACGGGCGCTCCACGGAGACTCCCGTCGCAGAGAACACCAGGAGGCCAGCACCATGGCACAGATTCACGAAACCATCGACGTCGAGGTCCCCCTGTGGACCGCGTACGACCAGTGGACGCAGTTCGAGCTCTTCCCCGAGTTCATGGACCACGCCGCCCAGACAGAACAGCTCGAGGACGATCTGGTCCGGTTCACGACCACGATCGGCGGCGTCCGCCGGACCTTCACCGCGCGGATCCAGGAACAGAGGCCGGACCGCATGATCCGGTGGCAGGACACGGACCGTCCCGCGCACCACGGCGAGATCCGCTTCGAACCCGTCGGTCCGGACGCCACACGCCTGGACGTGTCCATCCTGTGGAACCCGGAGGATGTGGTGGAAGCGATCGGTTCGTTCTTCAAGCTGGACCAGGTCAGCGTTCACCAGGATCTGGCGAACTTTAAGAAATACATCGAGGAACGCCACCAGGCGAGCGGCGGCTGGCATGGGACGATCCCCTCGCCGAACGACGGTCCGCCCCCGGGGCAGCCCCCGCTGACGGACCCGCCGACGGTGTGAGGATCAGGAGCGGAGGGCGTCGGTGACCGCTTGGAGGAAATCCTCGACGACGGCCAGTTCGTCCGGGTTGAAGGATCCGGCCGCGGCGAGCAGGGACGAAACCTGCCGCTGCAGGCTGGACTCGAGCAGCACGCGCGCCGCCTGCGTGGTGTGCAGCACCAGGCCCCTGCGGTCCTTGGGGTCGGGCTCCCGACGCAGGTATCCCGCGTGTTCGAGGCGGTTGACGAGGGCGGTGGTGGAGGCCGAGGTGATGCCGAGGTGGTGTCCGAGGGCGCGAGGGCTGACGGCGCCTTCCTCCGATCCGTCGAGGACGAACCGCAGTGCCGAGAGGTCGTTGCTCTTGATCTTCAGGTCCGCCATGAGGTTGGTCCGGGTCTCGGCTTCCACCACGACGAACTCCCTCAGCAGGTGGAGTGCGGACAGGACGCGGTCCTGGTCGCCTCCCTCAAGCCAGCTTCTGTTGATGAGTTCCAGTGCCATAGGACACCATTCCCCTTCCACTCTCTAACTACTAGACGATCTAGATACATCGCCCCCGACAGCAAGTCTATGCCCCGCAAGCCGCAGTGAGCGGGCATTCTTTCCCGTTTTCCACGGCATCCGTCTCATCCGGGACGGCCCCGTTGCCCGTTCGTCAGGACACGACGAACGATCATTCACATTCCGCATGGAGGAGTTGAACCATGAGTGACCAGTACACGTTCCGCGACCCCGTCACACTGTTCCCAGAGGTGACTCCACCCATCCAGCACCAGGAGCCCCCGGGCCTGGAGATCCTGATGACCCCCGAGCCGGATCTGGGAGACGACTACTACCGCGGACTCGGCCGCCTGGAGGGCCGCAAGGCCCTCGTGACCGGCGGGGACTCCGGCATCGGCGCCGCCGTCGCCATCGCCTTCGCGCGGGAGGGGGCGGACGTCGCCATCTCCTACCTTCCGGAAGAAGAGGACGACGCGGCTAGGATCGCGGCGCTCATCGAGAAGGCCGGGCGTAAAGCTCTCACGCTGCCGGCGGACCTCACGGACCCCGACGCCCCCGCCGCCCTCGTCACCGACGTCGTGGAGGGGCTCGGCGGACTGGACATCCTGGTCAGCAACGCCGGCCGGCAGGTCGCCACCGCCCAGCTCAACGAGATCGAGGAAGCGCAGTTCGAGGAGACCTACCAGATCAACGTCTTCGCGATGATCCGCCTCATCCAGGCCGCGGTGCCCCACATGCCGCCCGGTTCGAGCATCGTGGCGAGCACGTCCATCCAGGCGTACAAGCCGTCCTCGGATCTGCTGGACTACGCCTCGACGAAGGCGGCGATCAACAATCTGACCAAGGGCCTCGCACAGCAGCTGGCGCCGAAGGGCATCCGCGTCAATGCCGTGGCGCCCGGCCCGGTCTGGACGGCCCTGCAGATCAGCGGCGGCCAGCTGAAGGAGAGCCTGCCCGACTTCGGCAAGGACACGGCGCTCGGCCGTGCCGGTCACCCGGCGGAGATGGCGCCCTGCTACGTGTTCCTGGCCTCCTCCGAGTCCAGCTATGTGGTCGGCGAGACGCTCAACGCGAACGGCGGCATTCCCAGCCCGTGAGGAAGGCCGCGGCTGCGGCTTCAGAGGAGGTGCGAGATGGAAGACAGCGACGACGATTACCAGCGCCGCGAGTCAGAGACCCATCGGCTGGACCGGCACTGGAATGAACTGCTCCAGGAGCTCAGGGTCACGCAGACGGCCGCTCAGATCATCGGCGGCTTCCTATTCACCCTGCCGTTCCAGCAGCGTTTCGCGTCGCTCGACACGTGGGACAAGGCCCTGTACCTGGGCCTCGTCCTCCTGGCCGCAGCGACCACGATCATCACGCTCCTGCCGGTGGCCGTGCACCGCCGGGTCTTCCGGCGCCACCAGCGCGGGTCCCTCGTGGGCCTGGCCGACCGCGCGAGCAAGACCGTACTGGTCCTGCTCCCCCTGCTGGTGGCCGGGACGCTCACCTTCACGGTCGATGTCGTGGCCGGGAGGACCGCTGCGACGCTGTGCGCCGTGGCCGCGCTCGGGGTGCTGGCTCTGCTCTTCGTGACGGTCGCGTTCATCGGCCCGCGCGTGCACGCCGCCGTCGACGACGTGGAGGAGGGCGAGGGCGAGAACGGGCGCTGACGGCTCCTCCGGCGAACAGCGGAGAACGGCCCCGGGACTTCCGTCCCGGGGCCGTTCCATCTGGTCAGTGTTGTGGCTGATGAGTGATGCGGCTGGTCAGTCTTCCGGTCAGGCAGGGAGGCGAAACCGTTCAGGAGTTGCGGAGCGCGTCGATCAGTTCCGACTTGCGCTTATCCGAATAGCCCTTCAAGCCGATTTCTTTGGCCTTGGATTTCAGCTCCTTGACCGTCCAGTCCTCGTAATCGCCGGATTTTCCGCCTTTCCGGCCGACCGCACTGCGGCCTTTCTTGGCTGCCGCATTGGAAATCCTGGCTGCTTTGCTCTTGGAAGCCCCGTCCTCACGGAGTTCTTCATAGAGTTCGGGGTCCTTCAATGATGGATTCTTCTTGTCTGGCATGATTTCTCCTTCATGAAAGTTCACAGGCCGCGCGCAGTGCCGGAGACGCCCCCGGCGCTTCTCCCTGGGCCTCGCGTCTCAGCCGGCGTCGAAACGGTCCGACTCCGGCTCATGGTGCTCATCGAGATCGGTGCCGGAGCCGTCCGGCACGTCTTCAGCGCTGCGCTCCGGCCCGGACCCGGGCCGGACTCCGGCCTTTTCGCGTTCTTCGGATTGGTTCCCCACGTCATGCCCCTCGTCCTGAGGGCGGGGATCTCGGTCAGTTTCCTTCTCGTGGTGTCCCATGTTTCGAGCCTACGCCGATCCCTTGTTTTTTACTAGCTTGTCAAGCTATCGTTATTTCAGTTACGTTACCTTCCAACCGCCAGCCCGCACGTTGATGGAGGGATCAGCGCATGAAGGCATCATCCGACCTTGCACGGCAGGTTCAGGCTGTACTGGTCGACCTCATCGCCCTGGGAATTCAGGGGAAGCAAGCACATTGGAATGTGGTGGGTCCGAATTTCCGGGACCTCCATCTGCAACTCGACGAAATCGTCGCCGCCTCCCGGCTCCTCTCCGACCGGTTGGCCGAACGCCTGAGGGCTCTCCACGCTGAGCCCGACGGACGAACGCGCACCATCACGGAGACGACCACGCTGAAGGAATTCCCTCCCGGCCCGGTGAGCACCGACGTCGTCGTGGCTGACATCGGCGAGCGGCTGCAAGCCGCTGCCGCCACCGCTCTTGCGGTGCACGATGCCGTGGACTCCGAGGATCCCACCACGGCAGACCTCCTCCACGACGTCCTCGAAACTCTCGAACAGCTCCACTGGATGCTGACCGCCGAGCATCCGGAGCTGCGTCACAGCAGCGACTGACCCCGCCGGATATCCGGCCACCCGTCAAGACGTTCGGCCGGCCACCTCGTGGCATTCCGGTTCCGCCGTCCTCGCACCACCCGTCAGGAGAAGATCATGCGTCTTATCAACCGGAATGAGCACGTTGTGGACAACGTCGTCCAGTCCCAGTTCGAGATGTACCGCAACGGCACGGTCGTCGGCGTCGCCCGCTATCAGATGCGCGGAGACCGGATCGTGTTCATGCTCTGCCAGACCACTCCGGCCTGCTCCCGCCTAGAGAGAAGGTCCTTCTACCTCGCCGCGGTCCGCGACGCGCACCACCGCCATCTGCGGATCGACATCACCTCACGCTCCATGGCGGAGGAACTGCGTGTTCCGCGCGCCGAGCGGGAGCTGTCACTGACCGTCTGACCCGTTCACGCCGCGCCCGGGACGACTCCGCCGAGACCTTCGTCGGAGCGCCCGGAGCGCAGATTCACACTTCTCAAGGAGATGATGCAGTTGGCACAGATACAGGAAGAGATCGACGTCAGAGCCCCGTTATGGCTCAGCTACGAGCAGTGGGCCGAGTTCGAGCTCTTCCCTCACTTCATGTCGCATGTGGTGTCCGTCGAGCGGCAGGACGACGCACCCGCCCTCCTCACCGCCGAGGTCGACGGGACCCACCGCACGATCAAGACCACCATCGAAGAGCAGCGTCCCGACCGCCTCATCCGCTGGGACTGCAGCGACGGCCTCGAAAGCCACGGCCAGCTGCTCTTCGATTCCCTGGAACCTGAACTCACGCGGATCACCGTGGACGTCATCTGGGATCCCCGCGAGCCCTCGGAACACACCGTCTCCTTGTTCCGGTTGGAGCCGACGAGTGTCCGCGAAGACCTCGAACGGTTCCGGGACTTCGTCGAAAGACGGCACGAGGAGCGGAAGAAGGCCCGGGCCCACCAGGACGACGCCCATCCGCTGACCGGTCCCCTGCTGCTGAAGGAGACGATGCGAGAACCGGCGCTCGTGGGAGAAGTGACCACGCGGCTCTCCGGCGACGATTTCCCGAAGGACCCGTCGGGGACGCTGCCGTACGGCGTGGGATTCGCGTCCCAGGACACGCCCGGAGAAGACCGACCCCAGATGTCCATCGTGCTCTGAACACTCTCTCTGAGCACACTCCGACCGTCGGCTGACGGCCCAGGGTTCCTGGCGGGTCGCCCCGAGGTCGGGACCGTCCAGCCACGGGATACACGGAAGGGTGGCCGCACCTGAGGTGCGGCCACCCTTCTTCGGTGACGCGGGCTGCGCGTCACGCGCGGGACGTCAGCTGCGCGGAGAGGCGAGCTCGGCGTCGTCGTCCTTCTCGTGTTCATCCTCCACCAGCAGGACCGGGGCGTCCGACGCCGGGCCGCCGCTCAGGCGCTCGGCCTCCAGACGCTCCGCCTCTTCGCCGCCCACGGCCTCACCGCGGGCGACCATGCCGGCCGTGTCGGACAGCGGGATCTGCTTGAGCGTGATGGCCAGCAGCAGCGCCACCGCGATGAAGGGGATGAGGTACCAGAACACCGGGGCCAGGGAGTCGGCGTAGGCGTTCACGATCGCGTCCCGGACGGCGGACGGCAGCTGGGACAGCGTCTGCGGATCCAGCGTCTTGGTGGCCTGGGACGCCTGCTCGGTCGACGCGCCGGCGCCGGTGAACGCCTTGGTCAGCGAGTCGGCCAGACGGGTGGTGAACAGCGACCCGAACACGGCGACACCGAGGGAGGCGCCCACTTCACGGAAGTAGTTGTTGGTGCTGGTGGCGGTGCCGATCTGTTCGGCCGGGACCGCATTCTGCACCACCAGGACGATCACCTGCATGATCAGGCCGAGGCCTGCGCCGAAGATGAACAGCTGGATGCAGATGACCCAGATCGGAGTGGCAGCCGTCAGCGTCGTGAACCAGAGCATCGCCACGATCGTCAGCCCGGCCCCGAGGATCGGGTACATCTTGTACTTGCCGGTCTTCGAGATGCGGATACCGGAGAAGATCGAGGTCCCCATCAGGCCGACCATCATGGGCAGCATCAGCAAGCCGGAGACGGCCGCCGAGGTGCCCGAGGACATCTGAAGGAACGTCGGGACGAAGGCGATGGCCGCGAACATGCCGAGTCCGAGCGTGAAGCCGATCGCCGTGGCGTTGATGAAGATCCGGTTCTTGAACAGGCTCAGCGGGATGATCGGATCCTCGGCCTTGCGCTCCACGAGCACGAAGAGGACGGCGGCCACGAGGAGCCCCGCGCCGAACAGCCATGTGGTGGGCGAATCCCAGCCTTCGTCCTTCTTGCCGCCGAAGTCGGTGAAGAAGATGAGGCAGGCGGTGGCGGCGGAGAGCAGCAGCACACCCAGGATGTCGATGCGCTTCTCGGCCTTCTTGTTCGGCAGGGTCAGCGTGAACCAGGCGATGGCGAAGGCCGCGATGCCGATCGGGATGTTGATGTAGAAGGCCCACTCCCAGGTGAGGTGGTCCACGAAGAAGCCGCCCAGCAGCGGGCCGGCGACGGCGGAGAGTCCGAAGATGGCGCCCAGCGGGCCCATGTACTTGCCGCGTTCCTTGGCGGGCACGATGTCCGCGATGATCGCCTGCGAGAGGATCATGAGGCCACCGCCGCCCAGACCCTGGATGGCGCGGAAGATCACGAACGACCAGAAGTCGGTGGCGAACGCACAGCCGACGGACGCCGCGGTGAACAGGCCGATCGCGACGAGGAAGAGGTTGCGGCGGCCGAGGACGTCGCCGAACTTGCCGTAGATCGGCATGACGATGGTGGTCGCCAGGAGGTAGGCCGTGGTGATCCACGCCTGGTGTTCCACGCCGCCGAGCTTGCCGACGATGGTCGGCATCGCGGTGGAGACGATGGTCTGGTCGAGGCTGGACAGCAGCATCCCGGCGATCAGGGCCGAAAAGATGATCCAGATTCTTCGTTGGGTCAGCAGCAGGGGTTGCGCTGCCTTGGTGGTGGTGCTCATGGGCGGTCCTCGGTGGTGTCAGAAGAGGGGATGTCGAAGGAGTCGGACGAGTGGTCGAAGAGTGCGCGGGCGGCACGGAGGTTCGTGGCCAGCAGCTCCCGGTACGGGGCGGTGTTGTCCTCGGAGAAGAAGGTCTGGTTCGTCTTCTTGCACACGGCGCTGAAGACGGCGACGGCCATGACGATCTCCGGGTGATCCACCGGAAGGCCCTCGCGGGAGGCGACGAGTTCCGCGAACTGGCGTTCGCGGGCCTCCCCTTCCGCGGTCAGACGGCCCAGCAACTGGGGTTCCGCGGCGATGGCCGCGATCAGCTGCCGGATCTCCGTCGGGCTGACGGTGGAACGGGTCACGACGTCGACGGTGAAGCGGAAGAGCGCCTCCAGCAGCGTGCCGGAGATCCTTCCCTTCTCACGTCGAGGGTTTGCGGAGAAGGCCTCGAGCGCGTCGTGAGGCAGTTCATCCGAGAAGGCGCCGATCACGGCGTCCTCCTTGGTGTGGAAGTAGTTGAAGAACGTGCGACGGGAGATGCCTGCCTGCTCGCAGACCTCCTCCACGGTGAAACCGCTCAGGCCGTGGGCCGCCGTGAGGGACCGCGCGGCCGCGGTGATCGCCTGACGCGTCGCCGCGCGCTTGCGTTCCCGGAGGCCACCCTCAAAGTTTGCACTATTACTCACATAGTGTATTTTTGCACCATTAGTTGCCTGGTGCAATCTTTTGTCCCTGAGGGGCTCGTCACACTCCCCGCACTCTCTTTGCGAACGACGACGGCGCCGCTCACCTCAGGGGTGAGCGGCGCCGTCGGGGGCTCGTCGGGATGTGGTGACTGGGCCGGCCGGTCGGCTTCGGTCAGTCAGCGCGGGTCATTCCGCCTGCCAGAGTTCGATCCTGTTGCCAGCGGGGTCGATGACCCACGCGAAACGGCCGACGCCCTCCATCTCCTGGACGTCGTCCACCACGTTCGCGCCTTTGTCCCGGAGCTGAGCGAGCATGGCGTCCAGGTCTCTGACCCGGAAGTTGAACATCACCTGCTGGGTCTGAGAGCCGAAGTAGTCCGTGTCGGCCGGGAAGGCGGCGAAGACGGTAGGGCCGGCTTCTGCGGGTCGTAGCGCACGATAGCCCCGGAATCAGAGCGATTCCGGGGCTATGACACGTAGGGGCACTGGGACTTGAACCCAGGACCAAGGGATTATGAGTCCCCTGCTCTAACCGGCTGAGCTATACCCCCTCGGGGCGCCGCCACCAGGTTCAAGACCCCGAAACGGCACCCGGACAGTCTACCCGGCGGCCGCCGTCGTACCTGTCATGGAGACGCCCCGAAGGGCGCGAAGTCTCAGACCTGGAGATCCTCGTACGCGGCGCCGCGGTAGATGTCCTCGAAGGTCTTCAGCGTGTTCTCCAGGCTGTGCTTCTGGACCATCTCGTGGCTGGCGTCGCCCATGGCCTTGCGGGCCTCCTCCGGCTGGTCCAGGACTAGACGGATCTTCTCAGTCAGGTCGACCACGTTGTTCGGCTCGAACAGGTAGCCGTTGACGCCGTCGTCGGCCAGGTGCGGCAGCGCCATGGCGTTGGCCAGCACGACCGGCGTGGACGCGCTCATGGCCTCCAGCGTCACGAGGGACTGCAGCTCCGCCGTGCCCGGCATGCAGAACAGGTCGGCACGGATGTAGGCGCGGCGCAGTTCATCATCGGGCGCGAGGCCCAGGAACCGGACGCGGTCCCCCAGACCCAGGGAGGCCACGAGCTGCTCCAGAGCGGGACGGACCTCGCCGCCGCCCACGATCTCCAGGTGGGCGTTCAGCTCCTTCGGGAGCCGGGCGACCGCTTTGATCAGGACATCGATGTTCTTCTCTTCGGCCAGGCGGCCGGCGAACAGGATGGTGGGGTACAGGTTCTTCTCCACCACCTCGCCGGGCTGGAGCTCGTAGGCCGGCGTGTCGATGCCGTTGGAGAGCGGCAGCACCTGGTGCAGGAAGGCGTGCTGGTGCATGGCACGGGCGGCGAGCGGCGTGGGAGTGGTGACGACGTCGGCCTGGCCCATGACCTTGCCCATGTCCTTCCAGGAGATGCGGCCGATCCGGTCCTTCAGCCACTGCGGGAAGGGCAGGAACGGGTTCAGGTTCTCCGGCATGAAGTGGTTCGTGGCCACCACGCGGATGCCGCGCTTCACGGCCTCGTACAGCACGTGCTCGCCGATCATGTAGTGGCTCTGGATGTGGACCACATCCGGCTGCACCTTGTCGAAGAGGAGCGCGATTTCCTTCTTGATCTCCCAGGGGAAGGTGATGCGGAAGGAATCGTGCGTGGGCACCGCGTGGGAGCGGATCCGGTGCACCGTTCCTTCCGGCCGGAATTCGGTGTAGCTCTTGCCCTTGTCCGCGCGGGCGGCCAGGACGTGCACCCGGTGTCCGCGAGCGGTCATGCCCTTGGCCAGACGGTAGCCGAACTGCGCGGCCCCGTTCACATGCGGCGGATAGGTGTCCGCGGCGATCAGAATGGTCAGGGGCTTACTGCCGTCGGTGGACGTCATGGGTGAGGTTCTCCTGGCGTTGGTGGGTCGCGGGCTGTGGCCCTAGGCCGATTTACCGGCCGATTTCCGTGCAGCTTCCTTCTTGCGCTTGGTCACCTCGGGATGGTGACGGGACAAGGCGATCACCCCAACGATAGCAAGGCATGCCGCTGCGATCATGGATATCCCGATCACCGGCTGCACATCGGGACGCAGCTCACCGAGGATGGTGACGCCGATCGCAATGCCCACGATCGGATCGATCACGGTCAGCCCCGCGATCACCAGATCCGGAGGTCCACCGGAGTACGCGCTCTGCACGAACCACGAACCGAGGCCACCCGCCGCCGCGATCGCCACGACCGTGTACCACGGCACATTGAGCAGGAACTGGCCGTTCGGGTCCAGCAGGTGGCGGCCGATGATGCGGGTCAGGACCGCCACGAAACCGAACAGCACCCCGGCGCCGAGAATGTAGACGAAAGCGTTCAGACGGTGCCGGAAGCCCACGGCCAGGGAGCCGAACACCCCCACCGCCAGGACCAGCAGCAGCACCACGGCCAGTTCATCCGACGCCGCCACATGGTGGTTCTCCTGCGTGGCGTTGACCGCCAGCAGCACGAAGAGCGCGGAACCGGTGACGCAGGCCGAGATCGCCACCACGGTGGCGCGGTTGATCTTGAGGCCTTGGTCCTTGGAATTCACCACGGTGGTGATCACCAGCGCGATCGCGCCGATCGGCTGGATCACGGTGAGCGGCGCCGAGATCAGCGCGATGCAGTTCATGATCATGCCGCCGGCGAGCAGGGCGAGACCCAGGAGCCAGCGGGGATTGCGGAGCAGGCGGACGAAGCTGCTGGAGCCGAGGGCCAGACCACCGGTGTCCGCCTTGACGGCACTCCCCTGCCGCTGGGCGCCGATCGCCAGGCAGAACGCCCCGAGGATCGCCAGGATGACAGCGAACCAGATCACCGGCCCTCACCGTCCTTCTCCCCCGTCTCAGGGCGCCCGACGACGCCGCTCCGCCCGCCGTCGTCGACGCCGGTTGCCGTGGTGTTCGAGTCCGTCCCCTCCCGGTGACCTGCGACGCGCGCCTCCCGCACCGGACGGCCCTTGCGGATGATCGCGGCGAAGTAGCCCGTGGCCGCGATCCAGTGACCCACCAGCCCGAGGCCGAGGAGCACCCAGGCCGTGATGGCCAAGGGCCGCCCGCCGGCGAACTCTGAGAGCACGAGCAGCGGGGTTCCAAGGAGGAGCAGCGCCGTCCGGACCTTGCCGACGACGCTGACGGGAAGATCGGGATGGCTGCGGAAGTACAGCAGGGACGCCGTGCCGAGGATCAGATCCGGGACCAGCAGGGCGGCCAGGTACCACCAGGTCACGACGCCGGCCAGGACCAGGGTCACGGCCACGGCGATCAGCGCGAGGCGGTCGGCGGCGGGATCGAGGATGCGGCCGAGCTTGGAGGTCTGGTCGAAGCGACGGGCCACATAGCCGTCCACCCAGTCGGTGGACCCCATGACGGCGAGGACAGCGACGGCCCAGCCGTACTCGTGAACCCCCAGGACGAGCCACATGAACAGCGGGACGCCGAGGAACCGGATCACCGTGAGGACGTTGGGCACCGTGAGGATGCGGTCATGGTCGACTTGCGGCACGCCAGGGCGTGCGCCAGCGCCGATGAGCTTCATCCTCCCCCTTCCTCCGTGCGAATCCGTCGAACCAGCCCGGCTCCGGCCGGGACAGCGTCAGGACTTGATGAGCTTGCGCAGGAGGACCACGAAAGCGGTTCCGGCGGCCACCGCGACGGCGATCGGCTTCCAGCGCTGCGTCAGCTCGCCGGCGATGCCGTTGTCTCCACCCGTCGCGCCGGCGAAACGCTGCTGCGCGGACTCGCGGACCGACTCGGCACGTTCCCTGACCTCGGACACGAGGCCCTGGGCCTGGGTCTTGACGTCGAGCTGAACGCCCAGGTCGTCGCGGATGCCGGTCAGGTGGGCACGGCGCTCGTCCAGTCGCGCCATGATCTGCTGCTGCGTGGGAGCGGGACCTTCCTCGGCGAGCTTCTGCTTCGCCTTGGCCTCCGCCTCTTCGCGGGCCTTCGCCTTGGCTTCCGCCTTCGCCTCGGCAGCGGCCTTCGCGGCGGGCGACTCCGGGTCGAGGATGCTCGCGTCGAACGCGCTGCCTTCCTTGACGATGCCGAGATCGTGCTTGAAGCCGCGGATCGCCTCGGCGGGCAGCAGTGGCATGGCCGACTTGAGCTTGAGGAACCCGAACAGACCACCGATGCTGGCGATGATCAGGAACGCGGCGGAGACGATGAGAGCCGAGAGCCAGGCCGGCATGACCGTGGCCAGACCCATGATGGCGGCGACCACCAGCGCGATCACGAGCAGGCCCACGAAGACGAGGGCCGCGACGAATCCGGCGGAGGCGATCCCTACCTTGACGCCCTTGTCCTTGAGTTCCAGCTGAGCGAGGGTGATCTCGTCCTGGATCTGGCGGGGCAGCAGTTGGGCCGCACTCCGGGCCGTGGCCGGAAGCGCCTTGAGGCTTGTCTGGGGCCGTACGGTGCTCGCATGGCGTCCGCTCATCAGTTTCGCCTCACATCGACTCGACGGATAGAAAAGGCCGTGACCAGGGCCACGGTGGCGGCAGGCCGACCCCTGGAGGACAGCCCCGCCTTGGACAAAACTATCATTGCGCCACGGTCGTGGAGGTTCCGCCGTCGCCATGTTCATGTGCGTTCACCTGCATCGAGTGGTCCCCGCGCCCCTTCCCGGGGCAGAGGAGCCGCTTAAGATAGTGGAGGTGACCACCCCCACCCTTTCCCTTGGCTCCGCCATGTCCCGGCGTCAGAAGATCACCTATGTCCTGATTCTCGGCGCCCTGACCGCGCTGGGTCCCTTCACCATCGATCTATACCTGCCGGCGTTCCCCGCGATCGAACGGGACCTCGGCGTGAGCCAGGCGGCCGTGCAGCTCACCCTGACGGGCACCACCGTGGGCTTCGCGCTGGGTCAGCTGCTGGTGGGCCCGCTGAGCGACAAGGTGGGGCGGCGGGTGCCGCTCCTCTGCGCCACCGCGCTCCACATCCTGGCCTCGATCGGGGCGTCGTTCTCGCACGACATCGTGCCGCTGGGCATCTTCCGCGTCCTCATGGGCATCGGCGCGGCCGGCGGCGGCGTGGTCTCCATGGCGATGGTCCGCGACCTCTTTGCGGGGTACTCGATGGTGCGGATGTTCGCCGCCATGTCCCTGGTCAACGGCCTGGCGCCCATCCTGGCTCCGGTGATCGGCTCCCAGCTGCTCCTCATCACCCCGTGGCCTGGCATCTTCCTCTTCCTGGCCGGCTACGGCGCGCTCGTCATCCTGGGCTGCCTGTTCCTGGTCCGCGAGACGCTTCCGGTGGAGCGCCGCCGCGTTTCCGGCACGAGCGTGCTGAGCCATTACCGGGTGCTGTTCACGGACCGGATCTTCGTGGGCGTGCTCATCATGGCCGGCATGAATTTCGCGGGCCTGTTCTCCTACCTTTCGGCCTCTCCGTTCCTGTTCGAACGGCTCTACGGCTTCACCCCGCAGCAGTACGGTTACCTGTTCGGCATCAATTCGCTGGGCATCGTCGCCGGGGTGCAGATCAGCTCGCGGCTGATCAAGAAGGTCGGCCCCCAATGGATCCTGGCCTTCGCGACGGTGGGTCAGATCGTCTCCGCCCTGCTGATCATCGTGGCGGACGCCTCCCATGCCGGGCTCCTCGGCCTGGCGATCCCCCTGTGGTTCTACATCATGTGCACTGGCTTCTGCTTCCCGTGCGTCCAGGTGCTCGGCCTGGCCAGCCACGGTGACCGCGCGGGCACGGCGGCCTCCTTGCTGGGCGCGAGCACCTTCCTCACGGCGGGGCTCCTCTCCCCCGTGGTCGGGCTGCTCGGCACCGACTCGGCCGTGCCGATGGCCGCGATCATGATCGCCTGCATCGGCGTCGGAATCCTGAGCCTGTGGCTCATCATCCGGCCCCGCTCGGTGCCCGCGATCGCCTAGGCTGGCCACGTGACCCACGACGACGCCCCGCGCCCACGCCGCACCTCCTCCCTCCGCGGGGCGAGGGAGCGCGCACAGGCCCTGCGGGCGTCCGGCGCCCGGGTGGCGGCCCCCTGGCGTCGCGGCCCGTCGGATCCCCGTGCCGGGAAGAAGGCGCACCGCAACGGGCGAGGCCTCTTCGTGGGCGCCGTGATCGGCGGCGTGCTGGGCTACTTCGCGGGCCGCGCGATCGGGCAGGGCGCCCTGGGGATCGTGTTCGGGGCCCTGATCGGGGCCGCGGTGCTCTACCGGCTCAACCCCGGTCCGTGGGGCCGGAACCGGAAGTAGGCCCGGGCCGAGCCTCCTCGGGCTCACCCGAGCGCCCTGCGGCCATCCCGCGCCGGAGCCGGCGTGACAGGATGGCGGCATGATTCTTCCCCCTCCGACCCTCGACACCACCCGGCTGCGCCTGCGGCCGTTCACCGAGGCCGACGGCGACGACCTCTACGCCCTGAACAGCGACGCCGAGGTGCTGCGGTACTGGGACTCGCCGCCCTGGACGGAACGCTCCGCCGTCGAGCGTTTCCTGGCGGGGAACCGGCGCATGGCCGAGGAGGGCACCGGCGTCCGGCTGGTCATCGAGCGACGGTCTGATCAGGCGTTCCTCGGCTGGATCACCTTCAACAGCTGGAACCCGGATTTCCGGAGCGCGTCCCTCGGATACTGCCTCCGGCAGTCCGCCTGGGGCCAGGGCCACGCGACCGAAGCCGCCGGGGCGCTGCTGCAGTGGGCGTTCGGCGCCCTGGACCTCAACCGGGTGCAGGCCGAAGCCGACACCCGCAATGCGCCCTCCGCCCGGGTGCTCGAGAAGCTCGGTTTCGTCCTGGAAGGGACGCTGCGCGAGGACTGCATCGTGAACGGCGTTGTCTCCGACTCGTGGGTCTACGGGCTGCTGCGCCGCGACTGGGCGGCCCTGCACCTCGTTCACTGACACCTCGTCCGCTGACCGCCGTCGCGCGACAGGGCACGGAGCTCGGACACGGCGCTCGGACACAGAAGCCGGGCAAAGAAAAACCCCGGGTCAGCGGCCGTTTCAGGCCGCCCACCCGGGGCGGAAGCTCCTCCTGCTGGACTTGAACCAGCAACCCTTCGATTAACAGTCGAATGCTCTGCCAATTGAGCTAAGGAGGATCGAAGCGAGTAAGACGTTACCAGAGGCGGGGCCCGAACATGAAATCGAGCCCCGCTCGCCGCCCCGTTTCAGGGACGCCGGCTCAGACCACGGCCCCTTCCCCGCGAGGCGCTTCGTGGGCGCTCCTCGGCAGCCTCAGGCGCGAGAAGACCACCGCCGCAGCCAGGATGAAGAGCACACCCAGCAGGTAGGGCGCCACATGCGCGATCCCGCTGTACAGGAGACCGGCCACGATCGGCGCGGCCATCTGGATGGCCGATCCGACAGCCTGGAGCGCTCCCGCCACGCGGCCCTGCTCGTCGTCGCCCACGGAGCTGGAGATGAGTCCGTCCAGCGGAGCCTGCGTGAGGCCTTGCGAGGCTCCGAGCATGAGCACGCCGGCGATCAGCAGCCACGGCTGGGCCAGCACCGAGGCGAGGATGACCAGAGCCGCACATCCGAGACCCTGCCCCAGAATGCCGATGATGATGGTCTTCTTCTCGCCGATCCTCGGAAGCAGCACGGCCAGCAGGCCGCCCTGCACCGCGACGTCCAGGACGCCGATGACGGCCACCAGCAAGCCGATCTGGGCGGCGCTCCAGCCGACGGCGTCGATGGCGAGCACGCTGAAGTTGTTGGTGAAGAAGGCGAACGGGATCATCATCAGCGCGAACACGAGGAGCAGACCGCGCAGCCCGGGCCGGCGGAACGCATCGGAGATGACCTTCACCGGGTGCAGTTCCTCGAGCGCGAGCTTCGGGGTGCGGTTCTCCGGCGCGAGGGACTCGGGCAGCAGGAAGATCGCGAGGATCGCCACGAGTAAGGCGACGACGGCGGTGGCGAAGACCGGCAGGTGGATGTCGATGGCGGAGAGGAGCCCGCCGAGGGCCGGGCCGATCATGAAGCCGATGCCGTTGAGAGCCCCGAGGAGCCCGAATCGCTTGGCGCGGTCCTTGGCGGGGGTGATGTCCGCGGTGTAGGCGAAGAGCGCGGGGAGGTCGCCGGCGGTGACGCCCTGGATGACACGGCCGAGCAGGAGGACCCACAAGGATCCGCCGATGCCGAACACCAGGTAGCCGATGACCGCGCCGAACGAGGCGATGATGATGACGGGCCGGCGGCCCACTCGGTCGGAGAGACCGCCGAGGAACGGCGCCGCGAGGAAGGCGCACAACGCGTTCACGCCTTCGAGGACCCCCACCCAGAGGGCGAGGTTCGGGTCGCCGTGCGGGAGGTACTCCTGGACGATGAATGGCATGACGGGCAGGACCACCGTCATGCCGATGACGGTGAGCATGGCGAGGACGACGAGCATGAACCAGGCGCGGCGCGGAGACGGCGGCGGAGCTGGAGGGGAGGAATTCAGGGACATGTCGCTAGAGTAACACTAAAACTAGAGTCATTCTAGTTTTAGAGCGACTATCCTGGTGAGCATGGCCGACACCACCACCCCGGGACGCCGGGAACGCAAGAAGGCAGCGACCCGCAAGGCGATCTCGGACGCCGCGCTCGAACTCTTCCAGGACCGCGGCTTCGACGCCGTGACCATCAAGGAGGTGGCCGAACGCGCCGACGTCTCCCTCGCCACCGTCTACGCTCACTTCCCCCAGAAGGAGGCCCTCGTTTACGACGAGGACGACGAGATCCGGGACGCACTCCTGGACGCGGTCAGGAACCGCGAGCCGGGCATGACCATCTGCACCGCCATCCACCAGTGGCTCCGCGCGGTCATGGAGGAGCACGAGCAGTACGGCGCGCAAGTGGCGGCCTTCGACGCGATGGTCCAGGCCGCGCCGTCCCTCCGTGAGTACGAGCGGTCCATGTGGATGCGGCACGAGAAGGCCCTGATCCTGACCATCGCCGACGAGCTGGGGCTGCCCGCCACGGACCCTTTCATCCAGGTCTTCTCCCACTACGCGCTGGAGACCTGGGCGTTCCTCGACCGCACGGAGGACCCCCGGGCATCCCTCGAGGCCACATTCGCCCTCCTGTCCCCGGGGTGGACCGCGTTCGAAGAACGTGTGACCAGCGGGAGCTGAGCCGGACGGGTAGTCTGGCCGCATGACGCCACAGGAGATGCGGAACACACCAGGACCGGACCGTGCACGGAAGGCCGACGGGACGTTCGGCCCGCTGCTGATCGGCATCGGCCTGCTGCTCGTGGCCATGGACGCGTTCGTGACCGGCGGATTCCGCGTCTCGCTCCTGGGAGGGCTCCTGGTGATCGTGGGGTGCACCGAACGCCTGATCGGAGCCCTGCGGGCCACTCAGGACTCCGGGACGCCTGCGGACGCTCCACGTCGGACGCCGTCGGAGCGCTGATCGGCTCCCCCCGGGTCCTTCCCGGCTCACGAAAACGTTCCCAGGCAAAGAAAAACCCCGGGTCAGCGGCCGTTTCAGGCCGCCCACCCGGGGCGGAAGCTCCTCCTGCTGGACTTGAACCAGCAACCCTTCGATTAACAGTCGAATGCTCTGCCAATTGAGCTAAGGAGGATCGAAGCGAGTAAGACATTACCAGAGCCGGACCCCGAACATGAAATCGGGCCCCGCGCCTGCCCGGAGACGCTCAGGCGGTCTGGCGCAGCGACCGCCGCTGCATCTCCAGGGAGAGCAGTTGCCGGTTCAGGTCCTGGACCGTGGCGGGGTCGGCGTCGGCCCCCATGCGCTGCAGCTGACCGAGCAGATCCGCTTTCTGACGGGTGATGTCCAACTCGAACAGGCGGGCCAGGATGTCCCGGCACGCCCGCAGGAGAGCATCCTCGTCGGGCGCCGGGATCATCGCGACCGCGAGCTCCGACACGAGGCCCCGCAGCGGCTCCGGAACCTCTTCGCGGACGGTCTCGACCCAGGTCACCGGGTCGGCGCCCCGCGCCGTGCCCACGGCTCGGATCGCCGTGTGGACGGCCTGGTAGGCGGGCACCACGAAGTGGGCCTGGGAGAACATCTGCCAGTGACGCTCGTCGAGCACCTGAGGCTGCTGCAGGGCGACCTCCAGCGACTGCCGCTCCATGGCGGCGGCAGGATCCCGCGGATCCGGGCGGCCGTACAGCGGTGCGCTGTCCGCCGGCTCCTGCGCGGGCGCTCCCCCGTGATCGCCCGACGACGGCGCCGCCGCGGCCCGGCGCGCGGCCGTCTGCACCGCGCGGGACACCTCCTCCATGGACATGCCCAGCCAGCCGGCCAGTTCGCGGGTGTACGCGGGACGCAACGACCCGTCCCGGATCCGGGCCACGATCGGCGCGGCCTCCCGCAGGGCCTGGACCCGGCCCTCCACGGTGTTGAGATTGTGCTTCTTCAGGCCCACCCGGATGGCGAACTCGAACAGGGGCCTGCGGCTGTCGATGAGATCCTTCACGGCCTGGTCACCCCGGTGCTGCCGGAGCTCACAGGGGTCCGCGCCGGACGGCTCGACCGCCACGTAGGTCTGCGCCACGAAACGCTGATCCTCCTCGAAGGCGCGCAGGGCCGCTTTCTGGCCCGCGGCGTCGCCGTCGAAGGTGAAGACCACTTCGCCACCGGTGCCGTCGTCCGAGAGGAGCCGCCGCACGATCTTGATGTGGTCCCCGCCGAAGGCCGTGCCACAGGTCGCGACCGCGGTGGTGACGCCCGCGAGGTGACAGGCCATGACGTCCGTGTAGCCCTCGACCACCACGAGCTGCCGGCCACGCACGATGTCCCGCTTGGCCTTGTCGATCCCATACAGGACCTGGGATTTCTTGTAGAGCGGAGTCTCCGGGGTGTTGAGGTACTTGGGGCCCTTGTCGTCCTCGAAGAGCTTGCGCGCGCCGAAGCCGATGACGTCTCCCGTGATGTCCCGGATGGGCCAGATCAGCCGTCCCCGGAAGCGGTCGTACAGCCGGCCGGACCCTTCCCGGCCCGTGGAGAACATGCCGGTCTGCACCAGTTCGTCATCACGGAAGCCCTTGGTGCGCAGGTGGCCGAGCAGCCCGTCCCAGCCCTGCGGGGCGAACCCCACGCCGAAGGACTCCGCGGCGGCGCGGTCGAAACCGCGTTCGGCGAGGAACCGCCGGCCCTCGATGGCGCCCGGCGTCAGGAGCTGGACGGCGAAGAACTCCGCGGCGATCTTGTGGGCGTCCAGGAGCTTCTGGCGCTTGCCCACATCCTCGCGTCGCGGTCCGGTGCCGCCGTCTTCGTAGCGGAGTTCGATGCCGACCTTGGCCGCGAGCTTCTCCACCGTCTCACTGAAGGACAGATGGTCCATCTTCTGCACGAAGGAGATGACGTCGCCGCTCTCACCGCATCCGAAGCAGTGGTACGTGCCCACTTGGGGACGGACGTGGAAGCTGGGGCTGCGCTCGTCATGGAAAGGACAGAGTCCCTTGAACGAGCCGATGCCCGCGCTGCGGAGGGTGACGTACCCGTCCACCACCTCTTTGATGTCGGTGCGCTGGCGGACCGCCTCGATGTCTTCCCTTTTGATCAGTCCAGCCACGGTTCCATCCTAGTCCGGCTGGCAAGCCGGGACGGCCGCGGTGGGTGGGCCGGCCCGGGGACGGCCGCCCGCGGGATCACCAGAGTGACGGCAGGCTGCCCACCAGGCGTTCGTGCAGGCTCAGCGCCGATCCGTCCGTCAGCGACGCCACCTGGTCGATGACGACCCGGAAGCGCGCGTCGTCGCTGTCCGCGGCGCGCCAGTCGGCGGCGAACATGGGCTCCAGATGCTTGTCCCCCGTGGCGGTCAGCGCGCTCACGAGAGCCCGCAGCACCTCCTGCTGCCGCTCGTAGATCGGCTGGCGGTGGTCCGTGGTCATGACGAACGTGGTGGCCAGGCCCTTCATGACGGCGATCTCCATGACCGTCTCCTCGGGCACCATCAGCTGTCCGTTGTACCGGGTCAGGGGGTCCGGGCCGTAGACGGACCGGGTGGCCTCGAGCGCGCTCTGGCAGAACCGTCCGATCAGCTGGCTCGTCATGTTCTTCAGGGCGGCCATCGACTTCCGGCTGCCGTCGGCTTCCCGCACCCAGACGGCCGTCTTCTCGAGGCGGCTCAGCGCCTCGTCCACTTCGGCGGGGTCGGCGTGCGGCAGGTACCACTGCCGGGTGTAGCCCACCACGCGGGCGCGGTGGTCCGGGTTGTCCATCCAGCGCAGCTGGAAATGCCCGGCCACGACGGCGTCCTCCACGTCGTGCACCGAGTACGAGATGTCGTCGGCCAGGTCCATGACCTGGGCCTCGATGCAGGTCTGGCCCGCCGGGGCGTTGTCCCGGACCCAGTCGAAGATCGGCAGATCGTCCTCGTAGGCGCCGAACTTGCTCGTGCGGCGGCCGTGGATCACGGGGGCGTCGGCGGCCTGCCACGGGTACTTGCACGAGGCATCCAGGCTGGCGCGGGTGAGGTTCAGCCCGGCGGGGGTGCCGTCCGGGGCGAGCACCTTCGGCTCGAGACGGGTGAGAAGGCGCAGGGTCTGGGCGTTGCCCTCGAAGCCCCCGATGTCGTGGGCGATGTCGTTCAGCGCGGACTCACCGTTGTGGCCGAACGGCGGATGTCCCAGATCATGGGAAAGGCAAGCGGTGTCCACGACGTCGGGATCGCAGCCGAGCGCACGGCCGAGTTCACGGCCCACCTGGGCCACTTCGAGGCTATGGGTCAGGCGGGTCCGGACGAAGTCGTCCGTGTCCGGCGCCACCACCTGGGTCTTCGCCCCGAGCCGCCGCAGGGCGGACGAATGAAGCACCCGGGCGCGGTCCCGTTCGAAGTCGGACCGGTAGGTGTTCTTGGCCGGCTCAGCGACCCAGCGTTCGGAGGCGTGGGCCGGGTACTGTGCGTCACTCACGCCCTCAGTCTAGTCAGAGCGGGCCCTTCTCCCCCGGCCCATGACGCCATGGCCCACGGATTTTCCGCGGACTTCACCTCAGGGCGGAACCGGCCCGGGGGGCCGAGGCCGGTTGACTCAGGTCCGGGCGAGCGTCCCGATGTCCTCCAGGAACGCTTCGCGGACCTCCTCGCTGACGGTCGCCCGGGTGTCGGCGATGGTCTCCAGGTAGTCGCGCGTGGTGGGACCGCGGCGGCCGGCGCCAGCGACAGCGCCGGGCGCAGCCGCGAGGGCCGAGCCGCCGGCGTCGTACACCGCCTTCTCCAGGGCCCGCTGGGAGGCGCTGCGCGCAGCGAATTCGATGTCCGCCGGGGAGAACCCCTCGCTGCGGTCCACGAGAGCCTGGATGTCGACGTCCGCCAGCACGGTCGCGGGGATGAACCGCTGCCACATGGCGGTCCGCGCCTCCTCGTCCGGGAGCCCGATCGGGATCACGTAATCGAAGCGTCCGTGCCGCAGGAAGGCGGAGTCGAGGGACCGGATGAAGTTCGTGGCGCACACGAGGAGACGGCCGGGCTGATCGCGGAATGCCGGAATGATTTTGAGCAGTTCGTTCGTCACCCCCTGCAGAGGCGACGGCGGTTCGCCCGAACGCTGCGCCGCGATCTCCTCCACCTCGTCGATGAACACCACCGCGTGCTCCAGCTCCGCGATCTCCAGGAACGTCTCACGCAGGGCGCCGGCCAGGCCCGCGGGGTCTGCTGCGAGGCGCGAGGGGAACACCTCCACGAACGGCCATTCGAGCCGGGAGGCGATGGCCTTGGCGAAGGTCGTCTTGCCGGTGCCGGGCGGGCCGAAGAGCACGACGGCGCGCGGCGGCACCACGCCGAACTCGTCCGCCAGCTCGCCTTCCGCCAGGGGCAGCACGAGCCGCCGTTCCAACAGCTGCTTCTCCCGGGTCATGCCCGCGACCTTCTCCCAGAGATCGCGCGGCAGGATGCGGCCCCCGAGCTGCTCCAGGGCCCCGAGCTCGGCCCGCTGGATGGGGATCCGCCGCTCGTAGTACCGCAGGTCCGCCTTGACCTGGAAGCCGCGGTTCAGGAACGCCTCCACCCGGGTCTCCTGGGTGGGCATGAGCGCGGACAGCTTGTTCAGACCGAGGGACGCCATGCGCTGTTCGACGCCGGCGAGCAGCGAGGTGCCGATGCCCTGCCCGTGCCAGGACTCGAGCGTGGCCAGGAAGACGATCCAGCCCTGATCGTGCGCCGCACGCCCGACGGCGGCTCCCACCACCGTGTCCCCGTGCACGGCGACCACGGCGTGGTCCTTCTCGCAGGACGCGAGCACTTCGGCCAGATCGTAGACGGACTCCACTCCGGACGCCTTGAGGGATTCCCAGAGGTGCAGGATCCCCTCCACATCCGAGGCGTGGAAATCGCGGATCTTCCAGGTGGTCATGACATCAGCTCCTTCGCCGGCCTTCTCGCCAGGGTGCCGACATCATGCCACGGGCCACACCGGCGCGGCCAGGGTCGTTCGGCTAGAGCAACCAACCGTTCTCCGCGGCGATCCGTGCCGCATCGCCGCGGGTCCGTCCGCCCGTCTTCGCCATGGCCGCCGAGAGGTGATTGCGCACCGTGCCCTCCGAAAGGAACACCTCGCGCGCGATGTCGGCCACCGTCCCGCCGCCCGCGGACACCCGAAGCACCTCGACCTCCCGCGCGGTGAGCGGGGACTCCCCCGCCACGAGCGACTCGGCAGCAAGCGACGGATCGATGACCCGCAGCCCGGCGTGCACCCTCCGGACGGCGTCCGCGAGCTGACGGGCCGGGGTGTCCTTGACGACGAAACCGGCGGCCCCGGCCTGCAGCGCACGCCGGACATAACCGGGCCGGCCGAACGTCGTCACCATGAGCACCCGGCACTGCGGGGCCTCCCGGCGCAGCCGTTCCGCCGTCGCCAGTCCGTCCAGCCCCGGCATCTGCACGTCCAGGAGCGCGACATCGGCCCGCTCCTCCCGCACGGCGACCAGCGCCGCTTCGCCGTCCCCCGCCTCGGCCACCACTTCGATGTCGTTCTCCAGCCCCAGCAGGGCGGCGAGCGCACCCCGGACGAGGGCCTGGTCGTCCGCGATCACGAGGCGGATCGCACTGTCCTGCGCCATGTACTACATCACCACCGTCAGGCGGAAGCCGCCCAGTTCCGAGGGACCCGTGCTGAGGGTCCCTCCCGCCTGCCTGACCCGTTCGGCCAGACCGTCCAATCCGGAGCCCCGTCCGCTCCAATGCGAAGTCGCCGGGCCCCCGGTGCCGCCGGAGGACGCGCGGCCGCCCCCGGAGGCTCCCGCGGCGACGGCGAGCGCGGGGCGCCACGCGCCGTCGTCGTCCACCTGGACGCCGTCCGCGGACACGGTGACCCGGCAGCGTGCCGCGCGGGAGTGCCGGACGACATTGGTGACGCCTTCGCGCACCACCCAGCCGAAGAGTTCCCGGTGTGCCGCGGGAACCTCGTCCACGGAGCCGGGCAGGTCCGCCTCGATCCCTGCGGAGGCGAGAGCGCCGCGGGCCTGGGCCAGCTCCGAGACGACGTTCACCCCGCGGTACCCGGCCACCGTGGCCCGCACATCGGCGAGCGCTCCCCGGGCCAGGTCCTCGATGTCCTCCAGCTCGCGGGCGGCACGGGCCGGGTCGGCTTCCAGCAGCCGGCCCGCGAGTTCGGCCTTCACGGCCACCACGGTCAGGGAGTGGCCCAGGATGTCGTGCATGTCCCGCGCCATCCGGTCCCGTTCGGCGGCAACGGCCGCGACCGCGAGGTCCTTCCGGGTGGCTTCGAGCTGCTGCCGGAGCTGGATCTGCCGGGCGAAGGCCATCATCATGAAGCCGAGGGACAGCACCAGCGACGCCTGCATGAACCCCGCCTCCGGCTGCCCGCCGGCCGACTGCAGCAGGAGGGAGCCGACGGCCAGGGCGAAGACCGACACCGTACGCCACCGGGCGGGCAGCGGCAGCATGGCCGCGGCGCAGGCCACGAACGTCCACGTCCAGAGCCCGGGAAGGCCGAGGGTGAGCACGACCAGGGCGTTGCTGACCAGGAGCACCACCAGGACCACGGCCGCTGCCACGACGCGCTCTTCAGGCTTCCTCCGCGACCAGGCGTACAGCGGACCGACGGCATAGCAGGCGAAGAAGAGCACGGTCAGGCCCGTGATCAGCAGTTTGTTCCCGAGCGGGTCGGCCGGATCCGCCCAGACCGTGGTGTAGGTGGGCCACGTCCACAACAGCAGGGAGAACCCGGCGCCGATGAGCCAGTTCCGGGGCCCGGCCCCGGAACGCCGGCTCGCCCATCGGCCGGGTGACTCCCGTGTGTCTTCCATGAGAACCAATCTAGGGCTCAGACGCGCTTGGTGTCTTTGCGGAAGGCCAGGGCGGCGCCGGTCACGAAGATGGCGAGCCAGACCACGGCGTTCACCACCCAGATCCAGTCCCAGTTCCCGGTCAAGGGGCTGCGGGCGATCTGTCCGATCCCGTAGGCGGGTGAGAAGCGCGCGATGTCCGCGAAGGTGCTGCCCATGACTTCCAGTGGCATGAAGAGCCCGCCGAGCATCGCCATGATCGCGAGCACCGGGCCGAGGAGCTGCATGACGTTCTGACTCGGCATGAGATATCCGACCATGAGGCCCAGCGCAGCGAAGACGAGGGAGCCCAGCCAGGCGGCGAGGCCCGCCACGACGAGGGTCGCGGCGTCGAGGTGGACGCCGAAGAGGGCGCCGATCACGAACTGCGCGACGACGGCGATCAGGCTCATGGCCAGGGCGGCCGCGGCCTTCACCAGGATGTACGCCCCAGGACGCAGCGGTGTCAGCCGGAGCTGCCGGGACCAGCCCTGGGCCCGTTCGACCGCCACCTGCGATCCGGACGCCGTGGCCGAGGTCATCGCCGCATACACGGTGAGGCTGATGAGGATGTACTCCCCGTAGCTGTGAGTGCCGCCCGGGAGCATCTGATTCTTGTTCGACAGGCCGAAAATCGCGAAGAACAGGGCCGGGATGGCGATGGTGAAGATCAGGGTGCGGCGGTTGCGCAGAAGCCGCTTGATCTCGATCCACAGGAAGGTGCCGTTGACTCCTCCCGCGGCGGGTCTGCGGTCGACCAGTTGGATGGCGGCCTGCGGGTCCCTGGTGGTGCCGGTGGTGGTGCTCATGCCCGGGCCTCGTTTCCAGTGGGGGTCGACTCGACGGCGGATGCGGCGTCGTCGCTGGTGAGGGCCACGAAGGCGTCCTCGAGGTTGTTGGCGCTGACCTCGACGTCATGCGCGTCGGTCTCGGCCAGGAGGAAGCGGAGCACGGTGTCCGAATCCTGGGAGCGGATGGTGACCCGGGCGCCGTCGTACTCCATGGAATCCACGGCGGGGAGCCGGACCAGCCGCGGATCCTCGTGGCTCAGTGCCGCGCGGATGGTGCGTCCGGCCGCGAGGTTCTTGATCTCGGCGGCGGTGCCGTCCGCCACCACGCGGCCCTGGCGGACCAGGACGATCCGGTCCGCGTAGGCGTCGGCCTCGTCCAGATAGTGGGTGGCGAAGACCACCGTGCGGCCCCGCTGGGCGTCCTGCCGGATGGCGTGCCAGAAGTCGCGGCGGCCGGTCACGTCCATGCCGGTGGTGGGCTCATCGAGGATCATGAGGCCGGGGTCGGAGACCAGGGCCATCGCGAAGCGCAGGCGCTGCTGCTGACCGCCCGAGCACTTCTCCACCCGGCGGTCCGCCAGGTTCGCGATGCCGGCACGTTCCAGGACCTCCGCCACCGGGCGCGGCGAGTCGAACATCGCGGCCGTGAGCTGGACCGTCTCCTTGACGGTGATGTCCCTCAGCAGCCCGCCCGTCTGCATGACGGCGGCCACCTGGCCCCGGGCGATCGCCTGACGGGGCGTGCCACCGTAGATCGTGACGCTGCCCTTCGTCGGCTCCGAGAGCCCCAGGATCATGTCGATGGTGGTGGTTTTGCCCGCGCCGTTCGGGCCCAGGAAGGCCACGACTTCGCCGGGCTTCACCTGCAGGTCCAGGCCGCGGACGGCCTGCACCGTCCCGAAACTCTTGTGGAGGCCCTGGGCGTCCACGGCCAGTGACTGGCTCATCATGTCCTCGCATTCCCCGTCTGCCGGATGGATCCGGAAGAGCCTGTGCTCTCCCTCGGTATCCATTCGACCGTGGAGGGGATGCGAGGACCCCGGCCGTGCGTCACGTTCCGGGCATGACATCCGTCATGCCCGGAACGCTGCCGTCCGCCGGGCGCGCTGGGGCGTCAGCCGCCCGAGACGTCCAGTTCGGCCGCCTTGATGGTGGCGCGCTGCTCGTCGTTCAGGCTGCGGCTCTCGAGCCAGCGGTCCGGGAGCGCGGTCCTCTTCGGGGTGCCGGCGCGGCCACGGGGGCCTTCGGCGTCGGCTCCCGGGTACGGGGATTCCATGTCCAGCTGGTCGAGCAGTCCGCGCAGCGTCGCCAGGTCCGGCACCGTGGCCAGCTGAGCCCGCAGGTCCCCGCCGACGACGTAGCCCTTGAAGTACCAGGCCATGTGCTTGCGGATGTCCCGCAGCGCCTTGCCCTCATCGCCGAAGGTGTCGATCATCAGCTCCGCGTGCCGGTACACGGCGTCCGCCACCTCGCGCAGGCCCGGGCGGATGCGGTCCTCGCGGCCGTCGAACGCGGCCTGCAGATCGCCGAAGAGCCACGGTCGGCCCTGGCAGCCACGGCCGACCACCACGCCGTCGACGCCGGTCTGGCGGACCATGCGCTCGGCGTCCTCGGCGCTCCAGATGTCGCCGTTGCCCAGCACCGGGATGTCCGGCAGGGCCTCGCGCAGCCGGGCGATGGAGTCCCAGTCGGCCTTGCCGGAGTAGAACTGGCTCGCCGTGCGGCCGTGCAGCGCGACGGCGGCCACTCCGGCGTCGCGGGCGATGCGGCCGGCCTCGAGGTACGTCAGGTGATCCTCGTCGATGCCCTTGCGCATCTTGATCGTCAGCGGGATGTCCCCCTTGGACGCCTCACGCACGGCGGTCTGGACGATCGCGGTGAACAGGTCGATCTTCCAGGGCAGCGCCGAACCGCCGCCACGACGGGTGACCTTCGGGACGGGGCAGCCGAAGTTCAGGTCGATGTGGTCGGCCCGGTCCTCCTCCACCAGCAGGCGGACGGCGGCGCCGACCGTGACGGGGTCCACGCCGTACAGCTGGACGGAGCGGACCTCCTCGTCGTCGTCATGCTCGATGATCCGGAGTGATTCCGGGGAGCGTTCCACGAGCGCCCGGGAGGTGACCATCTCCGCGACATAGAGGCCGCCGCCGAACTCGCGGCAGAGCCGGCGGAAGGCCTTGTTGGTGATGCCGGCCATGGGCGCGAGCACCACGGGGGTGTCCACGGTGATGTCGCCGAGCTTCAGGGGTGGCAGCTCGATTCTGGTGGGAAGTGCTTCAAGGGTCACCCCACCATTCTCCCGCAACGGCGCAAATCGTGCGCGCCGCGCGTTGTTCAGAGGCCGGCGGACAGCCTCCGGAAGGCCTCGACCGCGAGCGACGACGCCGGGTGGCCGGGCTTGCCGTCGTCGTCCCCGGGGGCGGGACTCACATCCGCCGCCCACGCTTCCAGCCCCACCCGGACGGCCGCGGTGGCCGCGGTGGCGTGGAGCCTGAGGAGCAGACTGTTCGCGGCGCCGAACCGGTCCGCCATGACGGCCAGGAGTTCGCGCTCCGAACGGGCGTTCACCACGGCCCACACCCCGGCCAGCTCGGCATCCTCCTCCGCGGCGATCAGGAGGTTGCGCACGAGCTCCATCCCGTCCGCGGTCTCCCGGTCCTGAGGCGTGAGCGCATGTCGGATCGCCGCCGTCACGGCCTCCTTGCCGTCCGACCCTGCGGGCACAGCGCGCAACGCATCCTGCCAGCGTTCGGCCCCGATCTCCAGGAGCGGCGCGATGGCCTCTTCCTTGGTGCGGAAGTAGCGGTAGAAGGTGCGCAGGGAGATGGCGGCACGCGCGGCGATCTCCTCGGCCGTGGTGGCCACGACCCCCTGCGCGGTGAAGAGCTCGGCCGCGGCGGCGGCGAGCTCCCTCCGGGTCTGGGCGCGACGGCGCTCCCTCAGGCTGGGCTGTTCTGTTTCCACCCCGTGATCGTAACCCAGCAACCCGAAGCTCGGCACATCATGCCGTATTGGCACAACGTGCCACAAAGCGTATGCTGACAGGACGGGGCCGACCACACCGCCAGGCCCAGCCAGTGGAGACCGGAGCAGTCCTTCGGCCACCCGGAACGAAAGGAACATCATGCTTCGCTATACAGACCGCCGCGCCCTCGTCACCGGTGGCGGTTCCGGCATCGGGCAGGCCACCGTGCTGCGGATGCTCTCCGAAGGCGGCACCGTCGTCGCCGCCGATGTGAGCGAGGCCGGCCTGGCCGACACCGTGGCCAAGGCCGGCGACGCCGCCCCGCGCCTGAAGACCGTGGTCATGAACATCGCCGACGAGGCCTCGGTCAAGGCCGGCGTCTCCGGGGCCGTCGAGTTCCTGGGGGGCCTGGACGCCCTGGTCAACGCGGCAGGGATCCTGCGCTCCTCCCACACCGAGCAGACCACCCTCGAATCCTTCGAGCAGGTCATCCGCATCAACCTGGTCGGGACGTTCCTGGTGATCCGGGAAGCGATCCCCGCGCTCCAGGACGGCAAGAGTGCGGCGGTGGTGAACTTCAGCTCCACGTCGGCGGCGTTCGCGCACCCCTATATGGCGGCTTATGCGGCCAGCAAGGGCGGCGTGCAGTCCATGACCCACGCTCTCGCCGCGGAGTATGCCTCGGCGGGCATCCGCTTCACCGCGGTCCAGCCGGGCTCCATCTCCTCCGGCATGACCGACGGCAGCGGCCAGAGCCGTCAGAGCGTGGGCCCCGGCCTTCCGGAGGACGCCGACATGCGCCTCTTCCTGAAGCTCTCCCCCGCACTCGGCGAGGGCTTCGCGGGCCCCGAGACGGTGGCCGGCGTGGTCGCGATGCTCGCGAGCGAGGACGGCGCCTTCATCACGGGAACCGAGATCCGGATCGACGGCGGCACCCACTTCTAGGACCCGCTTCCCGGCCTTGCGTGGTCAGTTGCCTTGTGTGCTCAGTTGTTGCGGGTGTTCGGCGAAAACACCCGCAACAACTGAGCACTCAACCGAGCGGGGCATGGCTCAGCGTCCCAGGGCGCGGCGTTCGCGGCGCGTGAGGGGCTGCTCGGCGTCGACGGCGTGGCGGTGCAGATTCGTCGCCTTGACCACCAGGACGGCCACGAGCGTCGTGAGCGGGATCGCGAGGACCAGGCCGATCGAGCCGATCAGGGTGCGCACCACTTCCTCGGCCAGCTCGGCGCTGGTCAGGGTGTCCAGGAACGGCCGTTCGTAGAGCATCACGATGATCAGCACCGGCAGCGCGGCGCCCGCATAGGCGAAGGCGATCGTGTAGACGGTGGACGCGATGTGATCACGGCCGATCCGCATGGCCGAGGCGAACAGCTTGGGCGCCGAGGTCTCCGGGGAGAACTCGTAAAGCTCCCAGACGGCGGAGGCCTGGGTGATGGTGACGTCGTTGAGCGCGCCCAGGCTCGCCACGATCAGGCCGCACAGGATGACACTCGAGATCGAGATGGTCCCGCTCGTGTTGACCAGGGTGGACGCCTCGTGGCTGCCGATGCCCAGGAGCTTGGCGGCATCGGTCGCCCACAGGGCCAGGCCGGCGGTGACGAGCAGTCCGAAGATCGTGCCGAGGAGCGCCGTGGAGGTCCTGGCCGAGAAACCGTGCGCGAAGTACAGCACCGCGATCAGGATGGCCGTCGACGCCGTGAGCGCCAGCGGCATGGCGGGTTTGCCGTCCACCAGGCCCGGCAGCAGGAAGAACGCCAGCACCAGATACGCCACCCCCAGCCCGAGCAGTGCGCGGAAACCCCGCCAGCGCGCCACGAGGATCACCACGGCGGCGTACAGCACGGCGAGGATCGCGATGGGTGCGGACCGGACGAAGTCCACGAACACATACGACGGCGCATGCCCGGCCGAGGCTCCCTGCACCTGCGAGAGGTTCAGGTACCGGATCCCGTCACCGGGGTGGACGGAATCCGAGGCGGACACCTCCGGGTTGAACACCACCTGGACCGGCGAACCGCCCGCGTCCGGCTGCGTCACGGCCCAGAAGCAGGACGTCAGACGGCTGGCGCCGGGCGTGGAGCCGCTCTGGCCGGAGCCTTGCGAGGCGCCTTGGGAGGGGCTCTGTGAGGGGCTCTGCGCGGGACTCTGGCCAGAGCCGTTCTGGCTCGAATCCGGCTGCGCATCGGGGGAACTCCCCGAACAGGAAGCCTTGGTGACGCTCATGACCTTGCCGGTGTCGAAACTGACGCCGGGCGCCGTGGAGTACGGCGAGCTCAGGCGCAGATCCTCGTGCTTGCCCGAAGGCCACAGGAGCACCATGCCCAGCACCGTGAGGACGGTGACCGGCACCAGGATGGCGGCCAGGATCCACCCGGCCCGACGGCGTGCCGCCGCCGCTTCCGCGGACGGAGCCACGCCGTCGTCGTGCGAGTGGCCCCCGCCGTGTGAATGTCCGGCACCCATGGGTCCGCTCCGCTCCTGTCGGTTCCGCCGCTACTTGTCGCTGACCACCAGGACGTCCGCCCCCAGCTGCCGGGCCTCGCCCGACTCCAGGAGGGGCTCGACGGCGGCGCGCAACGCCGTCATCGAATCGTCCACTTCCAGCACCACGGGGTGCGGGTAGGCGATGAGGGAGAGCAGGTCACGGACCGCCTCGGCCGCGTCTTCCGCGTCCAGGGCAGGGTCGTGGCCCAGGAACACGTCGGTGGCGCCCTCCTGCAGCTCCTCCCCCGTGCCCGGCGCCGCGTAGCTGATCGCGAAGGCGCGGATCCTGCCCTTGCGGGTCGGCGAGACGGTGCTGCCGAACGCCGACTCCGGCTTGGCCCGCAGCACGATCGCGCCGTGGGCTCCGGAGAGGTCGTCGAGGAAGAGCCGCTGGACCGTGCCGAGGGACAGCTCGCCCGGGTCGTCCCAGGAGTGCACCTCCCGGTAGTAGCGGCCCACCACCTGCGTCAGCTCCACGGACCCCGTGGCGAGGTCCATGATGATGTCGCTGCCGGCGTCCTCGCCCTCGCCGTCGAACACGGGGAGCTTCAGGGCGCCCGCGGAGACCTCCACGAGGCGCGAACGCTGGATGGGCTCGAGCCCGGCGGACGCGGCGAAACCCGCGCCGTCGGTGCCCACGGCGACCTTGGACCGGAGGGCCGTCACGCCCGAAGGCGAGAGTTCGGCCTCGCGGCGCAGCATCACCAGGAGGCTCGAGCCGATGCCGTGCCCGCGGTGATCGCGGGAGACCTCGATGTAGGACCAGAGCCGCTCGCTGTGCAGGGCGGTCTCGTAGACCACGCCCGCGGCGACCGGGATGGCGACACCGTCCACCACGTCCTCGGCCACGATGCACTGGCGCCACGGCTCGCCGTTCGCGCTGCCTCCGTCGATGCTGCCCACGGACGGCGCGAAGGACGCCCGGAACTGCCCCGCTGCCGGGGAATCAGGATCCCCCCACAGCTGGAGCAGTTCCAGGTCATCGCCTTCGCGCCAGGGACGGTACTGGATGGTCATGCTAGGCGCCCAGCAGCTTTCCGGCCAGGTAGGCCTCGAGCTGGTCCAGGGAGACGCGCTCCTGGCTCATGGTGTCGCGTTCGCGGATGGTCACGGCGTTGTCCTCGAGGGTGTCGAAGTCGACGGTGATGCAGAACGGGGTGCCGATCTCGTCCTGGCGGCGGTAGCGGCGGCCGATCGCGCCGGCGTCGTCGAAGTCGATGTTCCAGTGCTTGCGCAGCTTGTCACCGAGCTCGCGGGCCAGCGGGGAGAGCTGCTCGTTGCGGGACAGCGGCAGCACGGCGGCCTTGACCGGAGCCAGGCGCGGGTCCAGCTTCAGGACGGTGCGCTTGTCCACGCCGCCCTTGGAGTTGGGAGCCTCGTCCTCGGTGTAGGCATCGGCCAGGAAGGCCATCATGGAGCGGGTCAGGCCGAAGGACGGCTCGATGACGTACGGGACGTACCGTTCGCCGGAGGCCTGGTCGAAGTAGGAGAGGTCCTGCTTCGAGTGCTCGATGTGGTTCTTCAGGTCGAAGTCGGTGCGGTTGGCGACACCCATGAGCTCGCCCCAGCCGGAGCCGGCGAAGCCGAACTTGTACTCGATGTCGATGGTGCGGTCCGAGTAGTGCGCACGCTCGCCGTCCGGGACGTCGAAGCGGCGCATGTTCTCAGGGTTGATGCCCAGGTCCACGAACCAGTTCCAGCAGGCCTCGACCCATTCCTCGAACGCGGCGGGCGCCTCGGCCGGCGGGGTGAAGTACTCGATCTCCATCTGCTCGAACTCGCGGGTGCGGAAGATGAAGTTGCCGGGGGTGATCTCGTTGCGGAACGCCTTGCCGACCTGGCCGATGCCGAACGGCGGCTTCTTGCGGGCGGCGGTCACCACATTGGCGAAGTTCACGAAGATGCCCTGGGCCGTCTCCGGGCGCAGGTAGTGCTTGCCGGACTCGTCGTCGATGGGGCCGAGGTAGGTCTTCATGAGGCCCGAGAAGTTCTGGGGCTCGGTCCACTCACCGCGGGTGCCGCAATCGGGGCACACGATGTCGTCCATGCCGTTCTCCGGGGCGCGGCCCTTCTTCGCCTCATACGCCTCCAGGAGGTGGTCCTGGCGGTGGCGCTTGTGACAGGAGAGGCACTCGACCAGCGGGTCGGTGAAGGTGGCGACGTGGCCGGAGGCCTCCCAGACCTTCGACGGCAGGATCACGGAGGAGTCGAGGCCGACCATGTCGGCGCGGCCGCGGACGAAGGTCTGCCACCACTGGCGCTTGATGTTCTCCTTGAGCTCGGCGCCGAGGGGGCCGTAGTCCCACGCGGAGCGCGATCCACCGTAGATCTCACCGGCCTGGAAAACGAATCCGCGCCGCTTGGCGAGGGAGATGACCGAATCGAGGGTGGACTTTGCTGCCATATGAACAACTCCAGGGAAAGCGGGCCGCTGGGTGCGGTCCGGGTGCGGATACTCGTGCCGGTCCCCCGCAGGGGACACACGTCCTAGCCTACCGGCAGCACGTACGTCGGGCTGAATGTCCCCACGCCGCCCACCGGGGTGAGATCGCCGTCCGGGCCGGGGACGAACACGCTCAGCCGGTGCCCGCGTTCCGCCGCGACGCAGAGGTGCGGGGCGCCGTCGTCGTCGCGTGCCCAGGCCAGGTGACGGGGCCACGCACCGCCGCACGGAAGCGTGCGGAGCAGGCGCTCCTCCCCTTCTCCTTCCCCGAGTCCCCCGCGCGCGACGACGGCGAGCGTGTCGCTCCCGCGCACGCCCACCACGAGTGCCCGCTCACCGGAGCCGGGGTGGCCGGTGATCTCACTCGGATAGGCGTGCTCGTGACCGGGAGCCAACGCCACGGGCGGCCCGGCCAGGTCCCACGACCCGTCCGCGGCACGGACGGCCCGGTGGAGCGCGGCGTCGAGCTCACCGACCACCCGGAGGACCACGGCGCCGTCGGCAGCGGGCCGGTCCAGCAGCAGATGCCGCGGACCGGTGCCGGGCGGGAGGCCCAGCCCGCCCACGAGCTCCGGACCGCCCTCACCCAGGAGGTATTCGTCGACCCGGTCCCGCCCCAGGTCCGCCACGAGGAAACGGTCGTCGCCCAGCGCGATGGTCGAGTGGGCATGGGGACCTTCCTGGCGGCCGGCCACCGGGCCCGCGCCCTCCTGGCCCACCGTCCACAGCGGCTCGGCGCCCCACGGCTCATCCAGCGAGAGGCCGGACACCGTCCCGGAGCCATAGTTGGCCACAAGGAGGAGGCCTCCGGCCAGCCCGAGGTGGCATGGCGACGACCCGCCGCTGCTCACCCGGGCCCTGACCGCGAGCGTCTCCGGATCCAGCTCGACCACCTGGCCGGCGTCGAGCTCCTCCACGGCGAAGAGGCGCCCGCCCGGCCCGCGCAGCAGGAAGGACGGGTTCCGCACACCGTCGCTCGTGGCGAGCACGGTCAACTCCCCCTCCACCGGGTCCACCGTCACGCGCTGCACGCCCGGGCCGCGGCCGGAGCCGTCCTCGGTGTAGCTCCCGAGATAGAGGGGGATGGTCATGGTTCCTCCGTGGGGTAGGGCATCATGGGGTTATGACTTCTCCTGAGCCGGACGGCATCGACACCATCGAGATCCGGGATTCGATGATCCGCCTGGGTCAGCTTCTCAAGCTCGCCTCCCTCGCCGACGACGGCGTCGAGGCCACCGAGCTCATCAAGAACGGGCTGGTCAAGGTCAACGGCGACATCGAGGACCGCCGGGGCCGTCAGCTCACGGCCGGCGACGTGGTGAGCGTCAACGGTCAGAGCGTCCGCATCACCGCTGCGGGCTGAGCACCTCGAAGCCGAGGAATTCGGCGACGTGGCCCACTTCCTGAGGGCTGATCCCGTGCCACACGCCGCTGTACTGCACCTTCGTGGCGCGCGCCTTGCCCAGCAGCCAGGCCGCGGTGAAATCGATCCGGTCCCGCGGGATGACGGGATCCTGAGGGTCACGGCCCCAGAAGAACGGTGTGCTGCCGTCCAGCTCCGCGTCACGGAACCAGTCCGTGCCGCCCTCCACGGCGAAACCTGAGAGCCCCACGATCGCCGCGAAGTCCTGCGGGCGCCGGCGCCACATGCTGGTGGCCATCGCCATGCCCATGGAGAAGCCGAGGAGGCTCACGGAGCTGAACTCCTCGCGCACGCCGTCCAGCCAGTCGAGCACGTACTCGGTCGCGTCCTTCACGGCGTCGAAGGAGTAGTCGAGGGACCCGGTGAGCGGGAACCAGGTGAAGCCTGGGCCCATGGCCAGGGGCGCACGCACGCTCGCGACCACGAATTCTTCGGGGAGCTGATCCGCCAGGCCGAACAGATCGGCCTCGTTGGCGCCGTAGCCGTGCAGGAGGACCAAGAGTGGCCGCCCCTGCCGCTGATCTTCGGGGACGGACCAGAGGACCGTGGGTTCAGGGAAGGCTGGGGCGTCAAGACTCATGGCTCGTATTCTGCCATCACGTCCTGATCGGCCCCGCCGAAGAGGACGGCGCGTTCCGGAAGCTACGGTGGCGTAACCGGGCCGCCCGGGGGCATGATGGGAAGAATGAGCGACTCCTCTCAGTTATCTTCAGGGCCGGTATCTTCAGGGCCGGTATCTCCCGCGCCGGCCACGTCTCCTGAGGCCCAGCAGCAGGGCGACGGCGGCCACCCGTGGTCCCGGTACGTGGCCCTCGGCGACTCCTTCACGGAGGGCATCGGCGACCCCGAGCCCGCGAGCCCGGGCGGTCACCGCGGCTGGGCGGACCGCGTGGCGGAGGAACTGAGTGCCGGGCACCCGGACTTCGCCTACGCCAACCTCGCCATCCGCGGGCGTCTATTGCAGCAGATCATCGATGAGCAGGTGGACCCCTGTCTGGACCTCAAGCCGGATCTGATCACCATCTCCGCCGGCGGCAACGACCTCATCCGTCCCGGCGGTGATCCCGACGCCCTCGCCAACACGCTGGACGCCGCCGTCGGCCGCCTCGCCTCCGAAGGCGCCACGGTGGTGCTGTTCAACGGCCCGGACACGGTCTCGACCGTGCTGAGCCCGCTCCGCGGCAAGGTGGCCATCTACAACGAGAACCTGCGCACCGTCGCCGCCCGGCACGACGCCGTGATCGCGGACATGTGGTCGCTGCGGCAGCTCGCCGGCTCGCAGTACTGGGACCAGGACCGCCTGCACTTCTCACCGCTCGGGCACCACACCATCGCGACGATGGTCCTGGACGCCCTGAACGTCCAGCACACCCTGGAACCGCTCTCCCCCAAGCCTCTGCCGGAGAAGACCTGGCGCACCGCCCGCACCGAGGACTTCCTGTGGGCCCGCGAGCACTTGTTCCCGTGGGTTCTGCGGCGCCTGCGGCACCAGTCCTCGGGCGACGGCATCCAGCCCAAGCGCCCGGTGCCCGGGCCGGTGTTCCTGCCGGGTCAGGAGCTCTGACTCAGGACGCATCCGGGGCCTGATCGTCCAGGTCCCGGTCCTCCGGACCCAGGTCCCGGGGCGCGCCCGGCTTCCGGAACGCGGTCCTCATGTGATCGCTCGTGAGGAAGTCGGCGATGCCGATCATGATGAGGCTGAACACAATCTGCTCGGTCACCATCCACAGCGGATACAGCCCGGGGATCGCGGCCATGACGAGCGTGACCACGGGGAAGATCTGCGCGAAGAGTCGGAGCCGCTGGTACGCCCAGTACCAGCCCTTGGTCGCGCGCCAGGCGAAGTAGAACAGGGTGGCCGTCATCCCGAGCACCACCACGGTACGCATCCAGACGGCGAACGGCACCGGCTCGCCGCTGCTCGACAGCACCAGCGCGACGCCGACGGCCCCCACCCCCAGCACGAGCTCCAGCACCAGAAGCCACAAGACCCAGGTGAAAGCGCGCCGCGTCTTCGGATGGAGCCGCTGCCGCTCCCCGATGCGGACGCCGGACTGGCGGCCGCCGGCGATGCGGTCGAGACGGAGCAGCAGGTTTTCCAGGGCCATGGTCGGAGCCTACACCGGGAGCCCGGCCCGTCCCGGAAGCGTCTCCGGCCGGGCCCGGGCTCACTCCTATGGACCCAGTCCGTCCGCCGCCGCTGAGTCCGCTATCCAAGGCGCGAGTCCGCTACCTGATGTAGCGAACTCAACACCCCGATAGCGAACTCAGCCAGGCAAGCCACCCCCGATAGCGGACTCAGCCAAGGTGGCACCGGAACAGCGGACCCACCCGGGTTCTGGTTCCGAGGCCGCGAACCCGGCCCCAGGAGAACCAGCGGCCCTAAGACCAGAAGCCGGGAGTCACGCGAACAGCGTCCGGCCGAGCAGCGCGCCGAGCTGGTCGGCCTCGGTGAGGAAGCCGTCGTGGCCGATCTCCGAGGCGATCCGGTGCACCGTGACGTCGCCGGGCAGGGCGGCCGCGAGGGCCTCCGACTGCCGGGGCAGGTAGAGGCGGTCGGACTCGACCGCCGCGACGAAGAACTCGACCGGGCTGTCCGCCAGGGCCGCCTCGACTCCCCCGCGGCCGCGTCCGACGTCGTGGCTCATGAGCGCTTCCGTCAGCGCGATGTAGCTGTTGGCGTCGAAACGGCGGACGAGCTTGGTGCCTTGATGATCCAGGTAGCTTTCCACCTGGTACCGGCCCCGTTCGGCGAGGGCCGAGGCGTTGAGCGGTGACTCGCCCTCCTGGGGTTTGCGGCTGAAGCGGGCCTCGAGCTCCGCCTCGCTGCGGTACGAGATGTGCGCGATCCGGCGTGCCAGGGCCAGGCCCGCCTCGGGGGCCGGACCGTCGTAGTAGTCGCCGTCCCGGAAGGCGGGGTCCTGGCGGATGGCGAGGGTCTGCGCCTGGGCGAGCGCGATCTGTTCGGCGGTGCTGTGGGCGCCGATCGCGATCACCGCGCACTTCCGGACCCGTTCGGGGAATCCCGCGGCCCATTCCAGCGCTCGCGCGCCGCCCATGGACCCACCGACCACCGCGAACCATTGCGAGATGCCCAGCTGATCCGCGAGCCGCGCCTCGGCGACCGCCGCGTCGCGGAGCGTGATGAACGGAAAGCGGGAACCCCACGGCTTGCCGTCGGGCGCGGGGCTCGACGGTCCCGTGCTGCCGTTGCAGCCGCCGATGATGTTCACGGCCACCACGAAGAACCGGTCCGTGTCGATCGCGCGGCCCGGACCGACCAGGCCGTCCCACCAGCCCTCCTCGTCCGTGTCCCCCTGGGCGACGTGCGCGCTTCCCGTGAGGGCGTGCTGGATCAGGACGGCGTTCCCGGCATCCGGCGCGAGCGTCCCCCAGGTCTCGTACGCGAGGGTGACGTCCGGCAGCTTCCCGCCGGCCTCCAGCTCCAGCGGCCCGACGACGGCGGTGCGCTGGACGCCGTGGCGTGCGCCGGCGTCGCGCTCCTCGCGGGTGGTGGTGTCCCGCGCGGTGGACAGTGGACGGGATGCAGCGATGGTCATGGGGCCTCTATTCCTGTGCTTGCCCGCGCCGGCCGGCGCTGGGCCGAGTCTTCACCCGGGGCACCCCACCGCAGGAGGAGGGTTGCCGGCCAGCGAACCGGGGTTTGGCGCTGGCACTCGTGACTCTCGGACCAGTGTAAAGGATCGGGAGGGGCCGATTCTGAAGATGACGCTTCATGAGACAGCCCCTCGGGATTTATGTTCGCCTGGAAGGCGTCGAGGGCCGCGCATTCCGAAGAATGCGCGGCCCTGCGGATGTCCCCAGGGACTCCGACGGCAGACTCAGACGGCGGCCTTCGCGGCCCGGAAACCGGCGTCCAGATCGGCGAGGATGTCGTCGATGTGCTCGATGCCCACCGCGAGACGGACCAGGCCCGGGGTGACGCCCGCGGCCCGCTGACCGGCCTCGCTCAGCTGAGCGTGCGTGGTGGACGCCGGGTGGATGACGAGGGATCGCACATCGCCCAGGTTCGCCACGTGCGAGTGGAGTTCCAGCGCGTCCACGAACGCCTTGCCGGCTTCGAGTCCGCCGGCGATCTCGAACGCCACCACGGCGCCGATGCCGTTCGGCCCGTACTTGCGTCCCCGCTCGTACCACGGGCTGCTCGGCAGGCCCGCATACGCGACGCGTTCGACGTCGTCGCGCGCCTCCAGGAATTCTGCGACCTTCAGCGCATTCTCGACGTGACGCTCGACGCGAAGGCTGAGCGTCTCGAGACCCTGTGCGATGAGGAACGCGTTGAACGGGCTGACGGCCGACCCGAGGTCACGCAGCAGCTGCACGCGGGCCTTCAGGATGTAGCTGAGGTTGGCGCCCAGCGCTCCGTCCGCGCCGAGGTCACGGGCGTAGACGAGTCCGTTGTAGCTCTCGTCCGGGGTGTTGAAGCCCGGGAACTTCTCCGGGTCCGCGCCGAAGTCGAACTTGCCGGAGTCCACGATCACGCCGGCGATCGCGCTGCCGTGACCGCCCAGGTACTTGGTGGCCGAGTGCACCACGATGTCCGCGCCCCACTCGAGCGGCCGGATGAGGTACGGGGTGGCGAGGGTGTTGTCCACGATCAGCGGGACCCCGGATTCGTGCGCCACGGAGGCCACACCTTCGATGTCCAGGATGTCCTGCCGCGGGTTGGAGACGACCTCGGCGAAGAAGAGCTTGGTGTTCGGACGGACGGCGGCGCGCCAGTGGTCCAGGTTGTCCGGGTCCTCGACGAAGGTGACCTCGATGCCGAACTTCTTCAGGGTGTTGGCCAGCAGGTTGTAGGTGCCGCCGTACAGGCTGGGGCTGGCCACCACGTGGTCACCGGCCTCTGCCACGTTGAGGATGGCGAACGTCTCCGCGGCCTGGCCGGAGCTGAGCAGCAGGGCCGCCAGACCGCCTTCGAGACTGGCGATGCGCTGCTCGACGGCGTCCTGGGTCGGGTTGCCGATACGGGTGTAGATGGGCGCCAGCTCGGCGAGTGCGAAGCGGTTGGCGGCGCTCTCGGCGCTCGGGAACACGAAGGACGTGGTCTGGTAGATCGGCAGGGCCCGCGCGCCGGTGACGGCGTCCGGCTCCTGTCCGACATGGATCTGGCGGGTTTCGAAGGACCAGTTGTTGGTCATGGCTTTCCTTAGATTTCAAGGGCCAGGAACGGTCTCCCCCACCATCGCGGCGTCAGCCTTCCCGAGTGGAAGGAGACGGCGCCCACGGCCCGCGCTTGCGTGCCGGCCTGCATGCCGACCCGCCTGGTCTTCACCCGGGGCACCCCGCCGCGGACGGAGGGTTGCCGGCCAGCAAGCCGGGGCTCGATGCTGGCACTCATGACCTGCAACCCAGGGTAGGGGGCCGGAGGGAGCGCGGAAAAGGGGTGCGTCACAGAACGTCCCAGAGGCGTCGCGTGCGGCGGGCGGTGCGGATGGGGAGGTCTGCCCATTCCCCTCCGCAGTGCGGTGGGGTTGACTCTGAACCATCACTCACCCGCACCATCGAGGAGTTTCATCATGGGGATTCAGACACATCACGCACGGCGGTTCGGCCGGTGCCTCCTGGCGACCGCAGCCGCAGCCGGGCTCGCCCTGGCGGGCCTGCTGGCATCCAGCGTTCCGGCGTCCGCCGGGACGCTGGAACAGCACGGCCAGGTCGTGAAGCAATGCACCGGGATCAAACACGGGCCGTACTCGGTTGCCGGCACCACCGCCACCATTGAGTACTGGTATTCCACCAAGAACGGCGGGACGGCCTGCGCCATGCTCTACGACAACAAGTCCGGCGCAAGCAACCTCCAGCTCAACATCGCCACGAGTTCGGTGTACTCCCATGACCACGGGATCTACGAGTACTACGCCGGCGGGGTCCAGCTGGCGAACATGAGGGGCAAGTGCGTCGGCATCGCGGCCAATGTGTACAACAGGGCCGGGGACAAGGTCCTGGGCTACCGCCACGTCAGGGTCTGCAACTGATCAGGGTCTGCGACGGATCCGGGTCTGCGACTGATCGGGGCATGAAACGGCTCCACGGGCGTCTCCGGCCAGGAACCTCTGCGGTCGGCCCACCAGCCGGCGGGCACCCTGACCGCGCGTTCCGGGCCTGGACACCCGGGCCCGGAACCGGGGAAATCCGCCCGGGCCTCCGGCATTCCGCCGCCGTCGCGTGACTTAGGTAACCCTAAGCTGAGTGCCTAGTCACAAAGTGCAAGGATGATGCCATGCGCATGGATCACGTTTCTTACGCTTGTGAACGCGATGGCCTGGAGGCCACGGCGGAGCGCATTTCTGCTGCTCTTGGACTGCACGCGGTGCGCGGTGGGGTACACCCCCGTTTCGGCACCCGCAACATGATCTTCCCCTTGGCCGACCACAAATATCTTGAGGTCGTGGAAGTCCTGGACCACCCCGCTTCGGACAAGGCACCGTTCGGCCAGGCCGTGCGGGCCCGCTCCGCGATGGGCGGTGGGTGGATGGGCTGGTGCGTCGCCGTGGACGACCTGGCCCCCTTCGAATCACGTCTGGGCCGCGAGGCCGTCCCCGGGAACCGCAAGTTCCCCGACGGCCGCGAGCTCATCTGGAAGCAGATCGGCATCCTGGGTCTCATCGCGGACCCGCAGGTGCCGTACATGCTCAAGTGGGAGGGTGACTCCACCCTCCACCCGTCGCTCGTGTACCCGAGCGACGTCCGGGTCTCCAGCCTCACCATCGCCGGTTCCGCGGAACGCGTGACCGAGTGGCTCGGCGAGGAAGTGGAGAACCCGCTGGAGGACGTCGCCGTGGAGTGGATCGCTCCGCACGGCACCCCCGGCATCATGTCCGTGACCTTCGAAACGGCGAACGGCTCCGTGACCCTCTGAGGCTCACCCGCCCACGCCGTCTGAAGGCCGCCTGTTCCGCATCGCGCGGAGCGGCGGCCTTCGTCGTACCCCGGTGCCACCCCTCTTTCGGGGCGTCCCGTGTTCAGTACCATGAGTCCACCAGCGACGGCGCCACGCACCGACGGGGCCACGGCCTCCCGGCGGTCCGGGGAGCCGCTCGCTGATCAGGCCATGCCCGCCGGCGCGGGCGTGGTGTCAGAGCCCAGAGGGAGGGCCCATGAAGAGAACGTCGCTCGCAGCCGCACTCGCACTGCTGACCGTGCTGGTCACAGCGTGCACCCCCGACGGCGGGCGGCCGGCGCCGCCCCAGCCGTCCGTGACGCCGCGCGCTGTGCCGGCCGGCAACCCCGACCGCGACCAGGCCGCCGTCCGGCGGCAGCTGGCCGCCGTCGATCCCTGCGCCCTGCTCGAGTCCCGCATCACCGCCGGCTTCAGGCAGAAACCCGGACTCGTCAGCACCACCCCGTTCGACTGCCGGGTCCAGGACCGGGGCGTGCAGGCCGTCAGCTATGCGGACAGCACCGCATCCCAACGGCACTGGCAGGAGCGGATCGAGCTCGGTGGCGTGGTGGCTTATCGCTCCAGCAAGGCGGCCGGCCGGTGCACCATCAGCCTGCCGGTCGACTTCGGGCATGCCATCACCTGGTCCCAGGATCCCGACGGCGCCTACGACTGCACACAGCCCGAGGCCTACGCCCAAGCCGTCGCGCCCCGACTGCTGGACGATCCGGCGTCGTTCGCGCGGAAGGACACCCGGCCCGGAGTCTCCGTGTGCGATGTCCTGTCCTCTGCCCTTGGCCCGCTCCCGGCCGGGCAGGCCCTGGCACCGCGCAAGGCCTTCGCCGGCAGCCTCGCCGAATGCGGTGTCTGGAGGGACGCCGCGACCCCGGGCGGCCCACCCGTCTACACCCGGCAGGCCCTGACGCTGGCGTACCGCCCGCCCCTGGCCGAGCTGCGCACCGGCGGCGGCTGGGAGGACAGCGAGGTACGGAGGATCGCCGGTGCCGACGTGCTGTTCTGGAAGGACTCCGGAGCGGGCTGCACGCTGCTCTGGGATGCGTGGCCGGACCAGACCGCCGTGAGCGGCCGTGTCGTTCAGGCGCAAGCCGAGGCGGTGACGTGCGCCGACGCGACGGCACTCGCGCAGAAGCTCGTCCCCGTCCTTGCCAAAGCGGCGCCGCAGACCCTGGCGAAGACACCCCTCGTGTACGCGGTCACGGAACCCGACACCGCCGCCGTCGGGGCCTGCGCCCACGTGGTGGATCAGGACCTCAGAAAGTGCGCACCGGCCACGGAGGCCGCCGCGCCCACCGACCCGCGGCAGACCGTCGCGTTCGGAGCAGCCGATGCCAACACCCTGTGTGCGGCCGCGTCCGCCACGGTCCAGAGGATCGCGGGGTCGTCACTGGAACCCGTCACCGCCGCAGCGCCGGAGAACGGCGCGTTGGACGACACAGCCCTCCCGGTGCTGTGCGAGTTCGTCGAACCGAGCCACAGCCTGGTGGTGCGGGTCGGCGCCGTGGCGGATCTGCCCCTGAACAGCAGAAAGCTGCTCACGCAGACCCGCACCGCCCGCGACACGGAGTTCGCGGGGCATGCCGCCAAGACGATGGCGGGCGAAGCCCTCCGCGGAGCTCCGGACACCCGGCGGACCGCTCTGATCGCCGACACCACGCAGGATGCTCCCGGCCTGCTGTTCCTGGAGATGTCGGCTCTGCCGGACCGCGGCCAGGGCACGGGCACGGTGTCACCGGCCGCCAGGGAGCGCTTGAACGGCTTCGACGACCTGGCCACGGCGCTCAGCACAGAGCTGCTCGGCGCCCGCTGACGGCACGGGTGTGAGGGTGTCCGGCCAGGTGCCCGGGCCGGGCCGTCGTCCGCGTTCAGCCCAGCCCGATCGCCTTGCCGAACAGGTCGTAACCCACGAAAGCCCCCACATCGAGCAAGGCGTGTGCCACCACGAGCGGCATCACGCGCCGCCACTTCAGGTACACCCAGCCGAACACGAGCCCCATCACGACATTGCCGAGGAACGGCCCGAATCCCTGATACAGGTGATAGCTGCCCCGCAGCAGGGCGCTCGCCAGCACGATCCACAGCGGAGAGAAGCGCAGCTGGCCGAGCCGCCGGAACAGGTAGCCGACCACCAGGGTCTCCTCCAGGACGCCGTGCCGGATGCCGGACAGCACCAGGACCGGCACCGTCCACCAGTGGGCGTCCAGCGCGGCCGGGATGATCGCCGTGGTGACGCCGAGCGCCCTGCCTGCCGCGTACAGTGCCAGCGTCCCCGCTCCGAGACCGACCGCGAGCGCCAGGCCCGTCCCGGCGTCGCGCACCGGCCGTGCCAGGTCGAAGCCCATCCCCCGCCAGGGCTTCCGCCCCGCCTCGCCGCGCCAGGGCAGGAAGGTGGCGAGGAGATAAAAGGCGAGCAGCACCGGCACCAGCGAGAACACGATGTCCAGCAGCTGGTAGAGCAGATCGAAGAACTCCCGCTGATTGCGGGACGGGTTCAGGGTGGACGTCGCGGAGGAGAGCGGACCGCGGCTGAGCTTGTCGGCGAGCTGCACCACTGAGTACACCGCCGACTGCCCCAGCGACAGCCCCAGCACGAGCGCGATCTCCCACCAGAGGCGCCGCCGTCGTCCCACGTCCGCGAGAGGCTCCCAGTCCAGGGACGACGACGGCGGGGACGGCTTCACGCGTGGCATGTCACCACTGTAGTGACGCGCCGCGGACACGCGCACACTCCGCCGATCCCGCATGGACAGTCAGAAAACTAGGTCCACCTTCAAGGGAAGTTCGCGATATGACAGTCACGTAATCCACCGCAAGAGATACAACCAAACCAAGCGGCGCCCCGGGGCCCGAGCGCCATCAAATTCGGTCTAAGCTCATACGCCAGTTTAGGAAGTCCAGGCTCAAACCGTTCGAAAAAAGGTGCGCGAACACGAATCCAAACAACACAGATCTGGTATAGTCCAGAAACAGGCCAGCAATAGCACAACACTGGGGGAACCGTGTCCAAAAAAATCGAAACTTCCGAAATGCCCGAGCTAGACCCTCTTGCCATGAAACTAATCTATCTACTGGATCGGTTTCAGTCGAACCAAGAAGATCTATTGTACACTTCCGAATTCATCCTCGAGCGCGAGGCTGATATCAATGACCGCAAAGCGCGCGCAAAAAGCGACATCAAGAACAACTTTCCGCACGTGGATCCCTCATTAGTCGACGAAGGCTGGGATTTAGTTCTGTCAAAGCTATCGCCCAGCTCGAGCTCGAGTGCCGATAACGACCAGGGAGAAAATGCGCCGAGAGACCAAATTGACGATGATCTCGCGGACTTCTTGAGTCGAATTCCGAAAGACTGCAGAGGCGGCTACACCCGTGCGCTCTTCAAAGGAATCCTCGACAGCAAAATCAAAAAGAGTTCGAGTCGCCTCTGGGCATCAATTCTAACGAGCATCGTCGCGGACTTCGAGGTTCTCATCGGGAACCTCATGCGCGAGATCATTTCAAAGCATCCTATTATAATCAGCAATTCGGGCACGACTTATAGCTGGAAAGAAGTTGCCCAGTTCGAAACACTTGAGGATTTCAAAGACCATCAGATAAACCAGTATGTGGACAAGCTTCTGTTCGGAAGCTACTCTGATTGGCTAGATTTCCTCGATTCAAAGGTACACATCGATGTTCCCAAATTAGCTCGCAGCTCAGCGGTCATTGAGATATTTCAGCGACGCCATATGATCGTTCACAATGCTGGCATCGCATCTAAACAGTATGTGAGCTCCATTGGCGCCGATTCCGCCGACGAAGTTCTGGGTCGAGAACTAATCGTCGACCCAGCATATCTAATCGCCGCTTCAAATCGAGTTATCGCAGTTGGGACCTGTCTCGCTCTAAACCTGGGGACAAAGTTTGTTCGGGACGATCGGTCCCGACGATACTTAGAATCATTCGTAGTATCAGAGGTGTCATACCGGCTCCTCCACGCTGGCCGCTTCGACGCTGTCACCGATCTCTGCAACATTGTGGATCGGTCTGCGTTTGTGAGCAGTGATTCTGCTCTAAGGTTTGCTGTGAACGGGTGGATTGCGGCGAAGTACGGCGGCAGCTCGGATTCCTATATTAAAGATGTCAGGAGCTGGGACACTTCTGCACTAAATCCGGTATTCCAGCTGGCTAAACTAACACTACTTGACGAATTGGATGAAGCTCTGAAGATGTCTTCCGTTCTCCGGAAATCTGGGGTCATCAAATTGCATCACTGGCTCACCTGGCCGCTTTTCAAGGAGCTTCGCGAGTATGAACGAACCCGCGCGGAGTCGGATGCTCCATCCTTGGATCAAGGTACCGTGGCGCAGTTGCCGCTGGCTGAAGAGTCAATGGCGAGCAGTGGCGGCCAGATGCCATCACCGCATCGTGAATCCTGAGAGTTTCCACAGTGGGCGCGTGAATATCCGTCAAACAACGAAGCGCCTAGAATGCCCCCGCTCGATTAAGCTGGGCCTATGAGTGCGCCGCAGCAAATCATCATGATCCGGCACGGGCAGTCGGCGGCCAATGTGGACACCGGGATCTACAACCGGGTCCCGGACTACCGGATCCCGCTCACCGAGCTCGGAGTGGAGCAGGCCCGGCAGGCGGGCGAGAAGATCCGCCGGCAGCTGGACGGACAGCAGGTCTGCGTCTACGTCTCGCCGTACCTCCGGGCCTATCAGACCCTGGACGCCCTGGGACTAGGCGATCTGACCGAGCGCGTCATCGAGGAACCGCGTCTCCGGGAGCAGGACTGGGCCAACTTCCAGATCGCCGGGGACATCGCGGACCAGAAGGAGCTCCGCAACGCCTACGGCCACTTCTTCTACCGGTTCCGGGAAGGCGAGTCGGGGTCGGACGTCTACGACCGCATCTCCAGCTTCATGGAGACCCTGTACCGCCACTGGTCCAAGCCGAGCTACGCCCCCAACACGCTCCTGGTCACGCACGGCCTCACCATGCGCCTGTTCTGCATGCGCTGGTTCCACTGGTCCGTGGAGTATTTCGAATCGCTCAACAACCCGGGGAACGCGGAGATCCGCACCCTCATCCGGGAAGAACACGGCAAGTACCGGCTGGACGCGCCGTTCAGCCAGTGGACGCAGTGCCGCGAGACGGCGACCGTCCTGGACGCGCCGCCGCTGCACTTCTGAGACGGGGCACGGCTGGGACGTGCCCCGTTCCGCAACGGGCCCGGGACGAACCGGAGTCCGAGGCCGGCCCGGCCCTAGTGCGCCGGTTCCTCGTCGGACGGGACCGTGGACGCGTGCCGGTGATCCGCGACGCCGTCCCGGGCCACGAGGACCTTGGTCCCGCGGTCCTGGAATGCCTTGAGATCCTTGGCGGAGATCCCCTCATCCGTGATGAGGTTGCGCATCTGGAAGCCGTGCATCGTGGCGAAGGCCCTCTTGCCGATCTTCGAGGAGTCGGCCAGGATGTAGCCCTCCAGCGCCCGCTTGGCCATGAGGGAGTTCACCTGGGCTTCGCCCTCGTCGTTGATGGTGGGGCCGAGGATCGGATCCACCCCGTTGACACCGATGAACGCGATGTCCAAAGCGACCTTCTGCATGATGGTGTCCGTGAACGGTCCCACGAGTTCGTAGGACCGCGGATTCAGGATGCCGCCCGTGACCATGATCTTGATGTTCGGGCGCACGGCGAGCTGCGACGCGATGTTGATGGCGTTCGTGACCACGGTCAGCGTGGGCCGGTTGGACGGGGCGTTGAGGTCGTCGCGGGTGGCCAGGACCTGTGCCAGGGCCGTGCTCGTGGTGCCGCCGCCCAGGCCCACCACCATGTACGGCTCCACCAGCGAGGATGCGGCGAGGGCGATCTGCTGCTTCGCCTCGGCGTTGTCATCGCGGTTGTAGCGGCCGGGCAGATCGTAGGAGACGGAGCCCGTGGTGGCGCCGCCGCGGGTGCGGCTCAGGAGGCGCTGCTTGGCCAGCGAGTCCAGGTCACGCCGAGCCGTGGCGGGAGAGACCCCCAGCTGGGTGACGATGTCCTCCACCTCGATCTGGCCACGCTCGGCCAGGAGGTCGAGGATCGCCGTCAATCGGTCTGTCCGGTTCATGAAGTACGCTCCGCAGTGTCGAAGAGAGTCAGAAGCCGGGCCACTTCTGGAATCAGTGCGGCCCGCCCTGCCCCCAGGTATTTCCGGGAATCCACAATATCCGGATGAGCTTCAAGGTACTCGCGCACAGCCCGTGTGAAGAAACCATTAAGGTGTGTCGACACGTTGATCTTCGTCATGCCCGCACGGATCGCCGCCTGGATGTTCTCGTCGGAGACGCCGGAGGAGCCGTGCAGCACGAGGGGGACGTCGAGCGCCGCGTGGAGGGCCGCGATGCGCTCCAGGTTCAGCTGGGCGTCGCGGTTCGTCATCGCGTGGGAGGATCCGACGGCGACGGCGAGGGCGTCGACGCCGGTGGCGGCCACGAAGTCCCGGGCCTCCTGCGGGTCGGTCAGCACGCCGGGAGCGTGGGCCCCGTCCTTCCCTCCGACCTTGCCGAGCTCCGCCTCGACGTAGACGCCTGCGGCGTGTGCGTACTCCCGCACCCGCGCGGTCGAGGCGACGTTCTCCTCGTAGTCGAGGTGCGCGCCGTCGTACATGATGGACCCGAACCCGAGGTCGACCGCCTGCCGCGCCAGATCCTCACTCTCGGCGTGGTCCAGGTGCACGGCGAGGTCGACGCCGGCGGCGCGGGCCGCGGACAGCGTCGCGAGCGCGATGGGCTCCAGGCCGCCGTGGTACTTCGCGCAGTTCTCGGAGATCTGGAGGATGAGCGGCAGGCCCGCCTGCTCGGCGCCCGCGATGAGGCCTTCCACGGTCTCCAGATGGATGACGTTGAACGCCCCCTGACCGCTCCCCCGCCCTGTGGCGCGGTCCATGATGGTGCGGGTGCTGACCAGGCTCATGCAAGTTCCTCCAGGGTGATGATCAGGTGTTGTTCCAGTTCGGTGTGCCGGGGCGAGATCTCGCCCGCTCCGGGCATCAGGACCGCGGCCGCCGACCAGGAGGTGGCGCGCCGCAGCAGGTCTTCGGGGTCGTCCATGCCCTCGGCGAGCGCCGTCGCCAGGGCGGACACCGCGGCGTCCCCCGCGCCGGTCGGATTGCCGCGGAGAGGTTCCGCGAGCCGGGCCCGCCAGCAATGCCGGGGGTGGTCCGCGGAGAAGAGCCGCATGCCTTCGCTGCCGGAGCTCACCACGACCGTGCGGGCGCCCAGCTCCAGGAGCCGACGCGCCGCGGTCGGGAGGTCGTCGCCGTCGAACGCTTCGAGCAGTTCGTGGTGATTGGGCTTCAGCACATCGGCGCCGGCGCGCGCGGCGGCCAGGATGCCGGGGCCCGAGGTGTCGATGATGGCCGGGACGCCGTGCTGGTGCGCGAGCGTCACCAGGGCCGGGTAGAAATCACCGGGCGCCCCGGGCGGCAGGCTGCCGGATCCCACCAGGACCGCCGCGTCCTGCAGGGAGTCGACGACGGCGGCCGCGAGCCGCTGCCAGTCGGCGGCGGCCAGGGCGTGCCCGCTTTCGTTGAAGATGGTCGTGTCGCCGAGGAACTCCTCGACGAAGGCCATGCTGCGACGGGTCTCGGCCTCGACCGGGACCAGCCGGTGCGGGACCCCGCTGGCTTCCAGCTCGGCGGCGAAGACGTCCCCCGTGGCGCCGCCGACCGGGGCGATGGCCAGCGTCGTGCGGCCCTGCTGATGGGCGACCCGCGAGACGTTGAGCCCCTTGCCTCCTGCACGGGCCAAGGGAGGCGCGACACGGTGGCTGGCCCCGTGCTCGATCCGCTCCAGGAAGTAACTGGTGTCGAGCGCCGGGTTCGGGGTGACGGTGACGACGCGGCCCGGCGAGGGCTGCGGGTCCGGGGTGTCCGGTGCCAGGGTCGTGTCGCTCACGGCAGCCGCACCTCCAGGAGACGGGCGCGTGCTTTCAGCGCCGAGCCGAGCATCCCGGCGTCCTGGCCGAGGGACGCGGCGCGGATGACCGGGCGGCGCTGGAAGTCGAGGGCGTGATCCACCGCGTGGCGGAGCGGATCCAGCAGGGCCTCCCCGGCGGCGGAGAGCCCGCCGCCGATCACGACGGCTTCCGTCCCCAGGATCGAGACGCATTGGCAGATGCTGAACGCGAGCGCCTCCACGGCCTCGTTCCAGATCTTGAGGGCTTCGGGCTCGCCCGTGAGCGCCCGGTCCAGGACTTCACGCGCGCCGTCCACCGGGGTGCCCGTCAAGCGGACATAGCGCTTGGCGATGGCCCCGGCGCTGCCGACGGATTCCAGGATGACGCTGCCTTGGCCCTCGGGGTCCGGCACCATCGAATGCCCGATCTCGCCCGCGAAACCACCGGCCGAGACGGCGCGGCCACCCGTGAAAATCGCGGCGGCGATCCCGGTCCCCACCACCATGACCATGGCGTCCTGGAATTCGCGGGCGGCGCCGAGCTCCATCTCGGCCGCCCCAGCGCTGGAGACATCGTGGCCGAAGGCGACCGGCATGCCGAGCATCTCCTCCGCCCGCTCGCGGAACGGGAAGTTCCGCCAGCCCAGATTGGCCGAGTAGATGCCGATCCCGTGAGCCTCATCCACGAGGCCGGGCACCGTGATGCCGACCGCTTCGAACGTCCCGACCGGGTACTGCCGGCTGTAGTCGGCGAAGAGTTCGGCGATCCGTTCCAGGATCGCCTCCCCCGGACGGTCCGGGTCCAGCGGCGTCTTGTGCCGTCGAAGAGCGAGCACCGAGCCCGCGGCGTTGACGACCCCGGACTTCATGTCCGTGCCGCCCACGTCGAAGGCGAGTACCCCTGCGTCCGCGAATCCCAGTGCCATGCTTCCTGCCCGTCCGTCTACTGACCGTACTATCCTGCTGTTGATGCGTGGCGGCCCCTGAAGGCCGGTCCCATGGCCCGCGCACCGAAGTGCGCGGGCCGTGAAACTCAGGCCTCAGGCCTCGTCGAGGATGACCGACCGCGTGAGGTTGCGCGGCAGGTCCGGATTCAGACCACGGACGCGGGCGCGTTCCAGCGTCACCCGGTGCACCCGGGCCAGATCCGCGAGGGGGTGCAGGCCCGAGGTGATGTACAGCGCGCCGGTCTTGGCGACGTCGGCGGCCAGGCCTTCCGGCTCCTCGCCGAACAGCCAGGTGACACGATTCGGGGCGGCGATGGAGATCGGGCCGTGGCGGTACTCCATGGCCGGGTAGGACTCGGTCCAGCCCTGCACGGCCTCGCGCATCTTCAGGCCGGCCTCATGCGCCAGGCCCACGGTCCAGCCGCGGCCGAGGAAGGTGAACTGCTCGGCGTCGAGGAGTTCCTGGGACACCGGGGCGCTCACGGCGTCCTTCGCCTGCTCGATCGCCACGTCGAAGCTCTCCCCCAGGCTCGTCAGCAGGTACACGAGGGCGGTGGTGGCGAAGCGGGTCTGCACCACCGACTGCTCGTCCGCGTACGGAAGGCCGATGACGACGTCGGCGAGATCCACGATCGGCGAATTGATGTCGCCGATGAGCGCGATCGTGCGGACCTTGCCTTTGAGCTGCGCCAGGACTTCCAGCACCTCGGTGGTGGTGCCGGAGCGGGTGATCGCGACGACGGCGTCATAGCCGCGCTCCGGGCTGTTGCTGTTCAGGAACGCCTCCGACGCTGCGAAGGCGTCCGTGACGCCGTGGCCTGCCGCTTCGCGAGCGGTGGCGTAGCTCTGCGCCATGAACCAGGAGGTGCCGCAGCCGATGACGGCGATCTTCTGGCCCTTGGCCGGCAGCAGCCCTTCCTCCCGGCTCTGCGCCTGCGCCTGCGCCCAGACCTGGGGCTGCGAGCTGAGTTCCTCGTCCATGTAGGCGCCGAGCACGGGCTCCGTCATCGTTGACTCCTTCTCTGTGGTGTCTCTGTGGTGATCGTCGGTCGGGACGAACCCCGGCATGAGTGGTAATCACCCCACTCATGATCAAACATGCGTGGACCGGGGTTCAATCAATCAGTTTTACGCTACTGCATCACCGCCCAAACGTCCACAGAACGCGCATAACGTTTCATTCCTCGGTCATGGAATTTCCGGCCCGATCCCGCGGATCCACGGGGCTGGGGGGTGCTCGACGAGCCCGCCCCCGCTTCCCTGAGGAAGAAGCGCGACCGGCGCCCGACGCCGAGAGACTCCGTCGTGACGTCGATGATCACTCTGCAAGCGCCCTGCCGAGAGGTGCGCGAAGGTAAGCATCTGATGTGCAAATCGATCAGAACATGTCACAAACCCCTTGTGATCTGTCGCACATTGAACAATAGTTACCATTACCGCACTTTTTCGCTCAGAGAGGAGCATCCCTTGAGGATTCACAGACCCACGCGGCGGGGCATGGCCTGGTGCATGGCAGGGGCACTGGCACTCCCCCTCACCGGGCTGGCCGGGAGCCTGCCCGCCTGGGGTGACGCGCCGTCGTCCGCCCCCGCGCAGGCGGCCATCGCCCCCTCCGCCAAGACCAGACCGCCCACCCCGGGCAAGGACCAGGAGGTCCTGGTCACCGGGAAGCTGGCCGCGGTCGTGTCCACGACATTCCCCCAGGTCATCAGCTATCTGGACCGCGACGGCGGCGGCACCCTCGCCGGCACGCGGCAGGCGCTCAGCACGCTGAAGATCAACGGCACGGAGCAGAGCGCCACGGTCACCTCGCGCAAGACCGACGACACCACCATGACTTACACGCTCACGGTGCCCGGGCTGCCCGGCGTCGCGCTGGATGCGTCCCTCGCTCTCCAGCGGAACGCCCTCACCTTCCGCATCACGGCCATCCGGGACACGGCGGAGAACAGGGTGTCCACCGTCGAGATCCCGGGTCTCAAGCTCGTCACCGTGACCTCGGCGGAACCCGGGGCGCAGCTCGCCACCACGCGTCTCTCCACCAACCGCAACGCCACCGGTGACACCTTCACCCCCGTCACGGCCACCACGCCTGTCGATGCGAAGCCCAAGGGCTCCGCCTACGCTCTGGCGGGCACGGCGAAACTGGCCGCCGCCGTCGAGAGCAACTCGCTGTACGACGCATCCTCCGGGCCCGCCAACCTCGACGGCAGCCGCTTCTTCAGCCAGGTCACCGCGGCGCCCGACGGCGGCCGTGAGGCCTCGATCGCGAGTGGCGCCTGGCTCTACCGCGCCGCCGGCTCCAGCGCCACCGAGGAGCTCCCGTGGGCCAAGGTCGCGATCACCGCCGACGCCAACGCGGACCATCAGGTCGACTGGCAGGACGCCGCGATCGCGCTGCGCTCCATCGCCGTCCGCCCGAACAAGGGCGACCAGACCGCGGACAACGTCATCACGCACATCCCCTTCAACTTCGCCTCCCAGGCCACGCACCCGTTCCTGCGCACCCTCGACGACGTCAAGCGCATCTCCCTGGCCACCGACGGCCTGGGCCAGGTCGCCATGCTCAAGGGCTACACCTCTGAGGGCCACGACTCCGCCAACACGGACTACGGGAACAACTTCAACGAACGGGCGGGCGGGCTGAAAGACCTCAACACGCTCGCCTCGGAGAGCGCCCGGTGGAACGCCAGGATCGGTGTCCACGTCAACGCCACCGAGATCTACCCCGAGGCCAAGTCCTTCAGCGAGGACCTGCTCACTGCCGACAAGAGCAAGGGCTGGAACTGGCTCGACCAGTCCTACGGGATCAATCAGCGCGCGGACATCAACACCGGCAAGCTCGCCACCCGCATCAAGGAACTCCGCGACGCCACGGACAAGAACCTGGACTTCGTGTACGTGGACGTCTACTACTCCTACGGCTGGGTCGCTCAGAAGATCCAGGACGAACTCGTGAAGAACGGGTTCCGTGTGGGCTCCGAATGGGCGTACTCCCTGAACCGCAACAACACCTGGTCCCACTGGGCGAATGACGAGAAGTACGGCGGCACGGACAACAAGGGCATCAACTCCCAGATCCTGCGCTTCGTGAACAACAGCCAGGCCGACGTCTGGAACCCGGACGTCCGCCTCGGCGGCAGCCACATCGTCGAATTCGAAGGCTGGACCGGCCAGAACGACTACAACGCCTTCACCAAGAACGTGTGGGAATCCAATCTGCCCACCAAGTTCCTCCAGCACCACGAGATCATGCGCTGGACCCCGGACAGCGTCGACCTCAGCGACGGCGTCTCGGTCACCGGCGCCACGGCCGCCGACCGCACGATCACGGCGGACGGCGTCACCGTCCTGAAGGGCCGTGACTACCTGCTGCCCTGGTCCTCCAAGGACAACGGCAAGGCCGACAAGCTGTACCACTACAGCGCCGCCGGCGGCTCCACCACCTGGTCGCTCGGCAAGGGCTTCGCCAACGCCCGCGAGCTGAGCGTCTACAAGCTCGGTGACAACGGACGGACGCTCGTCACCACCGTGCCCGTGGTGAATGGCCAGGTCACGCTCACCGCCGACGCCGGTCAGCCCTATGTGCTTGTGCCGCGCGGCAAGGCGTCGCAGCTGCCCGCCACGGCGCGGTTCGGCTCCGGAACGCCTTTCCAGGACCCAGGCTTCAACGGCTCGGATCTCGCGGCCTGGAACCCGCAGGGCTCCGTCCAGCAGGTGCGGGATGCCAAGGGCCGCCGGTACGCCGAGCTCGGCTCCGGCGCGTCCTCCGTCTCCCAGAAGCTCGGCCGGCTCGAGCCCGGGACCTATTCCGTGAGCGCCTGGGTGGAGATCGAACCGGGCAAGACCCGGGAGACCCGCCTCACCGTCGACACCGGTCAGGGCAAGCCCCAGGAGTACTCCCTGGACCGCTCCACCGCCCGCAATTACGTGGCGGGCGACGAGAAGAACGGCACGTACTTCCAGCGCATCCGCGTGCTCGTGGACCTGCCGCAGGGCGGCCGGCCCACCGTCCGGCTCTCCGCGGGCGACGGCGACGCCAAGGTCAGGGTGGACGACTTCCGGGCGGTGAAAACGGCTCCGGCCCAGGCTGGATCGACGCAGACCGGTTCACCGCAGACCGGCGCCGTGCTCCAGGAGGACTTCGAGAACGTCGACCAAGGCTGGTGGCCCTTCGTGAAGGGCGACGCCGGCGGCACCACTGATCCGCGCACCCACCTGAGCATCCGGAACGCGCCCTTCACCCAGCAGGGCTGGTACCGCAACACCGTGGACAAGACCCTGAACGGGAACTTCTCCCTGGTGGCGCACGAGGAGAACGACGGCCTGGTCTACCGGACCTCCGACTCCACCGTGAAGCTCACCCCCGGCCACCAGTACCGGGTGTCCTTCGACTACCAGAACTCCCTGGCCGATCAGTACAGCTGGGTCTGGGGCTACGACGCCAAGGCGCCGGTCACGGTCGAGAGCAAGCCTCTCCGCGCCCAGACCAAGACCACGCGCTTCGCCCAGGAATTCACCGCCGGCAACTGCGGGCGGTACTTCACCGGTCTGAGCCGCACGGGTTCCTCGGACGGCGCGGACTTCGTGCTGGACGACTTCCTGCTGGAAGACCTGGGCCCCGCCTCGGAGGTTCCGGCCTGCGCCACGGTGTCCGGCAAGCTCGGCGCCGACGTGATCCAGCAGGGCAAGGCCACCGAGTTCACCACGGTGCTGGAGAACAACGAACCCGCGCCCGTGAGCGACGTGGCCGTCAGCCTCCAGCTTCCCGAGGGCTGGACCGCCGAGGCCAAGACCCCGGCCACGACGGCCACCCTCGCCGCCGGCGCGAAGTTCACCACCACGTGGGCCGTCACGGCGCCGGGCAGCGCGGATGGTGGCTACTCCATCGGCATCAAGGGGACCTACCGGACCACCGCGGATCCGCAGGGGCCGCGCACGGCGAGCGCCGCCGTCGCGGTCAAGACGCTGCCGAAACCGCCGCAGCAGGACGTGTACGCGAGCGATCACGAGTGGGTCAGTTCCAGCAACGGCTGGGGTCCCGTGGAGAAGGACCGGTCCAATGGTGAGCAGGGCGCCGGAGACGGCACGCCGATCACGCTCAACGGCGTCGTCTACCCGAAGGGGCTCGGCGCGCACGCACCGTCCACGGTGAAGTACTTCCTCGGCGGGTACTGCACCCGGTTCACGGCGGACGTCGGGATCGACGATGTGCAGAAGAGCCGCGGCTCCGTGGTCTTCAGCGTCGTGGCCGACGGCAAGGTCAAGGCCGTCACCCCGGTGATGCGGCCCGACTCGGCCACCGCGAAGCTGGACGTGGACCTCACGGGCGCCCAGTACGTCGAACTCGTGGCGGATCCCACCGCGGACGGCAACGGCAACGATCACGCGGACTGGGGCGCCGCCCGCTTCAGCTGCTCCGATCAGCGCCACGACGCACCCGCCGCCGAGCTGTCCGGCACGGTCTACGCCTCGGACCTCCCGTGGGTCAGCGAGGAGAACGGCTGGGGGCCGGCCGAACGGGACACCGCCAACGGCGAAGAGAACCCCGGCGACGGCCCGGCCCTGACCCTGGACGGCACCCGGTACGCCAAGGGAATCGGCGTCCACGCGGACTCGTCCGTGGTGCTCGACGTGCAGAAGAAGTGCACGGCCTTCAACGCCCTCGTGGGGGTGGACGACAAGAAACTCGGCAAGGGTCTGCAAGGCTCCGTCGTGTTCGTGGTCCTGGTGGACGGCGCGGAGAAGTTCCGCAGCGCGGTCCTCAGCGCCCCGGACGCGGCGGTCCCCGTGAAGGTCGACGTCACGGGCGCCTCACGCGTCGAGCTGAAGGCCCTGACCAACGGGGACGACGGCGGCGACGACTGGGGTGACTGGGCGGACGCCCGCTTCACCTGCTGAGCTGTTCCCCCCTTACGGCACGCGAGCCGCCAGTAGATGCCCTTATCCTTCGTGGTTTCGGGCATTTACTGGCGGCTCGCGTCGTAGGGAGCGGCTTTTCCGGGACGTCAGACGACCTGCACGCCCGCCTGCCACACGGCGTGGGTGAGCGGCATGCCCGGACGATAGGCCAGGTGCGTCGCGCTGGGAGCGTTCAGGAGGTGCAGATCGGCGCGATGCCCGACGGCGATCGATCCGACCGCACGCCGCCCGTCGACGTCCTCGCCCACCTCGCGGTGCAGGGCCAGGGCGCCGCCGAACGTCGCCGCGCGCACGGCTTCGTGGACGCTGAGGCCCATCTGGAGCACCGCGGTGGTCACGCAGTAGTTCATGGCGCTCGTGTAGCTCGTCCCAGGGTTGAGGTTCGAGGCGATCGCGACCTGGACGCCCGCGTCCAGCAACCGGCGACCCGGGGCGAGGGGCTCCCGCGTGGACAGGTCGCAGGCGGGCAGGCACGTGGCGACCGTACCGCGGGGACCGCGTCCGCCGTCGTACGCCGCCCAGCTGTCCGCGAGCGCGGTGACGTCAGAGTCTTCGAGGTGATTCACGTGGTCGACGCTCGCGGCGCCGAGCTCGACGGCGAGCCTCACTCCGGCGCCCGGGCCGAGCTGGTTGCCGTGCACGCGCAGCCCCAGGCCGGCGGCGGCGCAGGCTTCGAGCACCCGACGGGACTGGGCCTCGTCGAACGCCCCGCGTTCACAGAACACATCGGCCCAGCGGGCATGGGGCGAGACGGCGGTGAGCATCGGCCCGACCACTTCGTCCACATAGGCGTCGGGCTCGGCGCCCTTCGGGACGAGATGCGCTCCGAGGAACGTGACCTCATCGGCCACCTGAGCGGTCACGCGGGCCAGCGCCTCCTCGTGCTCGGTGCTCAGGCCGTAGCCGGTCTTGGCCTCGAGGTACGTGGTGCCGCCGCGCAGGGCCTCGGCACGACGCGCGCGGGCGAGGTCCAGGAGTTCCTCATCGGAGGCCGCCCGCGTGGCGTTCATGGTGACGCCGATGCCGCCGGCGCTGTAGCTCTCCCCCGCCATGCGCGCCTCGAACTCGGCGGTGCGGTCCCCGGCGAACACGAGGTGCGTGTGCGAATCCACCCAGCCGGGCAGCAGCGCGCGGCCCTCGGCGTCGTACACCTCGTCCGCGGCGGGAGCGTCGTCGGCCTGGCCGATCCAGGCGATGCGCTCACCCTCGACGACGACGGCCGCGTTCTTGAGGACCCGGTGCTCGCCGTCCTGGGTCATGAGTTCAGCGATGTTGGTGATCAGGAGGCTCATGGTTCCCATTCTTCCGGGACACGCCCGCCCCGTCCCGGACTCACCCTCACCCGTGTCCGGTATCCCGGACCAGCCGCACCCCCTTTAACGATCGACTGCTCCATACGATGTCGAAATCTCCCGAAATCCCGGGGAAACGACATCCTACGGAGCAGTCGATGGGTGGTGAGGTGAGGAAAAGGCGCGGGTCAGGAAGCCTCGGCCCGGGCCGCCACGAACGCCTGGACGCACGCTTCGACGTCCTCGGCGCTGTGCCGCGCGGAGAGCTGCACGCGGATGCGGGCCGCACCGCGGGGCACCACGGGGAAGCTGAAGGCGGTCACGAACACGCCGTGTTCCAGCATCGCCGAGGCCACCTTCGCGGCGAGGACGGCGTCGTGGAACATGACGGGGATGATCGCGTGCTCGCCGTCGAGCAGTTCGAAGCCCTCCTCCTGCATCCGACGGCGGAACAGCGCGGCGTTCTCGAAGAGCTTCTCGCGGAGCTCCCCGGAGTCGCGCACGAGTTCCAGAGCCTTGAGCGTCGCGGCGACGATGGCCGGGGCGAGCGAGTTGGAGAACAGGTACGGACGGGCCTTCTGGCGCAGCATCGCGACGATCTCGGACCGGCCGGAGACGTAGCCGCCGGACGCGCCGCCCAGCGCCTTGCCGAAGGTGCCCGTGTAGATGTCCACCCGGTCGCTGACGCCGGCGTGTTCGGGGGTGCCGGCGCCCGTCGGACCCATGAAGCCGACGGCGTGCGAATCGTCCACCATGACGAGCGCGCCGTACTTGTCCGCCAGATCGCAGATGTCGCGGAGCGGGGCGAGGTAGCCGTCCATCGAAAAGACGCCGTCCGTCACGATGACCACGCGGCGCGCGGCCGGCTGCCCGGGCGCGTCCGACGTCGCCTCGCGGAGCTTGGCCTCCAGGTCCGCCATGTCCTGGTTCGCGTAGCGGAAGCGGCGGGCCTTGGAGAGGCGGATGCCGTCGATGATCGAGGCGTGGTTCAGGGCGTCGGAGACGATCGCGTCCTCCGGGCCGAAGAGCGATTCGAAGACGCCGCCGTTGGCGTCGAAGCAGCTCGAGAACAGGATCGTGTCCTCGGTGCCGAGGAAGCGGGAGACCTGGCGCTCGAGTTCCAGGTGCAGATCCTGGGTGCCGCAGATGAAACGGACGCTCGCCATGCCGAAGCCGTGGCTGTCCATGGCGTCCTTGGCCGCGGCGATGATCTCCGGGTGATCCGCGAGACCCAGGTAGTTGTTCGCGCAGAAGTTGAGCACCTCGCGGGTGGGCTGTCCGAGCGGGCCGGCGGTGATCCGGTTGGACTGCGCCGAGGTGATGTTGCGCTCTTCCTTGAAGAGGCCGGCAGTGCGGAGGTCGTCGAGCTCCGTGGCGAGCTGGTCCTTGATGAGGCCGTACATGATGGTCCTTTCGGCGGTGCCCGCGGGGTGGGCGCCCCTTGCGAGCTTACGAGGGTGAGGTGCGTGCGGGAAGGCCCGGTCCGCGGTGGACGACGACGCGCGGAAGCCGCCGCGCGCCGTCGTCCTCAATCAGCGGTGGGCTGTCAGAGGGTGCGCCAGTCGAGCACGACCTTGCCGCCGTGCCCGCCGCGCGCCGCCTCGAAGCCCTTCTCCCACTCCGTGGCAGGCAGGACGTCGGTGATGACGGCGGAGATGTTCCGGTGCAGCACCGGGTTGGAGGAGAGCATGGCGCTCATGGCGTACCAGGTCTCGAACATCTCGCGCCCGTAGATGCCCTTCAGGGTCAGCATGTGGGTGACGACCTTGCCCCAGTCGATGTCGATCGACTGGCTCGGCAGGCCGAGCATGGCGATCCGGCCACCGTGGTTCATGTTCTCGATCATCTCGGGCAGCGCCGTCGGGTGTCCCGACATCTCCAGTCCGATGTCGAAGCCTTCGCGCATGCCGAGTTCCCGCTGCGCGTCACTGATGCGGGTGGTGGAGACGTCGACGGCGAGGTCGACGCCCAGGGAGCGGGCCAGTTCGAGGCGGCTCGGCGAGACGTCGGTGATGGCGATCTTGCGGGCCCCGGCGTGCCGGGCGACCGCGATGGCCATGAGGCCGATGGGGCCGGCGCCGGTGATGAGCACGTCCTCGCCGACGAGCGGGAAGCTCAGGGCGGTGTGCACGGCGTTGCCGAAGGGGTCGAAGATGGCTCCGAGTTCCGGGGTGACGCTGGGGTCGTGGTGGACCCAGACGTTTTCCTCCGGGATGACGACGTACTCGGCGAACGCGCCGTCACGCTGCACCCCCACGCTGGAGGTGCGGATGCACATCTGGCGGCGGCCGGCGCGGCAGTTGCGGCAAATGCCGCAGACCACGTGGCCTTCACCGGAGACGCGGTCCCCCACCTTGACGTCCCGGACGTCCTCGCCGATCTCCACGACCTCGCCGTAGAACTCGTGGCCCGCGACGAGCGGAGCGTTGATGGTGCTCGCGGCCCAGGCGTCCCAGGACTGGATGTGCAGGTCGGTGCCGCAGATGCCGGTGGTGTGCACGCGGATCTTCACGTCCCCGGCGCCGGTGCCGGGTTCGGGGCGGTCCACGAGTTCGAAGCCGGGCTGTGCCCCGGACTTGTACAGAGCCTTCATGAGTCCCATTACAAGCTGTCCAAAGGCTTAGAACAAGCTCAAGTATCTCATTCCTGAATTAAGCAATCACTTAACTGTTTTAGGAGGGACTGGCGGGAACTCGTCACCATGACGTAACTTTGGTATTCCAAACTTAGTGAGCAGCGCCACACTCACGCCCTTCCCCGAGGAGACTCCCCCATGTGCACCCATGATCACGACAGCGTCGTCCAGCCGCCCAGCAACCTCCCCCGGCGGGGCGTCCTCGCCGGGGCGGCGGCCCTCGCGGGCATCACCGCAGCGGGCATCGCGGCACAGCTGGCGACAGCTCCCGCGGCCCAGGCTTCCGACCGTCCTGCCGCTCCCGCATACCGAGGACGCCCTGCGACGCCGGGCGCCGTGATCATCGAGGGCGGCACCGTCGTCGATCCGCTCACCGGTGGCGCGATCGAGGACGGCGTCCTGGTGCTCGACGGCGGCAAGGTCACCGCCGTCGGAAATCGGGATACCACTCGGCGGGCCGTGGCCGCCGTCGCCCGCCGCGCTCAGCGCCTCCAGGCGCACGGGCGCTGGGTGGTCCCCGGTCTGGTCGACGCCCACGTCCACGCCAACGGCCTGGAGGACGTCCGGCTCCACCTGCGGAACGGGACCACGAGCGTCCGGAGCGGCAGCAGCAGCTTCTACCAGGACGTGGCTCTCGCCGCGCTGCCGGAATGGGCGCCGGGCCTGTCCCCGCGGATGCTCGCCGCCGGCCTGTTCGTCTCGCCGGACCAGGGCGATTCCATCCTCGCCGACCCGGATCTGGCGCCCTTGGCCGGGCTGAAGAACGGCATCAGGGACGTCCAGGATCTGGCGTACTTCACGAAGGTCAACCTGGCCCGCGGCGCGCGGGTGATCAAGACCCGCGCCAATCCCCGGGCGGGCATCCCCGAGCAGGATCCGCGGGAACTCGTCTACGGGCGCGAGCAGATCGCAGCGATCGTCAAGGCCGCCCGCGGCGCCGGGGTGTTGTGCCACGCCTACAGTGCCGAGGGCATCGACGGCGCCGTGCGGGGCGGTGTGAAGAGCATCGAGCACGGCGTGTACCTGACGGAGGCCACCATCGCGGAGATGGTGCGCCGCGGCACGTACTTCACGCCCACGCTCCAGGCCGTGGACAGCATGGCGACGGACCCGAACCCGATCCTGGCCGCCCGCGGCAAGGAGTACACGCCCATCCACCAGGCCGCCGTCCGCGCGGCCCACGAGGCGGGCGTGACGATCGTGGCCGGCACCGATTCCTTCGGCACCGACGTCACGCCGCTGGGCACCGAGGTGCGCCGCCTGCACGAGGCGGGGCTGTCCACGCTGGAATCCCTCCGCGCCGCGACCACCTACTCGGCGCGCCTCCTGGGCCTGGAAGGGAAAGCCGGAAGGTTCACCATGGGCGGCTTCGCCGACGCGGTGGTCGTGGACGCCGACCCGCTCAGCGACGGCACGGCCCTGGAGAAGGTCAACACGGTCGTGGCGCAGGGGGTCGTGGTCCGGAACGGTCTCTGAGGCGGGGCGGGGTCGCTCCTGCCCTGACCTCGCTATCCACGGGCCGACCTAGCTATCCGGCACACTTGTCCGGGTGAACTCGCTATCCAGGGGCCGAACACGCTACTGACGGTCGCGATCTCAGACTCGGGATAGCGAGTTCGGGCCCAATCGGCGACCGGTCTCGCCCCTCAAGCCGCTGAGTCCGCTATCCAGGGCGTGAGTTCGCCACATGATGTAGCGAACTCACCCCACCGATAGCGGACTCAGCCGGGTCAAGCTCTACCGAAGCAACAACACTTCAGCATTCCTTCATCGTCATACTGGACGATTTAGGATGTGCTCATGGATATCCGTCAGCTTCAGGTCCTGCGGGAACTCGGCGAACTCGGCAGCGTCAAAGCGGTCGCGGAGACTCTGATGGTCACGCCGTCGGCCGTGTCGCAGCAGCTCATGCTCCTGCAGCGCAGCGTGAAGGTTCCCCTCACGCGCAAGGACGGCCGCACCCTGGTGCTCACCGAGGCCGGCGAGGTGCTCGCGGGTGCGGGGGCCGCCGTCGTCGCGGCGATGGCACAGGCGCGCGCGGCGATCGACGCGTTCCAGGAGGCTCCCGACGCATCCGTCACCGTGAGCGGCTTCCACTCCGCGGGCCAGGCGCTGTTCGCCCCGCTGGCGCGGGCGCTCTCCGGCGAGGGCCAGCCGAGGGTCCGGTTCACCGACGAGGACGTGGCGCAGCAGGACTTCCCCGCGCTGACGGCCCGGCACGACCTCGTCCTGGCCCACCGGATGGAGCACAGCCCGCCGTGGCCACGGGACCGGGTCGCGGTGATCGAGCTGACCCGCGAGCCGCTGGATGTCGCGCTGCCGGCGGGTCACCCTCTCGCGAGCCACGAGGAGCTCACCGCCGCCGACGTGGCGGGAGAACCGTGGGTCACGAGTCGCCCGGGCTACTCCCCGGACGACGTCCTCACAGCGGTGGCGGCGCTAGCCAGCACACCCCTGGAGATCGTGCACCGCATCAACGACTACTCGACCGTCGCAGCCCTGGTCGCCGACGGCGGCGTGCTGGGCCTGCTTCCTCGGTACACCTCACGCGCGGCTCTGGGCCAGTCGCTGCCGGAAGGGATCGTGCTGCGGCCGCTGCAGGGCCTGGACACCCGGCGGTGCATCGACCTCCTGGCCCGGCCCGAAGCCCTGGAACGGCGCAGCGTCCGGCGCGTCGCCGAGGCGTTCCGCGAGGTCATGGGGGCGCTGGTCGGCTGAGGGCGGGCCGGCACATGAGCCGCCCCGCCCAGTCCGCCGGCCCCCTCGAGAGCTTGCGTGCTCAGTTGTTGCGGGTGTTCAGAGAAAACACCCGCAACAACTGAGCACACAACGCCTGCAGAGAAGGCGTCAGGCCGTCTGACCCCGTTCGAAGTACTCCACCAGTTCCGGGTCGAGCGGCGGGACCGGCAATGCGGAACCGTCACCCCGCAGCGATTCGGCAGCGAGGATTCCCGCCGCCACCGCCTGACGTGCCGCCACCGGAGAGGTCTGGGTCTGACCGCCGTCGCGCACGAACCGCAGGAACTCCCCGATCAGGAGCGGATCCGCGCCGCCGTGGCCGCCGTCGCCGTCGAGGATCTCCACTTCGAGGTCCGGCTCCGCGAATCCGTAGCTGGAGCGCGTGTTCCAGACCTTGATGGTCTCCCCCGGCCCGTCACCGAAGTTCTCCAGACGCCCCTCCGTGCCGATCACGGTGTAGCTGCGCCAGTAGTCCGGCGTGAAATGGCACTGCTCGTAGGAGGCGAGCACGCCGTTGTCGAGCACCATGTTCATCATGGAGATGTCCTCGACGTCGATCTCCTCGGCGAGGTCCGTCTGCGCCGCGGGCGGCCAGTTGTCCACGGAGAACCAGTCCCCCATGCGCCGGTCGGAATTGTCCCGGCGGCTCGCGACCTCGCCGTAGACCGCGAGCTTGCCGATCGCCGACACCCGCGCCGTGTACCCGCCGGCGAGCCAGTGGATCACGTCCAGATCATGAGCGCCCTTCTGGAGCAGGAGGGTGTTCACATTCCGGCGCTGTGCGTGCCAGTCCTTGAAGTAGTAGTCCCCACCGTTGCCCACGAAGTGCCGGCACCACACGGCTTTGACCTCGCCGATCAGCCCCTGCTTGATGAGGTCCCGCATCTGCGTGACCACCGGCATGTGCCGCATGTTGTGGCCGACGTACAGCCGGGTGCCGGTCTCGCGCGCCGTCGTGAGGATCGAGTCGGCCGCCTCCAGCGAGATGTCCAGCGGCTTCTCGCAGAACGTCGCGATCCCGGCCTTGAGCGTCTGCACCGCGACAGCGGCGTGCTGGCTGTCCGGGGTCAGGACCAGGACGGCGTCGACGCCGGAGTCCAGCACGTCCTGCAGGTCGCCGGTCACCGTCACGTCGGGCAGAGCCCTGGCGGCATCCGCCCGGCCCCGTTCGCTCGTGTCGCAGACGATGGTGACGCGCGATCCTTCGCCGGGCTTGTGAGCGTGACGCCACAGGCCGGAGCGCAGGCCGAAGCCGACGACGGCTACGGAGAGATCCATGAGGGTAGTTCCTTTGCTGTTGCCCCGTCCCCCTGGTGAGGGGGCGGGTGATGTCGCCGGTCCGTTCAGACCGGCTTTCCTGTTGATGCGCGTTCCCAGACCTCCCAGGGGAAGTCATGCAGTTCCCCGACGGGTCGCTGGTCCGTGGCGAGCTGCACCATGAGCTCGGCCACGCGGCCCAGCAGATTCCGGGGGCCCACACTGGTGAGCGCCGGGCTGAGCCGTTCGCCGGCCAGGGTGTTGCCCACCCCGGCGATGGCGATGTCCTTGCCGACCACGAGTCCCAGGCTCTGGGCCGCGTGGACGGCGCTGATGGCGATGTAGTCACTGGTGGCGTAGATGGCGCGGGGCCGGTCCTCCGGGGTCAGAAGCTTCAAGGCTCCGGCGTACGCCGACTCCGGGGAGCCGTCGATGTCCGCCACCCGGTTCTCCGGCGCGGTCCTGCCGCGGTCCGCGAGCGCCGAGTGGAACGCCGCGGCACGGCCCCGGTCGGTCCGGGAGGCGCCGGGACCGAGGCACGCGACGTCGTCCCACCCGTCCAGCAGGTGATCGACCAGTTCGCGGCACCCGCGCAGATCATCCGAGCGGACCACGTCGAATCCGTCCGGTTCCACGGTGCTGTCGAAGACCACGAGCTTCAGCCCGCGGCTCGCCAGACCGGCCAGCGCACTGCGCTGCGCCGGCTTCACGGCATCGATGAACACCGCATCCGCCTGGGTGCGTTCCAGTGCGACGTTCCAGTCGTCATCCGCCATGATGAGCGGAGTGAGACCGTGGCTGCGGGCCTGGGCGCTGACCGCCTCGACGACCTCCAGAGACCAGGGGTCCTGGAGCATCGTCATGGAGAGCAGCACGGTCTGCGTCTTGCCGGTCCGCACCGCCCGCGCCGCCTGGTTGGGACGGTACCCGAGTTCTTCGGCCGCGTCCCGCACCCGTCGGGTGGTCTCCTCCTTCACCCCCGGCCCCTTGGAGCCGGAGCCCCGGCCGGAGAGGACGTAGGAGACGGTCGCCGTGGAGACCCCGGCCAGATCGGCCACCATGCGGATGGTGGGACGGACCGCCGCCGGCGAGGCGTTTCCAGCGCCCGTGGAGGTGTCCGTTCCTGCGGCTGTGCGTTCGCTCATGATCTGACCTCTTCCCCCGGGACATCCCGGAACCGACTCGCCCCGCCCATGCGGTGGACCTGCGGCAACTCTAGCCACAGGGTCCACCGCCCGGGTGTCACGCCATGCCTAGCGCCGGAAGACGGGCACGTCGGACGGGAGCTGGGACTGGTACTCGTCCCGGATCTTGTCGCCGCCGTCGTTCTTCCAGCGCTTCACCGCATCCTGCAGATCGCCCACCTTGGCGCGGCCCGTGATGATGTCCACCACCTTGTCCCGCAGCTGCTTGGTGATCTTCGCGCCCACCTTGGAGTTCGTGTCCGAGTAGGTCCCGTTGGTCGGGTTGCGCCAGGCCAGCTCCAGCAGCTTCTTCTCCTGCTGGTAGATGTACTTGGTGTCGTCGTCGAAGCCGGGGTTGAAGACCACGTTCTCCGGGCTGGACATGATGTTCAGCGCCGAGGCGAGGCCCGGGATGTTCGTGCTGCCGGACGAGGTGAAGACCGGGTTGCCCTCGCCGTCGACCGTGAAGTCCTGGCCCTCGGTGCCGAAGTTCTTCTGCATGTACTCGGCCGTGCCGAACGGTGCGGAGAGGTAGTTGATGAGAGCGAGCAGTTCGCGGATCTTGCCCTCGTCGGCCTTCTTGAACGGCGTGAAGCCCACTGTGCCGTAGCCCATGTCGTAGGTCGGCTTGACCTTGCCGTCCGCGCTGAACGGCACCAGGATGTCGAACGCCTGGTCCTTGTTGAAGGCGCGGTAGGCCTTGAGGTCGTGCGGACCCACCAGGACCTGCGCGGCGACACTGCCGTTGGCGACGCGATTGCGGATGTCCGGGACGTTGACGTCCGGGTAGAAGACCCCGGCGGCGAACATCTTCGCCACGAACTCCACGCCCGCGTGGTATTCGTCCGTCTCGTAGAGGTGGGTGAGGGTGCGGTCCTTGTTGACGGCCCAGGTGTTGGGAGCGCCGAACCACTCGGTGACCATGTGGAGCACGTTGATGTAGGCGGGTTCGAGGGCGTACTTCTTCTCGCCGGGCCGCGTGAGCTCCTTGGCCTTGGCCAGGAACTCGTCCGCGTTCGCCGCGGTCAGGCCACCCACCTTGCCCCAGACGTCGCGGCGGCCGGACATGATCTGGCCGAACGGCGTGCTCGGGATGGGGGCGCCCCAGATCTTGCCGTTGACGACGGCGGTCTTCCAGGAGTCCGGCTTGAGGGCCGCGAGGTTGGGGTACTCGAGGACGGCGTCGCCGGAGAGGTACTTGGTGAGGTCCTGGAACTTCGCCTCCAGCATGGGGCCGACGTTCGGGATGCCCTGGTTCGGCGGGACCCACATCATGTCCGGCAGGTCGTCACTGGCGAGCACCGTGGCGAACTTGGCCGGGTACCCGTCACCGATGTCCTCGGCGATCTGCAGTTCCAGCTCGCCGCCCAGCGCCTGGTTGAGCCGCTGCCAGAAGGCGTTGTCCTTCATGCCGGGACTCATGGTCTCGAAGGTCTCGGTGAGGCCCGTGACCTTGCCCTTGAGCGGCTTGTCCTTCACGGACACCACCGACTTGGGCAGCTTGAAGAACGCCGCCTGCAGGCCCTTGGCGTCACCGGCCAGATCGGGCGTGACGCCGGTGAATTCCTTGTACGTGGGGAGCTTGACGCCTGCGGAGGCGGCCGCGCCGCCGCTTCCGCCGGAGCTGCCGCCGCCACAGGCCGACAGGCCCACGGTGGCGACGGCCAGGCCGGCCAGACCCAGGAAGCCACGGCGGCTGACGCCGTGGGATGCGAGAGTGCTCATAGGGGTGCCTTTCATTGACAGGTGAGCTGGAGAGGGAGGAGGGTCAGCCCTTCACCGCGCCCGTGAGGACGCCCTTGGTGAAGTGCTTCTGGAGGAAGGGGTAGACCATGAGGATGGGCACGAGCGCCACGACCACCACGGCCATCTGGATCGACTGGCTCGGCGGGACGGAGGAGACCCCCAGCCCGTCCGCGGCCCCGGAGCCCTGGACCACGAAATTGCGGAGCAGGAGCTGAATGGGCCACTTGGCGTGGTCGTTGATGTAGAGCAGGGCGTTGAAGAAGGAGTTCCAGAACGCCACCGCGTAGAAGAGCCCGACGACGGCGATCACCGCCTTCGACAGCGGCAGCACGATGCGCCACAGGATCTGCCAGTCGCTCGCGCCGTCGATCCGCGCGCTTTCGATGAGCTCCGCGGGGATGTTCATGAAGAAGGAGCGCATCACCACGAAGTTGAAGGCGCCGAAGATGCCGGGCAGGATGAGCGACCACAGCGAGTCCAGCAGTCCGAGCTGCCGGATCATGAGGAAGCTCGGGATCAGGCCCGGGGCGAAGAGCAGGGTGAACAGCACGCCCAGGATCACCGGGCGGCCGAACAGGACGGATCGGCTCGTGGCGTAGGCCATGGTGATGGTCACGAAGAGTGCCAGTGCCGTGCCCACGACCGTGATGAAGGCGCTGACCCCGAGGGACCCGATGACCATGGGTCCGGCGAAGATCGTCTCGTACGCCTTGATGGTGGGACGTTCCGGCCAGAGGACGAATCCTCCGGCCTGGGCCAGCTGCTGGTCATCGGCGAGGGAGGTGGACACGACCAGGAGGATGGGGATCAGGATCGAGGCGCTGAACAGCACCAGGATGACGGCCTTGACAAACTGGTAGAGGACCGACGGGCGTTCTTTCCAGGCGGGACGGCGGGTGTCGCGTTCCGCGGCGGCCCGTGAGCGGGCGGCCCGCCGCACGGCGAGGCTGCCGCGCCCGACGGCGTCGTCGCGCGTCTCGGTGTTCTGTGAGGTGAGCGTGGTCATCAGCCGACCTTCCTGGCGAAGATCCCGTCCTCGCCGAACTTGTGGGCCAGGGAGTTGGCGCCCCAGATGAGCAGGAGACTGACGAGCCCCTTGGCGAGACCCGCGGCGGCGCCGGAGCTCCAGCCCCCGCCCACCACGCCGGTGTAGTAGGTGAAGGTGTCCAGCACTTCGGCGGCGCCGGCGCCGACGGCGTCGCGCTGGAGGATGAACTGCTCGAAGCCGACCGACAGAATGTCACCGATCCGGAGGATGAGCAGCAGGACGATCACGGGTCGCAGCCCCGGCAGCGTGATGTGCCACATCCGCCGCCAGCGGCCGGCGCCGTCCGCGGCGGCCGCCTCGTAGAGGGAGACGTCGATGCTCGCGAGCGCCGCCAGGAAGATGATCATGGCCCAGCCGGCGTCCTTCCAGATCATCTGGGCGACCACCAGCACGGGGAACGTGTCCGGGTTCGTCATGAACGGGATGGGGTCCATCCCGAACTGGCGCAGCGTGTTGTTCACGAAGCCCGCGCCACCGAGCATCTGCTGGAACAGGGCGATCACCAGGACCCAGGACAGGAAGTGCGGCAGGTACGCGATGCTCTGGAAGATGCGGCGGACCCTCATGCTCATGAGCGAGTCCACGATCAGCGCGAGCACGAGCGGCACCGGGAAGAGGAACACGAGCTGCCAGGCGGCCAGATACAGCGTGTTCCAGAGCGCGTGCAGGAAGTCCGGGTTGTGGAACAGGTCCACGAAGTTCTGCCAGCCGACCCACTCGCTGTCCGGGATGCCGAGATAGGGCTGGTAGTCCTGGAAGGCGATCACGTTGCCGAAGATCGGGATGTAGAAGAACAGCAGCAGGAAGACGATGCCGGGCACCATCATGAGCAGCATCTGCCGGTCCTGACGGAGACGGACGCGGAACGGCTTCTTGCCGCCGCGGTCCGGGATCGACGACGGCGGCGGACCCTTCCGCTGGGCTGCGAGTGTCATGGGGCTCCTCGTGAGTCCAGGGCTGCCCGGGGGCGCAGCCTGCGTTCTCAAAACGTTGTTAATCGATTAAGTTCTTAATCGATTAACTGATGGTATGTGACGCAGGTCTCAGGTGCAAGAGATGACGTGAAAGAGCTCGACACGACGCCGCAACGACGCGTGGTGGCGTTGCGTGCTCAGCAGGTGCGGGTGTTCCGGGAGGGCATCCGCACCTGCTGAGCACGCAAGATGGGGAGGACCGGAATCACAGCCTCCCGGCGAGGTCCCGTCCGGCCTTCAGGCCCGTGAAGATGCAGCCGCCCAGGAAGGTTCCTTCGAGGGCGTTGTACCCGTGGGCGCCCCCGCCGCCGAACCCGGCGGCCTCCCCCACGGCATACAGGCCGGGCACGGGATGACCGTCCTCACCGAGCACGCGGGAGGCGAGATCCGTCTGCATCCCGCCCAGGCTCTTCCGGGTCAGGACGTGCAGCTTCACGGCCACGAGCCCGTCCCGCGGATGACCCGCCTCGTCGAGGAAGAGGTGCGGCCTGGCCACCCGCACCAGCCGGTCCCCCAGGTACCGTCGCGCGTTGTGAACGCTCTGGGCCTGGGCGTCCTTGGAGAACGCGTTCCGGAACTCCGCATCCCGCTGCCGGATGACGTCCATGAGGGCCTCCGGGCCCACGGGCGCCTCCGGGGCGATCCGGCTCATGCCCCGCGCGAGAGCCGCCACCGAATCCGCGGAGACGAAATCCGGTCCGTGGTCCACGAAGGCCTGGACCGGCCCAGGGATCCCCCCGCCCAGGCGGGTCTTGAGCAGGAGCTTACGGTCCCGATGAGTGATGTCCGGGTTCTGCTCCGAGCCGGACAGCGCGAACTCCTTCGCCAGGATGCTCCGGCTGACGATGAACCAGGAGTGGTCGTGCTCCGCGAGGTCCGGGGTGTTGCGCAACAGGCGGAGCGTGCCGAGCGTGTCATGGCCGGGAAGTCCCGGCGCCGGCAGGCGCCGTCCGAGCGCGTCGAGCCAGAGCGGCGAGGGCCCCGGCAGGATCCGGATGCCGTGGGCGGGCCACACCGGGTCCCAGTTGCGGATGCCCTCCGTGTAGTGCCACATCCGGTCCCGGTTCACGAGGCGGGCTCCGGCGGCTTCGGCCGGCCCGTACATGCTGCCGTCCACATACGCGGGAACCCCGGTGATCATCTCGCGCGGCGGAGTGCCCAGCCGTGCGGGCCAGAACTGGCGCACCAGCCGGTGATTCCCGCCGATCCCGCCGCTTGCGAGCACGACCGCTTGCGCCCTCAGCTCGAACGTCCCCACCGTCCCGTCCGGGCCGGCCGCCCCGCGCGGCCCGGCGTCGTCGGCCAGCAGATCGCCCTGCACCCCGACGACGGCGCCGCCCTCCACGAGCAGCCCGCGCACCTTGTGCCGGTGCAGCAGCGTCGTGGCGCCGTCCTCGACGGCGGCGTGGGCTGCCGCTGCGAACGGCGAGACGACGCCGGTCCCGGTGCCCCAGGCGATGTGGAAGCGAGGGACCGAGTTCCCATGGCCGCCCACGTGCCCGTCGCCCCGCTCGGCCCAGCCCACCACAGGAGTCAGCTCGATGCCGGCCTCCCGGAGCCAGACCCGCTTCTCGCTCGTCGCGAATTCGACATAGGCCCGGCCCCAGCGCTGAGCCCAGGCATCCTGATCGCCCGGACCGTCCGTCCGGTCCCACGCGGCGCTCCCCTGCCAGTCGCGCCAGGCGAGATCGAAGGAGTCTTTGACGCGGAGTCGGCGCTGTTCGGGGCTGTCCACCAGGAAGAGTCCGCCGAAGGACCACCAGGCCTGTCCCCCGAGGTCCTGCGGCCCCTGCTGGTCCAGGATGATCACGCGCTTGCCGGCCCGCGCGAGTTCCCGCGCCGCGACCAGTCCGGACAATCCGTGGCCCACCACGATGACGTCAGCGTCCATGCAGGCAGTCTACGCCGGGCCCACACCCCCGCGAAGGAACAGCTGGCGCCCCGAAAACGTGCGAATGAAGGCACGACGTGTTCCCTCGCGATGGCGAGAGGGCGGAGTTCAGTCCAGGGCGGCCGGGCGCAGGACGAGGACCGTGGCGTCGTCCGCCACCTCACCGATCCGGGCCTGTTCGCGCCGCAGTTCGGTCAGGAGTTCCAGCGCCTCGACCGGTGTGCTGACGCGGCGCAGGAACTCCTCCGCGGAGCCCACGAGCCCCAGGTCGACGGCGCGCCAGGCCCCGTCGCTGACGAGTGCCACGAGGGCCGGACGGGGCAGCCGCACGAGGTCGGCGTGCTGCGCGGCCTCGGGCTCGCGCCGTGCCACCCAGAGGTTGCCGTCCGTGTTGCGCAGTTCGCGGTCCCGGCGCAGCAGGCGGAGGCGTTCTTCGGGGTCCGGGAGCTGCCCGTCCAGTGCCTCGTCCACGCGGCCGTCCGCCTGCTCGGCGAGCACCACGGTCACGCCGCCCTCCGGATCCTGGACCAGGACGCGGCAGTCGGCGAGGGACGCGATCTGCACGCCGTCGTCGTCCAGATGGGCGAGCGAGACGGCCGCGCTCGGGAAGCGCAGCCGCTCCCCGCCGACGAGGGGCTGCGCGACGGCGTCAATCCTCCGGAGCGCGGCGGCGAGCCGGTCCCGGGCACTCAGGGAACCGGACATCTCCCCCGTCCCGACCCGGGCGAGCGCCGTGGTCAGCGCCTGCGTGAGCCATTGGGGATCGGTGGCGGCCGGCAGGCCGAGGGGTTCCAGGAGGGTGGTGGCGCCGTCGATGATCCAGGCGTCCGGCCCGGCGAAACCGCAGCCGTCCTCCTGGGGATGGGCGTCGCCCTCCGACTGGACGCGGGTCACGATCTCCCAGGAATGCCTCATGGGTCCATTAAAGGCCGGAGCGGCGCAGCCCCCGGGGGTGCCGCGCCGCTCCGGCCCGTATCAACAGACCCGCATCAGCCGGTCCGCCTCTGCCGGCGCGCCTCAGCCCTTGACGAGGTCAGGGTGCTGGGCTGCGACGACGTTCGGGTGCGCCCGCACGCGGTAGCGCAGGGCGTTGTCGCCGTAGGTCTCGAGGATCGGGCTGTCGTTGGGGTCCACCGAGAGGCCTCGGGCCTTCTCCTGGAACTCCGGGCTGACGGCGAGCTGAGGCATCCGCGCGTCGAGTGCCGGGTTGTAGAAGAACGGCACCGAGATGCGGTCCGTCCCGCGCAGCGGCGAGATGACCCGGTGCAGCGTGGCCTTGAGGTAGCCGTTGGTCGCGAGTTCGAGCATTTCGCCGATGTTGACCACGAAGCTCCCCGGCACCTGCGGCGCGTCGATCCACGCGCCGTCGTGCTCCACCTGGAGGCCGCCCTTGCCCGGCTCCACGAGCAGCAGGGTCAGCACGCCGCCGTCGCGGTGGGATCCGACGCCCTGCTTGGGGTCCGGGTCCGATTCGCCCGGGTAGCGGACGATCTTCAGGACCGGGAAGGCCCGCGAGGCGAAGGCCTCGTCGAAGGTGTCCTCCGGTGCGCCGAGCGACAGCGCCAGGGCACGGAGGAGCTCGAGGGAGATCTCACTCAGACGGTCCATCCACTCGGTGACGATACCGCGCATCTCGGGCAGCGCCTCGGGCCAAAGGTTCGGCCCTTCCAGTCGCCAGTAGTCGGCGACACCGTCGCCGGCGGGAACCGCTTCACGGTCGACGCCGACGTCGATCTGCTCACGCCAGTCGACCTCGCCGGCGGTCAGCTCGCCGCCCATGCGGGTGTAGCCGCGGAACTGCGGGCTGTGGATGTTCTCCAGGGCGAGCTTCTGCTCCTCCGGCAGCTCGAAGAAGCGCCGGGAGATGTCGAGGATGGCGTCCGTCAGCTCTTGCGGGACGCCGTGGCCGGAGAGGTAGAGGAATCCCACCTCGTGCATCGCGTCGCGGAGGTCATCGCGGAAGCGGGCGGCCTCCTCCGGTCCAGCGCTCAGACGGGAGAAATCGAGGATGGGCAAAGTTTCGAGGGCCACCACATAATCCTTTTCGCGTTACATTGCAAGCCGAAGCCTGTATTGGCTCCAATATTACGCTCGCTCCCGAGGCCCGCCCATCGGCACGTCACGGAAGGTCATGAAGTTCGCCGCTTCCCGCCGAGGGCGATCTCACCAGTTCTTGTTAAACGATTGACAAGGGAGTGACGCGCATGACGATAATTCCTCGACGGGCCGAGAACGGTCCGTCTCCTCGACAGCACACAGGGAGAAGACATGCGGTTACCCCTCCACCAACGTCTCAGTGCAGTGATCGCGATCGGCCTCACCGCCGTCGCCGCCGGTCCCGGAATCCCCGCCCACGCCCAGACCTTCGGCGGCAACGAGCTGCTGTCCTGGTCGGTCAGCTCGGCGCCGGCCGCGGGGCTGAGTTCCGTCACGTTCCCCATCACCGTGGCCCCGGCGACAGCACGCCGCGCGGGCACGTATTTCGCCATGCAGTACGGCTTCACCGGCCAGAGCGACGTCGGCTACACCGGCCTGCAGCCCCGGCCGGACTCGCAGGGCTCGGGCCGTCTGCGCGGCGTCTTCTCCTCGTTCATCTCCGGGACGACGTCGACCGATCCGAACTGCACCCCCGGCGCCGACGGCGGCCCGGGCGTCAGCTGCGGACTGGAGTTCAACGCCGTCTACGGTCACACCTACAACATGGTGGTGCGTCAGACCGGCACCGACACCTGGAGCGGCACCGCCGTCGACACCACCACGGGACAGAGCACCCACATCGGCAGCTACAAGCTTCCGGCGGGGTCCGGCAACCTCAAGCCGTCCCAGTCAGGTTTCGTGGAGTATTACGACGTGCCGAGCTGCACCCAGCAGCAGAAATATGACGTCACCTTCGGGGCGCCGTCCTCCGGTTCCCTGAGCGGCAAGGTCGCGTGGGTCAAGGAGTACGGCGACTGCCTCGGACAGGGCAACACCACCGTGACGACGGTCGGCACCGGCGTGAGGATCACCCGCGGCACGGTCGGCTGAGCGGACCGTCTGCGCGAAAGGCGTCCCGGGCAGACCGACGGTCCGGGGAACGCCGACAGCTTGGAACGCCGACGGCCGGTGGCCGGAGATCGGATCTCCGGCCACCGGCCGTCGGGGGTTCAGGAAGGGACTAGCCCTCCACGCCCAGCTTCTCGAGGATCAGCTCGCGGACGCGGCCGGCGTCGGCCTGGCCACGGGTGGCCTTCATGACGCCGCCGACGATCGCGCCGATCGCCTGCACCTTGCCGCCACGGATCTTCTCCGCGACGTCGGGCTGAGCGGCCAGAGCGGCGTCGATGGCTTCCAGCAGGGGGCCGTCATCGGAGACCACGGCCAGACCGCGAGCGGCCACGACCTCCTCCGGGGAGCCCTCGCCGGCCAGGACGCCATCCAGGACCTGGGAGGCCATCTTGTTGTTGATCTTGCCGGCTTCCACCAGGCCGTTCACCTGGACGATCACATCCGGGGTGATGCCCAGCTCGCCCGGGTCCACCTCGGCGGCCTTGGCGCGGCCCACCACTTCACCCATCCACCACTTGCGGGCGGCGGCGGCCTTGAGGCCGGCGGCGACGGTCTCCTCGATCAGGTCCATGACGCCGGCGTTCACCACGTCGCGGAACTCCAGATCCGAGTAGCCCCAGGCGGTCTTGAGGCGCTTGCGGCGTTCGGCCGGGGGCTCCGGCAGGGTCGCGCGCAGCTCCTCCACCCACTCACGGGACGCGACGACGGGAACGAGGTCGGGCTCCGGGAAGTAGCGGTAATCGTCCGCGTCGCTCTTGGGGCGGCCCGACGTCGTCGTGCGCGTGTCCTCGTGCCAGTGGCGCGTCTCCTGCACGACCTTCTCGCCCGACTCCAGGACGGCGCCGTGGCGCTGGATCTCGAAGCGGACGGCGTGCTCGACGGCGCGCAGCGAGTTCACGTTCTTGGTCTCGGACCGCGTGCCGAACTTCTCCTGGCCGATCGGCTTGAGGGAGACGTTGGCGTCGCAACGGACGTTGCCGCGCTCCATGCGGGCGTCGGAGACACCGAGGTTCTTCACGATCTCGCGGACGGCCGCCACGTAGGCCTTGGCCAGCTCCGGAGCGCGCTTGCCCGCGCCGACGATCGGCTTGGTGACGATCTCCACGAGCGGCACGCCGGCACGGTTGTAGTCCACGAGCGAGTAGTCGGCGCCCTGGATGCGGCCCGCCGCGCCACCCATGTGGGTCAGCTTGCCGGCGTCCTCCTCCATGTGCGCGCGCTCGATCTCCACGCGGAACACCTCGCCGTCCTCCAGCTCGATGTCGAGGTACCCGTCGAAGGCGATGGGCTCGTCGTACTGCGAGGTCTGGAAGTTCTTGGGGGTGTCCGGGTAGAAGTAGTTCTTCCGGGCGAAGCGGCACGTCTCGGCGATCTGGCAGTTCAGGGCCAGGCCGATCTTGATGGAGGACTCCACGGCGGCCTTGTTGACCACGGGCAGGACGCCGGGCAGGCCCAGGTCCACCTCGTTGACGTTCGTGTTGGGCTCGTCCCCGAACTCGTTGGGGGCGGAGGAGAACATCTTGGTCTTGGTGTTCAGCTCGACGTGCACCTCGAAGCCGAGCACGGGCTCGTACTTCTCGAAGACGGAGTCGTAGTCCAGGATCTCGTCGGCGGACATTACTTGGCACCTCCCAGTACCGGGGCCTGCGCCAGCAGCGGGCCGCCCCATTTCTCTTCCAGCAGCTTCTCCAGGGCGCCGGCGGCGCGGTACAGGCGGACGTCCTGACGGGCCGGGGCGAGGAACTGGATGCCCACGGGCAGGCCGTCCTCGTCCGCGAGACCACCGGGGATGGAGATGCCCGGGACACCGGCCATGTTCGCCGGGATGGTCGCGACGTCGTTGAGGTACATCGCCAGCGGGTCGTCGACCTTCTCGCCCAGCTTGAACGCCGTGGTGGGCGCCGTCGGGGAGATCAGCACATCGGCCTGGGCGAACGCGGCGTCGAAGTCGCGCTGGATGAGCGTGCGGACCTTCTGAGCCGAGCCGTAGTAGGCGTCGTAGTAGCCGGCGGACAGGGCGTAGGTGCCCAGGATGATGCGGCGCTTGACCTCGTCACCGAAGCCGGCGGCGCGGGTGGCGCCCATGACGCGCTCGATGGTCAGCGGGCCCTCTTCGGGGAGGACGCGCAGGCCGAAGCGCACGCCGTCGAACTTCGCCAGGTTGCTGGAGACCTCGGACGGCATGATCAGGTAGTAGGCGCCCAGCGCGTACTCGAAGTTGGGGCAGGAGACCTCGACGATCTCGGCGCCCGCGGCCTTGAGCAGCTCCAGGGACTCGTTGAAGCGGTTCTCGACGCCGGCCTGGTAACCCTCGCCGTGGAGTTCCTTGATGATGCCGATCCGCATGCCCTTGACGTCGCCGCTCGCAGCGGCGGCGGCCAGGCCGGTCCAGGATTCCTGCAGGGAGGTGGAGTCGTACGGGTCGTGCCCGCTGATGACCTCGTGCAGCAGCGCGGAGTCGAGCACGGTGCGGGACACCGGACCGATCTGGTCCAGCGAGGAGGCCATGGCGATGGCGCCGTAGCGGGACACGCCGCCGTAGGTGGGCTTCACGCCGACCGAACCGGTCACCGAAGCGGGCTGACGGATGGAGCCACCGGTGTCCGTGCCGAGGGCCAGCGGCGCCTCGAACGCGGAGACGGCGGCGGCTGAACCGCCACCGGAACCGCCGGGGATGCGGTCCAGGTCCCACGGGTTGCGGGTGGAACCGTACGCGGAGTGCTCCGTGGAGGAGCCCATGGCGAATTCGTCCAGGTTGGTCTTGCCGAGGATCGGCATCTTCGCGGCGCGCAGCTTCTTGATGACGGTGGCGTCATACGGGCTGTGCCAGCCTTCGAGGATCTTGGACCCGGCGGTGGTGGGCTGGCCCACGGTCACGATCAGGTCCTTGACGGCGATCGGGACACCGGCGAGCGCGTGGAGGTCCTCACCGTTGGCGCGGGCGGAGTCCACCTCGGCCGCGACGGAGAGCGCTTCCTCGGTGTTGACGTGCAGGAACGCGTTCACGTCGCCGTCGACGGCGGCGATGCGGTCCAGGTGCGCCTGGGTGACCTCGACGGCGGACAGTTCCTTGGCGGCGAGCTTCTCGGCGAGCTGCGCGGCGGTGGAGTGGATGATCTCCTGGGTCATGGCTTACTCCTCATCCAGGATTGCGGGGACCTTGAAACGGTTCTCGTCGGCGTCGGGCGCACCGGAGAGGGCCTGCTCCGCGGTCAGCACATGCCCCACCACGTCCTCGCGGAACACATTGCTCAGCGGGATGGGGTGCGAGGTGGCGGGCACATCGGCGCCGGCGACCTCACTGACGGACTTGACGGAGTCGACGATGACGGCCAGTTCGCCGGCCATACGATCGAGCTCCTCATTGCTCATCTCAATGTGAGCGAGACGCGCCAGATGCGCGACGTCGTCACGATCGATCGCAGCCATGGATCTCCCCTGCAATTGGTGAAAAGGTTTCTGGTCCAGTTTAGTCACTCCGCCGCGGCCCGTCCGACCGCGGCGGGGGCGTGGGGTCGGCAGGGCGTCGGACCCACGGTTTCGGTGTCTTTGTTTCCTCTGGGTGCGGCAATTGTGGCACCCAGCGGAAACTAGGACACCGAAACCGGAACGACAGGTGAGGAGGTGTGAGCACGCCCGGTTCTCGCGACCAGAGGGTGACCCGGCGCACCCCTAGTATGTGGACCATGCTCCCTGTGCCGGATGACTTCGCCCTCCGTGTCCCGACCTCGGACGACGTCGGCCGCGTCCATGAGCTCTACAGCGACCCGGCTGTCTGGCGGCACGCGCCCCACGGACGGCACGTCTCACTGGCGACCACGCAGCGACTGGTCGACCGGTGGGTGTCGGACTGGGAGGACCACGGGCTCGGCTCGTGGCTGGTGGAGGACGCCGGAACCGGCGAACTACTCGGCAACGCCGGCTGTTCTCTGCGGAACGGCACTCACTGGAACCTCGGATACCGATTCGCGCCGGCCGCCCAGGGCCGCGGCCTCGCGACCCGTGCAGCCCGCCTCGCCCTGGCGGCAGCATGGGAGAAGGACGCCTCGCTCCCCCGGGTCGCGTCGATCCTGGAACACAACGCCGCTTCGGCCGCGGTGGCGGTCCGGGTGGGTCTCACCCTCCGATTCCGTGGACCGGACGCAGGCAACCCCGACCCGTCGGCGATCCGTCTGCTCTACGCCGACCGGCCGCTGACCCCGGACACGGTCGCCCTGATCCTGGGGCACTGAACTGGCCGACTCGTCGGCCGGCTGGTGGACTCGCCGGCGTCGTCGCGTCTGGCCGCACCCGAGTTCGCATTCTGCGCCCCAATGGGGGCGCACAACGTGGAAGAGGGCGCAGAACCCGCGAGAAGCGAGCGGCCGTCAGGCCCCCCGCGCACGGCGGGACGTGCGCAGCACCACCAGCACGACGGCGGCCAGCGTGAGCGCCGTCGCCGCCCACTGCCCGGGCGACGGCCACGGTCCGAGTCCGGCGAGCGCCGCGGCGACCCCGACCACGGGCGGCACCGCGAGCCCGAGCAGCGCCGAGTACGTGGCACCCGCCGCGACCAGGATGCGGTGCTGCAGCAGGTACGCCGGCACGTACACCACGACGCCGAGGATCACGAGCGAGAGCAGCGCGCCGGGGGTGACCGTTCCTCCGCCCAGAAGGTCGGCCCCGGCCCACGCGAGCAACGGCAGGCACCCGAGTCCGAAGATCGGAAGGATCCGGGGCGCCATCGGGCCGGAGTACCCGGCGTTGGCACGGGAGAAATGGACGCCGTACCAGGCCATGGACAGCATTCCCGCGACGCCGGCGGCGATGCCGAGCCCCAGCGATTCCCCCTGCTGACCGGGCGGTTTCTGGACCACGTACAGTGCCGCGCCCGCCACCGCGAGCAGCGCGACGCCGAGGAACCAGACGCCCGGAGACCGACGGTTCAGCACCGCCTCGGTCACCATGACGGTCAGCGGCGTGCCGACCATGATGAGGGCCGGGACCGCGGCGCCCGCGAAGTGGATCGCCGCCGTGGAGAAGATCGTGTAGGCGCTCACTCCGGTGATCGCCAGGAGGACCGTGGTGCCCCGTCGCATCCTCGGGAGGGCCGCACCGCCGGCTGAGGCCCTGCCTCGGGCCACGAGCGCGCTCAGCAGGGCCAGGCCTCCGACCGTGAAAACGGTCCGCCCGGCCGACGCCACGGCCACCGAGGTCCCGGTCAGGGTGAAGGCCACGAGGATCCAGGTCGAGGCCAGGAGAAGGACGAGCAGGACGGAGTCGACGGCCAGCCGCCACGGCTTCATCGCCGTCTCTCCAGCCACGTGCACCCCGCTCCCCCTGACGATTCCGCGCCGCCCCGACGACGGCGTGCCCACCGGCACCCGCCGGCACGCCCAGTCAATCACGGGAGGCGGCTCCATCACGGAACGCGGCCGCCGTCGTGGAGGATGCGGTGTCGCGGCGGGACGGCGCCGGGCCGGCTACCGGTAGTCCGCGGCCCGTTCCCGGGCGACCTCGAGGAGTGTCGAGTGGAAGGCGACCTCGGCCGGCGCGTAGACCTTGTCCTGACGCTGCGCCAGGAACACGCGGCGGGACGGGGCCCCCGGTCCCAGGCTGATCACCTTGACATCCGGGTGCTGGAGCGCGACGGCGGTCTTCGGCACCATCGCCACACCCATCCCGACGCTGACCATCGCCTGAGCCTCCTGATAGTCGTTCGCCAGGAACCCGATCGCAGGTTCGAACCCGGCATCGTGGGCCGAACGCTGGAGGACCTCCACCACCGGATGCGATTCGGCGCGGACGATCCAGGACTCCTTTCGCAGCTCCTCCATCGAGATGACGTCCCGGTCGGCGAGCGGGTGGCTGCGGGAGACGAGGAGCACCGTGCTTTCGTCGAAGACCTCGGTGATCCGGATCGAATCGTCCTCGAACCGGTTCCACGGGTAGTCCCAGAGCAGGCACAGCCCCATGGCCCCGGAGTGCAGCCCCTTGAGCAGTTCGTCGAAACGCGCGCTGCGCACGGACAGACTGATGGCCGGATTCCGCTTCTTGAACGTCCGGAGGACCACCGGCAGGAAGGACCCCGCGAGCGTGGGAAAGGTGCCGATGGTCAACGAACCCCGCTTCAGGCCGGCGAGCTCGGCCAGATCCGCCTGCGCCGCCTGCATCTGGGCGACGATCTTCCGCGCGTGGCCCGCCAGGAGCTGGCCGGCCTCCGTCGGCACCACGCCACGGGATCTCCTGGTCAGGAGAGGCTGCCCCACCTCCTGTTCCAGCTTTCGCAATTGCTGTGACACGGCGGAGGGCGTGTACATCATGGCCTCGGCCGCGGCGGTCACCGATCCCTGCTCGACCACCTCCACCAGGAGCGCCAGGCGGCGGATATCGAACAATTCCTGAAAGTCATCGTTCAGCATTGCTTCACCCTCCTCGAAGATCGGTTCATTCTATACAGCAGCCCTTGATCCTCAGTGGTGGCGGGCCCAGCGGTCAGGTGGATTCGCCAGGCGTCCAGGGCCCGGTTCGCCTCATCCTCAATGAATGAAGAATCACTACATAACCCCTCAACTATCCAACATTGTCTTCAAGTGTGATCTGCGTCAATCTCGAATCACCCGGGATTTCACTGACCATCACTGAAGGCAAGGACCATCTCATGAAGATCGAAGCAGAGTGGATGCGCGGAGGCACCAGCAAATGCTGGGTCTTCGAGAGCGCGCAGCTCGGAGCGGCTTCCGCCGGACCGGATGTGCTGCTTCCACGCCTGTTCGGCAGCCCGGACAGCCGCCAGATCGACGGCGTCGGCGGCGCCACCTCGACCACCAGCAAGGCCGTCATCCTGGATCGCCCGACCGGCGGGGACGTGGACGTCGAGTTCACGTTCGCCCAGGTAGGGATCGAGGAGGCCACCGTCGACTGGGGCAGCAACTGCGGCAACTGCTCCGCCGTCGTCGGGCTGTACGCCATCGAAAAGGGCTGGGTGGTGCCCACCGGGGACGTCACCCGCATCGTCACCCGCAACACCAACACCGGGCAGATCATCGTCCAGGAGGTGTCCACCCCGTCCGGCGCGCTCCCGATCGTCCCGCAGGCCGAGATGCCCGGCGTCCCGTTCCCGGGCTACCGGGTGGGCCTCGGCTTCCGCGACCCCGCCGGCAAGACGACCGGCGCGCTGCTGCCGACCGGGTCCCCCGTGGACACCCTGACGGCGGCCGGCGCCTCCTGGACCGTCTCGATGGTCGACGCCGGCGCACCGCTCGTGATCCTCCGCGCCGAGGACCTCGGTCTGGACCCGGAGCTCCACGAGGACTGGAGCGACGCGGTCGTCCCGCACCTGGCCGTCCTGGACGCCATCCGGCGCGAAGCCGCGGTGCGCATGGGCATGGCCCGCACCCCGGAGGAGGCGGCGAGGGCGGTGCCCAAGCTCGCCGTCGTCGCGCCCCCTGCGTCCTCCGACGCGGACAGCGACCTCAGCGTCCTGATGCTGTCGATGGGCAAGCCCCACCCGGCTCTGGCCATCACCGGCAGCATCGCCCTGACTCTCGCCGCGCGGACACCCGGCACCCTGCCGTCCGTCGCGGTCCGCGCGACCCCCGGCGCCACCCTCCGGCTGCGCACGCCCGCCGGGGTCATCGACACCTGGTCCGAGGAACGGAACGGCTCGCCGCTCATCGGCGTCGACCGGACCGCCCGCACCATCGCCAGCACCGTCATCCACCTTCCGGAGGTCCTCGGCAGCGCCGTCGACGCCTCCTTCGCCGGCGCCACTCAATGAGGAGAAAGCCATGAGCAACACCGCAGAACAGACCAGACCGACTTCCTCCACGGGGAGCACCCCTCCGACCCGGCCCGACCGGCGTCGCCGTATCCTTCTGGTGACGGTGGCCGCGATCGCGGCCGTGGGCCTGCTCGCCCTCCTGTTCGGAGGCGTCCTCTCCGGCCCCGCGGCGGCCACGGGATCGGAGAAGACCATGACCGCGACGCAGATCATCCCGCTCATCATCCTGGTAGTGATGTTCGTCGTCGCCACCAAATGGCCCCTGAACATCGGCGTGATGGGGCTCGTGGCCTCGTTCGGCGTCGGTTACTTCATGCTCGGCATGAGCGATAAGGAGATCCTCGCCGAGTTCCCCGCCAACATCGTCCTCACGATCATCGGCGTCACGTACTTCTTCAGCATGGCCCAGCGGAACGGGACCATCGACATCATCGTCCAGGCCTGCGTGCGGATGGTCCGCGGCAAGACCATGCTCATGCCCTGGGTCTTCTTCCTCATGGCCGCCGCGCTCACGTCGCTCGGCACCTTCTCCCCCGCCGCCGTCGCGCTGCTGGCCCCGGCCGCCCTGGGTCTCGCCTATGAATCGCGCATCCACCCCGTGGTCATGGGCGCGTTCGTCATCAACGGCGCCCACGCCGGAGGGTTCTCGCCCCTGTCCGTGGCGGGCGTGCTGGTCCACGACATCGCCCTGAAGAACGGTTTCCCCGTCTCCCAGGAGGCGCTGTTCCTCTCGAGCTTCGCCGTCAACGTCATCCTGTCCGCCCTGACCCTCGTGGTCTTCACACTCATGGGCAAGCTGCGGGACCACCACGCCAACGGCTACACGGGTCTGGAGGCCGGGCAGCGCACCCGACCGCACGGCCAGCAGATCCTGACGCTCGTCCTGATCTTCGCCATCCTCGTCTGCACGCTGGGCTTCCACCTGCCCATCGGCTTCGTCGCGCTGTCCGCCGGCCTGCTGCTGGCCTTCGTGAACATCAAGGAGCACACCACGTTCATCGGCGGTGTCTCGTGGTCCACGGTCCTCCTCGTGGCCGGCATGATCACCTACGTCTCGCTGCTGCAGCACCTCGGGGTCATCGACACCCTCGCCGAACTGGCCCTGGCCCTCGGCGCACCCCTCCTGGTGGCCCTCGTGCTCTGCTACGTGATCGGCGTCGGCTCGGCGTTCGCCTCCTCGACGGCGCTCCTGACCGCGTTCATCCCCCTGGCCGGGCCACTCCTGGCGACCAGTTCCCTGAGCGCCTCCGGCACCGTGGCCGCGCTCGCCATCGCCGCCACGGTCGTGGACGTCTCGCCCTTCTCGACGGACGGCGCCCTCGTGGTGGCCAACGCCAGGGAAGACGACCGGCAGCGCGTCTACCGCCAGCTCATGATGTACGCGGGCGCCGTCGTGCTCACCGGCCCCGCTCTCGCCTGGGCGCTCCTGGTCCCCACGGGCATCCTGTAGCGGGCGGGCCTCCCCCCAACGCCAGCAGGACGGCGAGTGCGCCGGTGCACTCGCCGTCCTGCTGTAGTGTTCCCGGAGAGGCCTCAGAGCACCTTGCCCTGCGCGGCCAGGAGCATCCGAGCCCGGTACTCCGGGGAGTCCGCCGGTTCGCTCGTGCCGAAGACGGCCCGGATCCAATGCCCGTCCGTGTTGTTCGGGAAGAGGATGAAGTCACGGCCGAAGCGCTCGGCGTCCTCGGCGGCCAGGGCGCGGCGCTCCTGGACCGACTTCACGTAGTAGCGACGGCGGAAGTCGTTCAGGTTGTCGCCCAGGAACGCGATGACCTGGTACTTGTCGGCGATGGCCTGCTGGGCCGGTTCCTTGTTGGAGGACTCGCGCTGGAACACGGCGTGGTCGTCATCGGCGAAGGCCAGACCCGCGTGCCGCAGGTTCGCGACGCCGATCCGCTGGGTGTCCGGGCCCTGGTCGCGCTGGGAGACGTAGAAGATCTCGACGCCCCGGCTTTCCGCGTACCGGGAGAACTCGACGGCGCCGGGCGTCGCGGTGGGGCCGTTCTCCCGGACCCAGGCGTCCCACAGGTCGTCGTCGAACGCCTGCTTGCCGGCCGCGATCAGCATCTCCCAGTAAGGGTTGGAGGACAGGACGGTGTCATCGACGTCGGAGATGAAGGCGAGCGGTTTGGCGCCCCGGCGCCGCTGACCGACGCCCCGGAGGACGTTGTCGAGGCGGTCACGGGCGATGTTGAACGCCTGCCGGTACAGCATGTCGCGCTCGGCGGCGGTGACCCGCCATGCCACGGCCGCGGACAGGATGTTCTGTACCTCCGGCGACGTTTCGGCCTGGGCGGGTCCGGCGGTGAACAGTGCCAGGCCTCCTGCCACTCCGCTGGCGCCCAGCCCCTTCAGCATGGTCCAGCGTTCAATTCCCATGGGTCCTCCTCGATCACAGTGACGCATGTCACGTCGGCTAGTAAACCAATGTTTATCGGGAGGCACCAGAATCCACTGGAATATGTCTCGCATCGGACCTGGACCCACGAATGCGGGGTCACGTCAGGCCGGATGACGACGATTCATCCGGCCTGACGTGACCCCGCATTCCAGAAGCGAGAGGCTAGTGGCCGATGCCGATGGCCCCGGTCAGGACGCCGACCAGCAGCATCACGAGGGACACCACCGCGGCGCGCCACAGCACCTTCTTGTGGTGGTCACCCAGCTCCACCTTGGCCAAGGAGACCAGCAGGAGGATGGCCGGGACCAGCGGGGACTGCATGTGGAACGGCTGACCCGTGATGGAGGCCCGCGCCATGTCCGCGGCACTCAGGCCGTAGTGACCGGCGGTCTCGCTCAGGATCGGCAGCACGCCGAAGTAGAAGGCGTCGTTGCTCATGAAGAACGTCATCGGGATGCTCAGCAGGCCGGTGATGACCGCCATGAACGGGCCCATGCTGGACGGGATGATCGCGACGAGCCACTCGGACATGGCCTTGACCATGCCCGTGCCGTTCAGCACACCGGTCAGGACGGCGGCCGCCATGACCATGCTGACCACGGCCACGATCGACTGACCGTGCGCGACGAGGGCCTTCGCCTGGTCCTTGACGTGCGGGAAGTTCACCAGGAGGGCGATGCCCGCGCCGACCATGAAGATGTACGGCAGCGGCAGCACGTCCATGACGAGCAGGACCATGATGGCCAGCGTCAGGGCGAAGTTGAACCAGATCAGCTTGGGCCGCAGCGTCTCGCGGGTCGGATCCAGAGCGGTCTCGGCCAGGGTGCCGGAACCGTCGGACGAGCCACCGGCGGAGCCGCCGCCGGGGGTGATCTTCTGCAGGAGGGCCGTGCGGGTGCCGATGCGGCCGCCGCTCGCCTTGGACAGGGCCGAGCCGTTCTTGACGTCGGCGACGTCGAGGGCGGTGCCGCCGTCGTACGACGCCGCGGCGCCCCAGCGCTCCGGCTCGGCGACCATGAGGCGCTTGCGCTCCATGAGGCCCAGGCTCCAGGAGAACACCAGCACGACGACGAGGCCGGCCAGCAGGCCCGGGACCATCGGGACGAAGACGTCGGAGACGTTGATCTTCAGGGCGGACGCGGCACGGGCGGTCGGGCCGCCCCACGGCAGGATGTTCATGGTGCCGTTGGCGAGGCCTGCGACACAGGTCAGGACCACCGGGCTCATCTTCAGGCGCAGGTAGACCGGCAGCATCGCGGCCGTGGTGAGGATGAAGGTGGTGGAACCGTCACCGTCCAGGGAGACCGCCATCGCCAGGACCGCGGTGCCCAGGACGACCTTGGCCGGGTCGTTGCCCAGCTTGCGGAGGATGAACCGGACCAGCGGGTCGAAGAGGCCCACGTCGATCATGGTGCCGAAGTAGATGATGGCGAACATGAGCAGTGCGGCCGTGGAGGTCATGGACTTCATGGACGTCATGACCATGTCCCCGATGCCCAGACCGGCTCCGGCGAAGAGGCCGAAGATGGTGGGCACCAGGATGAGCGCCAGCACTGGCGTCATCTTCTTGGTCATGATCAGAACCATGAAGACTGCGATCATGGCGAAGCCGAGCAGGACTAGCATCGCTGCGCTCCTTAGGTGAAAAGTGTCGGGTGCGTCACACCGATGTGACGCTCGCCATAGACGCTAAGGTGGCGCGCATCACGCGCCGGTCTTAAGCGCGCTTGATGCCGCTTGTGCTTGTTGAGCGCGTTCTGCTCATTTAGCTCAGGGCGCTTTTGGGGTAGGCTCGCCGCCGAAGGGAGTGCGATGCGAACACTGAAGTTCTCCACGCAGACGCTGCTGCTGCAGATCGCGGTGGTGCTGCTGACCGTCCTCCTCTTCGCCCTGGCCTTCGGCGTCATCATGGTGGAGCGGATCACGCAGGAGGCCGAACAGCGCGCCCTCACCCTGGCCCGCACCATCGCGTCCCAGCCCCAGGTCCGGCAGGAGGTGGCCCGGATCAGCGCGGCCGCCGGCACTCCCCCGTCCACGGTCCTGGACCGCGGTCCCCTGGAGTCCATCGCCGAATCGGCACGGCAGAGGACCTCCGCCCTGTTCGTCGTCATCACGGACGAGACCGGCGTCCGCCTCGCCCATCCCGACCCCCAGCGTCTCGCCGAGAAGGTCAGCACGGACCCGTCCGAGGCCCTCGCGGGCAAGGAGGTCGTCACGCGCAACACCGGCACGCTGGGACCTTCGGCAGGGGCCAAGGTCCCCGTCTACGCCCCGGACACGACGGCGGGCGGCGGCGCCGTCGTCGGCGTGGTGAGCGTCGGCTTCGCCCGGGAGCCACTGGGCAGCGCGCTGCTCGGAGCGTCCGGGCCGGTGATCGTGACCGCGTGCGGCGCCCTCGCCGCCGGAGTGGGCGCGTCGATGCTGCTGCGCAAACGGCTGCGGCGTCTCACCCTCGGCATGGAACCGGAGGAGCTGACCACCCTGGTCCAGGACCAGGTCGCAGTGCTGGAAACCACGCACGAAGGCGTGATCGGGGTGTCCACGAGCGGCCGGGTGACCGTGGTCAACGCGACGGCGCAGGAGCTTCTCGGGCTTCCGGACCTGCAGGGCACCTCCTGGGCCGAGGCCCCCGTCCCCGAGCAGCTGCGCGACCTGACGCGGCAGGAGGCCGCCGAGGACGACGTCCTGGAGCTCGTGGCCGGCGCCCGCGTCCTGCTCGCCACCGCCCGGAAGGCCGTGCACGACGGCGAGGACCTGGGCTGGGTGGTCTTCCTCCGGGACCGCACGGAGCTGGCCCAGCTCACCCGCCAGTTGGAGTCGGTCAGCACCATGAGCTCCGCCCTCCGCGCGCAACGCCATGAGTTCGCCAACCAGCTGCACACCATCTCCGGCCTCCTGGACCTCGGCGACACCGCACGCGCCGCGGAGTACGCACACCGGCTCGTGGCGACCGGCCCCCTCGAGTTCCCGGTCGAGGGCCTGGAACGCCTGCCCGAGCCGTACCTGCAGGCGTTCATCGGGGCGAAGGGCATCCGGGCCCGCGAGCGCGGCGTGACCCTGCGGGTCGGGGAGGACACCTTCATCCGGGGCTCCGTGAAAGCGCCGCACGACGTCACCACGGTGCTCGGGAACCTCATCGACAACGCCATCAACGCGGCGGTGTCCGGGACCCGGGTGGGCGGCCGAGAAGGCGGCGAGGGCGCTGCTGACGGCGCTGACGGGGCTACCGGCGCCGGCGGCGGCCGGTGGGTGCGCGTGGATCTGCTGGACGAGCCCGGCCCGGAACCTCTCGACGGCTCTCCCCGGCTGGGGACGCTGCACGCCGTGGTCGCAGACTCCGGGGATGGGGTGGCTGAACCCGAGCGGCTCTTCGAGAAGGGCTACACCGCGTCCCGCGTCCCGGGGCACGGGCTGGGCCTGAAACTGGCGCTGGAACTCGCGCAGCGCCGCGGCGGCGAGGTGAAGCTCCTCGACGCCGGAGGGCCTGGTCCTGATCCAGGCGGGACCGGCTCGGGCGCCGTGTTCGCCGTCCGCCTGCCGACCGCCATGATGTTCACCACCACGTCCGGGGAGGGCGCATGAGTCACGATTTCACCGTGCTGATCGTCGATGACGACTTCCACGTCGCCACGCTGCACTCCAACTACGTCCAGGCCGTGCCCGGGTTCTCGGTGGTCGGCCACGCGGGCACTGCGCAGCAGGCCCTCCAGGCGTTCCACTCCCTGCGCCCGGACCTCGTGCTGCTGGACGTGTATCTGCCGGACGGTTCGGGGCTCGACGTGCTGCGCCAGCTGGACTGCGACGTCATGATGCTCAGCGCCGCGGCCGACGCCTTGTCCCTGCGGATGGCCTTCCGCCGCGGAACCCTGGCCTATCTGCTCAAGCCGTTCGGCGGAGAGGAACTGGCTCAGCGCCTCCGCGCGTACGCACGATACCGGCGACTGCTGGAAAAGACGACGGGCCTGGATCAGGAGGCCGTGGAGCGGGCCCGGCGTGCGCTGCTCAGCTCGGACGGCCCGGTGGTGTCCTCACCGGCAAGGACCCGCAGCGCCACCGAACAGTCCATCCTGGAAGCACTCGGCGGCGCCGCGGGCGGACCTGCCGGGGAAGCCCTGTCGGCGCTGGAGGTCGCAGAGCGGGTCGGGGTGTCCCGCGCCACGGCGCAGCGGTACCTGTCCTCGCTGGCCGACGACGGCGCCGTCGAGATCCAGCTGCGCTACGGCACCACGGGGCGGCCGGAACACCGCTACGCGCGGCGGGCGTGAGCGTCGCTCAGGCGACGTCCAGGCGGTAGACGAGCAGGCGCGCTTCCTTGTTGGGGGTCCACCAGTCACGCTCGGGGACGCGTTCGAAGCCCATCGAGCGGTACAGACCGTGCGCGCTCTCCCAGCTCTCGCCCGTGGTGAGGGAGACCGCGGAGATGCCGGGCCGGCGTCGCGCCTCGGCGAGGATGGCCTCGACCATGGCCCGGCCGGCGCCGCTGCGCTGCACGCCCGGGTCCACGACCAGGAGGCGGAATTCGAGTTCACCCGCGCGGGCGATGTCCGACCACGCGTCGCCTTCGACCGCCAGCGTGACCGAGCCGATCACGGCGCCGTCGCGCTCCGCCACCCAGATCTCGGCCACCTCGGCGCGCTCCGCGACCTTGCGGATGTGCTGGAGGTAAGGGAACTCGGGATCCGTGAAGTACCCCGCTGCGAGGTAGGCGTCCACCGTGATCCGGGCGATCTCGGGGTAGTCGGCGGGCACGGCGGGGCGGATCAGAATCTCGGATGGCACCCATCAATGGTAGTCGTTTCATGAAGTGCTCGCTTGACAACCGTGGCTAGGATGGGCCAATGGTGCCCAGTTTCACACTCCGCCCGCCCCTGCCGTCCGACGTCGAAAGCCTCGCCGTCCTTCATGTGCGCTGCTGGCGCGAGGCCTACGGGCACCTGCTCCCCGAGGAGTTCTTCACCGAGGAGCGCCTCGAGAGCCGACGCCGGCTCTGGACGATGCTGACCGCATCGGCGGCCGCCGCGCCGCAGGGCCAGACGAAGGCGGCCCAGACCATCAGGGTGGCCGAGGCGGCCGGTGAGGTGGTCGGGTTCGCGGGCGGGGGTGCGCCCCTCGATCCCGAGGAGGCCGCCCTCGGCCAGAACCTCTCGATGCTGTATCTGCGACAGGACTTCCACGGCAGCGGCGCAGGTCAAGCCCTGTTCGACGCCGTGCTCCCGTCCGGCCCGGCCTTCCTGTGGGTGGCCAAGGACAACCCTCGCGCCCAGTCGTTCTACCGCCGGAACGGCTTCGCGCTGGATGGCACGGAGGACGTGCTCGAGGACTTCGGCAGGATCACGGAAGCGCGCATGGTCCGGCGCTGAAAAACCCACGGTTCCGTGGTTCACCCCCTCAATTTTCCGTGGGTGAACCACGGAACCGTGGGTCGGATGGCGTCGGTCCGGACGGCAGCGATCCGGTCTAGAGCGGGAAGCGGGTGGCGTCCTCCAGGGCCCCGGCGCACGTCCAGGCTTCGAGCCGTTCCGCATCCGAGGGTCCGCCGTCGAGGGGGCTGCGGAGATTCGGCCGCCGCACCCAGCACCCGGCCTCCTCGGCCACGAGCGCGCCGGCGGACCAGTCGTGCTCGTTGAGGCCGCGTTCGCCGTAGCAGTCGTGGGTTCCGTCGGCCACAAGACAGAGATCCAGAGCCGCCGATCCCAGCCGTCGCAGGTCCGCGAGACCGTCCATCAACTGCGGGAGGGTTGCGGCCTGCTCGGCGCGGACGCCGGCGTCGTAGGAGAATCCGCTGGCCAGGATGCGGCCGCGGTGGCCCTCCGGCGGCCCGGTGAGCCGACGCGGTTCCGGGTTCCCGCTCGCGGCGTCCAGGAGCCACGCTCCCCCGCCGCGCGTCGCCCAGTACACGCACCGTAGCGCCGGGGCGTCGACCACACCGGCCACCCAGCTCCCGTCCGGAGCCGCGACGGCCACGCTCGTGGCGAAATAGACGATGTTCCGGATGAAGTTGGTGGTGCCATCGAGCGGATCAATGGACCAGCGGTAGCCGCTCGGGCTGTCCGGAGCCGTGGTGCCATGCTCCTCCCCGGTGATGACATCATGAGGCCGGTGCCGCGTGATGACGGCCCGCACGGCGTCCTCCGCCTCCCGGTCGAACGCGGTGACCCAGTCGTTGTCACTGGTCTTGTTGTCCGCGCCGCCGGTCACGTCCTCCTGGCTCAGCGTGGCCCGCCGGGCCAGGACGGCGGCGCCGGCTGCGGCGGCCTCCTGAGCGATGTCGAGCAGTTCCTGCGTCGACGGCGCCTCGTGAGGAGCGCCGCCCGGGACGTGTTGCTCACTCATCCCCGGACTCCTCCGGAAGGTCAGCCGGCGTCGTTTCCTCAGCAGCCGGCGCCTCCTCGGCCGTCTCGGACTCTCCGCCGGGCAAACCCGCGGGGCCCTTCTCCAGGAGGATCCGGAACGCGTCCTCGTCCAGGACCGGGACGCCCAGCTGCTCGGCCTTGTCCAGCTTGGAGCCCGCGGCCTCACCGGCCACCAGGTAGGACGTGTTCTTCGAGACCGACCCCGCGGCCTTGCCGCCACGGATGATGATGGCCTCCTTCGCCTGGTCCCGGCTCAGGGTGGGCAGCGTGCCCGTGACCACCACGGTCAGGCCCTCGAGGGTCTTCGGCATGGACTCATCCACCTCATCGGCCATCCGCACCCCGGCGGCGGCCCACGCGTGGACGATGTTCACGTGCCAGTCGTCCGCGAACCACTCCTTGACCGCGGCGGCGATGGTGGGACCCACCCCGTCCACGTTGGCCAGCTGCTCCTCCGACGCCTCGCGGATCGCGTCCATCGAGCCGAAGGCGGTGGCCAGGGCCCGGCTGGCCGTCGGCCCGACGTGCCGGATGGACAGCGCCACGAGGACGCGCCAGAGCGGCTGCGACTTGGCCTTCTCCAGCTCGGTGAAGAGCTTCTTGGTGTTGGCGCTCGGCCCGGCCGGCGACTTGGCCGTGCCCTGGGTCCAGAAGTACGGCTTCAGCTCCCAGACCCCGGTGCCCGCGCCCTTCACGCGCTTCTCCCGCCAGACCTTCACCTCGCCCAGAGCCGCGCGCAGATCGGCGCCCGCCGTCTCCGAGGCGAGGTCGAACACGCGCGACTCGTCCGTCAGGACACCGGGACCGGTCGGCTGGACCAGTCCGCCGGTCCCGGCGGGGTCGGGTCCCGGCCCGGCCGTCAGGGCGAGGGCGGCCTCGTCGCCCAGGGCCTCGATGTCGAAGGCGCCGCGGCCGGCCAGGTGCGCCACCCGCTGGCGGAGCTGGGCGGGGCAGGATCGGGCGTTGGGGCAGCGAAGGTCGACGTCGCCTTCCTTGCCTGGCGCCAGAGGCGTGCCACAGGACGGGCAGGTCTCCGGCATGACGAAGGCGTGCTCGGTGCCGTCCCGCAGGGCGAGGACCGGGCCGACGATCTCCGGAATGACGTCACCGGCCTTGCGGAGCACCACGGTGTCCCCGATGAACACACCCTTGGCCTTCACGACGTCCTGGTTGTGCAGGGTGGCCATCTCGACGGTGGAGCCCGCCACCTTCACCGGCTCCATGACGCCGTACGGGGTGACGCGGCCCGTGCGGCCGACGTTGACCCGGATGTCCAGGAGCTTGGTGTGCACTTCTTCGGGCGGGTACTTGTACGCGACCGCCCAGCGCGGCACGCGGGAGGTGTGGCCGAGCTGGCGCTGCACGGCGAGCTGATCGACCTTGACCACGATGCCGTCGATCTCGTGGATCAGGCTGTGGCGCTTCTCGCCGTACTCGGCGATGAACGCGAGGACTTCTTCCAGCGTGTCCAGCACCTTGAAGTATGGACTGGTGGGCAGGCCCCATTCCTGGAGCAAGGCGTAGAAGTCGGACTGGGACGCCAGGTCGAGTCCCTCGTGGCGGCCGATGCCGTGCACGTACATAGACAGCGGGCGCTTGGCGGTCTCGGCGGGATCCTTCTGGCGGAGCGAGCCGGCGGCCGCGTTCCGGGGATTGGCCAGCGGCGCCTTGCCCTGCGCGATGAGGACTTCGTTGTACTCCTCGAACGCCTTGGACGGGATGAACACCTCGCCGCGGATCTCCACCTCGGCCGGGTGCCCTGTGCCGGAGAGCTCCCGCGGGATCTCCTTGATGGTCAGGACGTTGTGCGTGATGTCCTCGCCCGTGGTGCCGTCGCCACGGGTGGCCGCGCGGACCAGCTTGCCGTCCCGGTACAAGAGGTTCACGGCGAGGCCGTCGATCTTCAGCTCGGTGAGCCAGCGCGGCGTCGCCAGCCCGAGGGTCTGCGTGCTGGCGAGCGTCTTCTCGACCCACGCCGTCAGCTCTTCGAGGGAGAACACGTCCTCCAGGCTGTACATGCGGCTCAGATGCTCGACGGCGGCGAACGCCGAGGACACCTCGCCGCCGACCTCCTGCGTGGGCGAGTCATTCGACACCAGTTCAGGATGCAGCGCCTCGAAGCGCTCGAGGCGCAGATACAGCTCGTCGAACTCGGCGTCGCTGATGAGGGGCTCGTCCTCCTGGTAGTAGGCGTGCCGGTACCGGCGGACCTCATCCGCCAGGTGCTGGTACTCCTCACGGAGGGCCTCCGCCGGGGTGCCGCCGGAAGGCTCCACGACGTCGTCTTTCATCACGGGTGCCACGGGATTCTCGCTCACCCCTCCATCCTGCCACGCGGCACTGACATCGGAGGAGGGTGAAGTGCGGAGGGGACGGGAGACCCTTCGGCGCCTGCGCTCGAACGCCCGCGCCCCATCGCCGACCTTCCGGTCTGCGATGGGGCGCGGGCGTGCTCACGCAACAACGGCGCTGTCAGGGTCTCCCGCCCCCTCCACCCTTGCGTTCTCCAGGATCAGGCCTCCGGGGGCAGCGCCACCTGGACCTTGCGGACCTTGCCACGGGCGATGACGTAGCCACGGCCCGGGATGAACTGGTCCTTGATCCGGCCGAGGCTCGTGCTCAGGAGCGAGTCGCCGTCCATGTCGCCCGGGTTGAGCAGGAGGCCGCGGCGTCCGGACTTGAACGGCTGTGCCAGCTGCCACGCGGAGGACCAGGTCGACGTCTCGGACTCGGCCACCACCCACTGGCCCGACTTCACGGACTCGGTGACCAGACGGGCGAGGCCCGGCTCCGCCATGGAGTCCGTGAACTCGGTGAGGCCCTCGATGAAGAAGGCGACCCGGCCCGGCCGTTCCTGCGCGAACTCGAGCAGCTCGTCCACGCCCATCTCGACGTCGTCGGTCCCCACGAACGCCTTGTCCCACACCTTGAGCGAGCCGACGGCGGAGCGCCGGGAGCCGAGGTACACGGCGGTGCCGCCGGGGTTGGCCTTCTTGTACGCATGCGCCAGGGTGACCAGGGCCGTGGTGCGGCCCGATCCGGGAGGGCCGGACACCATGAGCGCGCCTTCGGTCGGCACCTGAGCCGAGGTGAGGGTCTCGTTGTCCACGCCGAAGGCCGCCATGCCGGGAGGGGCCACCGGCAGGATGCCGAGGTCGACCGATTCCGGCAGACGCTGGATCCCCGGCGCCTGCGGGATGCCACGTCGGAGCATCGCCTCACGGAGCTTCTGCACACCACGGGCCTGCAGCGCGAGGTTCGGGGTGCCGCCCAGCACGGCCAGCTGCACTTCCAGGCCGTCCAGCATGCCACGGCCCGGAGGGGACGAAGCGTCCAGGACGTCCTTCGGGGCGTCCAGGGTGATGTAGTCGTCGACGGCGGACAGGCGCAGGATCAGACGCTTCTGGATGGAGGCCAGCAGCGCGGTGGGCACGGAGCCGGGGCGGTCGCCGGTCACCACGAGGTGGATGCCGAGCGGGCGTCCGTCCGTGGCGAGCTGGAGGAAGATCTCCCAGATCCCGGCGCTGCTGGAGTACTCATAGGAGTCCCGGAACGCGCTGATGCCGTCCACCAGGACGAAGATCCTGGGCTCGTCCGGCCGTTCGGCGAGCTTCCGGTATTCCACGATCGTGGAGGCCTTGACCTCGGAGTAGCGGCGCGCCCGCTCCTCGGAGACGTCCCGGAGCCAGCGGAGCAGACGGCCCACGCGCTCCTCGTCGTCGCCGTCGATCACGGCGCCGACGTGCGGCAGGACCTCGAGCATCGTCAGACCGGCGGAACCGCAGTCGATCCCGTACACGTGCACGGGGCCGCCGCGCGGCGTCACGGCGGCGGCCACGGCGATGCTGCGCAGCGCCGACGACTTGCCGGAACCGCCGGTGCCGAAAATGGCCATGTTGCCATCGCGGTCGGGACGGTAGAACACCAAGGGCTGGCTCTGATGCGCCGCGTCATCCCCGACGCCGAGCAGCAGCTCCTCATCGGTGAGCGGACCCTGCAGCTCGGAGAAGTCGTAGGCCGACTGCAGCACGGGCAGCCACGGCTTGCGGGGCGGCTCGATCGCGAGCAGATCCGCCGCGGCCTTGATGGTCTCCGTCATCCGGGCGATGTCGTTCGGGCCGGTGGGCTCCGGCTCCGGCTCGCGCAGGCCGGCGTCGACCTCCCACACGGCGCCCGCGCCGAAGTTCATCTCCACGATGTCGATCTGCGGACGCGGCGGACGTTCCGTGGTCCAGCCACCGGCGTACCCGGTCTGGAAGCTCTGGAGACGGCCGGGACCGGTCTTGGCGGCGGCACGGCCCGGGATCGCGGGGTCGAAGTACGCCGCCATCGGGTCCCCGATCACGTCCGTCGCGTCATCCACGTCCGCCATGCGCAGGGCGACGCGGAGGTTGGTGTTGGCGCGCAGGCTGCCGCGGATCACACCGGAGGGCTGCTGCGTGGCGAGGATCAGATGCACGCCGAGGGAACGGCCACGCGCGGCGACGTCCACGACGCCGTCCACGAACTCCGGCATCTCATTGGCCAGAGCGGCGAACTCGTCCACGATGATGACGAGGTACGGCGGGGCGTCCGGATCGGCCTCGCGCTGCATCGCCAGGAGGTCCTTGGCCTTCTTCCGGTTGAGCAAGTGCTCCCGGTAATGCAACTCGGCCCGGAGCGAGGTCAGGGCGCGGCGCACCAGGTGCGGCGAAAGGTCCGTGACCAGGCCGACCGTGTGCGGCAGCTGGACACAGTCGGCGAACGCGCTGCCGCCCTTGTAGTCCACCAGGAGGAAGCTGAGCCGGTCGGGGCTGTAGGCGGAGGCCATGCCCATGATCCAGGACTGCAGGAATTCGGATTTGCCGGCGCCGGTGGTGCCACCCACCAGGGCGTGCGGGCCCTCGTTCTTCAGGTCCAGGAACATCGGTTCGGAGCCCTTGGAGCCCACCAGCGCGCGGAGCGTGCCGTTGTCCTTGCGGTTGGGGATCGCGGTGCTGTGAATGGAGTTGTTCTCCTTCCACCGCTCCCCCACGGCGTTCGCGGAGTCCAGCAGGTCGCGCCCGAGGAGGTTCACGAAACTCACGCTGCGCGGCAGGTTCGAGTCGTCCTCGAGTGGACGTCCGACGTCGACGACGGAGGTCAGCATGCGGGCCAGCTGAGTCGCCAGCTGCTCATCCACGCTCTCGCAGCTCACGGGGTAGCTGTGCCGCCCCAGCCGGACCTGGCCGGTGGTGGCGCCCTGGCCGCCGTCGACCACCATGAAGTCGCGGCAGGCCGCGGGCAGCGACTGGACGTCCGCGGCGAGCCACATGATGTGCACACCGGTGTCGGCGCCGCGCTCCACCAGACGGGTCAGGCGGCCGCGGTCCACGGGGGCGTCGTCCTCGACGACCACCAGGACCTCGGGGACCACAGGGGCCGGAGGGTCGACCAGATCGTCCTTGAGCTCGCCCCGCGGGGACGGCACGGGCTCCTTGCGGCCCGCGGCACGCTCGTCCACGAGAGCCTCGAGACGTTCCAGGAGGGCGGTGCCCGCCGCCTGGCCTGCGGCGAGGTGGTCGCCGGAGAGCGGGCTGTGGCCCGAGCCGACGTGCGGCAGCCACTTGAGCCACGCCCAGCGGTCCTTCGACCGGGTGGAGGTCATCGCCGCGATCACGACTTCGGCGGGCGAATGCAGACCGACCAGCTGGACGACCAGGCCGCGCGCGACGTCGTCCATCACGGACCGTTCACCGGCCACGCCGAAGGAGCCGGAGTGCCGGAGCTGGGAGACGAGCGGCACGCCGTCGATCGTGGAGTAGTACGCGATGGCCTCCTGGATCTCCCGGGCGTACACCGCCTCGGTGTCCCGGTCCTGCGGCTCCTCGATCTCGACGCGCGACGGCGCCGTCCCCAGTCCGAGCCGCAGCGAGAGGAAGCCGCGGTGTTCGGTGCGGTGGGTCCAGAGCAGCGGACCCAGCCGGTAGATCGCGTCCACCGTGTCCGCGACCGACGGCGTCTCCTGCAGCCGGACGGACCGTTCCACCTTCTGCAGTTCCGTCATCTCCGAGCGGAACTGGTCCATGCCCTCGCGGAACTGCCGCAGCTGCTCCTTGAAGCGCTTGCCGGAATGCCGCTTCTGCTCCCACCAGTGGCCGATCGCGAAGAGCGGCATGAGCGCCATGAAGACGACGCTCGTGATGTTCTGGGTGATGGCGAACAGCGCCGCGCCCATGAACAGCGGCAGCATCATCATCAGGATGGGGAAGGGCTCCTTCTCCCGGGGCTGGGGGCCCTTGGGCGGCACCTTCTTCCGCACGGGGAAGCGCGCCACGACGCGGGGGGAACGGTTGAAGTCCACCATGGGCTGGGTGGCGACCGCGGCCTGGTTCCGCTGGACCGTGATGATGGAGATGGTCGTGTCACCGAGCGTGATGGTGTCCGAGGAGCCCAGGACCGCGCGGGTCACCGGCAGCCCGTCCATGAGAAGGCCGTTGGCGGAGTTGGTGTCGACCACTTCCACGGTCTCGCCCACGAGGATGCGGGCGTGGCGCTTGGAGGTCAGCGGGTCGCTCAGACGGATGTCGCTGTCGCGCCCCCGGCCGATGTAGCTGGTGCCGGACGGCAGCGGGAACTCGCGGCCGGCGTCGGGCCCGGACAGGACCCTCAGCGTCGCGACGGCGGGTCCCCCGGCCTGCTGATGGGTCGCGAAAGCCTGGCTGACCGGGGCGATCGAGACGGCGGAGCCGGGCCGCAGGCCCGACTCGAGGAGCTTGGCGTCCGGATCCAGGACCTGGCCGCGCATGGCGCCGCCCACATAGGACTCCTCAACCAGCAGGCTCAGCCGGCCGGGGTCGGAAGGATTGGGACGGTCAGGGTCGGCGAGCCAGAGTTCGCGGGCGATGTCCGAAACCGTGGCACTGCCGTCCACCGTGACGGCCAGGTCCTTGCTGTCGAGGTCTCCGCGGCGGAGTGTCAGGCGGAGTTTCACTCGCCGGCCTCACCTTTCATTCGTTCGAGCAGGGGCAGATCCGCGGCGGTCACCAGATGCGAGGTGACCGCATGTTCCACGAGGCGGGCGCGGCGGTTCATGGCGAGCTTGCCGCCGCCGCCCCGCAGCCCGGCGACGCCGACACGGTCCAGCTTGTCGCACACGTTGTCGAGCTTGCGGTTGAAGCGTGTGAGGGCCCAGCCGAGCCGGCGGGCGGCTTCTGCGGAGCTCGGGATGGCGCTGAACCCGGTGCCTTCACGGCGCAGCATGGGCTCGGCGAGCGCCACGATGATCGCCTTCTGGGAGTCCGTGAAGACCACCGGGCCGATCGTGGTCTCGCCGTCCGCCTCCTGGTCCTTCGCCTGGTGCCGGAACGCCGGGCTGTTCTGGTGCACGGAGAACTCGTACGTGGTGGGTCCGGCGGTGAAGACGACCGTCGTCAGCCCGAACACCAGCGGGATCCGCGCGCCCGGCGCGAGCCAGGCCTGCATACCGCCGGAACCGTCCGCGATGGTCGCCGAGATCATGGAGCCCACGTTGCTGAGCCACCAGATGCCGTCATAGCGGGCCACTTCCAGGAAGCGGCGGTGCAGATACGGGTTGTCATCGATCGCGAGGTCGCCCTCGCGTCCGATCACGAAGACCTCGTCGGGGACCGGTTCGAACCATTCCCCGCAGTAGTCGATGGAGAGTTCCCTCACGGGTTCCTGCCCCGGCTCAATCATCCCTGCACTCCTCACGCTTTCAGTCCCCCGCTGCACGTTCATTCCGCCCCGCCTTCCGGCCCCGCTCAGGGGACGCAGACCTTCGCCGAGTCGGCATCTCCGGTGGAACTCGATCCATCCGTCCGGACCACGATCACCTGGATGCAGGTCGGCTGCCCTGCCGTCGGCTTCAGCCGGACATTGTTCTGTTCGGCCTTCACCCACTCACCCTGTTTGGTGGCGGAGATGGTACGCCACTTGTACGTGTCGCCATCCCGTGGATCCGGGTTCGTCCAGGAGAAGAAGATCTTGCCCGAGCCGTCCGGGGTGCCGCTGAGGTTCTTCACATCGGCGACCGTGCCGTCGCCCAGCGGATCGACCGGCTTGGCCGTTCCTCCCCCGGACAGACCGGAGGTGCTCGACTGGCTGGCCGCGTCCGTGGGACGGTCGCGGCCCTTCGTGCCGCCCTGGTTCAGCACGACCACGAGCACGACGCCGAGAGCCAGCAACAGCGCGCCGGCCACGACGCTGATCCACAGCTTCGTGCGGCCACCGCTCTGCGCGGAACCCTGGCCGCCGCCCTGGGTGTGCGGTGAGCCGGTCCACTGCTGGCCGGTGTGCTGCTGTCCCGTGGTGTGCTGACCGGTGTTCTGCTGGCCGGTCGAACCGGAATCCTGGAGGCCCCGGAGCACCGTGGCGCTCGTGGCGTCGTCCTCCCGGGTCCGTTCCCAAGCGGCCGGACCCGCAGGCCCGGCGGAGCCACCCGAGGGCGTCCCGGGCGCGCCACCGTGGTAGCCGTACGGGGCGTTCCCCTGAGCCGTGCCACCTTGCGGCACCGGGCCACCGGAGGCGCCCGGCGCCGTTCCGGTGGACCGCATCATGGTGGGGTCCTCGGGCAGCGTCTGGTTCGGCGCCGTGTAATTCGGTGTGGTCCTGTTCGGCGCTGTCCCCTCCCCGGAGGTGCCCGTGCTGCCCGTCCTGCCACTGGAGCTGTCCGGGTCGATCACGGAGATCCCGCGAAGCCGGGTGGCCTCCACCTCCTCATCGGAGTCCGAGTCGTCCTGGATGGGATCGCCCATGACCTCGAAGGGGGTGACGGACAGGCTCAGTTCTGCCTGGATGCGCTGCAGCGCGAGACCGAACGCGTACGCCGACGGATACCGGGCCGCGGGGTTCTTGGCCATGGCGGTGGCCAGTGCCAATTGCAGGGCCTCCGGCACATCGGCACGCCCCAGCCGCGGCAGGGGCGTGTTGCTGATCCGGTTGATCATCTCCGCGTTGGAGTTGTCGGCTCCCGGGACGGCGAACGGCGAATGGCCGGCCAGCAGGGTGTACACGGTCGCTCCGAGCGCCCAGACATCGACCAGCACACCGTCGGTGGAGCTGGAGGCGAAGCTCTCCGGCGGCGACCACGGCACGGACATGGCGCCGTCGTTGCCGTCCTCCTCCGGGTCCCCGCCGATGATGCCGGAGATGCCGAAGTCCGTGAGGGCAGGCCGGTTGTAGTCCGTGACCAGGATGTTGGCGGGTTTGATGTCCCGGTGCGCGATCCCGGCCCGGTGGGCGGTCTCCACGGCCGAGGCCACCTGGATGCCGATGGCGAGGGCCTCCTGGAGCCGGAAGCGCTCCTTCCGGTACCGGAGGTCCAGGCTGGGCCTGGAGCAGTACTCCATGGCCAGGTAGGAGTGGCCGTCCGGCGTGATGTCCGCTTCGTAGATCGTGACGATGTACGGGTGCGTGGACAGCTGTGCCATCAGGTTCGCCTCGGACTCGAAGGCGCGCCGGGCGCCTTCGGTCTTCAGACCCGCGTGGAGGACCTTGACCGCCACCTGACGGCGCGGCCTGTCCTGCTGGTACAGGTACACGTCGGCGAAACCACCGGATCCGAGGACCCGGACGTAGTTGAACCCGTCGATCCGGGGCGGCGGGGCGGCGGGGCGTTTACGGCTCACGGGAGATCCTCGAAGACGATGTAGACCTGGTCGCCGAGTTCGGCGACGTCGCCGCTCAGCACGAGCGCCGTCTCCGACTGGCCGAGCCGGCGCGGGGACTGGCCTTCACGCAGCAGAACCGTGCCGTTGCTCGAATTCAGATCGCACAGCACGACGTTCCAGCCTTCCAGCCGCACCTCGGCGTGCGAACGGGAGATGTCCCGCTTGGGGCTGTCCACCTGGACCAGGTGGGGCATGTCCCCGCTGGAGACGCGCGAGACGGACGGCTGACGGCCCAGGATCACATTGCGGTCCAGGACCACGGTCTCGCCGCTGGGCAGCCTCAGCCGGCCGAGAGCCGGGCGCGGAACGCTCGCGGCGTCACCCGTGATCAGCTCCTCGCAGTTCAGGCAGTGCGTCCGGGTGGGCGGATTGGCGTGGCCTCGCGGGCACATCCGGGCCAGGACCCGGGGGCCGTTGGCCGGCGGAGCCGTCGGGGCCGCCTGCGGCGCGCCCTGCGGGACGCCGGTGGGCAGCTCGCTGCGGAACACCGTGTGACCGTCGTGGTCCAGATCGTCGCCCTGCGGCGCCCCGGGAGGGAACGACGGCGGCGCGGGCGGCAAGGGCGGAGCGGCGGGCGCGGCGCCGGGTCCCTGCGCCGGGGTCGCCAACGGCGCCGAGCCGACCCCGGGCGCGGCGACGGGAGCCGGCGCCACGCCTGACGCCGAGCCTCCGGAACGGGCCCAGGGCACCTCGTCGATGAGCGATTCGCCGTGCTCCGCAGAGGGCAGGAGCGTGTTCTCGGACTCGTCGTGTCGGGCGGGGCCCGCTGTGCCGGAAGTAGGCTCCGGAGTCTCGGACGACGCCGGTTCCTCGCCGGCGCCGTGTCCGTCGCCGGAACCGGCGGTCGCGGTGGAGACGGAAGTGCCTGTGCCCCCCGGACGATCGTCGCTGTCCTGTGTCCCCGCGCCGTCCTGGGTCCCCGCGCCGTCCGGCGTGGCCGGGACCTGGTCCCAGAGGTGGTCGTACGTGGTGGTGAGGTCGTTGGGCGCGTCGGCATCATGGTGGTGCGCGGGAACGTCGCCGGAGTGCGGCCCGGCGACGGACACCGGGCCCTCGCCCGCATCCTCGGCCCCCGGCGCCTGAGCCTCCTCATCCGCGGCCTCGTCCGCGGCCACGACCGCGCCGTCAGCAGCGGCACTGTCAGTAGAGGCGCCTTCGCCCCGGGCGAGGGCGTCGTCCGACTCGTCCTCGGACCTGTCCTCCGGCCCGTCCGGGGTGGCCTCGGCGTCCACGGAGTCCCCCGCCCCTGCGTCCTCGCGGGCCGCCCGGGCGCCCAGCAGCTCGGTCGCCAGGCTGTCGGTCTGGCCGTCGAGGCTGAAGGCTGACTCGTCGTCGTCCTCCTCATCCGACGGATCCCAGGACGACGCCGCGGCACCGGTGTCAGGCGCACTGTCAGAAGGCGCACTGACGGGAGACGCTGCCGCCGGCGGGTTCCACGACGTCGCGGGCGCGGCGAAGAGCGGCGCGTCCGCGGTGTCCTCGTGGGCCGTCGCGGAAAGGTCCTCCTCGAGCGGCTTCTCGGCGGGCAGCTCCCCCACCACCAGCACGGACGCCGTCACGACGCCCGCGTCCAGCGGCATCCACGGGTCCTCGTCGTCGCCCGGCTCGCCGCCGCGGATCTCGAACGTGTCGCTGGAGGGGAGGGTGCGCTCGTTCCAGGTGGTCACCCCTCGCCCGTGCACCTCGTGGCCACTCCCATCCAGGGTGCGGACCTGGAGATCACCGCGCAGGAACACCCGGAGGGAGTCCCGGTGATCGACGACGGCGAAATCGGGCAGGCCGGTGACCGAGGTCCCGAACGACCGGGTGACCTCGTTGAGCAGCTGGTCCACGGACGGGTTGCGGCCCAGGAGCTCCCAGAGCTGCTGGATCCTCTCGGTCCCGGCGTCCGGGGACACGACCACGGCGATCCCGTTGCGCAGGACGTACAGCCAGGGGCCCTGCCGGTAATGATTGGTGTTCATTCTTCCTCCCCCGACGCCGCGGCTGCCGCGGCGCTCTCCTCGCGGAGCGCCAGGAGCTCCCGTGGCAATGTGTCCTCCGTCTCCGCGTCGATGCGGGGAGAGGTGGTCAGCTCGCCGTCGTGGGCGAACGCGTCGACCACCACCACGCTGACATTGTCGCGGCCCCCGTTGCGCAGGGCGGCCTGGATCAAGGCGTCCGCGGCCTCCTGCGGGTCGAACGTGTTCTGCAGGGTCCGGCGGATGAACTCGTCCGAGACCTCGCCGGTCAGGCCGTCCGAGCAGACCATGACCCGGTCACCGTCCTCGATGGGCAGCAGCCAGTAATCCGGCGCCCCGCCGTCGCCGCTGCCCAGGGCACGGGTCACCACATGGCGGCGCGGGTGCCGCAGGGCCTGGGTCGCGGAGATGGAGCCGTTGTCGATCAGCTCCTGAACCTCCGAGTGATCCACGGTCACCCGTTCGAAGGCGCCCCGGCTGAGCCGGTACGTCCGGGCATCCCCGACGTTGAAGACCAGCCAGTACGGCTTCTGGTTCTGCTCGACCACCGCGACGCCGCTCAGGGTGGTCCCGGCGCGGCCGGAACCCTGCTGCCGGATGGCCAGGTCGGCTTCCTGGAGGGCCTGCTGCAGACGGGTCACGTCCACGTCGCGGTTGCCTTCCGGGGTGGCCAGGCGCTGGGCGAGGGTACGGACGCAGATGCCACTGGCGATCTCCCCCGCTTCGTGCCCGCCCATGCCGTCGGCGACGGCGAACACCGGGTCCTGCGCGATGAGCGAGTCCTCGTTCAACTCGCGGCGGAGGCCCCGGTCCGTGCCGAAGCCGGCGGTCAGGGTGAGAGGCCCGGCGCCGTGGGCCGAGGCGAAATCAGAGGGTACTTCGGAGATCATGGTGTGCTCAGCTTAAAAGTCCGGTCCCCGAATTTCACAGTCGACCCGGGGCGGACGAAACGTGCCTCTCCCGCGACCAGCCGGACCAGGGTGCCATCGGCCAGCATCTCACCGCTGCCGTTGGTCGACTGGCGGTCCGTCACCCAGGCGCCGCCCGAGGCAGGGACCACGAGCAGATGGGTCTTCGAGATGGACCGGCCGGCGTCGTCGAGCGCGAGGAGACGCAAGCGCTCCTCCCCGGCCCGCGCCGCGGGATTCCGGCCGATCAGGACGCCCTCATCGAGCGCGACCTGCGCGCCGTCGTCGAACAGGAGGACGAGCGAGTCCTGCTGTCCGGCGGACCCGGACGGCAGATGGGCACGGAGCATCGTCTCCCCGTGGTCGGCAGGCGCCGACGGCGGAGCGAACTGCTGCTGTGGCGGAGCGAACGGCGCGGGCTGGCCGTGCTGCTGGTGCTGCGGCTGCTGCGGCTGCGGCGACGAGGGCTGCTGGTGCCCGAACGGCGCAGGCTCCCCGAACTGGCCCGGCTCCCCGAACTGGACGGGGAACGGCGCCTGAGGCACCGGCGGGACCTGACGGCCGTGCTGCTGCGGGGCGGCTGGACCGGGCTGCGGCACGACGACGGGCGTCACCGCCTGCTGCGGCTGGGACTGCTGCTGGGGCTGCTGCTGCGCCGGCCGGCTCTGACCCTGCGCGGCCAGCGGGGACGCCACCGGGCGCACGGCCGGCAGGTCGAGGGTCGGGTAGCTGTGGCTTCCCGCGATGCCTTCGGTGGTCACCGGGTTCCGGCCGTTCCGGACATCGAACACGAGGGTGCGGGCGACCTTGTCATGCCAGCCCTGCTTGCGCTCGTTCGGGTCCCAGGCGTTGGACACACCGGCCACGATCAGCCAGAGGAAGGACACGATCGAGCCGATGCTCCCCACGATCTGCACCACGCCGGCCGGTGCGAAGAAGGCCATGATGCCGCCCACGAGGGAGAACAGGATGTTCGGGGCCAGCAGCACGAGCCAGCGCAGGAACACCGCGCCGGCGCCCGGGGCATAACCCTCGAGCTCCGTGGTCCTGATCCCGAAGATCGCGTTGCCCAGCGAATTGCCGCTCCGCGCCTCCATGATCCACATCGTCACGACGTAAGCCAGCCAGATCAGCACGGCGAGCCCGGACATGATGAGGGCGAAGACCACGTCCTCCTGGCTCGGTCCCAGGTTGGCGGACCCGGCCAGGCCGTTCTTCAGCAGTGCGGCGGCGCCCACCGACAAAAGGATGCCGGCGATGATGCCGGGCACGGCCAGGTCGATGACCTTGGAGAAGAGACGCTTGACGGCGCCCGCACGCACCACGGGCTGCGTGGCGGGCAGCTGATCGGGATGCTGGGCCACGATCCCCGGGCTCGAGGACTGCCACGGGCCGCCCTGCGGTGCTCCGCCCGGCTGCTGCGGATGCTGCACACCGTTCCTCAGCGCCGCCCGGTTGCTCAGGGACGTGCCGCAGGCGAGGCAGAACCCCGCTCCCGGGGTGAGCTGTTGCTGACACTGGGGGCAGCGTTCAACGTTGATGCTCATTGCCCATCTCCTTTACTGCGTCGTACCTTCTCCAGGAGGCCTCGAGGGCCGGACTCCAGGACCGTGCGTGCTTCCACCAGCAGCGAGCGAGGCGAGAACCTGGCCCGCTGGCGGCGCCAGAAGCCCATCCCCTCGGTCATGCTGCTCAGCGACTGGTCCACATTCTCCCAGTACGCCCGGACCTCCTCCTCGGCCGGTTCCCCGGCCCCGAACACGGCCGCGTCCGCCCGCTGAGCGAGCAGCACCGTGCCAGGGGCCGCCGCCGGGAAGGCCTCCCCCACCAGGGACGAGGTCTCGCGGCGCGTGGCCTTCGGATCGACCGGTGTCCCGAGGTCCGTGGCCAGGCTGACCACTTCGCTCCAGCCACCCGAGAACCGCTGCGCCGGAGGCCCTTCGAGGGCCCTCTTCTTGCGGCGCCGGTTCTTCAGGACGGCGATCAGCACCAGTGGCAGCGCCAGGATCAGGACCGGGATCGCCGCCAGGCCGATCGTGGCCAGGATCGGGCCGAGGATGGACCAGAAGTCGTTCTTCTTCTGGTCGGCGTCCGCGGCCTCCGGCTGGGAGTCCGGCGGGAGTTCGGCCGGCTCCTGCGGCGGGGGCGGCGGCTGCAGGACCTGAGGCTTCGGCTTGGAGTTCTTCTCCGGATCCGGCGGGATCGGGACGTTGTCCTTCGGCGGGGTGGGGTCGAAGGGGATCCAGCCTGCGCGGTCGAAGTTCACCTCGACCCAGGCGTGCACGTCCTTGCCCTTGATCTGGATGTCGCCGCCACCGTTCTGCGGGCTCTTGGGGTCGGGGTAGAAGCCCATCACGACGCGCGCCGGCATGCCCAGCTGGCGGCAGACGAGCGCCATCGCCGAGGCGTACTGCTCGTCGTCGCCCAGCATCTGCTTGGCGGTGAACAGGGTGGTGAGACGTGATTCGCCGTGGCCGGACAGGCTGGGAACCTGCCCCTCGGTGACGAGGCCGTTGCTGAACGCGCCCTTGGTCCGGAAGTAGGCCTCGATCTGGCGCACCCGGTCGATGTCCGTGGGCGCGTCGCCGGCGATCTGATCCGCCTTCTGGGCCAGCGCCGGCGGAACCCCGTCCGGCTTCGGCAGCGAGTCGGCGGCCACCCGGTACTGGGTCAGCTGACCGTGGCTGAGCGTGGGCGGGACCTGCACCTGAACGGTGTAGTGATCGCCCTTGCCGAGGCCGAGCGTGGTGATGGCGGTGTCCGAACCGGAGTTGAAGTAGAGACCGCCGCCGGCCGCGCTCGAGACCGGGAAGTCGAAGCCGACCGTCCGCGTGCCTCCCGGCACGAAGTAGCCCTGGTAGTCCCCCACCGTCACGTCGATCGTGTAGTCGGAGGTGCCGTCGCCCGTGGGCGCCTGCGGGTTCAGCGCGCGAGCATCGCCCACCTTGCTGAAGTTGCCGGTGCCGTTCGGGTCCACGTTGTAGACCGTGCCGTTGTAGCTGTCCAGAGCGGCGAGACGCACTCGGCCGTCCTTGGGCAGGCCCTTGACCTCGAAGAGCGTCTTGTCCTTCTGGTCCTTGACCATGGTGCGGAAGGACGCGAGCGGGGTGATGTAGTTGCGCGGATCGAACGGCGGCACGACGACGTCGCGCAGCACCTGCCGCTCGCTGGTCGCCGTCACGGCCGGGGACGCCAGAGCCGTGACGACCACCGCGCCGGCCAGCACCCCGGCGCCGAGCGCCAGGCGGTTGAACCGTGCGCGGCGGACGGCGCCTGCGTCGTGCTCCGCACCCTTGGCGACGATCCTGGCCTCCGCGCCTCGCAGACGGGACCGGCGCCAGGACGCCCAGACGAGGGCTGCCACACCGAGCGCGGCGCCGCGTGGCACCGTCAGGAAACTCGCGTTGGTGCTGAAGGCGACGCCGACCACGAACAGGGCGAGCACGGGCAGGAGGGGCCAGAGCGCGCTGCGCAGCCGCCAGGTCAGCAGCCCGGCCGCCACGGCGCAGATCAGCCCGGCGAGGAACGGCACGATCAGCATGCCGTCCGCGACGCCTACCGGGACGCCGACGGTCAGCATGTCCTTCCAGGAGAAGACGATGCCGAGCAGGAGCGTCCGCAGGGAATCCAGGCTCGGCAGAACTCCGAACAGGGCCTGTGTGGGGGTGGCGAGAGCACTGCCGAACAGGAAGTACACCAGGACGCCGGAGCCCGCCGTGGCCAGGAGGCCCAGGCGGAGCCGGTGGCTCAGGGCCGCGACGCCGAGACCGAGGGCGACGCCGCCCAGCCCCGCCAGGAGGTACCGGGGGTCGCCGCCGTAGCTGAGGTGGAGACCGAGGATCCCGAGTCCCAGCAGGACGAACAGCGCCCCGGCGTCGGCGAGGTCCTGCCAGGCCGGGAGCCCCCGCCTGCCGAGGACGCGAGTGGTGGACGCGGTGCTCATGCGACCGCCTTTCGCAGAACGAGGGCCAGATCGTCGAGACCGCCCAGCGTGAGGACGGTCAGATCGGCGATGGTGGCGCGGGACGGCGCGGCCCCGGGCTGGATGCGGATGGCCATCGCCCGGACACCCGGCAGGACGGAAGCGGCGCAGGAGCGCAGCTGGGCCGGGGTGACGCCACTGCCCACCACGAAGAAGACCACGGACGCGTTCGGGACGCGGTCCGCCAGGCGGCGCGCCAGATCCACGGCGTCACGGCGTCCGGTCATGCTCTGGAGCCGCGTGGCGTCGTCGAGCATCGTCCGGCCGGTGGCACAGCGGAAGGGGCCACGCTGGGTGAGGATGTCCAGTTCGCGCTGTTCGACGAGGGCCTGACGGCCCACGGAGCACGCGACGGAGATGGCCAGTTCGAACTCGAGTTCCGAGGCGTATTCGTCCAGATTGGCGGAGAGGGCGATCGCCAGGTGTGCTCGGCGGGTCTCCTCGAACTGGCGGACCATGAGGGTGCCCAGGCGGGCCACGGTCTTCCAGTGGATGTGGCGGCGGTCATCGCCCGGCGCGTACTCCCGCAGTGCGTGGAAGGACACGTCCGTGTTGGACAGTTCCTTGGTGGTCATGCCTTCCAGGTCCCGGATGAAGCCGGCAGCAGGACTGCCGAGAGCGACCGTCCTGGGATGCACGAAGAGCTCCACCGGCTCGGTCCAGCGGATCTGGCGCTTGAGGAGGTGGAACGGATCGGCCCGGACGGAGACGGCCGGACCCACCATGATGACCTGGCGACGGTTCGTGGGAATGCTGAAGAGATCCTCGTGGAGTTCCTGGGGCCGCAGGCGCGGAATGGGGAAACTGGCCACCGCCCGGCCCACCGGAAGCTCCAGCGTGGAGTGCATGACGGGACGCGGCGCCGTGTTGATGACGGAGATGCCACCCACGGCGTTGTCGCCCACCGCCACGCGCGTGCGGGTGAGATCGAGCGTGACCTGGTAGGAGGAGCGGCCCACAATGAACGCGCAGCCCACCACCAGGAGGACTCCCAGAAGGATGCCGAGTGCTGCGGCCTCCTGCCAGCCGAATGCGGTGGCGAACCATGCCATGCACACGACCAGCGCCAGGCAGGCCCAACCCAGCGGCGTGACGACGGAGACCACGGGGCCCACCGTGCGGACCAGGACGTCGCGGACCCTGCCGGTCACGGGACCGCAGACGTCCACGATCACGCGCCAGGCCTGCCGGAGCAGCGAGACCGGACGCTCCGCGACGGTCCTGAGACCGTCCAGCGGAGCGCCCTTCGCTTCGGAGCCCGCCGCCCGTGCAGGCCGTGTGGCTTTGCCGGGGCGCGGAGCCTTGACCTGCCGCCGGGCCTTGTCGGGACGCCGGGCGCCGCGGGCCGGGCGCGACGACGACGGCCCGGCGCCGCCTGCCGGCCCGGGCGAGCCGGACGGCTGAGCGGGCGGTGCGGACGGCTGGGGCGGGGCCGCCGGGGCGGCGGGCCTCCGGATGGTCCGGTCCTCCCCCGCAGGGGCCGCGGCGCCCTGATCCTGGGCGCGCCGGGCCTCCCGCGCTGCGCGCCGCGATGTGGGGGCGTTCTCACTCATCTGTGGTGTGCCTTCAACTCCGTAGGGACGGTCATGTCGGGGCCGTGTGAACGGCGGAAGGTCAGGCCCTCTGCTGAGGCGCCGCGATCTCGGTGAGGACGCGCGAGATCACCTGCTCCTGGGTCGCCCCGGAGAATTCCGCCTCCGGGTCCATGACCAGACGGTGGGTCCACACCACCGGGGCCAGTTCCTTGACATCGTCCGGCAGCACGAAGTTCCGGCCCTGCGCGGCGGCCCACACCTTGGCGGCCCGAACCATGGCGAGCGCGCCACGCACGGACACGCCCAGACGGGTCTGCGGCGCGTTGCGGGTCTCCTCGGTCAGGCGCGAGATGTAGCCGAGCACGGCGGGATCCACGTGGTTGGTGGACGCCAGGTCCGCCATGTCCGCGATCGCCTTGGTGGTGATGATCGGGGTGAGGGCCTTGGAGCGGTCCTTGAGGCTCGCGCCGCTCAGCAGTTCCACCGTGGAGTTGTGGTCCGGGTAGCCGATGCTGGTCTTGATCAGGAAGCGGTCCAGCTGGGCTTCCGGAAGGCGGTAGGTGCCCGCCTGCTCGATCGGGTTCTGGGTGGCGAGCACCATGAACGGGCGCTTGGCCTCGTAGGTCACGCCGTCCACGGTCACCCGGGATTCCTCCATGACCTCCAGGAGCGCCGACTGGGTCTTCGGCGAGGCACGGTTGATCTCATCCGCGAGCACGATGTTGGCGAACACCGGGCCTTCGTGGAAATTGAACTGCTGCGTCTTCTGGTCGTAGATGTTCACGCCCGTCACATCGGACGGCAGGAGGTCCGGGGTGAACTGGATGCGGTTGTGCGTCCCCTGGACACTCGCCGCCAGGGCGCGGGCCAGGGAGGTCTTGCCCGTCCCCGGGGCGTCCTCGAAGAGCACGTGGCCCTCCGCGAGCATGCTCATGACCGTCAGCCGGATGACGTGCTGCTTGCCCAGCACCGCCTGGCCGACGTTGGCCACGAGTTTCTCGAAGGTCCCGGCGAACCACGTGGCCTGCTCGGTGGTCATCGTCATGATGCTGTGTTCCTTTGTGTCGAGTGAATCTGTTGGGGAGTGTACTGGGCCAGGGCGTTTTCTGGATGGCCGGTGTATGCCGGGTGGACCGAGACTAGCAACGCACGTTTCCGGAAACCACCCGCACGGTGTCGGCGCGGACCCAGCGGTCCGCGTAGGCGCCACCGGAAATGTGGTACCAGCCCGAACCGCCAAACGGGTTGCCGCAGCGGTCCACAGGGACGTCGTTCCCGGTGTGGAGCCACGGGAACGGCGCGGCCGTGCCGCCACCACTCGCAACTCCGTAGCAGGACTTGGGCGGTCCGGCGCTGTAACCGGTCCGGCCGTTCTGACCACCCGTCGCCTCCGTGCAACTGTTCACCGACGAAGCGGTCACCGAGACCTTGTCCTGTTCCGGTGCCGCACCCGAGGTCGAGGTGTCCGAGCCGGCCGGACCCACGACGACCGTGAAGGCCCTCACCCGAAGCGTCTTGGTGACGCTGTAGTTCGCCACGCTGCGGGAGTAGCTGTGGGTGCCGGCGCTCACATTCTGCCAGCCGTTGCCGTCGTAGTTGATCTGGTAGTACTGGATCGCCCGGCCGTTGTTCGCCGGGGTGTTCCAGGTCCAGCTGACGGTCTTGTCTCCGCGGGATGCCTGGCTGCCCTTCACCACCGGAGCGTCCGGCGGACCGTAGGGATTGCCGGAGCCCACGTTGGTGTCGTTGCCGGCCCGGCTGCTCCGCGTCGAGTGCGCCATGATGGTGATGGCGATGTTGCTGCCGTTCACGCCGACGTTGACATTTCCGCCCCCTGCTGGGATGGATCCACCCACGCCGTTGCTGGAGCGCCAGGTGTAGCTGATCTCGTCACTCGTGGACCCGTTGCGCGCGGGCCCGCTCAAGGGGGTGAAAGTCACCTTGAGTTCTCCGGACTGCCCGGTGGGCGCGACCGACCCATTGGTCACCTGCCCGGGCTGCCCGGCAGCCCGGACCGCGTTTGACCGGGCACTCGTGGCACCCTTGCCCGCCTTATTCGTGGCACTCACCGTGAAGCTGTAATCCGCTTCGGAATTGTCCATGGAGACATTCGCGCTCGTCTGGCCGCCGGGAACGCTGAGGGTCTTGACCACGGCCCCACCTTGATAGGTGGTCAGAGTGTAGGCGGAGATCGCGGCGCCGTTGGGATCCGGGGCGGTCCATTCGACGGTCAACTGGCTCTGCGTACCGAGGGATTCCGCCGACGTCGCACGCGGCGCCTGCGGCTGCGCCGGGACGCCGGCCGGGGTTTCGGCCGCCGAATAGGCGCTGAACTCACTGGGCTCCGGGGCCTGGTTGGAAGCCCTGACCCGGAACTTGTACGCCACGCCGTTCTTCAGCCCCGTCCACACGGTGCTCGTGCCTTTCAGGCCCGGCTTGCTGGACACCCCGTTCGGAGCGGGCGGGGAGATCTCGAGCTCGTAGGACGTGACCGGTGAGCCCTTGGTGACCGGCGGCTGCCAGGCCACGGAGATCTGCTGGTCACCGAACTTGGTGGTCGGCGGGTTCGGCTGCTCCGGGCGGGTGTCCGGGCGGACCTCCGCCGACGGCGCCGAGGCCTGGGACTCGCCGACGGCGTTGGTCGCCGTCACCGTGAAGTGGTACTTCACGTTGTTGGTGAGGCCCGTCAGCGTGCAGCTGTTCGCCGGGCACTGCTGCGTGAAGCCGCCCTCGCCCTTGACGGTGTAGTGCTCGATGGGCGCGCCGCGGTCCGCGGGCGGACGCCAGGTCAGCAGCGCGGTGCGGTCACCCACATTACTGGCGCTCGGTGTGCCCGGAACGTCCGGCTTGTCCCGCACGGTCAGCCTGATCCGCGCGGTGGCGGTACGGCTCGGGTCGTCCTTCTTGTCCCGGACCGCGTAGGCGACGACCATGGTGCCGCTGAAGCCCTGTGCCGGGGTCACCTGGACCTGGTCGCCCTGCACGAGCGCCGTGCCGTTGCCGGTCTCGACCACGGCGCTGGCGATCTTCAGCGGCGTCTCGGGATACGGGTTGACGTCATTGGCCAGCACCGGCACCGAACGGGGCTTGCCCGCGTCGGCATCCGCGACCGTGTCGTCGTTCGCCACCGGCAGCGGCCGGACGGAGGCCTTGGCCACGAGCGTGAAGGACGCGACGGCGGTGCCGCCCCGCCCGTCGTCGGCCTTGATCCGCAGCGTGCCGCGCGTGCCCGGCTTCGGTTCGCCCTTGAGCGAGGACTTGAGCGTCGCGCCGTCGACGCCGGCGTCGAAGCCCGCGGGGGCGTCGCCCTCCAGGGAGAAGCGCAGCTGGTCGCGGGAGTCGGGGTCGCTGGCGAGCTTGGACAGGTCCACCGTGGCGCCGCCGTCCTCCGCCACCTCGACGGTGCTGCCGAGGAACCGCGGCGGGTGGTTTCGGTCGGGATCGGCGATCACCTTGGTGCGGATGGTGAGGGTGGCTTTGAGGCCCTTGGGATCGTCCGGCGCGTCGCCGTCGGTGACCTCGAAGCTCAGTGAACCCGGGCCCACGTACTCCCGGTTCGCGGTGTAGCGCAGCGAGCCGCCGTTATCGCGGACGGCGTCCTGGGCGTTGGCGCCGATCATGGTGACGCGGTCCACCTGGGTGATCCGCGGGGTGCGCCCGTCACGGACCTTCACCCATTCCTTGAGCTGGTAGTCCAGGCTGCTGCCGGCCTTGACCTCGAGCACGTCGTCCTTCGCCAGGACCGGGATCTGCTCCCCCACGCCCGGGACCCAGACGATCGCGGTGGCCTTGAGTCCGTCCACGTCCTCGACGGTGTACGGGACGAGCTGCGCGTCCTTGGTCAGGTTGACCGCCAGGCCGCCCTTGCCGTTCGGATGGGCGTTGGGGTTCTCGCTGGAGATCTTGAGCTTCTCCCCCACGCCGTCAGGGTCCTCGTCGTTGTCCAGGACCGGCACGTCGACGCTCGTCTTGCCGAGTGTCTGCGCCTGGGTCACGCGGTCGTCCCGCGCGATGGGCGCCTTGAGCGGCACGTCCTTCCGCGCGATGATCCGCACGGAGGCGTCCGCCGTCGCGCCGCGGGAGTCGGCGATGGTGTACCGCAGGCTCGCGGTCCCCTCCTCCTGCGGAGCGGTGGCGAGGATCCGGTGGCTCGTGTCGCTCACAGTGGCCTTCAATGCGGCGTTGGCGTCGAGCCGGTCCTTGAGGATGCCGATGGTGTCGCCGTCCGGGTCCGAGTCATTCGCCAGGGCCGCGACTGCGACCTCACGCCCGGGCCGGACCGTGACCGAGTCGTCCACGGCGGACGGGCTCTGGTTCACCTCGGGCAGCGGCGCCACGCCGACGGTCACGAGGGCCGTCGCGACGGCGCCCTGCCGGTCCTGGATCCGGTACTGGAAGGTGTCCGTGCCGAAGGCGTCCGTGGCGGCCGTGTAGTCGATGTAGTTGCTGCCGAGCTGGACCGTGCCCTTCTTCGGGGCGCTTTCCACGCCCACGAGCTGGACCGAGTCGCCGTCGGGATCCACCGCGTCCATCGGGATCGCGATCCGCACCGTGCCGCCCGCGATCACGCGGCTGGTCACGCTCTTGGCCTGGGGCCGGGAATTCTCGCGGCCCTCGATGGGCAGGATGTGGATGGTCACCGGCGCAGCGCTCTTCTGGCCCTGGGGATCCACGGCGTTGTAGACGACGCGCACGGTCTTCGGGGTCGGGCCCGCCAGGAATCGCACGGTCTTCTCGGAGACCCACGCCTTGCCCTCCGCGGCGTCGGGCAGCTCCGTGAGCTTCTGGTCGACGCTGAGCTCCTCACCCTGCGGGTGGGTGTCGTTGGCCAGGACGGGGATGGTCACGACGTCGTTCACCCGGACGTTGACCTCGTCCGGTTTCGGCTCGGGCGCCTGGATGACCGCCGGGGCCGGCACGGGGATCACGGAGATGGTCCCCGTGGCGGACTTGCTGCCGTTGGAGATGGTGTAGCGGATGGTGCTCGGGGCGTTGGCGCCGCGGACATCGGTGATCCGCAGGACCTCGTGGTTCAGGATCGTCGCCGAGATCCCGGAATCCGGGTCGACGGTGATCGACTGGAGCACCAGCACACCGCCGGCGGGGTCGTCGTCGTTCTCCAGCGGCGCGACGAGCGCCTGGCCGCCGGTGGGCAGGAGCGCGACGTCATGCACGGCCGACGGCGCGCCCTCCTCGCGTCCGGACGCCACATCCACGCGGATGAGCCCCACATTGCTCTGCGGGCCGTTGCTGACGACGTAACTGAGGTAATAGGTGCCTTCGGACTTCGCCAGGAAGGTGAACGTCCCGGCATCGGTGACGGGGCCCAGCTGGGCCTTGCCCTGAGCGTCGACGCTCGCGAGGCGGAGGTTGCCGCCGTTCGGGTCGACGTCGTTCTTCAGCGGGGAGATCGTGGTCGGCTGGCCTGCCACCGCGTTGACGTGGTCAGCGTTGACCTGCGGAACCAGCGCGCCGTTGGGCCGCACGTCCACCGTGACGCGGCCCGTGGTGGATTCCCGTCCGTCCCACACCGTGATGGACACGGTCTTGCGGCCGGGGCCGGTGCCCGCGTCGTGGAAGGTGAGCATGCCGTCGCGGCGGACCTTCACCAGGTCCTGGGGGTTCTCAGTCTTGGCATCCATGAGCACGAGCTCATCGCCGTCCGGGTCCATCCAGTCGAGCAGGACGTTCTGGCTGACCTGTTTGCCGTTCTCCACCACCAGGGTGGTCCTGCGCTCCGCCTTCAGCCGCGGAACCGAGTTCTCCTGGGGACCCACCACCCGCAAGGTGACCTGGGCGGTGTTCGTGCCGCTGCGGCCGTCGTTGGCGGTGTACCGGAAGGTCTCGGTGCCGGGCGCCGTGGAGGCCGGCACTGCGATCTGGAAGGCCGTCTTGCCGTAGATGGGCTCGACCGTGCCCGCCTTGGGCCCGTTGCCCTCCACGGACGCGGTCAGGACGTCGCCGTCGGGATCCGAGTCGTTCTCCAGCACGGGCAGGACCGTGGTCTGGCCGGGCCGCACGCCGAACGTGTCCGGTTTGGCCGTCGGGGGCCGGTTCGGTTTGGTGCGGTCCGGGAGGACGTTCCGAGCCGTGGTGTCGGAGGAATTGTCGTCCTGGTTCGAGTTGTGGTTCTTCGGAGGGATGACCTCGTCCCAGTTGTCCACCAGCAGCATGTCCTGGTTGACCAGCCACACGACGCCGGAGTTCACATCGTTCAGGACCACGTTGTCCCGGTTGACGCGGAAGACGTACTGCGGGCTTTTGCTGGCCTGCGGGATGTCCTGCTTCTTGTCATCCGCCGGGTTCTGGCACTGCCGGACGTACTTGTTGACACCGGCCCAGGCGGCGTAGGTGCAGCCGTTCAGCTGCACCGGGGCGGCCGGGGCGCCGGAGCCGTCGACCGGCGTCTTGGCGGCCTCGCCGCCGGACAGCGGAACCTTCCACAGCGCGGTAGGGGTCGCGAGCACGACGGCGTCCCCTCCGGAGCTGGGCTGCTGCAGTTTCGCATCGCGAGAGTCGGGGATCGTGATGCTGGAACCGTCCTCCCGGATCACCCGGCCGCTCGTCGCTTCAAAGGCGACCACGGTGTCACCCACCGTGGTGAGCTGAAGATCGCCGGTGTCCTTGAGCGCGGTCACGGTCCTGGTCTGGCGTTCGACACCGGCCCCCGGGGCGGACTGCCGCAGTTCCGTCAGCTCGCCTTTGGAGCGGTTCAGCGTGTGCACCGTCCCGTCCGGCCCGGTCAAGGTGTTCTGTCCGTTGGCGCCCTGAACGGCCACGGGCGTGTTCTCGGGATTGAAGCCGGAGAGCTCCTCGGGGGTCGTCACCCAGACCTTGCCGCTGGACACCTCGGTCAGCGCGACCGTCTGGCCGCCCAGGGAGAGGGAGGTGGTGGGTGGCAGCTTGAAGTCGGGGCCGAGCCGGACGGCCGCGGGATCCACCGCGTTCACGCTGCTTCCGGCGCCGTCCTGCACCAGGATGCGGCTCGCGTCCTGCTGGATGTCGAAGCGATTGCTGGCGGGCGTGACAGCTCCGTCAAGCACCCGGGACGCGTAGTTGAGCCGGCCCACGGCGTTGCGGGCGTTGGACGTGACCCAGACGCCGCCGTCGTTCAGGTCCACATCCGCGGTTTTGAAACCCGGGTAGGCGATCGCCGCGGCCGCCAGGGAGAGCGAAATGGCTGTCACCGAGGTCACCGCGATGACGCGCCGGGCTCTCCGCCCGAATCTGGGGAAGCTGCCGGCTGGGCTCACGGTGCGGTCCTCACGGGTCGTAGTCGGTCAAGGAGAAGAACGGACCTCCCCCATGAGGTCAGTCATATGTAGCGAGTCTTGCACTCACACTCCAGACTCAAAAGTAACTTCGGCAGAATAACCGGTGCAAGCGTCTGCCATGGGGACTGCTCCCCATGGCAGACGCTCTCCCGCCTTCGTTTGGCGCCTCAGCAGTGCGGCACGTCGTTACCGCCGGGCTCGCCCAGGGTGGTGTGACCAGTGATGACGTACCGTCCCGCGTTCTTGGATCCATTCGCGACCTGGTACCAATTGAAGCTGCCCTTGTTACCGATTCCGCCTCCGTCGGCTTGGTATCGATTATCGAAAGTCACCCAGCACTTCACCGCGAAGGAATCACCCGGGCCGAACCAGGGCGCGTTGTAATTGGCCTGACCGTCACAGGTGTGGTTGGCATCGCTCCAGTTCACTCCGTTGTAGGTGTAACTGCAGCTCCGTTCCACGACCGCCGGATTCAAGGCAGTCTGCCATTCGGTCTTGTGCGCCCCCGAGGTCGCACTCGCCGAGGCGATCGACCCAGCGGTCCCGAGTGAATTGAAGGTCTGCACCCTGATGGTCGCCCTCTTGCTGTAGCCGCCCGTGTCGTAGGTCCGGGACCCGTTGGCCGCCACGGTCTGCCACGCGCCGTTATCGATGCTGATCTTCGTGACGGCCACGTCGTTGGTGGCATCCGGCGGCGAGGACCAGTTGAACTTCACGTTCGTGTTGTTGAGCGCTCCATCCTGGCCCGAGGCGCTCGGAGTGCCCGGCGCGCCATAGGGGGTGGTGCTGGACGGCGCGCTGGCGTCGGAACTGGGCGCCACAGTCGAGTCGGCCACCACGGTGATCGTCTGAGCACTCCCGTTAGAGAGCCCCCCGATGGTCTGGCCGGGGGTAATCCTTCCGGTCTGCCCTGACGGGCTCGCGTTGTAGTGGTAGCTGACTTCGGAGACGCTGGACCCGTTGCGCTGCGCGGCAGTGAGAGGTGTGAAGTTCACCGTGATCTGGTGGCCGTTCCCTCCCGTGTTGGCCGGCGTCGCCTTGACTCCCTGGGGTGTCCCCAGCTTGCCTGTCGCCCGGCGGGGGGCGCTCGGCGCCGAGACAGGGCTCTTGCCGGCCTTGTTCTCCGCTTGCACCGTGAAGGTGTACTCGGTCTCCTGGTTCGAAACCTGGAACTCCGTGCTGAGCGCGCTCCCCGACACGGTCTTGGTCAGATCTGCCTGTCCACCGCCGTGGCGGGTCACAAAGTAGTTCTTCACGGGGTCGCCGTGCGGGTCCGGGGCGACCCAGTCGACGGCGACCTGGTTCGTCGTGCCCACGGCGGAGAGCACGCGAGTGGTGGGGGCGGCCGGCTGCGCCGGCGGGGCCGCCGGGTGATCCGACGCGGAGTAGGAACTCCAGTCGGACGGCGTGGGCGCCTTGTTCACGGCCTGGACGCGGACCCTGTACTCGGTGCCGTTCGTCAGTCCGGACCAGGTGTAGCTCAGCCCGGTGACGCCGGTCTTGCTCCCCACACCGCTGGCGGGCGGCGGGGAGATCTCCAGGTTGTAGCTCGTCACCGGCGAGCCCTCCGTCTTCGCGGGGGCCCAGGTGATCGCCATGTTCTGGTTCCCGGCCTTCACCGTAGGGGCGTCCGGCTGGTTGGGCTTCACGTCCGGGCGGACCTCGTTGGATTCTGCCGACGGCTTCGAGTCCCCCACCTCGTTGGTCGCGACCACGGTGAATCGGTACGGGACATTGTTCTTCAGCCCCGTCAGCGTGCACGTGGTGGTGGTGCATTCCTGGGTGAACCCGCTGTTGGACCGCACCGTGTACTTGGTGATCGGCGCGCCGTTGTCCGAGGGCGGCGACCAGTGCAGCACGGCCGTCTTGTTGCGGACATCCGTCGCGGTGGGCGCGGACGGAGCGTCCGGCGCGGCCCGGACCGTGATCTTCACCCGGCCCGTCGCACGGCGGGACGGATCCTGCGTCTTGTCCTCCAGCGAGTAGCGCACCACCAGGACGCCGCGGTAGTCCGCTGCCGGCGTGACGGTGAGTGAGTCCCCGTTGATCACGGGCGACCCGTTCGTGCTCCCCGTCTCGACCTGGGCATCCACGACCTTCAGCGGGCTTCCCGGGAAGGGGTTGACGTCGTTCTCGGTGACCTTGACGGTCACCGGCTTCCCGGCGTCGGCCTTGTCCACCACGTCGTCATTGGCGACCGGGAGCGGGCGCGTGGACGCGACCGCCTGCAGGGAGATCTCGGCGCGCACCGGTTCCGATCGGCCATCGGTCACCGTCACGCCCACCACCTGGCGGGCGCCGGCGGCGGTGCCGGCTTTTCCGGTCACCTTGAGCTGTGACCCTTCGAGGGTGATCCCGAACTTCTCGGCCGACGGCGTGCCGTCCAGGGCGAAGCGCAGCTTCTCCTGATCGCCCTGATCGACGTCCTTCGCGAGACGGCTGAGGTCCAGGGTGACGGTCTCCCCGTCCGGAACGTCCAGCGGGCTCCCCAGGAACGTGGGCGCGTGGTTGGCGTTGGGATCCGGGTTGACCTTGGTGAGGATGGTCAGGGTGGACTTGAGGCCGTCGGCGTCGTCCGGGCCGCTGCCATCCGTGACCTCGAAGGTCACCGAGCCCGGGCCCACGAAGTTCTTCAGGGCCGCATAGTGCAGGGTGGCACCGTCGGAGCCGAGCACCTTCTCCGCGGAGGCGCCCATGACCTTGATCTTCTCGGCCACGGTGATGCGGGGCGTCCGTCCCGGGCGCACGGCGACATAGTCCGACAGTTTGAGGTCGACGCTCTGACCCGCCGTCACCTCGACCACCTGACTGTTCTTGAGTGCGGGCAGCATCTTGCCCTGACCGGGCACGTGCATGATGGCGGTGGCGGTCAACCCGTCCAGGTCGGTGACGGTGTACGGGATGAGCTGGGCGTTCTCCGCGAGTTTCACGCGCACCTTGCCGTCCGGGCCCAGGCTCGCGTTCGGGTTGCCGTCCGGGAACGTGATCTTCAGATCCTCGGTCACCCCGTCCGGGTCCGAGTCGTTCTTCAGCACCGGGATGTCGACGGCCGTCTTGCCGAGCGTCTCCGCGAGGGTCACGTGGTCATCGTTGGCGATGGGCGCCTTGGCCACGGCCTTCGGGTTGACCTTGAGGACGACGACGGCACTCGCCTGCGCGCCCTTGTCATCGACGATCGTGTAGCGGATGTTGTGGGTGCCCTCCGCGCCCGGCGCGGTCAGAAGGACGCGCCCGTTCTCGGTGGCGGACGCGTTGAGACCGGACTCGCTCTCGAAGCGGTCCTTCACGAGCGCGATCGGGTCCCCGTCAGGATCCGAGTCATTGGCCAGGGCGTCGACGGCGATCCGTCGGCCGGGCTTGACCTCGGCGTAATCGTCCACCGCCAGTGGTTTCTGATTGACGGACGCGGCCGGAGCCACCCCGACGATCACGGTGCCGGTGTTCTCGGCGCCGATGCGATCCCGCACCCGGTAGGTGAAGGTGTCCGTTCCGGCCGAGGCGGAGCCGGCGATGTACTCGATGACGCCCTCCCCCAGCACGGCCGTGCCCAGGGCCGGCGCCTTGTCGACGCCCACGAGCTCCACGGAGTCGCCGTCGGGGTCGATGCCGTCCAGCGGGATGGCGATCTTGATCTTCATCCCGGCCAGGACGCGCGCCGTGACGTTCTTCGGCTCGGGACGGGCGTTGCGCTCGTCGTCGCGGGCCTTGATCCGGATGGTGAGCTGCGCGGAGTCGGCCTGACCGGACTCATTCAGCACCTTGTACGTGGCGTAGACCGTCTTGGGGGTCGGGCCCGCGAGGAAACGGACGGTGTTGCCGGAGGTGAAGATACGGCCGTCGGCGCTGTCCGGCACCTCAGGCAGCTTCGAGTCCAGTGTCAGCTTCCCACCGTTCGGGTCGACGTCATTCGCCAGGACCGGGATGGTGACCACGTCACCCACGCGGACCGTGGCCTCGTCGTCCTTGGCCTGCGGGGCCGGCAGTTTCGACGGCGACGGGATCACCACGACGGCGATCTCGCCCGTGGCGGACGCCTTGCCGTTGGAGATGGAGTACTTGAGCGTCACGGTGCCCTGGGCGTGCAGATCCGTCACGCGGACGACGCTGTGGTCCAGGACGGAGACGCTCACGGGTGCGCCGTTCGCAAGCGTCACCGACTGCACCACCAGCACGCCGCCGGCGGGGTCGAAGTCGTTGCCGAGGACGTCCACCAGGGTGCTGCCGCCGCTCGGCAGCTGCGCGACGTCGCGCACCGCGATCGGCGGGCCGTCCGCGTTCGACGGGACCACGTCCACGCGCACGAGCTGCTGCGCCGCGGCCGGGCCGTTGGTCACGGTGTAGGTCACATAATGGGTGCCCACCAGCGTCGAACTGAACTGGAAGGTCTGCTGGTCGGCGCCGATCACCGCCGTCGACTGCGCGTCGGGAGCCACTCGGGCGAGCCGGAGGGATCCGCCGAGCGGGTCGACGTCGTTCTTCAAGGGAGCGACGGTGATCTTCTGGCCGGCGGGCACGATGACCGAGTCCGCGTTGGCCAGCGGCGGCAGAGCGCTCGGCGGCTTGACGTCGGCCGTCACGCGGATCTCGGCCGTGTCGCGTCCGTCCGAGACCCGGAGCGTCAGGGTGCGCTTGCCCGGCGAGGACCCCGCGTCCTGGAGCGTCAGCTGGCCGTCCGGCCGCGTGCGCACCACGTCGCCGGCATTGCTGCTGGTGGCGCCGGTGAGGAACATGTCATCCCCATCCGGGTCCATGAAGTCCGGCAGGACGTTCTGCACCACTTGCTTGCCCTGCTGCAGGACCAGGCTGGGCACGCGCCCCGGCTTGAGCTGAGGCTTGCGGTTGACCTCGGGCGGGACGACGTCCAGCGTCACCTGCGCCGCGTCCTGACCTCCTCGTCCGTCGTCCGCGATGTACTTGAACTCGGCGCTGCCGCGTTTGTCCGCCGGCACGGAGACCTGGAATCCGGTCCCGCCGTAGATGCTCTCCACGCGTCCGATGGACGGCTGGCCTTCCGCCCGCACCCTCAGCACGTCGCCGTCGGCATCCGAGTCGTTGTCCAGCACGCTGAGGATCGTGGTGCGGCCCGCGCGCACGCCATAGCTGTCCGGCTTCGCGACCGGCCGGGTGTTGGGCTTGCTGCGGTCCGGCAGCGTGGTCTGCTGCACCTCGTCGGCGGAGTCCTTGTCCGCGTCCTGCGAGGTGTTCTTCGGCGGAATCACGTCGTCCCAGTTGTTGACCAGCAGCATGTTCTGGTTCACCAGCCAGACGTTGCCGGCGTTGATGTCGTTCAGCACCACCAGGTCGCGGTTGACGCGGAACACGAACGACGGCGAGGCGCTGGCCTGCGGGACGTCGCGCTGCTGGTCATCGGCCGGGTTCACGCACTTGCGCACGTAGCGGTTGCTGCCGCTCCACGCACTGTAGACACAGCCGCCCTGCTGCACCGGCGCGGCGGCCACACCGGTCCCGCCGGCGTCGACCGAGGTGGCCTTGCCGCCGTCGAGGGGCTGGACGATCAGCGCGGTGGGCGTGGCGATGGCCACCTGATCCGCATCCGGCCCGCTCTGCTGGAGGCGGGCGTTCCGGGCGTCCGGCACCGGCACGGTGCGGCCGTCCGGCAGGAAGAGTTTGCCGCCGGCCGGATCGAGCACCACGGTCTTCTGCCCGAGGACCGCCATCTGCACCTCGCCTGCGCCCTTGAGATCCGCCCAGTCCCTGCTGGCGCGGTCCGTGACGGCGCCGGAGTCGTCCAGGGAGAACTGCGTGACGGTGCCCTTGGCCGGATCCACCACGGCGACGTGGCCGTCGGCACTGACCGCCGCCCGGATCCCGGCGCTGCCCTTCACCGTGGGTTCGGCGGAGTCCGGTGAGTAGCCGCTCAGAGCCTCGGCCTTCATCGCCCAGACCTGGCCCTTGGACGGATCCGCCACCGCGATGACGTCCCCGCCGATCGAGGACGTGGAGGACGCCGCGAGTTTCTGCTCGCCGCTCAGCCGCACTTTGGCGGGGTCGACCTGGCCGAGGGCCGAGCCCTGACTGTCCTGCACGAGGACGTTCTGGCGGGACTGGAGGATGTCGAAGGAGTTGCTGGCGGGCGTGACCGCGCCATCCAGCACCCGGGAGGCGTAGTTGAGGCGGCCCACCGCATTGCGGGCGTTCGAGGTGACCCAGACGCCGCCGTCGTTGAGGTCCACATCAGCGGTCTTGAAACCGGGATACGCGATGGCCGCCGCGGCCAGCGACAACGACACGACCGTCACCGAGGTGATGCCCAGCACGCGCCGGCCGGTCCGGCCGAGGTTGAAGAACCGTCGCTTGCCCCCGGCACTGAATCCTTGTGGTTTCGTTCCGTCAGGGCTCACGTCAATCCTTCGATGTCATGCAGGAGAATGCGGTGTCGGAGCGGTCCCCGCCAGGACGCTCCTGTCCCCTGAGTTTTTCACGCCGGTGATCCAACTCAAAAGTAACATCGAATGAATAATTACGGGAGGCTCAGTCCACCACGAGCCCCGGGCCCGCTCCCCGCTCCAGCAGAACCGGCGAGATCTCGCCGAATCCGCGCACGTTCTCCGGCTCCTGAGGAGTCAGGATGTAGCGCTCGTCCCCCGCCAGGACACTGGCCGTCAGAGAGTCGATCAGCACCGTCCCCGGCTCGGCGAGCGCGGTGAGGCGCGCGGCCAGGTTCACCGTGGGACCGTAGATGTCGCCCATGCGGGAGAGGATCCGCCCCCAGACCAGGGCCACGCGGGTCTTCGGCAGGATCTCGTCGTCTTCGAAGGCCTGGGAGAGCGCCAGGGAGATCTCGGCGCCGGCGGTCGGGGTCTCGGCGACGTAGAGCACTTCGTCGCCGATGGTCTTGACCAGCCGGCCACCGCCCACGGAGATGATCTCCGCGCACTTGTTCTCGAACCGCTGGACCAGCTGAGCCAGGGTGCGCTCGTTCATCCGGCGGGACAGGCTCGTGTAGGAGACCAGATCGGCGAAACCCACGGCGCGGGCCAGCGGCAGCGGAGCGTCGTCCTCGTCGCCTTCACGGCCTTCCTCGCTCGCCTCAAGGCCGGAGGCGGCGCGGACCGAGAGCCGCTGGACCGCGGCATTCAGCTGACGGCGCCAGGAGTACCGGAGCACCTGCTCGAGCGGGTCGATCAAGGCGGGAAGAACGTCCACGATGTTCTGCCGGGCTTCGGCGTCCGGGATGCCCTGGTTGGCCATGAGGTCTTCGACGAGCGCCTCGACCTGCCACACGACCATGCGGTCGGTCATCTGTCCGATGGAACGGGCGATCGAGATGGCGGTCTCCTCGGTGAGGAGGCCTTCGCGCACCAGTCCGACGATCGTCTCCAGCGCCTGCTGGTCCGACTCGGTGAAGGCGACGTCCTGGTCCCCCCAGTTCGGGAAGCCGAGCGCGCGCCAGATCTTGCGGGCGGAGTGCAGCGACACGCCCACGCCGGAGGCGACTTCACGACGGCGGAGGGTCCGGTCACCGCCGAGCAGCCGGCGCTGCAGTTCACGGACCGAGCCGACCTGGGGAAGGGAGGTGGTGGGCACGGGCACCACGGGGGTGTGTGCGTCGGAGTCCGTCTCGTGCGGGTCGACGGCGGGGGCGGCCTGTCCGGAGGTCTCCTCGCTCACTCTTCACCTTCTCTCAGTTCCCAGGGCAATGCGGGGTCGTGGAAATCGTCGATCGTGTCGTCCGGATAGATGACCCCGTCCGGGAGATCGTCGAGCGCATCCTGGATGAAGGACCGGAAGGTCTCCACCTCCGGGACGTCGCTCAGCACCCCGAATCCGCCATGCCGCAGTTCCAAGGTTATAGTCCCCGAACGCAGAGGCCGTTGCAGGAGTTCCTGGCGGGTCTGGACCGCTTGGACGCCGGCCAACAGGTACTGGCGCGTGACCTTGGCGAGGACGCCGTTGACGATCAGGATCCGCTGGCTCGTGAGCACGTAGCGGGTGCTGTTCCAGGCGATCACCCGCGGCAGGGTGAAGAGCAGCAGCACGGCCACGCCGAGGATCACACAGGCCAGCGTCAGGTACGGCGTCGATCCCTGCGGCAGCCACGGGAGGAGACGGTTCAGATTGCCCCGGCCCACCCAGGCCGCGGCGAACGACGCCGCGGCGAGGGCCAGGATCCCGGCGGTGACGGGCCAGATGAGACTGCGGGCCTGGGGCCGGGTGGTGCAGATGAGCTGTTCCCCCGGAAGCAGGGCCTTACGCATAGCCGCCGGCGCCGTCGGGTCCATGCAGGCGCAGGTGCACGACGTCGCCGGCCGTGACCGTGTGCTCCAGGCCGTCCTCGGTGAGGAGCACCAGGGAGCCGTGGTGATCGAGCCGTTCCGCGCGGCCCACCACGTCGCGGTCTCCGGGAAGGTGCGCCTTCACGGTCCGGCCCAGTGTCACGGTGGACTGCGTCAGACGGTGGTGCAGCGAGGCTTCCCCGGCAAGGCCGGCGTCGGGGTCGCCGTCCGAGTTGCAGTAGTCGCGGTAGAGCTGGACGAAACGGCGCAGATAGGCCGCCACCAGTGCGGTCCGGTCGAGGGGCCGCGCCCCGGCCAGCAGCAAGGAAGTGGCCGTGGGAACCGGCAGCTCCTCCGCGGTCAGGCTGACGTTCACCCCGGTCCCGAGCACGACGACGGGCGGCTGGCCGTCCGCCGGGAAGTGCAGCTGAGCGAGGATGCCGGCGAGCTTGCGCTCACCGAGGAGGAGATCGTTGGGCCACTTCACCCCCGCATGGACGCCGCAGATGTCCTCGAGCGCCAGGCACCAGGCCTCGGCCGCGAGCAGCGAGAACCAGGAATAAGAATCGGTGGGCAGGGGCCGGCCCTGAGCGTTGACCGGCCGCAGCACGATCGAGACGGCCAGCGCCGACCGTGGCGGGGCCTCCCAGTGCCGGTCGAGCCGTCCCCGGCCGGTGCTCTGGTGATCGGCGATCAGGACGCTGAGGTCGGGGTACTCGGTGCGGCCCCGGCCGTCTTCGGAACCCAGGGCGGCCAGCAGGTCGGCATTGGTGGAGCCGGTGGTGTCCACGTGATCCAGCCGGGCGAGACCGAGGGCCTGGACCAGGCCGTTGCGGAGCATGCCCGCGTCGAACGGCTCACGCCCTTCCACGTGCTGAGAGTCCTGTGCGTCCATACTGTCCAGCCTAGTACGCGAGGGGTCCCCCGCCGAGCGAAGCGAGAGCCGGGGAGCGGACTGGGCGCTAGTATGTGGAACCCTGTCGGCGACGCTCTCGCAGCAGTCCATGCCTGGACACGGGACTTTGTAGGGTTCCTACAGCGATCAGCGCCGGACCCCTGGCTAGACTGGCTCTCAGGCTTGTCGAATGTGCACAAGCAACACGTACGCCAGCGGCACAGGACTGTGCCGGACCGGAAGTGAGGACCATGAGCCACGACCTTGCCACCACCGCGGGGAAGATCGCCGACTTCCGGGACCGTCAGGCCCAGGCCCTGGTCCCGTCCGGCCAGGAGGCCGTCGAGAAGCAGCACGCACGCGGCAAGAACACCGCCCGTGAGCGCATCGACCTGCTCGTGGATGAAGGCTCCTTCGTCGAGTTCGACGCCCTCGCCACGCACCGCTCGACCGCGTTCGGCATGGAGAAGAAGAAGCCCCTGGGCGACGGTGTGGTGTCCGGCTACGCCACGGTCGACGGCCGCCTCGTGGCCCTCTACAGCCAGGACTTCAGCGTCTACGGCGGCTCCCTGAGCCAGGTGAACGGCGAGAAGATCGTCAAGGTGCAGGAGTTCGCCCTGCGCAACGGCTGCCCGGTGATCGGGATCAACGACGGCGGCGGCGCCCGTATCCAGGAAGGCGTGGCCTCTCTGGCGATGTTCGCGGACATCTTCCGCAACAACGTGCACGCGTCCGGCGTCGTGCCCCAGATCTCGCTCATCATGGGTCCGTGCGCCGGCGGCGCCGCCTACTCCCCCGCCCTGACCGACTACGTGGTCATGGTGGACAAGACGAGCCACATGTTCATCACCGGCCCGGACGTCATCAAGACGGTCACGGGCGAGGACGTGGACATGGAGACCCTCGGCGGCGCGCGTCAGCACAACGCCACCACCGGCACCTCCACCTACCTGGCGAGCGACGAGGCGGATGCGATCGAATTCGTCCGCGAGCTGCTCGACTTCCTGCCGAGCAACAACCTCGCCGAGGCGCCCATCCTGGAGCACGGCCAGGAGCTCGACGTGGACGAGGACGATCTCGCCCTGGACACCCTCATCCCGGACTCCGCGAACCACCCGTACGACATGCGCCGCGTGATCGAGAACGTGGTGGATGACGGCAACTTCCTGGAGATGCAGGCGCTGTACGCCCCGAACGTCATGATCGGCTACGCCCGGATCGAGGGCCACACGGTCGGCATCGTGGCCAACCAGCCCATGCAGTTCGCCGGCACCCTGGACATCGCCGCCTCCGAGAAGGCCGCCCGCTTCGTGCGGCACTGCGACGCGTTCAACATCCCGATCGTGACCCTGGTGGACGTGCCCGGCTTCCTGCCCGGCAAGGACCAGGAGTTCCAGGGCATCATCCGCCGCGGCGCGAAGCTGCTCTACGCCTACGCCGAGGCCACCGTTCCGAAGCTGACCGTCATCACCCGCAAGGCCTACGGCGGCGCGTACATCGTGATGGGCTCCAAGAAGCTCGGCGCGGACCTCAACCTCGCCTGGCCCACCGCGCAGATCGGCGTCATGGGCGCCCAGGGCGCGGTCAACATCCTGTACCGCCGCGATCTCGCCGCGGTGCAGGCGGAGGGCGGCGACGTCGAGGCCCGCCGTGCGGAACTGATCCGCCAGTACGAGGACGAGCTCCTCAACCCGTACCAGGCGGCGGAGCTCGGCTACATCGACGCGGTCATCGCCCCCAGCGAGACCCGCACCCAGCTCATCCGTGGCCTCCGGGCCCTGCGGGACAAGCGTGCCGGCCTGCCCGCCAAGAAGCACGGCAACATCCCGCTCTAAGGACGATCATGGCCACCACCACCGACGCGCCCCAGGGTGACGCGGAGAACGCCCAGCCGTTCCTCACCGTCACCCGGGGCAACCCCACGCCCGAAGAGCTCGCCGCGCTGACCGCCGTCGTGAGCGCTCTCGCAGCGGGTCAGCCGCAGGAGACCGCGAGCCCCGCCCGTCACTCCGAGCGTTTCTGGCACCGCCGCGCCCAGTTCAACGTGCCGCTGAAGGCCGGTCCCGGCTCCTGGCGCCGGTCCCGGGGCTGAGTCCCGCTCACTGATTCCGGCTGGCTGAGCCGGGCAGGCCGAATCCGCGGTCAGGACGCCGGGCGGTACCGCCGCACGGCGCCGTCAGGGACGCTGAACCAGAGCGGTGAACCCGGGCTCGCGTCCATGGCCGCGACCAGACTGACGTCCGCCTCGGCGTTCACCTCGTGCCCGGCGGCCTCCCCCGCCGCTCCTTCGGCGCGCAGCAGCACGGTCTCCCCGCGGGGTTCCAGGGCCTGGGCGGTGACCGGGAAGTGCTGAGCCCCGGAGGGCAGGCCGCTCCCCTCCGCACCGAGGCCGGGTTCCCGCGCGGACACGACGACGTCGGCGGCCCGGAAGGCGAGCGCGTCCTCTCCGGTGCGGATCAGGTTCAGCCCAGCCAGCTTCGCGGCGAAGACGTTCGGAGGGCGGGTGAACAGCTCGCGCGTCGGCCCGGAGGCCACCACACGCCCGTCGTGCAGGATCGCCGTGTGACTGGCAAGCGTGAGGGCATCGAGGATCTCGTGCGTGATGAGGACGGCGCTCTGGCCGGCCAGCAGCTCCTTGAGGATGCCGCGCATCCGGGTCGAGGCCGTCACGTCGAGGGCGTTGAGGGGTTCGTCCAGAACCAGGAGCCGGGGCCGGGTGGCGAGCGCTCGGGCCAGCGCCACGGTCTGCGCCTGTCCGCCCGAGATCTGCCAGGGTTTTTCGCCCGCGAACTCTCGTCCTCCGACCTTGTCCAGCCAGCCGAGCGCCTCCTCACGGGCCCGGGATCTGGATGCGCCCCGGCTGCGGGGACCGAACGCGACGTTGTCCAGAGCGTCGAGATGCGGAAAGAGCATCGGGGCCTGGGCCATGAGGGCCACCGACCGCCGGTGCGCGGGGACGTCGACGCCCCGGGCGCTGTCCAGCAGGGTCCGCCCGCCCAGGACGATCCGGCCCTCGGCCTGTCGCCGGGATCCTGGAAGGGTGCCCGTCACGGCCGCCGCGAAGGAGGACTTGCCGGCGCCGTTGGGACCCATGATCGCCAGGGTGTCGCCCTCCCCCAGGCCGAGCCGGAGGTCGAGGCCACGGGAGGGCACGCGGACGTCGGCGTCCAGGAAGGCGCCGCTCATCGCACGCCCGCTCATCGCACACCGGCCTTGCGCCGGACCCAGGGACCGTGAGCCAGCCCGACCACGAGCACCGCCACCGCCACGAGCAGCAGGGCGAGCGCGGCGGCCGCGTCGGGGTCGCTCTCGCGGGCGAGGTAGATCTCCAGGGGCAGGGTGCGGGTGACGCCTTGCAGATTGCCGGCGAAGGTCAGGGTGGCGCCGAACTCGCCCAGGCACCGCGCGAACGCGAGGACGGCGCCGGAGAGCAGCCCCGGCAGGGCCAGGGGCAGCGTCACCCTCCACCAGGTGGCCGCGGGGCTGGAGCCGAGGGTCGCGGCCACCGTCTCGTAGCGCACGTCGCCGCTGGACAGCGCACCCTCCATGCTGAGCACCAGATACGGGAGCGAGACGAAGGCCTGGGCCAGCACCACCGCGGCCGTGCTGAAGGACAGCTCGACCCCCACGGCTCGAAGGGGCGGTCCCAGAAGCCCGAACCGGCCGAAGGCGTACAGCAGGGCCAGACCGCCCACGACCGGTGGAATCACGAGTGGCAGGAGCACCAGGGCCCGCAGCACTCGCTGGCCGGGGAACCGCGCCCGCGAGAGGACGGCGGCCAGCGGCACCCCGAGCACGATGCAGAGTACCGTGCTCAGGCAGGCCGTGCGAAGGCTGAGGGACAAGGCGTCGACAGAGGCCTGGCTCGTCACCAGGGGGATGAAGTGCGCCCAGTCGACCTTGAGGGCCATGGCCAGGGGCGGCACCAGGATGAAGGCGAGCCCGAGCACGGCCGCCAGCAGCATCCAGCCGGGCACCCCGTTCAATCGGGCGCTGTTCGATCGGGTGTCGTTCAGCCGGCCACCGTCCAGCCGAGCACCGTCACGGCGGTTCCTCCCGACCCCGGCCCTGCCACGCGGAGCCCGGGTGGCCTCGCCACCCGGGTCGCTCACGGCTTGCCGAACCCGGCCTCGGCCAGGACCTTCTGCCCCGGCGCCCCGGTCAGGGCGGCGAGGAAGGTCCTGCCGCCGTCGCGGTCCGGAGCGCCCTGGACCAGGGCCACCGCATAGGTGTTGACGGCGGCGCTACTCTGCGGGAAGTCGACCGCCTTCACGGCGCCCTTCGAACCTTGCGCATCGGTGCGGTAGACGAGCCCCGCGTCGGCTTCGCCGGACGAGACCTTGCCGAGCACATCCGTGACGGCGAGTTCCTCGCTGACCGGCTTGATGTCGAGCCCGGCCGCCTTCTCCACCTTGTGGCTCGCCGCGCCGCACGGCACCTGCGCCGCGCACAGCACCGTCTTGACACCGGGCTTGGCCAGGTCGGCGAGCGCGGAGATGTTCGCGGGATTGCTCGGCGGCACGGCGATGGTGAGGGTGTTGCTGGCGAAGTTCTGCGCCGCGCCGTCGAGCGAGCCGGCGTCCTTCAGCTTGGCCATGGTCGCCAGGTCCGCGGTGGCGACCACATCGGCCTTGGCGCCGGCCTTGATCTGCGCCACGAGGTCCTGCGAGCCGGCGAAGTTGAACTTGAGGTCCAGCTCGGGGTGCTCGGCACGGAGCTTCTCCGCAAGGGTGGTGAAACTGGATTTGAGGGAGGCCGCTGCGAAGACCACCACGGTCGTCTTGCCGGCGTCCTGCGGAGACGCGCTTCCGGAGGCGGGGCTTCCGGAAGCGCCGGAGCACGCGGTCAGAGCGAACGACGCCGCCACGAAGGCGACGGCGGCCTTGCCGAGGGGCGGCCGGGAGAGGATCTCACGCTTCATCAGGGACCTCCACGATCACATTGGTCGCCTTGACCACGGCCACGGCGAGCTTTCCTTCACGGATGCCGAGTTCCTCGACGGCCTCCGTGCTCATGAGGGAGACGATCCGGTGCGGGCCGCACTGCATCTCCACCTGGGACATGACCTTGTCCGAGACGACGCGGGTCACCAGGCCGACCATCCGGTTACGGGCCGAACGGCCCACCTTCGTCGGGTCGGCGGGCTGCGCCGCCTGTTCCCGGGCCAGCGCGGCCAGGGACAAGGCGTCCACTTCGGTCACTCCCCCGCCGCGTTCCACCTTCAGGAGGCCGCTGTTGAGCCACCGGCGCACGGTGTCGTCACTGACCCCCAGGAAGGCGGCGGCATCCTTGATCCGGATTCCACTCATGGTGCGAGCATAGCCAAATATTCGCCTTTGCGGTTTTTCGATCGGCCTGGGATCGCAAATGCGACCATTCCGTTCGACAGTGCCGTGTCCTCGTCACGACCGGCAAGGTTTTCAAGCACTCCTTTCGAAAAAATGCCTACGCTAGGACTGTGACTGAGACCACCACGCGCCCCAAGACGGCCATCGACCATCTCGCCGACAGCTACACCGCACGTTTACTGGAACTCGATCCCGCCCTGGCGACGAGTCTGGGACTGCCGGGTCACGAAAGCGAGTACCCCGACTTCTCCCCCGCCGGTCTGGAGGCGTTCGCCCGCCTGGACCAGGAGACACTCGCCGCTCTCGACGGGCTGGAGCCCGTGGACGACGTGGACCGCGTGACCCTGGACGCCATGCGTGAGCGTCTGGGCCTCGCCGTGGAACGCCACGCGAGCGGCTGGACCCTCGCCGAGCTGAACAACATCGCCTCCCCCGCGCAGGACATCCGCGCCATCTTCGACCTCATGTCCACGGACACCGAGGAGCACTGGGCCCACATCGCGGGCCGCGCCCACAACGTCCCGGCCGCGATCGACGGCTACATCGAGTCCCTGCGGACCGCCCAGGCCCAGGACCTCGTCTCCGCCGCGCGCCAGGTGCGGATCGTGATCGACCAGGCCACCGGCTATGCCGCGGAAGACGGCTTCTTCGCGAAGCTCGCGCGGGAGGCCGCGACGTCGTCGGGGCCCCTGCCGCAGGAGCTGCAGGCCACGCTCGACGACGGCGTGCGCCGCGCACGGGAGGCCTACGGCACGCTGATCGACTTCCTCCGCGAGGAGCTGCTTCCGGCCGCACCGGAGAAGGACGCCGTGGGCCGCCAGCGCTACGCCCTGGCCAGCCGCACCTTCCTGGGCGCGACGATCGATCTGGAGGAGAGCTACGCCTGGGGCGTGGCCGAACTGGACCGCCTGATCGCCGAGCAGGAGAAGGTCGCCCAGCAGATCAAGCCCGGCGCCACCATCGAGGAGGCCAAGGAGATCCTCAACGCGGACACCTCCCGCCAGCTCCAGGGCACCGACGCGCTGCGCGCCTGGATGCAGAAGCTCTCCGACGAGGCGGTGGCCGCTCTCGCCGGAACCCACTTCGACATCCCCGGCCCCATGAAGACCCTCGAGTGCATGATCGCCCCCACCCAGGACGGCGGCATCTACTACACCGGCCCCAGCGACGACTTCTCGCGCCCCGGCCGCATGTGGTGGTCGGTCCCGCCGGGCGAGGACGAGTTCACCACCTGGGCCGAGACCACCACGGTCTACCACGAGGGTGTTCCGGGACACCACCTGCAGGTCGCCACGGCCGTGTACCGCAAGGAGCTCCTGAACGACTGGCGCCGCAACATCTGCTGGGTGTCCGGTCACGGCGAGGGCTGGGCGCTCTACGCGGAGAAACTCATGCAGGAACTCGGCTTCCTGTCCGACCCGGGCGACCTCATGGGCATGCTCGACATGCAGCGGATGCGTGCCGCCCGCGTGGTCTTCGACATCGGCGTGCATCTGGAACTGGACATGCCGGAGCGCTGGGGCAGCGGCCCCTGGACGGCGGAGAAGGGCTACGAGTTCCTGCGCGCCAACCTGCCCATCAGCGAGGGCCAGCTCCAGTTCGAGTTCACCCGGTACCTGGGGTGGCCGGGCCAGGCCCCGAGTTACAAGATCGGCCAGCGCCTCTGGGAGCAGATCCGGGAGGAACTCCAGGAACGTGAGGGCGAGTCCTTCGACGTGAAGGCGTTCCATTCCAAGGCGCTGAACATCGGTTCGGTGGGTCTGGACGTGCTGCGCACCGCGCTGCTCGGCTGACCACCTGGACGACGACGGCGGGCGGCCCCGGACGGGTGCCGCCCGCCGTCGTCGTACCCGTCGGATATTCCCGGATTTGAGGAATCTCTCAGAAATCAGGCGGAAAAGTAACACTGCTCAACGCAAAGTGGAATATTGTTACGCTGATTTCTATTGTCCTGTGGGTGAGTACAGAGACCAACGCACCCAAGGCACCGAGCCGCCTGCCCCGCTGGGCCGGCAACTTCGGCGTCCAGATCATCGCCGCACTGGTGCTCGGCGTCGTCCTCGGCCTGGTGGCCAGGAACCTCGGGGGCACGAAAGATGACCCGAACGGCCTGACCATCACCCTCCAGACCATCGGCTCCAGCTACGTCGCGCTGCTGAAGACCGCCGTGGTCCCCCTCATCTTCACCGCCGTGGTGAGCTCCATCGCCAATCTGCGCGCCGTCACCAACGCCGCCAAACTGGCCTGGAACACCCTCCTGTGGTTCGCCATCACGGCCCTCATCGCCGTGCTGATCGGCATCGGCCTGGGCATCCTGTTCCAGCCGGGCGCCGGCACGGGCATCAGCGAGGAAGGGGCCAAGTACTCCGGCAGCGCCGGCAGCTGGTGGGCCTTCCTCCAGGGCCTTATCCCTCGCAACATCCTCGGCCTCGAGGTCAGCACCAAGATCACCGACGGCGTGGCCTCCACGAGCGTCAACTTCAACGTCCTGCAGATCCTGGTCCTCGCGATCGCCGTCGGCGTCGCCGCCCTGAAGGCCGGCAAGAAGGCGGACAAGTTCCTGGACTTCAACGCCTCCGCGCTGGCAGTCATCCAGAAGGTCCTCTGGTGGATCATCCGCATCGCCCCGATCGGCACCATCGGCCTGATCGGCAACGCGGTCGCCAGCTACGGCTGGGACACCATCGGCGCGCTCGGCAAGTTCACCGTGGCGATCTACGTGGGCCTCGCCCTCGTGCTGTTCGTGGTCTACCCGATCCTGGTCCGCAGCCATGGCCTGTCCATCAAGCAGTACTTCTCCGGCGTGTGGCCCGCCGTCCAGCTGGCCTTCGTCTCCCGTTCGTCCGTGGGCACCATGCCGCTGACGCAGCGCGTGACCGAGCGCAACCTGGGCGTCCCCAGCGGTTACGCCTCGTTCGCCGTGCCGCTCGGCTCGACCACCAAGATGGACGGCTGCGCCGCGATCTACCCGGCCATCGCCGCCATTTTCGTGGCCCAGTTCTTCGGCATCAACCTGGACTTCGGCCAGTACCTGCTGATCGTCCTGGTCTCGGTCCTCGGTTCCGCGGCCACCGCGGGCACCACGGGCGCCGTGGTCATGCTGACGCTGACCCTGTCCACCCTGGGCCTGCCGCTCGCCGGCGTCGGCCTCCTGCTGGCCATCGACCCGATCCTGGACATGGGCCGCACCGCGGTCAACGTCGCGGGTCAGGCGCTGGTCCCCACGCTCGTGGCCAAGCGTCAGGGCATCCTGGACCTCGACCTCTACAACGCACCGCGTCAGGGCGTGGCCTTCTCCGACGACGTTTCCGAGGACGTCGAGGAGGGTTCCGAGAAGGAACTGGTGGGCGTGGATCGCTGATCCCGCCCGCGGCCTCCCTCGCCGCGCAGCCTCCGTGCTCGCGAAGTGACAGTTGGCGCCCCTTCCCGTCCTGGGAAGGGGCGCCAACTGCTCTCTCGCGGGCCCTCTCGCGGGCGGCGATCCCGTATTAGGCTCTAGACATGCTGATCGTCACCACGAATGAAGTCCCCGGGCACCGCATCGACGCCGTCTTCGGCGAAGTGATGGGCCTGACCGTCCGCTCCCGCGACATCGGGTCCCAGATGCTCGCCGGTTTCCGCTCGCTCGGCGGCGGCGAACTGCCCGAGATGACCAAGGCCCTCTATGAGAGCCGTCAGGAGGTCATGGGCCGCATGGTCAACGAGGCCCAGCAGCGCGGCGCCAACGCGATCGTGGCCATGCGCTTCGACACCTCGGAGATGGGCGGCAACTGGACCGAAGTCTGCGCCTACGGCACGGCGGTCTACATCATCCCGCTCAAGGAAGGCGAAGAGGGCGCCACCGGCCAGTCGGTCTACCTCACGCAGCAGGGCCAGCAGCCGAACGACCAGCCCGGCAACACCCAGCTGTGAGCGGCGCACCCCGCCTCATCCTCGCCTCGCAGTCCCCCGCCCGGGCCAAGCTCCTCACGGAGGCCGGCCTGCGGTTCGACGTGATCGTCTCCGCCGTGGATGAGGACGCCGTCGCCGCCGCGGCCGGCGATCCCACTCCGGCCGAGACCGCCCTGCTCCTGGCCCGCGCCAAGGCGGAGGCCGTCGCGGCGCTCCCCGAGGCGCGGGACGCCTACGTGCTGGGCTGCGACTCCGTCTTCGAGTTCGACGGCGAGGCCCACGGCAAGCCCTACGAGCCCGAGGTCGCCATCGAGCGCATCTCACGGATGAGCGGTCGCGAAGGGGTGCTGCACACCGGGCACTGGCTCATCACCCCGGCCACGGCGGAGTCCCCGGCACCTGGGAACGCGCCCGACGACGGCGGCCAGGCGCCGTCGTCGTCCATCGCGGCAGGCGCGGGCGCGACGCAGTCCGGGCTGGGCAGGCTGTCCAGCGCCACGGTGCGGTTCGCCGAGATCGATCCCGCGGAGATCCGGGCCTACGTGGCGACGGGCGAGCCCCTGCACTGCGCCGGCTCCTTCACGATCGACGGCATCGGCGGGGCGTTCATCGAATCGGTCACGGGCGACCCCCACGCGGTGGTCGGCCTTTCGGTCTCCACCCTCCGGGCGCTGCTGTCTGAGCAGGGCACGGGCATCACGGAGTTCTGGGTCTGATCCTTCGTCTCCTCCGCGGGTCTTTGTAGGACTCCTACAAAGACCCGCGGCTCTACGCGCGGAAATCGTCAGTAATCTCGGCGGAACCCGCCAAGAGGTACTAAGGTCGATGTCAATTGACAATTTCGAGGAGTTCCCTGCCATGACCCAGTTGAGCAAGGTGCTGATCGCCAATCGCGGCGAGATCGCAGTGCGCGTCATCCGAGCCGCCCGTGACGAAGGCATCCAGTCCGTGGCGGTGTACGCCGACCCGGATCGCGACGCCCTGCACGTCAAGCTCGCGGATGAGGCGTACGCCCTGGGTGGCAACACCGCCGCCGAGTCGTACCTGGTCATCGACAAGCTCCTCGACGTGGCCCGCCAGTCCGGCGCCGACGCGGTGCACCCCGGCTACGGCTTCCTCGCCGAGAACGCCGAATTCGCCCAGCGCGTGATCGACGCGGGCCTGACCTGGATCGGTCCCTCCCCCGAGGCCATCGACGCCCTGGGTGACAAGGCCAAGGCCAAGCACATCGCCCTCGCCGCCGGCGCACCGCTGGCCCCGGGTCTCAAGGACCCGGTCAAGGACGCCGACGAGATCATCGCCTTCGCCCAGGAATTCGGTCTTCCCGTGGCCATCAAGGCCGTCTTCGGCGGTGGCGGGCGCGGCCTGAAGGTCGCCCGCACGCTCGAGGAGATCCCCGAGCTCTACGAATCCGCCGTGCGCGAGGCCGTGACGGCCTTCGGCCGCGGCGAGTGCCTCGTCGAGAAGTTCCTCGACTCCCCCCGCCACGTGGAGACCCAGTGCCTGGCGGACGCCCACGGCAACGTCGTCGTGGTGTCCACCCGCGACTGCTCGCTCCAGCGCCGCAACCAGAAGCTGGTCGAAGAGGCCCCCGCGCCGTTCCTCACCGAGGAGCAGAACCGCAGCCTGTACGAGTCCTCCAAGGCCATCCTCAAGGAGGCCGGTTACCTCGGCGCCGGCACCTGCGAGTTCCTGGTCGGCCAGGACGGCACCATCAGCTTCCTCGAGGTCAACACCCGCCTCCAGGTGGAGCACTGCGTCTCCGAAGAGGTCTCCGGCCTGGACCTGGTCCGTGAGCAGTTCCGTCTCGCCCGTGGCGAGGAACTGGGTTACGACGATCCCGAAATCCGCGGGCACTCCTTCGAATTCCGCATCAACGGAGAGGACGCCGGCCGCAACTTCATGCCGGCGCCCGGCACCGTGGAGACCATCAGCTTCCCCAGCGGTCCGGGCGTGCGCGTGGACTCCGGCATCCAGGCCGGCGAGGTCATCAGCGGCAACTTCGACTCCATGCTGGCCAAGCTGATCGTGACCGGTTCCAGCCGCAAGCAGGCGCTCGAGCGCTCGCGCCGCGCCCTGGCCGAGCTCGAGATCACCGGCATGCCGACCGTGACGCCGTTCCACCGCGCCGTGGTCTCCGATCCGGCATTCGCCCCGGAGGAAGGCCCGTTCCAGGTGCACACGCGCTGGATCGAGACGGCCTTCGACAACACCATTCCTCCGTTCGCGGGCGTCCCCGGCGCCGCGGACGACGCCGAACCGCGCCAGAACGTCGTGGTGGAAGTCGGCGGCAAGCGCCTCGAGGTCAGTCTCCCGGCGTCGTTCGCCTCCGTGGCGGCCGGCCCGGCCAAGGCCTCGAAGGCCCGCAAGCCGAAGAAGTCCGGCCGCGGAAGCGCGGCGGCCGCCGCCAGTGGTGATGACCTCACCTCCCCCATGCAGGGCACCATCGTGAAGGTGGCCGTGGTCGACGGCGATGTGGTGGCCGAGGGCGATCTGATCGTGGTCCTGGAGGCCATGAAGATGGAGCAGCCCCTCACGGCGCACAAGGCCGGCACCGTGACCGGTCTGACCGCTCAGCCGGGCGAGACCGTCACCGCGGGAGCCGTGCTCGCCACGATCGCGGACTGACCCTCTTTCGACCTTCCGACGCCGACGGCGCGGCACCCTCACGGGGTGCCGCGCCGTCGGCGTTTCCGGACCTGTGCGCGGTCAGAGCCGGTTCAGGTGGCGCCGGTTCAGCTCCGCCAGCTCCTCGTCGCTGAGGTCGTCGATGGCTTGAGCGTCGGCCTTGTCGCTGCGCTGGAACCGCATCATCATCAGGATGATCAACGGCAGGTCCACCACTTCGGCCACGAACCACAGGAGGTCTCCGGCGAGCTGCTGATCCCGCAGAGCCCCCGGGAACCAGCCCAGCGCGCCGGGCACGGGTCCAGCGAACCCGTCCAGCACGGTGCCGGACAGCCGGAGGAGGATCCCCGGCACGGCGTCCGCCAGCAGCTCGATGAAGACGTAGATGAACCCCACCACCATCACGGCGCTGCTCGCGGGGCGTTCCTCCCCTTCGACCGCGGGCAGGACCATGAGCAGGCCGAGCGCGGGGGCCAGGAGCACGGTCAGGGCGCCCGCTAGCGGATCGGTCCGGAGCAGGTACAGGACAGGCGTCAGGAACGATGCGAAGATCGCCAGACCCAGCAGCGGCGCTACCACCGGGTGGGACAGCACCCGGACCGGGCGGCCGGCCATGAAGGCGTCCACCCGCCGTCGTCCGTTCGGGCCGAGCGTCTCCCGCGCGAGCGCCAGGGGGCGGCCCGCGGCGAGCAGCAGCGGGACCACGAAGACGTATCCGGCCACCTTGACGGTGAAGACCCACCGCAGGGAGACGCCGTAGACGCCCGGGAAGCCGCACGAAAGGTACAGGAAGAGCAGGACCCCCAGCCCGAAGCTCAGGACCCGCCTGACAGGCCAGTGCCCCGCCTTCCGGACGCCCCGGGCATACAGCACCCCGACGACGGCGGCCAGCAGCAGCGCAGGGATGTCGGCGGTCCAGCTGGTGGCGAGAGAGCTCAAAGGGGGCATGGTGCGGAACCTTCCTGATGACGGCGGTCTCCCCGCCCCCAGGGTCCCGCCCGGCCGATCCCGAGTGACCCTCCCATGGTACCGAGGCGAGCCCGCGGCTCTTCCCAGGAACGCCGACGGCCCGGCCCCCATCAGGGGTGCCGGGCCGTGCGCGTCGCCGGAGACGAGTCCGTCAGCCGGACTCAGGCGACGTTGTTCTCGTAATCCACGTCCGCCGTCTCACGGGTCAGGAACAGCGCCACCAAGGTCAGCACCGCGGCCAGCGCCAGGTAGACGCCCACCATCCACGTGCTGCCGTGGCCGGCCTGCCAGAGGGCGATCGCCACGAAGGACGCCGGGGCGGCGCCGATGACGCTGGAGAGGTTGTACGCCACGGCCGAACCGGTGTAGCGGACGTTCGACGGGAACAGTTCCGGCAGATAGGCCGCCATCGGTCCGAAGGTCAGGCCCATCAGCGTGAAGCCGATGATCAGGCCGACCATCGCGGCGCCCGGGCCGGGGCCGAACATGAGCGTCCAGGCGCAGCCGAAGACGAAGATCCCGGCAGTGACCCAGATCAGGAACTTCCGGCGGCCGTACTTCTCGGCCAGCGGGCCGGAGACCACGGTGAAGATGCCGAAGAACACCACGCCGAGGATGAGCATCCACTGGAAGAGGGTCTTGTCGACGCCGAGACCCGGGACGAAGGCGGCCGGGTCGAAGGCCTTCCCGGCCTTCTTCGCGGCGGCTTCGGCCTTGGCGGCGGTGTCGGCCGCGGTGCCGTAGGTCAGGGTGAAGCTCGTCATGAGGTAGAAGAGCACGTAGGTGGCCAGCATGATGAACGTGCCCGCCAGCACCTGACGCCAGTGGAACCGGAAGGTGACGGCCAGCGGGACGCGGGCGACCTTGTCCTCGGCGATGACCTTCTGGAACGACAGCGACTCCTCGAGCTTGAGGCGCACGTACAGGCCGACGGCCACGATCACGGCCGAGAGGATGAACGGAACGCGCCAGCCCCAGTCCAGGAACTGCTGCGGGGTGAGCCAGGTCTGCAGGGCGACGAAGATCAGGTTCGAAAGGATGAAGCCGATGGGGGCGCCCAGTTGCGGGAACGTTCCCCAGATGGCGCGCTTGCCCGCCGGGGCGTTCTCGGTGGCCAGGAGCGCGGCGCCGGACCACTCGCCGCCGAGGGCGATGCCCTGCGCGAACCGGAGGACCACGAGCGCCAGCGGGGCCAGCACGACCCAGCCGCCCGCGGCCGGCGGAAGGAAACCGATCAGGAAGGTCGCGATGCCCATGGTCAGCAGCGAGGCCACCAGGGTTCCCTTGCGGCCCAGCTTGTCGCCGAAGTGGCCGAACAGAATGGAGCCGATGGGGCGGGCCACGAAGGCCACGCCGAAGATGGCGAAGGCGCTCAGGATCGCGTTGATGTCCGTGGCGTTCGGGAAGAAGAGCCGCGGGAACACGAGCACGGACGCCGTGGCGTACGCGTAGAAGTCGTAGAACTCGATCGTGGTGCCGATGAGGCTGGCGAAGATCACGCGTCCTCGCGTGTTGGCGGCGGGCGCCGCCGCTGGTGCCCCCGGAGTTCCCGGGGCAGCCGGTGTGGCTGGAGTGGATGACATGGGTCCGGCTTTCCTTCCGGGCGGCCCGCCCCCTGAAGCGGCCGCCATGCTATGAGACGGCGTTCATCTTAACCACCGGGGTCCATCTACTGGACAACTGTGTCCAGTATGTGGAATGACTCGCACGGACCCTTTCAGAAAAGATCCGCCCGCCCTCGCCCCGCCGGGCGGGAGGTCACCGGGACGCAGCCTCCGCGATGAGGCCGGTGAGCCGCTCCGGGACGGAGAACTGGGGCCAGTGACCCGAACCGATGGTGACGACGTCGAGTGATTTCACGGCCGCGGCCTCGTCCGCGAACGCACCCCACTGGGCCAGCGCCGCGCGGAACTGCTCCTCGTCCATGCCGCCCGAGAGGACGGTCACCGGCACGTCGTACCGTCGCTCGTCCGTCAGGGAGATGGGCCCGGTGGGCACCTGCGCCGGAACACTGAAGGTGGCGTTCGCGGCACGTTCCCGCACCTCCGGGGTGAGGTCGTACACCTCTTCCTCGTCGAAGAAGTCCCAGCCCGGGAACGGGATCACCCCGTCCACCACGTCGAACTCCGAGATCATGGCGCCAGGCGGCGGCACGGCGGTGTCGACGAGGATCACGCGCGACACCTTGTCCGGACGCGCATCCGCGGCGCCCCACACGACGTTGCCTCCGCCGCTGTGCCCGACGAGGACCACGGGCCCGTCCAGCGCGTCGATCTGCGTGACGGTCGCCGCGACCCAGTCGTCGATGGTGAGGGAGGACGACTCCGCAGCAGGCGCGCCGACACCGGGCAGAGTGAGGGGATGCGGACGGTGCCCGGCGGCGATGAGCCCCGGACTCACCTCATCCCAGGAGGACGCGTCGAGCCAGAGACCGGGTACGAGGAGGAGATCCATGGGGTCAGCCTACGCTCGCCCTCAGACGATTTTCGAGGGGTCTCGTGGCCGGTCGCCGGTGCCCGGATTCCAAAGCGGACCTCACCCCCGCAGAGCATCTGCGGGGGTGAGGTCCGCGCGTTCCCGGAGGTACCAGGCGATTCACTCTCAGCACCGCCCGGTACCCTCGAAATTGAGTACCACTATGTTGAGCGCCGTTTTCTTACAGCCGCCGTGCGTACCCGAAGTACCACATAGAGCACCGCGCCAAGAAGCGGTATCACTAAGATCAGCGCCGCCCAGAGCAGTCGAGATCCCAAGGTCAAGTGCCGATCAGCAAGTGCTAGCACCAAAGTCGTCAGTATGAACGCAGCAACGAGGACCACGGGGATCGAAGCGATTCCCATTTCCCAATAGTTCGGATTGAGCTCAGATGGTTGGTTCATGACGGTTTATGAGCTAGTCGCCCATCCCCCACTTCCGTTGACGTTCAGTTGGACCCAAGTGTCCCAGGAAAAAGGAACCCCAACAGTCTGGGTCACCCACATATGGATTCGCTGCATCGCCGGTCCGGCATAATCTGAGGAGGTCTTTTGAGGATCCCAAGTCGGCTGATTACAAGACAATCCCCAACACGTCCCGGTCTGATTTCCAACCCAGTCGATTTTCCCGCCACCAGCCCATGACTCGAAGTTGGCGTTGAAAGCCAGATAAACATTGCCCCACTGATTGCTTTCACCACACCCCGAGAAAGTTGCTGAATAGCTTGTCCGGTACACCGAACAACCTTGGACCGATGCGTAAGGCGTGACTTCTCCGCTCTTTAGCTCGACCACGGGCTTCTCGACAGTAGTCACCTTTACCGAACCGTCAGCAAACCTACTGATCTGAACCGTCTCGTCGGATTTGTCTCGAGTTTCCACCGAGACGGGATCTCCACCTTTGTTAGAGTCCCACGGCTGACCTGACTCCCACGTCCTCAGGAGAGGTGCCCAATTTTGGGCCGGAACCTCATACGTCTTGAAGAAGTCCTTTATGTGTTGCCGATCGCTATTGGTGATGTGCGGACCAGGCGTCGCCTGCGCTGGCATTGCAAGTCCAGCAAGCAGAAGTAAGCCGGAAAAAATGCTGGCGAGAACTACTCTCAGATGCCTCATCGAATTCCGCAATTCAGTAACGAGGAGCCCCCAATGACCCCTCATCGTCATCTGAGCCTAAGGCTGTTGACTCAAAGTGACAAGACTTTTCAGATACTTACTGCCCGGTTCTTGACCTTCATGCGGACGGTGCCCGGCGGCGATGAGCCCCGGAGTCACCTCATCCCAGGAGGACGCGTCGAGCCAGAGACCGGGTACGAGGAGGAGATCCATGGGGTCAGCCTACGCTCGCCCTCCGACGATTTTCGAGGGGTCTCATGCCCGGGCTCCCACTAGAGTGGCGGGCATGTCCGCTCTCAGTTCCGTCCGGGTGCTCCTCAGTCTCCTGCGGTCGCCGAAGTCCGCTCCCCTGGTCTCCCGGCTGGCCGCCGGGGAACTCGTCGACGCCGACGAGCGCCTCGCAGGGAATCTCGTGCAGAGCGGCCTGGCCGTGGCCGAGGACGGCGGACTCAGGCTCGCGCCGGACGTCCTGGGGCAGGCCCTCGCCGCTCTGGACCCGGCCGCGCAGGTCGAGGCCCTCCTCGCCACTCCGAGGATCGCCTTGGCGGGCCGGGCGCCGGGCAGCGTGAACGGTCTTGTCCACGCAGTGGTCACCCGCTGCGTCCGGGACGGCGAGGTGCTCTCCGAAGCCCAGGTCAACGAACGCCTGTCCGTCCTGGTCGAGGACGTCGCGTTCTTCCGCCGCCACGCCGTGGACCTGGACATCCTCCGCCGGAAGTCCGACGGGACCGCCTACTGGCTCAGCCCGCCGTCGTCGTCCTGGATGGCGTAGACGCCGCAGACGGCGCCGTGGCGACTAGCCGTCGTAGTGGTGCACGTGCAGGCGGCGCGCCGCCTCCGCGATGGAACCGGTCAGCGACGGGAAGACCGTGAAGGTGCTCGCGACGTCGTCCACGTGCAGCTTCTTCGCCACGGCCAGGCCGATCGGGTAGATGAGCTCCGAGGCGTTCGGACCCACCACGACGCCGCCGATCACCGTGCCCGAGCCCTTGCGGGAGATGATCTTGACGAAGCCGTCCTTGGAGTTCCGCATCTTGGCGCGCGGGTTCGACTTGAGCGGCAGCATGACGACGTCGCCCTGGTAGCGGCCCGTGGAGAGGTCCTTCTCCGAGACGCCCACCGAGGCGATCTCCGGGGAGGTGAAGATGTTGGACGCCACCTCGTTGAGCTTGAGGGGGCGGACGCCATCGCCCATGATGTGGGCCACCGCGATGCGGCCCTGCATGGCGGCCACGGACGCCAGCGCGAACACCCCGGTGCAGTCGCCGGCCGCGTAGACATTGTGGGCCGTCGTGCGGGAGACGCCGTCGACCTTGATGTGGCCCGAGTCGGTCAGCGCCACTCCGGCGTTCTCCAGACCGATGCCCTCGGTGTTCGGGATGGAGCCCACACACATGAGGCAGTGGGTGCCCGTGATGGTGCTGCCGTCGCCGAGGGTGACGAGCACGCCGTCCTCGGTGCGCTCCACCTTCTCCGCACGCGAGCGGGACAGGACGCGGACGCCACGGCGCTCGAAGACCTCTTCCAGCACGTCGGCGGCGTCGCTGTCCTCACCCGGGAGCACCTGGTCGCGGCTGGAGATCAGGGTGACCTTGGACCCCAGACCGTTGTACGCGGAGGCGAACTCGGCGCCGGTCACGCCGGAACCGACCACGATCAGTTCCTCGGGCAGCGTGGTCAGGTTGTAGAGCTGGGTCCAGTTCAGGATCCGCTCGCCGTCCGGCTTGGCGCTCGGCAGCTCGCGGGGGTGGGCGCCGACGGCCAGGATGATGGCGTCGGCGTCGACCGTGCGCACCGAGCCCGACTTGGTGGTGACCTTGATGGTGCGGTCGTCCTGCAGCACGCCGTCACCGATCAGCACCTTCACGCCGGCCTCCTCGAGGCTGCGGCGGATGTCGTCCGACTGCTCCTGGGCCAGCTCCATCACACGGCGGTCGATGTGCTCCAGATCGGCCACCATGGTCGGCGCGCCGGAATCCACCTCGAAGCGGACCCCCAGGGAGTGCGCCTCCGAGACGCGCGCCATGAGGTCGGCGGTGGCAATCAGGGTCTTGGAGGGCACGACGTCGGTCAGCACCGCGGCGCCTCCCAGGCCGTTGCGCTCGATGACGGTGACCTTCGCACCCAGGGATGCGGCGACCGCGGCGGCCTCGTAACCACCGGGACCTCCTCCGAGGACGGCGATACGGGGCGCGGCGAAATCAGGATGCGTGCTCACAAAGGACAATTCTGTCCCATGCACTGCCCCACTGCCAGCCGAGGACCCGTCACGAAGCGGCCACCGGGCCGAAAGTGACGCATCCCACGGCGACGGCGATGCCCGCACAGCCCGTGCTGGGCAAGACCACGGCCCTGCGAGTACGGTTTTCCCGTGACTACCTTGGACTTGAACACGATGGATCCCTTCGAGGCCGCGAAGCTCGCCGCTGAGCACATCGCCCGCGAAACCGGGGTCGAACAGCACGACGTCGCCCTGGTGCTGGGCTCCGGATGGGGCGGCGCCGCCGACCTCATCGGCGAGACGACCCACACGCTGGACGCCGCGACCGTGCCCGGTTTCCACGCCCCGGCGGTGGTCGGCCACACCGGCACCATCCGCTCGGTCCTCACCTCCGACGGCAAGCGCGCCCTGGTCCTCGGCGCCCGCACGCACTTCTACGAGCGCAAGGGCGTCCGCGCCGTCGCGCACGGGGTCCGCACCGCGGCGGCCGCCGGCTGCAAGACCCTCGTCCTGACCAACGGCTGCGGCGGTCTGAACGAGAACTGGAAGCCCGGCACCCCCGTGCTGATCAGCGATCACATCAACCTCACGGCGGCCTCCCCGCTCGAAGGCGCCACCTTCGTGGACCTCACGGACCTGTACTCCTCCCGCATCCGCGGCCTGGCCCGCGAAGTGGATCCCACCCTGGAGGAGGGCGTCTACGCGCAGTTCACCGGCCCGCACTACGAGACTCCGGCCGAAGTCCAGATGGCCAAGATCATCGGCGCGAGCCTCGTCGGCATGTCCACCGCCCTGGAGGCCATTGCGGGCCGTCAGGCCGGCATGGAGGTCTTCGGCATCTCCCTCGTGACGAACCTCGCCGCAGGCATCAGCCCCGAACCGCTCAGCCACGCCGAGGTCCTGGAGGCCGGACAGGCCGCCGGCCCCCGCATCTCCGCCCTGCTCGCCCAGATCATCGGCAAGCTCTGAGCCATGGCCCCGCACAGCACGGCGCACGACGACGCCGCCTCCGCTCCCCTGCCCACCGGCCTCGCGCAGCGGGCCCGGGAGTGGGCGGCCACCGACCCTGACAGCGCCACCGCGGCGCAGCTGCTCGCCCTCGTGGACGACGCGGAGCGCGGCTCCGCCACGGCGACGGCCGAGCTGGAGGACGCGTTCTCCGGGACCCTGCAGTTCGGCACCGCCGGTCTGCGCGCCGCGCTGGGCCCGGGACCGATGCGGATGAACCGCGTGGTGGTGCGCCGTGCCGCAGCCGGTTTCGCGGCCTTCCTCAACGAGGCCCTGGGCGCCGACGGCGAGGCCCGTGCGCCGCGCGTCGTGGTCGGCTTCGACGCCCGCCACAACTCGGACGTCTTCGCACGGGACTCCGCCGCCGTGTTCACGGCCGCGGGCCTGGAGGTCTTCCTCATGCCCTCCGCCCTGCCGACCCCTCTGCTCGCCTACGCGGTGCGGGCCCTCGACGCCGACGGCGGTGTCATGGTCACGGCCAGCCACAATCCGCCGCAGGACAACGGTTACAAGGTGTACCTCGGCGGGCGAGCGGTTCCGGAAGGCGCCCGTGGCTCGCAGATCGTGGAGCCGTACGACGCGAGGATCGCGGCGGCGATCGCCGCCGTAGGCCCGTCCGAGTCGATCGCCCTGGCGGAGTCCGGCTGGGAGGTCCTCCCGGCGTCCATCGAGGACGACTACCGCGCTGCAGTGGTCGCGCTGGCACTGCCCGACCGCTTCCCGGAGCGGGACCTGGACATCGTTCTCACTCCGATGCACGGCGTCGGTGGACGGACCACCGAGGCGGTGCTGCGCGCGGCCGGATTCGCGTCGGTGACGCAGGTCGCCGAGCAGGCGCAGCCCGACCCGGACTTCCCCACCGTGAGCTTCCCCAATCCGGAGGAGCCCGGTGCGCTCGATCTGGCCCTGGCCCTCGCCGCGGAGCGCGGCGCGGATGTGGTCCTGGCCAACGATCCCGACGCCGACCGCGCCGCCGTGGCTGCCTTCGACCCGGACGCCGACGGCGGCCGTGGCGCGTGGCGGATGCTGCGCGGCGACGAGGTGGGCGCTCTGCTGGGGGCCCACATGGCCGACCGCCTCGCGGGCCGGACCGAGGGCGTCTTCGCGAATTCGATCGTGTCCTCCCGGCTGCTGTCCCGCATCGCGGCGGCCGCCGGCTACGAGCACCGTGAGACTCTCACCGGGTTCAAGTGGATCTCCCGTGTCCCCGGACTCGTCTACGGCTACGAGGAGGCCCTCGGGTACTGCGTGGCGCCGGAGCTGGCCCGCGACAAGGACGGGATCTCCGCCGCCCTGCTGATCGCGGAGCTCGCGGCCCAGGCCAAGGCGCAGGGCTCCTCCCTCTTCGGTCTTCTCGACACGCTGGCGCTGGAGCACGGACTGCACGCGAGCGATCAGCTGAGCGTCCGGGTGGCCGATCTCAGCCTGCTGGACACCATGATGGCGGCCCTCCGCGCCACTCCCCCGGCGGCACTGGCGGAGTCCGCCGTCGTCGTGGCGCAGGACCTGTCGCAGGGCACGGAGGAGCTGCCCGGCACCAACGGGCTCAAGTACCTCAGCGAGGACGGCACGCAGGTGATCGTGCGGCCCAGCGGCACGGAACCGAAACTCAAGTGCTACCTCGAGGTGGTCGTGCCGGTGGACGGCGCGGACGCGCTGCCCGCGGCCAAGCGGGAGGCCCGACGCCGGCTGGACGCCGTGCTGGACGGCATGAGGTCCGCGCTGGGCGTCTGAGCGCCCGGCATGAGATTCTGGGGGATCACCGCACACACCCGGCGCGCCACCACCCCTCGGCCCGCGCCACGACATCAGGCATGCAAAGGAAGACCATGAGCACGAACATCGCCTCTTACATCGACCACACCCTCCTCAAGCCGGACGCGAGCCGCGAGGACGTGCAGCGCCTCTGCGCCGAGGCCGTGGAATACGGTTTCAAGTCCGTGTGCGTGAACCCGGTCTGGGTGAAGACCGCCGTCCAGGCGCTCAAGGGCAGCCCGGTGCTGTGCTGCGCCGTCGTGGGCTTCCCGCTGGGCGCCACGCCCACCGATGTGAAGGTCTTCGAGGCACGCGGCGCGGTGGAGGACGGCGCCGCGGAGATCGACATGGTCATCAACATCGCTTCGGCCCAGGCGGACGACAAGGACGCGCTCGTCGAGGACATCGCCGCCGTGGCCGCCGCGGTGCACGACGGCGAGGCGATCCTGAAGGTCATCATCGAGACCGCGCTGCTCACGGACGAGCAGAAGGTCCTCGCCTGCCAGGCGTCCGTCGAGGCGGGCGCGGACTTCGTGAAGACCTCCACCGGCTTCAACGGCGGCGGGGCGACCGTGGAGGACGTGAAGCTCATGCGCGCCACCGTGGGTCCCGATCTGGGCGTCAAGGCGTCCGGCGGAGTGCGGAGCCTGGAGGATGCACAGGCTATGATTGCTGCTGGTGCCACCCGCATCGGCGCGAGCTCCGGCATCGCCATCGTCAAGGGCGAACAGGGTCAGAGCGACTACTGAGAACCCGGGGTCCCCTCACGGGGACCCGAGAGCGTGCCCCTGTCCGGGCCGCCCTGCGGAAGACTGACGACGTCCCAGCGGACGTCACGAGAAAGAAAGTTGGGAGACCATGTCCCGTCCGATCGGCAAAGAGAACAACACCGTCCAGTCCCTGGTGCTGTTCATCATCTGCTTCGCGCTGTTCGCCGGGGCTGTCTACTCGCTGTCCTTCCTGAGCCTGGAGAACACCTGGCCCGCGGCCGTGACCCTGGTCCTGTTCGCACTGGCCTTCGCCATCCCGCAGCACGTCCTCGGCCGGTCCGACACGCTCGCCGAGCTCGAGCGCGCCAAGCAGGACGCCAAGTAACGCTTGTCAGCAGCACGAAGGCCCCGGAGGTTCTCCTCCGGAGCCTTCGTCGTTCAAGGGCGTTGTCGTCCGGGCCGCTCAGTCCTCGAAGATCGCCGCGAGCACGTTGCGGGCCCACTCGAGGACCTGTGCGTCGGCGAGATCGCGGCCCCCGACCCGCGCCGTCTTCGGCTTCGGGATCAGCACCGCGTTGAGCGCAGGCTTGATCTGGGAGCCCGGGTACATGCGGCTCAGGCGCATGGTCTTGGACTCCGGCAGCGCCGCCGGGGCGAACTTGATGAAGTTCCCCTGGACCGCGACGTCGGTCAGCCCGACCGCGCGGGCGGCCACGCGGAAGCGCGCCACGTCCAGGAGGTTGACCACGGGGGCGGGCGGCTCGCCGTAGCGGTCCACCAGTTCGTCGCGCACCTCGTCGATCGCCGCGTCCGTGTGGGCCGCGGCGAGCTTGCGGTAGGCCTCGAGGCGCAGGCGCTCCCCCGGCACGTAGTCGTGCGGCAGGTGGGCGTTGATCGGCAGCTCGATCTTCATCTCGGCCGCCGCTTCCTCCTTCTCCCCGCGGTACTCCGCGACCGCTTCGCCGACGAGGCGGATGTAGAGGTCGAAGCCCACCCCCTGGATGTGGCCCGACTGCTCACCGCCCAGGAGGTTGCCGGCGCCGCGGATCTCGAGGTCCTTCATGGCGAGCTGCATGCCGGCGCCGAGTTCGTTGTGCGCGGCGACGGCCTTGAGACGTTCCAGGGCCACCTCGCCCAGCGGTTTCTCCGACGGATACAGGAAGTACGCGTACGCCCGCTCCCGGCCACGGCCCACACGGCCACGGAGCTGGTGCAGCTGTGAGAGGCCGTAGTTGTTGGCGCCGTCCACGATCAGGGTGTTGGCGTTGGAGATGTCCAGGCCGGTCTCGATGATGGTGGTGCAGACCAGCACGTCGAACCGCTTCTCCCAGAAGTCCACGATGATCTGTTCCAGGCGCGCCTCGGTCATCTGACCATGCGCCACCTCGACCCGTGCCTCCGGGACCAGCTCGCGGATGGACGCTGCCACCCGGTCGATCGAGGACACCCGGTTGTGCACGAAGAACACCTGGCCCTCGCGCATGAGCTCACGGCGGACCGCGGCGGACACCTGCTTGTCCGTGTACGGGCCGACGTAGGTGAGCACGGGGTGGCGCTCCTCCGGCGGCGTGGCCAGGGTGGAGGTCTCCCGGATGCCGGTGAGGGACATCTCGAGGGTGCGCGGGATCGGGGTGGCGGACATCGCCAGCACGTCCACGTTGGTGCGCATCTTCTTGAGCGCTTCCTTGTGCTCCACGCCGAACCGCTGTTCCTCGTCGATGATGACGAGTCCCAGATCCTTGAACTCGATCTCCTTGGACAGGAGGCGGTGCGTGCCGATCACGAGATCGACGCTGCCGTCCTTGACGCCGGCGAGCGTCTCCTTGGACTCCTTGGCGATCTGGAACCGGGACAGGGCCCGGACCCGGACCGGGAACCCGGAGAACCGCTCGCTGAAGGTCTCGTGGTGCTGCTGGGCGAGGAGGGTGGTGGGCACCAGAACGGCCACCTGCTTGCCGTCCTGGATGGCCTTGAACGCGGCGCGGACCGCGATCTCGGTCTTGCCGTAGCCGACGTCGCCGGAGACGAGGCGGTCCATGGGGATCTCCTTCTCCATGTCCGCCTTGACCTCGTTGATGGTCGTCAGCTGATCCGGCGTCTCGACATACGGGAACGCCTGTTCCAGTTCGCGCTGCCAGGGGGTGTCCTGCCCGAACGCGTGCCCCTTGGACGCCATCCGGGCCGAGTACAGCCGGATGAGCTCGCCGGCGATCTCCTTGACCGCCCGGCGCGCCTTGGACTTGGTGGAGGCCCAGTCGGAGCCGCCCATCTTGCTGAGCGCCGGGGTGTCACCGCCGACGTAACGGGTGACCTGGTCCAGCTGATCGGTGGGGACGAAGAGCCGGTCCCCGGGGGCGCCGCGCTTGGACGGGGCGTACTCCAGGACCAGGTATTCGCGCACCCCGTCCGAGCCGGCGGTCTTCCGCTGCACCAGCTCCACGAACCGGCCGATGCCGTGCTGTTCGTGCACGACGAAGTCGCCGGCGTGCAGGGACAGGGGGTCGACGGCGTTGCGGCGCCGGGACGGCATCTTCCGCATGTCCTTGGTGCCGCCACGGGCGCTCGAACGGCCGAGCAGATCGGCCTCGGTCAGGACGCCGAACTTCAGCCCGTCCAGGACGAAGCCGTGGCCGGCCTCCGCCGTCGTGATCTCGATGATGCCGGGAGCCGGCGCGTCCGCCAGGCGATCCACCCGGGCACAGGGCACGTCGGCATCGTGGAACAGCTCGGCGAGGCGCTGCGCCGGGCCCGGGCCGTCCGTGACCACGACGAGCCGCCAGGAGTCCTTGATCCGGGAGGAGATGAACTCCAGCATCTCCCCCACATCGCCGCGGTATCCGCGCGGTTCCCTGGCCCGCAGCGCCAGCACGTCGACGTCGTGCCCCAGTTCCTCGTCCACACCCAGGGTGGAGACGTCCCACCAGGAGACGCCCGCCGACTGCGCGTCGGTCCGGGTGTCCGCGAGCGTGCGGAAGCTGGCCTCGTGGAGGAGGGCCTCCGGGTCCAGGCCGAGGTCCAGCGGCGCGGCGCCGCCGTCCGAGGCGGTGGACCACGCGGCCGCGAGGAATTCCTCGTTGGTCGCGATGAGGTCGTGGGCGCGGAGCCGGACCTTCTCCGGTTCGATCATGAACGCGATCGAGCCCTCGGGCAGGGACGAGACGAACGGCACCATGGAGTCGACCAGCACGGGCGCCAGGGACTCCATGCCTTCCACGGTGATCCCACCCGCGATCTTCTCCAGCATGTCCGCGGCGCCGGGCATGCTCTTCTGCAGCTTCGCGGCGCGGGACATGACGGACGGCGTGATGAGCAGTTCGCGGCACGGCGGAGCCCACAGGACCTCGGGGTGGACGACGCCGTCACCCACGGAGAGGGAGCGCTGGTCGGCGACCGCGAAGTAGCGCATCTGCTCCACCTCGTCGCCGAAGAACTCGATGCGGATGGGGTGGTTCTCGGTGGGCGGGAAGACGTCCAGGATGCCGCCACGGACGGCGAACTCGCCGCGGTGCGTCACCATGTCCACTCGCGCGTACGCCGCGGCGGCGAGCCGGCGGACGAGGTCCTCGAAGGGCTCTTCCGCGCCGACCCGCACCGTGACGGGTTCCAGGTCGCCGAGGCCCGCCACGACCGGCTGGACGACGGCGCGCACGGGCGCCACGACGACGCGCAGCGGGGTGGCGAACGCCTCCGGGTGGGCCAGGCGGCGCAGCACGGTGAGACGGCGCCCGACCGTGTCGGAACGGGGCGAGAGCCGCTCATGGGGCAGCGTCTCCCAGCTGGGGAACTCCGCCACCTCGTCCTCCGGCAGATAGGCGCGCAGGGCGGCGGCCAGGTCCTCCGCCTCGCGCCCCGTCGCCGTCACGGCGAGCACGACGGCAGGCGCCGTTCCCGCCGAGGTTCCGGAGCCGGCGTCGGGCCTCTCGGAGTCCAGCTCCTTGAGCCCGTCCACCAGTTCGGCGATCACCACGGGGTTCAGGCCGCTCGGCGCACCCAGATGGAAGTCGTCGCTGCGCCGGGTGCCCTGGGCCGCTGACACCCGCAGGTTCCCGAAGGCCGGGTCTTCGGCCAGGACGGTGCGGATGCCCGCGAGCTGTGCCTGGAACACGGCGGGATTCTGGGAGGACGTGGCGGATGCGGTGCGAGGACTCATGCGGGCTGCTGCTTTCCTGGCGGGCTCGGTGAAGGGGCGTCGCCACGGGCCATCCCGGACAACACAAACACCCGGGACTTGTGAAAGTACCGGGTGTTTCCAGTGTAATCCGCAACGCGTGATCCCTCCCGGCCCCGATCTCTCACGAGGAGCGGGCCGGAAGGGATTCCGCGCGGGAAAGCCTGCGGATCACTCCGCGGGGATCTGCAGCTCCTGACCCGGGAAGATCAGGTTCACATCGGTCACGGTGCTGGCATTGGCGTCGGCCAGGAGCTCCCAGCCGCCCTTCAGACCGAGCTTCTGCGCGATCTTGGCGAGGGTGTCGCCGGCCTCGACCGTGTAGGTCTTGCCGGTCACGGGGACCTCGGCCGCGTGACGCGGAGCGGGCTGAGCCTGTTCCACGGGAGCCTGCTGAACAGGGGCCTGCTCCACGGGAGCCTGCTGCGGGGCCTGCTGCTGGGTGTACTGACCCTGAGCCTGGACCTGCGTGTTCTGCGCCGGGGCCGGGGCTGCGGCGGCCGAACCGCCGCCGTTGCCCGAGAGGCCGAGCTGGGAGGAGCAGGACGGCCAGGCGCCCCAGCCCTGGTTGGCCTGAACCTTCTCGGCGACGGCGATCTGCTGGGACTTGGAGGCCTCAGCGGCGGAACCGGTGCCGCCGTAGGCCTGCCACGTGCTCTGGTCGAACTGCAGGCCACCGTAGTAGCCGTTGCCCGTGTTGATGGACCAGTTGCCACCGGACTCGCACTGAGCCAGTGCGTCCCAGGTGGACTCGCCGGCCGCGTTCGCCGCGGGAGCCGCCAGGGCGACCCCTCCCAGGAGTGCGCCGGATGCGGCGACGACTGCAAGAGAGCGACGGGTAGCCAGGGAGATTGCGTTCTGCTTCATGATTTCCAAATGCTCGGGGCTCCACCGGTACTCATTCCGTCCCCGGAAATCCTCGTACGCCACCGGCCCCTGACGTCTTGAGGTCAGGACGTGGTCACGGCACAGACGGTGGCGGTCGGTGGACGGCAGTGACCCGGCATATTCAGCCCACGGACAGGAAGTCCTCGTGGGCGTTGTCTCCGCCAGGATCAGATCTCCGGCGGCGGGGTTCGTTATCAAACCTTTATAGAGCGTAGGCCATCCGGGCCGATCTGGCCAATCTCCTGCGCCTGTGAATCGCCTGAAAACCCGGATTCACAGGAAGCCGCCTACCATGGTGGAGGCCCCGCAGACCGCGCGGGCTCACCCGACCTTGGAGGATCCATGGCCCTGAACGCTTCGACCACCGTGCCCTTCGGACTGCCGGAGGTGGCGGCCGTCCTGGTCGACGAGAACTTCGTCCGCCATGTGAGCGAACTCGTGGGCGGCACCCTGGAGAGTTTCACGATCGACGGCGACACGGCCGCGGCGTTCACCGCCACCGTGGTGCGCACCGTTCCGACGACCCGCCTCCCGGACATCGCCCGCAAGGTGGTGGGCGAAGCGCTCACCGTCACGCAGCGCGAGGCGTGGACCGCTCCCCTGGAGGACGGCAGCCGTCAGGCCGACATCCAGATCTCGATCAGCGGCGCTCCCGTGAGCGCGTCCGCGCTGCAGAAGCTCGTCCCCGTGGACGGCCAGACCCGGATCGACGTCGAGGGTGAAGTGACCTCCTCCATCCCGTTCCTGGGCGGCAAGATCGCCGGCGCGGCCGAGCCCCTGGTCGGCAAGGCCCTCAACCTGCAGGCTCAGCAGGCGCAGTCCTGGCTCGAAAGCCACTGACGCCACTGACGGCGGTTCTCGCCTGAGATTTCCGACACCCTTCCGCTGAAACAGTGAGTTCCCGTCGAAACCGTGTGTTCAACGCACTGTTTCGACGGGAACTCGCTGTTTCGGCGGTGACGCCGGCTCAGCCGAGACTGATCTCCGGGACGTTCCGCTCCCGCCAGCGCGTGCGCAGCCAGCGGTCGTGCGTCGCAATCACGACGGCCCCGGCGAAGGACTCCAGCGCCTCCTCCAGTTCCTCGACCAGAGCCAGGGACAGGTGGTTGCTGGGCTCGTCCAGGAGCAGCACCCTCGGAGGGTCCGCCACGAGGGCCGCCAGCGCCACACGCCGCTGCTGCCCGATGCTGAGCTCGCCGGGGGCCCGCCCCGTGTCCCGCTCGGGAAGCAGCCCGAGGGCCGCGAGCGGCGTGCTCTCGGCTCGTTCGAAGCCCACGGCACGTGCGTACCAGGCGGCAGCGCTCAGGCCGGGGTCGTCGAACACGGTGTCCTGCGCCAGATAGCCCACCGTGGCGCCGTCGGCCCGGAGGATCTCGCCCTCATGCGCGACCCGTCCGGCCAAGGCTTTGAGCAGCGTCGACTTCCCGCTGCCGTTGGCACCCGTCAGGAGCAGCCTGCCGTGCGAGCCGAGCCCGAAGGACACCGGCGCCAGCCGTCCGGGGACGGCCACGCGGTGGGCACGGAGCGCCGCCTCCGCGGCGGGACCCTGCGGCCCGGCGTCATGGTCACCGTGCCGGCCAGGCACCAGGTCCACGCCCGACGACGCCCGCTGGGCCGCTGTCGTCGGTTCCGCCGTCGCCTCATCCACTGCCGGCACGTCGCGCAGAGCCGTGGCGGCGTGGTCGAATCCGGCGAAGCGCAGGGGCTCCGGAGGGCGCCGGACCCGTCCGCTCTCCAGCGTCTCGAGACGGACCCGCGCATTGCGCGCCCGGCGCGCGATGACCCGGGCATCCTTGTCGGCATAGAACTTCCGGGAGGCCCGCGCCTCGGTCCGGGGGTCGGACTTGCGGTTGACGTTGCGCGCCCCCACCTCGATCTCCTCGCGCAGCGCGAGCAGTTCGGCCTGTTCCGCGGCGTAGCGGTCACGCCACTGCCGCATGAGATCCCGGCGCGCACGGAGAGCGCTGCTGTAGTCCCCACCGAAGTGGCGGACCCCCAGCCCGCTGCCGCTGTCGGAGGTCGTGTCGCCCGGCTCCGCCCCGACGGCTCCGGCGGCCCCTGCCGGCCGTGAGGCGCCGGAGGGGACAGCGGGAGAGGCCGGGGCGACCGCGTCGGCCAGCACCACGGCCGGCACAGGCAAGGGGTCCAGGTCCACGATTCGTGTGGCCACCCGGTCCAGGAAGGTGCGGTCGTGACTGGCGAAGAGCACAGGGCCCTTCCAGTCGCGCAAGGCGGATTCCAGATACGCCACGGCGGCGTCATCCAGATGATTGCTCGGCTCGTCGAGCAGCAGCGCGTCCGGCTCCTCCAGGAGGAGGGCCGCGAGCGCCAGCCGGGATCGCTGTCCACCGGACAGCCGTTCCACGGGCGTCCGTTCGTCGAGGCCGGAGAGTCCCAGCCCGGCGAGGACTTCCCCGCGTCGGGCCTGAGCGCTCCAGGCGCCCAGGCGTTCGGCGTCGTCGAGAGCCTGTGCATAGGCGTCCACGTCCTGGCTCTCCAGCGCGGCGAGCGCTTCGAGAGCCGGGCGCTGGGCACGGTCCAGCACCTCGCCGGCGGTGCTGCCGGGAGGTGCGTCGAGCTCCTGGGCGAAGTACCCCAGGCGTTCCGGCCGGAGCACCAGACCCGCATCCGGGCGCTGGGCACCGGCGGCGATGCGCAGCACGGTGGATTTGCCGGAACCGTTCTCCCCGATCAGACCCACCCGCTGTCCCGGAGAGACGGCGAAGGTGATGTCGCTGAGGACGCGGCGTCCGGCGTAGCGCTGGGAGATGCCGTCCAGCGCCAGATGTTGAAGAGTCAAGGCGTGCATGAGAGTCCTTCCGTCAGAACGAAAGTCCCGCCGGCCTGCCACGCTTCACAAGCCCGGATCCCCTGGCGGCCGTCGGACCGAGAACGTCACGGACGGAGGCCCTGGAGCAAGGGCCTGCAGGAGAACCTGGAAAGGGGAGGTGAGACGCAGCCACCGCGCGATCGCCGAGTGCATCCTCCGTCAACGTCCGGAGGGCGGCAGGCGCGGGAATCATCGGCACAGGATGTCAGCGGGACAACGGGCAAAATGGCCAGCTGTCAGCAGGCTGCGTCAGTTCTTCACCTTCCCAGGGTATCAGGGTTTCGGCGCATCCCGGCCGGCCCCCTCCCCTCCGGGCCCTTGCGCTGCTAGGGTCGGCGACAGGGGGACGGCGCATCGGAGCGGCATTCCCGGCACATCAGAGCACGATCCGCCGACCATCGGAAGGGCCGCGATGAACGAGATCTGGGACGTCGTCCACGAGGAGCGCCGCGCGCTGGCGGCCGATCTGGCGGAGCTGGAACCCGAAGCCTGGGACACGCCCTCCCTGTGCCCGGGATGGACGGTCCATGACGTGGTGGCCCATCTCGTGAATGACGCCAAGACCACCTGGGCCGGCTTCGCAGGGGAACTGCTCAAGGCCCGTTTCGACTTCGACGCCCTCAACGAGCACGGCGTCGCCCGTGAGCGCCGGGCAGACCCGCGGGAGACGCTGGAGAACCTCCGGGCCGTGAGCGGGCGCACCAGCAGCGCTCCCGCGCCCCGGGTCACGCGCCTCGTGGAGGCTTTCGTCCATGGCGAGGACATCCGCCGCCCGCTCGGGATCAGCCGCTCCTATCCCCCCGGTCCCCTGCTCGAGGCTCTGAAGCACCAGCTGGCCACGTCCACCGGCTTCGGCGGCGGCAAGGAGCGGGCCGCGGGCGTGATCCTCGAGGCCACCGACACGGACTTCCACGGGCGACCGACCAGCCCGGCGGTGAACGCCGCGCCGGTCGTGCGGGGCAGCACCCTGGCGCTCCTGCTCGCGGTGTCCGGGCGCCCCGTCCGGCCCGGAGAGCTCGACGGCGACGGCGCGTCGGCCTTCGCCGTCACCTCCGGGGACGGCTGAGCGGCCCATCGGGCACCGCATCTGCGGTAAAATGGAGGCTGGTGTGCCGGGAAGTCTGGTCGGCCCACTGCCTCCCGGGGACCATCCCGGACGTGCGGCGGTGGTCAGGAACCGACGACCCTTCAGGAACCCATGCACCAGACATCCACCACCCGCCGCCTGATCCCGGAGCGCCTGCGCGTGACGCGCCTGCTCCGCAACGAGACCACCGGCGGTTTCCTGCTTCTCGCCGCCACCGTGATCGCCTTGCTCTGGGCCAACTCCCCGTGGGGCGCCTCCTATTTCGAACTGCGGGACATCCAGGTCGGGCCCGAGAGCCTGCACCTGAATCTGAGCCTCGGCACCTGGGCGGCCGACGGTCTCCTCGCCGTGTTCTTCTTCCTGGCAGGGCTGGAACTGAAGCGTGAACTCCTGCAAGGCGAGCTGAGTGACCCGCGCAAGGCCCTGGTGCCGGTCGCCGCGGCCGTGGGTGGCGTCGTCGTTCCTGCGGTGCTGTACGTCCTCGTGAACGCCGGAAACCCGGAGGGTCTGGCCGGCTGGGCCATCCCGACGGCCACGGACATCGCCTTCGCCCTGGCCGTGCTCGGCGTGGTCGGCTCGCATCTTCCCGCGGCGCTGCGGACCTTCCTCCTGACGCTCGCGGTGGTGGACGACCTGATCGCGATCGTCATCATCGCGCTCTTCTACGGCGGGGCCCTCCAGATCGGCTACCTCCTGGCGGCGCTGCTCCCCCTCGCGGCCTTCGCGGCGCTCGGCCGGGTGGCCGACGGACGCTGGGCGCGCTGGTGGACGCTGCTCCCCCTCGCCCTGCTCACCTGGGTGCTCGTGCACTCCTCCGGCGTCCACGCCACGGTGGCCGGGGTGCTGCTGGCCTTCACCGTCCCCCTGGGCCGCTCGGCGGCGGAGGCTCCGGCGAACGGCCTCGCCGACCGGCTCGAGCACGGTCTGCGGCCCTTCAGCGCCGGCTTCGCCGTGCCGCTGTTCGCGTTCTTCGCGGCGGGAGTCGCGCTCGGAGGGTTCGACGGCGTGCGGTCGGCTGCCACGGACAGCGTCGCGGTGGGCATCGTCGTGGCGCTCGTCGTGGGCAAGTTCGTGGGCGTGCTCGGGACGTCCTTCGCCCTGACGCGGCTGCCCGGGGTGGCACTGGACAAGTCGGTGCGATGGCTCGACATGGTCGGCGTCGCCCTGCTCACCGGGGTCGGCTTCACGGTGTCCCTGCTCGTCGCGGATCTCTCCTTCGGCGGAGGTCACGGCGGTGAGGGGTCAGCGCATGGCGAGCACGCCAAGGTCGCCATCCTGGCGGCCTCGGTGGTCGCGGCGGTGCTCGGCGCCGTCGTGCTCCGCCTCCGGAACCGGCATCACCGGAGACTGAAGGAGCGCCGCCGCCCGCAAGCGCGCTGAGAAGCCCGCGGCAGGCCGAGGCCCGAGACGGGGCGGGGCGCGCGGCGCGTCAGGCCGCGGTGGACACGGCCTGACGCAGCGCGTCCTCCGCCGCCACCCAGGCGAGCATGGCGCATTTGACGCGGGCCGGGAACTTCGAGACGCCGGAGAGCGCGGCGGCATCGCCGAGTTCTTCGGGATCGCCCTCCACGGTGCCGCGGGAGCGCAGCACCGTGCGGAACTCTTCGATCAGAGTGGCGAGTTCGTCCACCGAGGAGACCTCGCCGGCCAGATCGGTCAGCATCGAGGCGGAGGCCATCGAGATGGAGCAGCCGTTGCCGAGCCATTCGAGCGATTCGATGCGGCGTTCACCGTCGGCGCCGGTGACCGAGAGACGCAGCGTGATCTCGTCACCGCACACCGGGTTCAGCTGGTGGCACTGCCCGGTGCCCGCGGGCCAGGAGGTCTCACAGGCGGCGACTTCGCTCAGGCTCCCGCCGTGACGGGCCTTGGCGTGTTCCAGGATGGTCTGCTGGTACAGCGATTCGAGAGAACTCATCACTTCACTCCGAAGAATCCGCGGACACCGGCGACGCCCTCGAGGAAGGCGTCCACCTCGCCCTCGGTGGTGTACAGGTAGGCGCTGGCGCGGGTCGACGCCGAGAGGCCGTAGCGCCGGTGCAGGGGCTGCGCGCAGTGGTGACCCACGCGGACGGCGATCCCCTGGGCGTCCAGGTACTGGCCGACGTCGTGCGCGTGCACGCCTTCCACGTCGAACGAGACCAGCGCGGCGCGCTCGACGCCGGCGGCCGGGCCGAGCGTCCGGACGCCGGGGATGCGGGCCAGGCCCTCGAGCATCCGCTGCGCGAGGACCTCCTCCCGCGCATGGACGCGATCCATGCCGGTCTCCATCAGGTACCGCGCGGCCGCGGCCATCGCGATGGCCTGCGAGACGGGCTGCGTGCCGGCCTCGAAACGCTGCGGAGCCGGAAGGTACCCCGAGTGTTCCATGGTCACGGTGGTGATCATGGAGCCACCGGTGGTCACCGGCGGCAGGGCGTCCAGCAGTTCCTGGCGGCCGTAGAGGGCGCCGATGCCGGTGGGACCGAGCATCTTGTGACCGGAGAAGACCGCGAAGTCCACGTCGAGGGCCTTCACGTCGAGCGGCAGGTGCGGCGCGGACTGACAGGCGTCCAGGACCACCAGGGCGCCCACCGCGCGGGCCAGGCCGACGAGGTGCGCCACCGGGTTGATGGTGCCGAGGACGTTCGAGACGTGAGTGAACGCGAGGACGCGGGTCCTGGCGTTGATCACGCGGGCGGCCTCGTCCAGGTCCAGGGTGCCCTCGTCGGTCAGCGGAATGTATCGGAGGGTGGCGCCGGTCCGACGGCAGAGTTCCTGCCACGGCACCAGATTGGCGTGGTGCTCCATCTCGGTGACGACGATCTCGTCCCCAGGGCCGAGCGCGAAGCGGCGCGCCTCGGGGGCGACCTCCCCCACGCTCGCGTTGGAGAAGGCGTAGGCGAGGAGGTTGAGGCCCGCGGTCGCGTTGGAGGTCCAGACGATCTCCTCCTCGCGCGCCCCCACGAACTCCGCCACCGTGGCGCGGGCGTCCTCGAAGGCGAGCGTGGCGTGGGCCGCCAGGGTGTGGGCGCCGCGGTGCACGGCGGAGTTCCGCTGTTCGTAGAACTCCTGCTCGGCTTCCAGCACGCTCAGGGGGTTCTGGCTCGTGGCCCCCGAGTCGAGGTAGACGAGCTCCCGCCCGTTCACCGGGTGTGCCAGGAGGGGGAAGTCGTTCCGGATCCGGAGGACTTCCACATCAGTCAGAGGGACGCCGTTGTTCACGTTCCCACCTCCGCCTTATTTAGGAAACATTTGCCTGGTCTATTCTCGCACCACCGGGGCCCGGGGCGCTTCCCAGGACTACCTAAGTACCCGGCACCCCGAATTGCGTAGTCCCTACTCGGGCCTGGCGTTCCGGCGGCCCGTAGCGTGCAGACATCAGCAGGAATCGCTAAGGAGCAGGGACATGGCGAGACGTGCGTTCATCGCTGGAATCACGGGCCAGGACGGGTCTTACCTGGCCGAACTACTACTACTCAAGGGCTATGAGGTCCACGGTCTCATCCGACGCACCTCCGCGTTCAACACGGCCCGCATCGATCATCTCTACGTGGATCCCCACGAGAGCGATGCGCGCCTCTTCCTCCACTACGGGGACATGGACGACGGCGCCCGGCTCGTCACGCTGCTGGCACAGGTCCAGCCGGACGAGGTCTACAACCTGGCCGCCCAATCGCATGTGCGGGTCTCGTTCGACGAGCCGATCCACACCGGCAACACCACCGGACTGGGCACCTCCCGCTTCCTCGAAGCCGTGCGGCTCGCCGGAGTGGACACCCGGTTCTACCAGGCCTCGACCTCCGAGATGTTCGGGGCCTCGCCACCGCCGCAGAACGAGGAGACGCCGTTCTCTCCGCGCTCCCCGTACGGCGCCGCGAAGGTCTACAGCTACTGGATGACCCGCAACTACCGCGAGGCCTACGGCATGTTCGCCGTCAACGGGATCCTGTTCAACCACGAATCCCCGCGGCGCGGCGCCACGTTCGTCACCCGGAAGATCACCCGTGCGGTGGCCTCCATCGCTTCGGGCGCGGCGGAGCGCCTCTATCTGGGCAATCTGGACGCCATCCGCGACTGGGGCTACGCCGCCGAGTACGTCGAGGGCATGTGGCGGATGCTGCAGGTCGATGCCCCGCAGGACTACGTCCTCGCCACGAGCACACCCACCACGGTGCAGCAGTTCCTGGAGTACGCCTTCGGGAGCGTCGGGCTGAACTGGAGGGACCACGTCGAGTTCGACGAGCGGTACCTCCGGCCCACCGAGGTGGACTCCCTCATCGGCGATCCCACGAACGCCCAGGTGGACCTCGGCTGGAAGGCGTCCGTCGGCGCGGAGGACCTGGCCCGCCTCATGGTGGCCCATGACCTGGCCGAGCTCGGCAGCCCCCGCGGGCACGTGGTGGACCAGGTGACTCTCCCGTCGTGGAACGCCAGCCTGGAACTGACATGAGCACTCACACCGGGCTGGACACCCGTGACACCGCGGTCACCAGGGACGCCGGCCAGGACGGCACCGGCATCCTGGACCGGGACGCGCCGTTCTACGTGGCCGGGCACCGCGGACTCATCGGATCGGCGATCTGGCGGCGCCTCGAACGCGCCGGCTTCACGCACCTGATCGGGGTGCCGTCCTCCGAACTCGATCTGCTGGACCGTACGGCGGTGGAGGACTTCTTCGCCGAGCATCAGCCGCGCCATGTGGCCCTGGCCGCCGCCAAGGTGGGCGGGATCCAGGCCAACCACGACTTCCCGGTGGACTTCCTGAGCGAGAATCTCCGGATCCAGGGGAACGTCATGGACAGCGCGGTGCGGCACCGTGTCCACAAACTCCTCTTCCTGGGATCGAGCTGCATCTACCCGCGGTTCGCGCCGCAGCCGATCCCCGAGGACGCGCTGCTCACCGGCAAGCTGGAAGTCACCAACGACGCGTACGCGGTGGCGAAGATCGCCGGGATCCAGTACGTCAAAGCCGTGCGGCGGCAGTACGGGCTGCCCTGGATCAGCGCCATGCCCAGCAACCTCTACGGCCCCGGGGACAACTTCCGGCCGGGCGTCTCCCACGTGCTGCCGGCGCTGATCATGCGGTACCGCCAGGCCCGCGACGACGGCGCGGCCACCGTCACGAACTGGGGCACCGGCACGCCGCTGCGGGAGTTCCTCTACGCGGACGACTGCGCGGACGCCTGCCTCTTCCTCCTGGACCACTACGACGGCGGCCGCCACCTCAACGTCGGAACCGGCGCCGAGATCAGCATCAAGGACCTCGCGGCCCTCATCGCGGACGTCGTCGGCTACGAGGGCGAGACCGTCTGGGACGCCTCGAAGCCGGACGGGACCCCGCGGAAGATGATGGACGTCTCCCGCCTGAGCGGCCTCGGCTGGCGGGCGCGGACCGGCCTGCGGGAAGGCGTCGAGCGCACCGTGCGGTGGCTCGAATCGCACGAGGAGGAAGCACGGACGGCCTGAGACCGAGCGGTCCCAGGCCGTCCGCGGCGCGCCGGCCGCCGCCGTCGTCGTGTGCTCACCGACCGGGCGGCCAGGCGGCGTGGCGCCGCTCAGGTCCGGCCGAAGCCCGAGAGCTCGCGGTACCACTTCGGCAGCGCCAGGCACAGGAAGAGCACATTGCACACGAAGAGGGCGAGGTAAACCCAGTGGAACAGCGCCGGCCAGCCCCACAGCACGAACACGCAGGCCAGCACCCCGTACTCGGTGGGCAGCACGGCCAGCGAGTACAGCACGGAGGAGCTGCCCTCGCCGGCCAGGCGCATGCCGCTGGACCCGCGATGCGCCCGGCGCAGCTGGTCCGTGAGCATGATGGTGCAGAAGAAGAACGCCGCCAGGAAGGCGTACGCCCCGGGCAGCACCAGCCACAGCCCGGATTCCGTGCCGGTGCGCGCCCAGGCGAACAGCACCACGAGGTGGAACAGGGACATCTTGGCGGCGTCCACCACGTGGTCCAGCCATTCGCCGGCGAAACTCCCCCCTCCGCGCAGGCGGGCCAGCTGGCCGTCCGCAGAATCGAAGGCGTAGCCCAGGATCAGCAGCACCGCCACGAGCAGGCCGGTGACCGGCGTGACCGGGGAGAACGCCAGCACGGCGAGCCCCCCGAAAGTGGCCAGCGCGCTGATGGCGGTGACGACGTTGGGCGTCAGGCCCAGCCGGTGAGCCACCGCGGCCAGCACCCGTCCGAACGGACGGTTGAAGAACCGGACGTAGGCGGAGGCACCCTTTGAGGTCTTCTGCTTGCCTTTCAGGATCTGCAAGGACGCGGCGATCCCGCGGTCCTCGCCCCTGCCGGACTGCGTGTCCTGGAGTCCCATGGACAGCCCCTCACTCCCGCTGGCTCACGGTCACCGCACGGTGCCCGGAAGCCGCCACCCCGAAGGCTTTGTCAGCGAAGGTACGCCACACTGGCGGTGGAGTCGAACCCCGCGCTCTTCCAGCCAGGATATGTGACGAGTGCGTTGATGCTGTTGAAACCTTTCTGCGCGCTGGTGTTCAGCGTGTAGGAGTTCCGGCTGAACACGATCCCGGCCGAGGACGCGGTGAGGATGCGGTCCTTGGTGGTCACCACACCGGTGGTGGCCGTGGCCGGGGAGCCGGTCCCCATGTCCACCGTGTTCCCGGAGACCGTCACCTTGCTGAGCAGGTAGGTGCCCCAGGAGCTGGTGCCGCGGTTCCTGGCCTGGAGGCTGATGCCGTTGAGGTTGGAGCGCAGCACGTTCCCGGTGATGGTGACGTCGGACGAGGTGTTCACATCGATCCCGGCGCCCGACCAGAGCCCGGTTCCGCCGCCCCGGCCCATCCTCTTCGCATTGTCCGTGACGGTGTTGTTCGTGATGACGCCACGACGGCTGATCTCATAGCGGATGCCGTCGGCGTAATTGCCCGTGATGGTGTTCGCGTCGACCGTGATGCCGTCCGACTGCACATCGGCCCAGACACCGACGCCCAGGTTTCCCGAGACGATGTTCCGCTGGATCAGGGCGCTCGAGTACGTGGTCTTGATGCCGCCGGACTCCCAGTCGGCGATCCAGTAGCCCGCCGTGTTGTTGCCGGTGACGGTGTTGCCCGTGACGGTGGCGCTGCTGGTCCGGTAGAGGGTCACTCCCAGCTGGCCGTTGCGGATCACCGTGTTGTTCAGGATCTGCGGTCGCACGGCCTGATCGGTCAGGATCCCGACGCCGTGATTGTCGCTCACCGTGTTCCCGGTGACCTTCCAATCGGAGCCGGACACCACGACGGCGCCACGCTGGGACCGGTTGGCGAAGTGCTGGACCGTCAGGCCGGTGAGCTTCACCCCCGCCTGCGTGGACGAGATCGCGGTCTGCAGCTTGGCCATGCGGATGCTGTGGGACACCGGGGTGTTGGCGATCGTCAGGGTGTTGCTCGCGTAGTCGGCGAAGAAGGTCCCGGGCACCACGGCGGCCAGGCTGTTCACGCGACGCAGCCGGGCGCCGTCGTAGAACAGGTCCTCGGCGAAGTTGCAGCTGGTGCTGCCCGCGGTTTCACACTGGCCGGGGCCCGAGTACGCGGCGGGGAGGTTGCCGCGCGACTGCCAGCGGGCCGGCTGACCGGTCACCTGGTACGCGGTCCAGGACTTGAGCGGCTTGGCTCCGTCCACGATCGAACCGGGGAGACCTCTCAGCTCCTGCTGAGCCTTGGGGGCGACGGTGTGGTTGAGGATGTGCCGGCCGGCCGCAAGGCAGATCACGGCGCCTTGGGGCTGCGCGTTGACCGCGTCCGCGATCTCGGTGCCGGGTGCCACCGTGACGGTGCACGCCGGGACGGCCGCTTCGGCGGCGCCCGGCGCGGAGACGGTCAGCAGACCGCCGCCCAGGAGCCCTGCGAGGGCGAGGACGGCGGGGATGCGGCGTCGGGAGGCGCGGTGCTTTCCGCGCTGTTCCCGGGTCTGCGGGGAGGTGTTCAGGGCATGGTTCGATGAACGGTTCGCCATAGGCTCTCTTTGGTGACGGGCGGAGACCGGCGCCCTGGTGTTGTATGAAGTTGGACTCGCCCCTGACAAGTCAAAGGCCGATTCTAGTGAAGATACTGGTAGCTCACAATTACTATCGCTCGGCGCAGCCGTCCGGCGAAGACTCGGTGGTGCGCCAGGAGATGGCCCTGCTGGAGGCCGCCGGACACCGGGTGGGGCACTTCTCCCGGCACTCCGACGACATCGCCCGGATGCCCGTCGCGCGCAAGGCCCTGGTGCCGCTGGGCGTGGTGCATTCCCCGTCCGCACGCCGCGATCTGGCCGGCGTCCTGGAGCGGGAGCGGCCGGACGTGCTGCACGTCCACAACACGTTCCCCCTGCTCAGCCCGTCGATCCTGCTCGCTGCCCGGGACGCGCGCGTCCCCGTGGTCATGACCTTGCACAACTACCGCATGTTCTGCGCCGACGGAACGTTCCTGCGGGACGGGAAGCCGTGCACGGACTGCCTCTCGGGCGCCGGTCCGCTGCCCGGACTGCGCCACGCCTGCTACCGGGGTTCGACGGCGGCGACTCTTCCGCTCACCGTGAGCATCGGGCTTCACCGGGCCCTGGGCACGTGGACCCACGGAGTGACGAAGTTCGTGGTCATGAGCGCTTTCGCCCGCGATCTGTTCGCCTCCCACGGCCTGGATCCGGACCGGATCACCGTCAAACCGCATTTCGTGCCCGCGGCGGCCCCCGAGGACGTGAGTGTTACGTCAGATGACGCGCCCGTGGTGTACCTCGGGCGCCTCTCGCCGGAGAAGGGACCCGACGTCCTGCTGGACGCCTGGCAGGACTCCTTCGGCCCCCTGATCCTGATCGGCGACGGCCCGCTCCGCCCCGCGCTGGAGGCTCAGGCGGCCCGGCGCGGGCTGCGGACCGTGACGTTCCTGGGGGCGCTGCCGCGGGCGGAGGCCATGGCCCGCCTGGGCCGGGCCCGCCTGCTCGTGAATTCCTCCCGGGTCTTCGAGACCTTCGGTCTGAGCGTGGTGGAGGGCTTCGCGCACGGGCTGGGCGCCGTGATCCCGGATCAGGGCGTCTTCCCGGAACTGACCGGCGACGACGGCGCGGCGGTCACCTTCCGCTCCGGGGACCCGGACTCGCTCGCCGGGGTCCTCGCAGACGTCCTGAAGCCCGGGGCGGCGCGCCGCATGGGCCGGGCCGCCCTCGTGCGGCATGCGGAGCACTACGGCGCCGAAGACAATCTGCGGCGGCTCGAAGCCGTGTACAAGGAGGCCGTGGCAGCCGGGGTGCCCGCCTGACAGGCCACCGTGCGCGGTGCCGGTCACGCCTCCCCCGGTTGCGCTCCAGGGGGTCGCGCTTCAGGAGGTCGCCAACACGGCGACATCCCGGAAGCGGACCGTCTGCGGCGTCCGGTAGCCCTTGACGAGCGCGAGGTAGCCCCCCTGCTGACCGCCGTCCTGCGCGGTCGTCTTCCAGGCCGGATCCCCGTCGCGGGACAGCGTGATCCCGGAGGGGGTCGCCTCGAGCCGCAGGGTCGCCCACTCCCCCCGCTTCAAGGCCGCGGTCTGCACCGAGGCGAGCACCCGATCGGAGCCCGCCGAGCCCTGACGCAGCAGCAGGGTGAGTTTCCCCTGGGGGCTCAGCTGTGCCAGGTAGGCGGCCGCGGCAGGCCCGGAGACGAGTGCCGGATCGTCCTGCGCGAGCGCCAGGGCCAGCCCCGCGCCGTCGTCGGGCGCCGGCAGCTCCTCCGGCCAGCAGAGACTGAACGTGCAGCCGTACGACGGAGCAGCGAGGGGACCCAGGGAGCCCAGGACGTAGGTGGCGGCCGAGGCGAAGGCGAAGTCCAGGCCGCGGGACGGCTCATCGAAGCGCGGCTGGTACTTGGGGGTCAGGATCCACGGCAGATCGCCCGTGGCACGGCGGCCCGTGCCGAAATCGTCCTTGACGGCGAGCGCGGTGGAGGCCGTGACGTACGGGTAGTTCGAACACATCAGGCCGCGCACCCCGAGGGCCAGCACCCGCCGGCGCATCGCCCGGGTGTGGATCTCCCAGCAGATCACGGGCTTGCCGAAGGCCACCAGGTCCCGCATGGCCTGGTCGGTGGCGCCGTGGTAGATGCCCAGGAGGTCGAAGCGGTCCTGGTACCGGTCGAACTGGTGGTCGGCGTCGTCCATGAAGTATCCCCACAGGGTGTACCCGCGACGCCGCGCCTCCTTGTAGGACCCCGAGGCCGCCGTCTGCTTCCACACCATGTGGGAGGTGGAGCCCGGGTAGAAGTCCATCAGGTCCAGGACCTCCTTGGCGTGCTCCCCCGTCTTGTCCTCGATGAAGAGCACCGTCCGGTGAGCGAGCGCGTCCAGCACGTCCCGGAAGGCCGGGATGGGCTCGAGAGGCGTGGCCGGGCCGAGCCAGGCCCGGGCGTCGTTGCGGATGACCGCGAGCTCCTCGAAGGTCAGGTCCTTGATGTCGCGGTCCACGCCGGTCATGCGGGACAGGTTGGTGTCGTGGTGGCAGACCAGGACACCGTCCTTGGTCATGTGCACGGAGACCTCGACGGCCATGGCCCCCGCGGCCACGGCCTCCGTGTAGGCCCGCAGCGTGTGCTCGGGCCAGGTGTCGCCCGACCCCCGGTGGGCGATCGCGAACACGTCCTGGGCCAGGAGTTCATCCAGCGTCGTGGTGGTGCGGGTGGGAGTCGGCGTCACCCCCGGCGGCACGACGGCGCTCGCCGAGCAGGCGGTCAGCAGGCCCGTGGCGCCGAGCATGGCGAGCTGCAGGAAGCGCCGCCTGCCGAAGCCCGCCTCCTCACGGGGTGACATGATCCGCCGTCCTCTGCGGGTGGGCTGCCCGGGCGTCGAGCGCCCTGCGATACCAGTCTCCGACGCGTGCCGTGAAGGCCTCCTGGGTCCAGGATGCGGGATCCGGGAGCGGCCACGCGGCGCTGCCGTGCCGGCCGGGCCGCCGGGTGTTCGGACGCAGGGTGTCCAGACGCAGCGTGTCCAGACGCTCGCACAGGTCCGCCACGACGTTCCGGCTCACGGGCGCGGCCTGCCCCCGCTCGGCGAGGAACGACGGCGGACCGCCCAGATCCACGCACACCACGGGCAGGCCGTGACTCAACGCCTCCCCGACCACCCAGCCGCAGGAGTCGTGCAGGGAGGGGAAGAGCAGCGCGTCGGCGAGGCCCATGAGACGGAGGACCTCGGGGCGCTCCACCTGACCCAGGAAGTGGACCCGCTGTTCCAGGCCCCGGCGGCGTGCCATGGCCTCCAGCCACTCGCGTTCCGGGCCGTCGCCCACGAAGGTGAGAGACCACTGCGGGCTTTCCGCCACGGCGGCCAGGGCCAGCCGGACGCCCTTCCACGCGACGAGGCGGCCCACGAACAGCGCGTTCAGCTCCAGGGGCGCCCCGTGGCCGCCGGGCCCGGGTGCTGACGCTGTGGCGTCGCGGTGGGCCGGTGTCGCGGCCGGGGCGGGGGAACCGCCGGGTTCCGGTTCACCGAGCACGACGTTCGGCGCGATCAGCACCTCACCCGCACTGTGGAAACGGCGCGCCGTGTCCGCGTTGAGGGCCACCGTGACGGCGGCGCGGGCCGCCGTCGTGCCCGTGGAGAGGCGCCGCACGGTGCGCGTGGCGGCGCTCCGCAGCAGCTCATGGACCGTGCCGCGGATTCCGAGCCAGCGCCACAGCTCCGGCGGCACATAGCTCGCCCCGCCCACGGGACCCCAGACGAGAGGGATCTCGCGGGACAGGGATGACAGTCCGCACGGCATCCAGTCGACGGCGAACGTGGCGTGATGCAGCAGCGTGAAGTGATGTTCGCCGTGCAGTCGCCGGGCCACCCGCGCGGCTTCGCGCTGCCACAGCGGGTAATACCAGTAGACGTCCCGGTGCCGGCGCTTGGCGCGGAGGTAGCGGTCCGGGAGGTCGACGTAGACGGGCCTCACCCGGGAGGCCAGGAAGCTGTCGGCGGCCAGGGCCCGGGCGATCGCGGGCGCGAACCGCTCCCGTGTCATGACCCAGACCCTGGCGTGGCGGGCGGCGGCCTGAACCACCGCCCACCCCGCCCCGGGCTCGGATCCGAGCCCGGGGCCGCAGGCGTAGGCGCTGATGAGCACCCGTGGCAGCCCCTGCCCTGCTGGTGCACTCATGGTCTTGCTCCTTCGCGATTCAGCGGTCAGCGCGGCGTGGTGACCAGGTAGTCCGTCACGCGTGCCTGAACGGGTGCATTGGTGGAGGAGCCGGACAGCGTGGTCCGCAGTGCGGGCGAGCCCGCCGCCTGCAGTCCGGCCGTGCCGTCCGTGGTGCTCAGCTGCCATGCGCCGGGTTCGGCGCCACTGCTGTCCCAGGCTTTCGCCTTGAGCGTCGTGGTGCCGGAACCGGAGACCAGGAACTTCACCTGGAGCGTGTTGCCGGCGGCCGGGGTGGCCGCCAGGACCTGGGTTTCGGGGACCAGGACGGTCTCCGTTCCCGCGCTGTCCACCCGGATCAGGGAGAGGTACACGCGGCCCGCCGCGATGTACCGGACCTTGGCCCGGTAGGCGCCCTGGCCCGCGATGGTCCGGGAGTCCACGCTCACGTAGACGCCACCGCCCGTCGCCGGCTTGTCCAGGGACAGACCCAGGCTGACCTCCGTGTCCTGTGCGGAGAAGGAGTTCAGCGCCGCGCCGGTCTGGTTGCCCGCCGTCAGCATGGTCAGGGTGCCCTGCCCGCCGCTGACCGCGTACCGGCTGGCCGTGCCGCTCACCGTCCACGCGCCGCCCTTGTCCGCCGTGCCCCAGCCGTTGGTGACGGTCCGCGCGAAGGTGTCCTTCGCCAGGACCGTGCCGGCCGGGACCGCATTGCTCAGATCCAGCTGCTTGCTGGCGCTGGCCGTGCCGCCGCGGTTGTCCGTCACGGTGACCGTGGCGGTGTACACGCCAGGGGCCGAGTACGTGTGGCTCGGCGTGACGCCGGTGCCCGTCGTGCCGTCCCCGAAGGTCCAGGCGTAGGAGACGATGCTCCCGTCCGAATCGCTCGAGGCCGAGGCGTCGAACGCGCAGGCGAGCTGCGTGCAGGACGCGGCGGCACTCGCCACGGGCGGCTGGTTGGCCGGCTGCGGCGCGACGGTGACGGTGGTTCCGGCACTGTTCTGCGCGCCGTCGTTGTCCGTGACCGTCACGGTGGCCGTGTACGTTCCGGCCGCGGCGTAACTGTGCTGCGGTGTGGCGCCGGTGCCCGTCGTGCCGTCCCCGAAGGTCCAGGCGTAGGAGGCGATGGTGCCGTCCGGATCACTCGAGGCCGAGGCGTCGAAGTCACAGACCAGATAGGTGCACGACGACGTCGCGCTGGCCACCGGCGGCTGGTTCGGCGCCGTCGTGGTCACCGTCTGGCTGGTCACCGTGGTGGCCCCGAGATTGTCCTTCACCGTGAGCCGCACGTTCCACGTGCCCGCCGAGGCGTAGGTGTGACTCGTGTTCACGCCGGTCCCCGTGGCTCCGTCACCGAAGTCCCACGTGTAGGAGGTGATGGTGCCGTCCGGATCGTTCGACGCCGAGGCGTTGAACGAGCAGGCCATGAGCGTGCAGGACGGCGTGAAGGCCGCCACGGGCGCCTGATTGCCACGGCCCAGCGAGTTGTGCCAGGCCACCTGTGAGGCGTCCAGGGCCGAGGAGTACACGGCCACCTGGGACACGCGTCCCACGATGCCCTGGTTCAGCGGCTGGTTGGGCCAGGCGCCGAGGTTGTTCGCACCGATCCGCCAGTACCCGGTGTAGCCCTCGGCACCGGCCGCCGGGGACGAGCCCTGACTGACGCCGTCGACGTAGAGCGTCGCGTTGCCGCCGCCGAGCGTGCCGACCAGGTGGTGCCACTTGCCGTCGTTGACGGCGCTGCCGCCGCGGACGGTCACCACGTAGCCGGGGTAGACGCCGAAGACCGGACGCCCGCCGCTGTCCACGTAGAGGTGGCGGTCGTACTGACTGCTGCTCCCGCTCGACGTGTTCCCGAAGCCGACGACCTTCCCGCCCAGGAGACTCGTGGTGTTGATCCACGCCTCGACGGAGAACGTGTTCGGTCCGGAGAGCTGCACCGAGCTGTTCAGGCTCGCATTCGAGTTCTGGATGTTCACGGACTTGGAGGTGGCGTTCGGGCCGGCGGAACCGAGCTGGGTCCGGTTGCTGCCGGTGAGGTTGTTGCCGGCGATCGCATCGTGGGCGGACGTGCCGCTGCTCTCATCCGTGGGCCAGAAGTACTGCGCCCCGTCCGCCACCACATTGTCCGAGTAACCGGCGTTCTGGCTGGCCACGGTGATGTAGGGGGTCCAGTAGGACGTGACCACATTCGTGCCGTCCGTGACCTCCACCCGGTACGCGACCTGGCTGCCCGGGGACAGACCCGGGTCCGTGATGCGGTAGCTGGGGATGTCCCAGAACCGGGAGCGGACCGTGCGGACGTCCAGCGGGGTGCTGGAGCCGTTGCGGAACACCTTGTAGTTCAGGTATTCGTCGTCGTTGTCCAGGGTCGCGGTGACCCGGACGTCCACTTGGCCCGCCCGGAGGCTGGCCGCCGACGGGGTGGCGGGCTTCTTCGGCGGGGCGTCGCTCTCCGAGCCGAACATGGTCAGGCCCTGCTGCCCCACCCCGTTGACCGTGGTGAAGTCGCCGCCCACCCAGAGGTGCTGGCCGTCCGTGGCCATGTCCCAGGGGCCGACGTAGGTGCTGGGCCCGGCGTTGGTCTGCGGGTACCAGCCCTGCACGTCGCCCGTGTCCGGCTTCTCGGCCAGGAGGAACCGGTTCGGGCCCTGCGGGAAGCCGCCCATGGAGCTGCAGTCGTGGGCGTGGGAGCCCTTGTAGAGCCACTCCCCCACGAAGACGATCGCCTCCGTGGCGCCCAGGCAGGTGTTCTTCCAGTTGAGCTGGCCGGTGCCGATCGACGCGGACCAGGTGCCGTCGAAGCAGCCGCCGCCGTCGCCGGCATTCGCGAAGTACACATTGTCACCGTGGGTGATGATGTCCTCCACCTTGGTCCAGCAGGAACCGGTCCGGTCCGGCAGCGTCGACGCCGCGGGGAACGGGAGCAGGGCACCCTGCTGGGCGTCGACGAGGGCCACGCTTTCACGGTGCACGCTGCCCACGTAGGCGAACTTGCCGCCGAGGTAGACCTTGCTGCCGTCCGGGGACGCCTTGACGGAGTTCACATCGGCGTCCGGTGCGGGATTCCACGGCAGGAGCGCGCCATCGCTGGCCTGCACGGCCGCGGCCCTCGGACGGTCGACACCGGCCACCTGGGTGAAGCTGCCACCGAAGTAGATGGTCGGACCGGCGACGTCGATGGTGCTGACGCGGTACGCCACGTACGGCTTGAAGGCCGGGCGCAGAGTGAGGCTCGCGGTGTCGATGGCGGCGATGCGGCCACGGGCCGCCCCGTAGATCTGGGTGAAATCACCGCCCGCATAGACGGTGGTGCCGTCCGCGGACGCGGTGAGGGACCAGACCTTGCCGTTCGGCTGCGGCGCGCTGCCGAGCAGGTCACCCGTGGCGGCGTCGAACACGGCCAGATACGTCCGCGAGGTCTCCGAGACCCCGGCGGCGGCGCCCGGTGGGCGGACCGTGGTGAATTCGCCGCCCACGAAGACCTTCCCGGCCGCATACGCGACGGCACGGACGGTGGCATTGGTCTGCCAGGTCGGAGTGGACAGCGCCGACAAGGTGGTCTGCTTCGCCCACGCGGGGGCGGCGGTCATGCCCAGGACCACGGCCACCGCAGCGATTCCCACGGCCAGACGCCTGAGGATGCTTTTCATGATGGATCACTTTCTCCCCGAGAGGATGCTGAACCTGGGACCCCGGGACACGTCACCGGCCGGGAGGCCCTTGGTGTGGAACCTCCCGCACAGCGAGAGCTGCGCGGAGGCCAGGAGCAGGAGCGTCATGGATGACAGGTCACACAGGCCGCTCTCATTGATGGACGCCACGAGGACGTAGCCGCACAGGAAGGCGGCGACGGCGCGGGCGCCCGGCTCCGGGGTCCGGAGCGCGTAGACGAGGGCGGCGAGGGTCGCCGCCACGATGAGCACCAGACCCACCAGGCCGGATTCCCAATAGGAGTCCAGCCAGCTGTTGTCGATGGCCATGTAGTTGATGTCCCCTTCGCCGCGGCGCAGGAGGATCCGCTTCTCCCCCAGCCCGTGACCGAACCAGCGGGTGAGGTCCGTCATGGGCTGCGAAAGGATGAAATCCCAGACCAGCGTGCGCCCGCTCAGGCGTTCCAGCTGGCTGGTGTCCTGGCCGCGGAGGGCCCAGGTCGAAATGGTGCCCAGGAAGGGCGCGGCCGCCACGCAGGCCGCGAGGAACACGGCGGCGATCCGCCGGGCGCCCTGATGCCGGCGCAGCGCCAGCGCGGCCAGGAGCAGGCCGGTGAGGGCCGCCAGAGGCGCCGTGCGGGTGCGGCTGAGCACGATCAACGCGGCTCCCAGCGCGACGGCGGCGAGGGCCACCGGCAGCGGGAGCAGGCGCAAGGCCCAGAGCAGGATGCCGAGGCCCAGGACGACGGCGCCGATCTCACCCACCCGGGGCGGCATCATCGGCATGATCGCGCCCATGAGCCGGCCGCCCTGAGCGAAATTCCGGCCGTCGAGCCACGCTTGCGAGGGCAGGAGCACCATGCCGGCGAGCACGCTGAACCCCAGCACCAGGTGGACGCCGAACATGATCCGCACGAAGGTGTGCGCCCGGTCTTTGATGAGGGGGAACAGCAGCACCAGCACGGCGATCCCGGCCATGAACCTGCCGGCCCGGACCATGATGGTCAGACTCGACGGCAGCAGCAGCGAACTCAGGATGACCGCAACGGTGAACAGCAGGTAGATCCGGAAGACCGGTGGGACCGCCAGCCGCGTCCGCGGCGGCGTCAACACCACGAGCCCGAGCAGGCAGGCGAGCAGGACCACGCCCTTGAGCAGGCTGCTGCTGTCCGTGCCGCCCAGCGAATCCGAGCGGGACCACGGCTGCACGCTGAGCTCCAGGAGAAGCCACACGAGCGTCACGACGACGGTCGCGGCCACCGGGCCCAGGACGGTCCGGTCACGGGCGGGCCCGCGCGCATCGGCCAGGCGCCGGGGGCCCGGAACCGTCACGGCGCTCATGACCGCGCCCTCGCCGGGGTGCGGCCGGACACCCGGGCCTTTCCGGCCCTCGCGGATGCCGGACCGGCCCCGTGACCGGAGTCCTGCCCGGAGTCCCGGTCCTCACCGGCGGAAGGCTCCGGGCCGGACGACACCGCGGTCAGCCCAGCCCGCTTCGGCGCCCGGGTCTTCCGGCGGGAAGGGAACCAGCGGAAGCGGCGCGGCGCCTTGGTGAGCACGACGGCGGCGACATCCAGCCCGGACATCCGAAGCTGGTCCACCGCGTCGAACAGGCCGTCCGCGCTGTCCATGCCTTCTTCGACGGACAGGAGGACCGGACCCCCGAAATGCTCGGGCAAGGAGGCGTGCCCCTCGGCGGAGGAGGTGATCGGGTCCCCCCCGACGATCGTGACCATGTCACCCTGCAGCGTCCGCGAACTGGACGCCAGGTAACTCGCCTGGTTCAGCGACAATCCGTTGACCCGGCGTCGGGCCGCGCCGTCGAGCTCCTCAAGGCCCGCCGCGGATACGGCGTCGGCCCCGCTCAGCTTCCCCGCGGCCTCCCCCGACTCCGTGTACAGGAGCAGCGAGTGCCCGGCGTGGGCCGCCGCTTCGGCCACGGCGGTCGCGGCCCGCAGGCCCGACGCCGGGCTGGACAGGGCCTGGACGGCGACCACGCGGCTGCCCGTCTGACTCTGCCCGAGGGGCAGGATGCGGGACAGCGTCCGCCAGAGCAGCGGTCCCAGGGCCGGATCCCCGGCGCTTCGTTCGGCAAACACGGCGACTCCTTCAAGGGTGCGGACGATGTCCAGACGATCAGTGATGCGGGGTGAGACCTGACGGCGCACGGCCGCGGTGACGATCCCCAGGCCCAGGCCACCGGCCAGTCCCAGGAGCCCGTAGACCACGAGGCTCAGGGAACGGCTGGTCTTGTCGGCGCTGGCCCTCTCGAGGACGGATCCGCCGCCCTTGAAGTCCAGGGCCATGGCGGTCAGCGAGGCCGCGGTGCCGCGCGCCTGCTCGGCCTGCTTGAGCAGTTCCTGCTGCCGCGCCACGAGGGACGCGCCGGTGCTCGTGTTCGCCCCGCCGGCCCCCTGGATGCTCTTGTCCAGGGCCTTCGCGGCGCTCGCGGACGCATCGGCCTGCTCGGTGTACTGGCCGGCCAGCTTGTTCATGCTCGCCTTCCCCAGTTCGGCCCGGTAGGCGAGGTAGGAACTGGCGACCGCGTTGGCGTAGTCCGCGGCCTCCTTCGCCGACGGGCCCTGGGCCGTGATGGTGAAGGAGTTGTCCGTGGCCGGGCTCGCCTTCACGGATTCGGCCATGTCCCGGGCCGCCGTGCCGTCCACCCCGAGGGCGTCCGAGGCGGCGTTCGTGATGACGGGGCTGGCGATGATGATCGCCTGGGTCTCCGCCGGGAGTTCCAGGGCCAGCGGCCCCGTCTTGTCGATCACGCCCTGGATGCCGATGTTGCTGGGCAGGCTGTAGGTTCCGGTCACCACGCTCGTTCGGGCGGTGAAGGTGACCGGCTGCTTGTACCCGTACCCGAGTCCTCCGAGCACCCCTGCCAGGGTGATCAGCAGGATCAGGACATACTGCGTGGTGAACAGCTTCCTGAGCGCGTAGACCACGGACCATCCGCCGTTCATCTCAGGCCCCCTTTCCCATCAGGACGGTTCCGGGCAGCGCTGCGGACGCCGCCTCGGCACACCCTCTCCGGTACTGCACGGCCCAGAGCCAGGCGGACAGCGCCGCCGCCACCGCCATCGACCAGGCCGCTCCGTCGGCCGCCGCGAGCACGGCTCCGAGCAGGCCGGCCACGGTCGAGAGCCCCGACGTGAGCGCACGGGTCACGAAGCCCCGGTGGGCCTGTCCCATGGCGCGCAGCATCACGGCGTCCCCGGTCCGCAGGCCGTTGCCCACCTGGACCAGGACGAGCGGCAGCACCAGCACGGCGGCGGCCGGCCAGTGCGGGCCGAGCAGCGCCGTCGTCCACGTCATCGGCAGGAGCAGCAGGACCAGGCCCCACACGGCCGCTCCCCCGGCGACCAGGCCGGAGGACCCGTGCCGGACGCGGTTCACGCTCTCCCGGCCGGCCCGGAGCGCGCGTGCCGCCTCCGGGACGGCCACCACCCCAACGCCCTGCACCAGGACGAACACCGGCCCCAGCGCCACCATGGCGAGCTTCAGCTGGCCGAGGGCCGCCATGCCCGCCACGGCCGCGATGGCGGCGAAGAGGATCTGCTGTGCGCCGTTCACGGCGAGGTTCTCCCCCAGGTACCGGGTCCACAGGGCGCGGTGTTCCCTGGCCCAGGCAGGCATCTTCGCGGGCCTGGGCCAGAGCCTGGCCTGGAGGAGTCCGCAGACCGCAGCGGCGGTCCCGGCCAGTCCCCAGGCGAGCACATAGGCGGCGACGGAGTGGGAGCCGGAGAGCAGGAGCCCGGCGAATCCGGGGATCATGAAGAGGAGCCAGAGCAGGTCGTTGAGGAACGCGCTGGCGCCGCGTGCCCCGCTGAAGAACACCTGCCGCCAGGCGTCCTGAAGCAGGAGTCCGGGCAGGCTCACCGCGAGCGCGAGGGTCAGGGCGCGGGCGCCTGCGTCCAGGAACGGCGTCGCCGCGGCGACCAGCGCCGCCAGTCCTGTGCCGAGCACCAGCGCGGTGCCCGTGCTGCGTCCCGCGGCGGCGCGCGCCGGTTCGCCGTCGACTGCGGAATACCGCACCGCGTACGGTTCCGTGGACAGCGACCGCGAGATCCCCAGCGCCAGGGAGTAACCGGCGAACGCCAGCGCGTAGGCGCCGAAGTCCGCCAGAGGGACGGCGCGCGCCACGACGATCCCCATCGCGAAATTGCCGGCACTGTTGAGCACCTGATCGGCGATGCCCCAGCTCGCCCTGTGCCAGAGTTTCACGGTTCCCGGGGCCCCTGCCCCCGGATGCGCTGCGCTGTGTCGAGACCTGGTGTTCATGTCAGGGTGTCCTTGCTCCTGGGTCCCGGGACGGGCCGGTCAGCAGATGCGGGGGGTCTCCCACGATCCCCGCCAGGAACCGGGGGATCACTTTGCTGTACCGGGGCCAGAGGCGCTTGGGCTCCTGCAGGAGCCGGTAGCTCCATTCGAGGCCGCTGCGCTGCATCCAGCGCGGCGCCCGGCCCACGGTCCCGGCGTTCATGGCGAACGCGCCGCCGACGCCGAACGCGACCGGCACGGTGAGCCGGTGGTTGTGGCTCCCCAGCCAGGCCTCCTGTTTGGGGGCGCCGAGGCCCACCCACAGGAAGGTGGCGCCCGAGGCGTTGATGTCCTGGACGATCCGCTCGTCCTCGTCCTCGCTGAGGGCGCGGAACGGCGGGCAGTGCCAGCCCGCCACCTGCAGTCCGGGGATGTTCTCCTCCAGGCGGCCGATGAGCGCTCTCATGGTCTCCTCGTCGCCGCCGAGGAAGTAGTTGGACCAGCCGCGCTCGGCGGAGAGCCGCAGCACGGCCGGCATGAGCTCGGGCCCGGGGACCCGGTCGATCACCTGCGAACCCGCCCAGCGGCCCGACCACACCAGCGGCATCCCGTCGGGCACCGTCAGCAGCGAGTCGTTGAGCACGTCCCGCAGGGCGCCGTCGTCGCGGGCGTGGAGCAGGGCGTTCGCGTCGCTCACGCAGACGTAGCCGTGCCGCGAGCCGTCGACGCACTCCTCCACGAGGGCGACCGCCCGTCGCATGTTCACGCAGCTGACGTGCACGCCCATGATGTCCACGCGCGAGTGCGTGCGGTTCACGGTGCCGTGCGGCGACGGGGTCGCGTGCTGTGCGGGTGTCCTGTGCTGTGCGGGTGTCCTGTGCTGTGCCGGGGCCATCGCGGAGGCCTTCCGTTCGGGGTGCACGACGCCGCGCGGCTCGGTCGCGCTCATGGCGTCACCTGGCCGATCGGCAGCTGTGCGGGGGCCGGGGCCGCGGAGCGGTCCAGGAGGTCGAGGGCCCTGCGGAGCGCGGTGCTCGAGGTGTGCAGGGTGTACGGGAGGTAGACGATCTCGACGCCGAGAGGCTCGAACAGCTGCTCCAGGGCGTCCCCGGCCGGGGTGCCCTGCCAGTCGTCGCCCTTGAAGATGGCGTCGAAGTGGACCTGTTCCCACACCTCGGTCTTGCTCGGGACCGCTTCGAGAATCCCCTCGTCCACGATGTTCAACGAGGAGACGATGTCGAGGCGTTCGTGCTCGGGGACGACGGGCGTGAAGCCCTTCCGTTCCCGGACGAGGTCGTCGCTGACGACGCCCGCCACGAGGTATTCGCAGTGCTGGCGGGCCTGCCGCAGGAGGTTCAGATGCCCCACGTGGAAGAGGTCGTAGACCCCGGGGACGTAACCGATCCGATGGATGACGGGCATGTCAGTACGCACCTTCCGCTGAGACCATGGCTTTCGCGGTTCGCCACATGATCATGAGATCGCCCATGAGCGACCAGTTCTCGACGTAGTAGAGGTCAAGCCGGACCGATTCCTGCCACGACAGATTGGACCGTCCGCTGATCTGCCACAGCCCGGTGATCCCGGGTTTGATGAGGAGCCGGCGGTGTGCGGGCTGCTCATAGGCCTCGACCTCCCGGCGGAGCGGCGGACGGGGTCCGACCAGGCTCATCTCGCCGGTCAGCACGTTGAACAGCTGGGGCAGCTCGTCCAGCGAGTAGCGGCGCATCCACTTCCCGCACCGGGTGACCCGGGGGTCGTCGTGCAGTTTGAAGAGGGGTCCTGAGCCCTGGTTCCCGCCGCTCAGCTCCGCGAGGCGGAGGTCGGCGTCGGTGGTCATGGACCGGAACTTGTGCATCCGGAACGTGGTGCCGTTGCGGCCGATCCGCTCCTGCGAGTAGAAGACCGGGCCGGACGAATCCGCCTTCACCACCACGGCGAGGAGCAGGAGGACCGGCGCCAGGATCACGAGCGCCAGGATGCCGACCGTGAGGTCCACGAGGCGTTTGAGGAGGTGGCGGGTTCCGGTGAACTGCGGCAGCTCCACGTGCATGAGAGGCATGCCCTCGACGGGACGGTAGTGGACGCGCGGTCCGGCGATGTCCGTCAGGCGTGAGGCCAGGACCAGCTCGGTGGAGAGGTCCTCGAGCCGCCAGCCGAGTTCGCGGAGGCGATGCGAGCCGCCCGGGAGCGTGCCCGCCACGATCACGATGCTCGCTCCTGCGCGGCGGACGAGCTCTTCGATGTCGTCCAGGGTGGACATCACGGGGATGCGGTACCAGGGCTTGCCGTACGAGGCTTTCCTCGGCAGCGAGTTGAGCGCCACCCCGGCCACCCGGTACCCGACGGCGGGATTGTCCTGGAGCTGCAGGATCACCGATTCGACGTCCTTGGTGCGTCCGATCACCACCACGTCCTGCAGGTACTCGCCGCGGCGACGGCGGCCGTTGAGATCGCGGCGCCAGAGCCAGCGGGACAGGAGCAGCAGGAGCAGGCCGCACGGGAACGCGGTCAGGAAGAAGCCGCGGAGGACACCGCCCTGCACCACGATCAGCACCGCCGCGGCGAGCACGAAGACGCGGGTCGCGGAGTGGGCCAGCGCCTTGTACTCCGAGGCGCCGAGCCCGAGGACCCGGGCGTCCCGGCTGTGCCCGAACTCCAGGTCCAGGCACCACAGGACGATGATGCCGAGGCTCACCCAGAAGTAGGTGTCCCCGAGTTCCCAGGCGTCGAATCCCCAGCGGAAGGTGTGGGCCAGGAACACGGCGGCCACGATGCACGCCCAGTCGCTGATTCGCAGCTTCCGCCTCAGGCCGCTCTCCCAGGAGGCCGCTCCGGCAGTGGTGACGGTGCGTGCCACCCGGTGGGCGGTGGCGCTCTTCACGACGCCGGCCGGCACGTCGAGCTCCTCCAGCCCGCCGCCTGCGCTCACGCGGCGCGCGGTGGCCCGGTGGGCGGCCGCACGGTTCGCCAGGGCCTGGTGTGCCGACGCCCAAGGGGTGGTGCGCCCTCGGAAGAGTGAGGGGGCCGACGGTGGCAGGGGGGTAGCCTCGGTCTCGGAAGGCTGTTCCACCGCCGACCCCGCATGTGGAGCCCGCGCCTGACGGCCGGGCAGTGTGATCGCACCACCGCTGCTGTCGATGGACCGCACAGGACTGACCCGGGACGGGTTCTCGCCACGATGCGCCACCGGGGATGAAGACCGGGACATTGAGACCTCATTTGTGGTTCTTGAACTGCCCTTTCAGTCAAGTACCCCGGCCGTGCGCAGGCCCGCGGAGCGACTACCTGCATCTGGCTCCGGTCTCCCCGCCACGGTCCCCGGAGGAACTCCGGGATTACCCGAGTAGTGCCCGCACCGGATGCCGTCGGCCCTCCGGTTCCCCGTGGTCCTACCTGATTCCGGACCGCGCGGTCACCGACTACTCAGGTACACCGTGAAGAGCGCGTGGTGGAAGGCAGGGTGTGAGGGCCGTATGTTTCAGGGCCGGCCCGGCCCAGGGCGGCCGATCAGTCCTTGAAGACGTCCGCCAGCTGGCGCCGTGACGAGACGCCGAGCTTCCGGTACGCGCGGCTGAGGTGACCGCCGACCGTCCGGACGGAGAGGTGCAGGAGCGCGGCGATCGTCTCATCCGAGTGTCCGTCCCGCGCCAGCCTGGCGATCTCCTGCTCACGTCCCGTGAGTCTCGGGGCCCCCGGTTCGTCCGGCATCCCGCCGTCACCGGACAGCTCGGCCACAGTGCTGAGCGCCTGGCGGGCGTGGTGGGCCGTGACGCCGTCGCCGTTCCGCCGTGCAGTGTCCGCCGCCGTCCGGTACAGGGACCGCGCGAGCGCCGTATGGCCGCGCACGTCGAGTGAACGGCCCGCCTCGAGGATCTGCTGGGCGTCCGGGACCTGGGCCGCCTCCAGGAAGCGGGCCATCGCCTCCGCCCAAGGACCGGTGAGCCCGGGGATGATGGCTTCCAGCCGCTCGCGTGCGCCGGGATGTCCGAGACCCAGCAGCATGGACCAGGCCGGCGCCGCCAGACCGAGGAAACCCGCCCGCGCCATGGTCTCGGCCGTGTCGGCCATGGCCGCCGCGCCGGGTCCGTCGGGGTCGAGCTCCGCGTCCCCGCACGCCAGCATCAGCGACGACATGACTTGGCCGTAATAGAAGGTGCAGCCGGGTTCGTAGCTCTCCCGCAGCTCACGGGCCAGCTCGACCCGGCCCGTCTTGGCCGCCGCCATGTACGCCTGCGCCACGAAGAAGCCGCGCAGCCGCTGGGGATCGTTGATCTTCAGGTTCTCCAGGCCGGCCAGCAGGGGCTCCAGGCTCGCGGCGTACTCCCCCTGCAGCCCGAGATTGGCGCCCGTGATCAGGCTCGTCCCACCGCCGAACGCCATCGCGGCGCCCGTGGCGTCGATCCGGGTCAGCGCCACCAGTTCCAGCGCGGCCTGCGGGCTCCCGGCGGCGAGGGACACCATGAGTGCCGTGACGATCACGGTCTCCGGCAGGAAGAACACGTCGAGGCTCTCGTCGTGCCGGAGCGCGAAGGCCTCCCCGGCACGACGCAGCGCCGCCTCGGAATCGCCCAGGACCGTGAGGCGCTCCGCATCGAGGGACAGGGCCAGGGTCCGGTCGATCAGGGCCTGCGGCGAGTCGTCCCCCGCGGTGGCGTCGAGGAGGGATCCGATCAGTCCCTCCATCGCTGACAGGTGGCCCTGCTGGTTGGCCGCCAGGGCGTCCAGCACCACGGCGCGCCGCCGGAGCGCCGCGCAGGTGGCGCCGCCGTCGTCGTCGTCCCCGTCCTCCGTGGCGGCCAGCGCACGGAGCCTCCGCGCCTGCCCGCTGATGCCCGACGACGGCAGCCCGGCGGCGATGGTGGTGGCCGCCTCCAGGAGGGACACCCGCAGCTGGGCCACCTGATCGGCCAGGAGCCAGGGCGCGGCGAGACGCTCCCGGATCCGCCGGTACTCGCCCTCGTTGAAGTCCAGCCGGGCCCTCACCGCCTCCGTCCACGCCGCGTGGGCCGTTGCGGGCACGGCGCCCAGGAACCTCTCGGCCAGGTCCGCGTCGAAGTGCTTGCACGCCAGGGTGGCCGCACGCAGCAGCTGCTCCGGTGGCACGGACATCCCGGAGTCGAGCAGCCAGCGGGTCCGCTGGAGGAGCACGAGGGGCACGTCCACGTCACCCTCGAGGTTCTCCAGGTCCTCCAGGATCGCGCGGCTCAGACTGTGCGGGATCAGGGAGCGGACCACCTCCCCGTACACCGGGTTGGTCATCCGGACCCGTTCGGGGTCGCCGTCCTCGCAGCGGACGAACCCTTCGTCCAGAAGGGTCTGCAGGGCCTCCGTGCCGAAGCGGGCCTCGAGCACCTCGAGCCGGAGGGTGCCGCCCAGCGCCACGGCATTGAGTGCGTGATGCGATTGCAGGCTCAGGCTGGCGAGCCGTTCCTCGACGATCGCGTGCAGCCCCTCGCCGGACCACGGCTCCTTGGCGGTGGCCACCCACACCTCGCGCCGCAGCGCGATGCCCCCGTTGCGGCGGGCCTCGGAGAGCAGGAGATGCAGGAGCATGGGACTCCCGCCCGAGTCCTGCCAGAGCTTCCACTCCAGACCGGGCAGCAGCGGCGCGCCCAGAGCCTCCCGGGCGTAGCTGCGCGTGCGCTCGCGGTCGAGCGGTTCGAGGCCCACCTCCTCGGCCAGGCCCATTCCCCAGAGTTCGCTGAGGGGCCCGGACAGAGGGCGCCGGGCGTCATAGGACGCCACGAGGGCAATGTCCCCCTCCATCACCAGGGAGGCGAAGAGGTCGCTGCTCGCAGGGTCCAGGGAGTCCGCCTCATCCACGACCACCACGGGAGGCGGCCCGTCCGAGTCCCCGCCCAAAGCCTGGCGTTGGGCCCGGAAGTGCGCCCGGAGCACCTTGAGGGCAGGGGTGGGGTTGAGCGACAGGGCGCCCAGGGAGTCCATGCCGCGCAGCACGGCGAGCACCCCGTAGTTGACGAGGGTGAGGGCGGGCGTGCCGTGCAGCGAGAGCACGGGGCGCGTGGCGGAGAGGGTTCCGAAGAGCCGGCGCAGCAGCGTGGTGACGCCCATGCCGGGTGCGGCGGCCACGAAGACGGCGGGCACCTCGTCGGCGGTCAGGAGTCTGAGCACCTCCGCCAGTTCCGGTTCCCGGCCGAACGGCCGCGCGATGTCATTCATGATCGGGCGCTGGCTGTCCTGCGGGGGTGGTGTCCGACAAGGCGGCGGACAAGGAGTCGAGTTGCTGTCGCGAGGTCACGCCGAGTTTCGCGAAGGCCTGATAGAGATGGCCCTCCACCGTGCGGACCGAAATGCCGATCCGGCGCGCGATGTCCCGGTTGCCCAGGCCCTGCTCGGCCAGCCGCGCCACCTGCAGTTCCCGGTGGGTGAGATGACCGCCGTGACTGACGGAGACCAGGGTCCGGTTCACGAGCCCGCCGCTCTCGGCCGATTGCAGGTGGGCCCGCGCCGACGCGACCGAGAGACTGCTGGCGTTCTCCTTCGCCAGCTCGAGCGCGACGGCGGCGCACCGGTACTCGACCGCCTGCAGCTGAAGCTTCTCGGCGGCGGTGGCCGCGTGCAGCGCCTCCTGCGGATCACGGTTGAGGACCGCGGACGCCCAGCCCGCGGTGATGGCGCCCATGGCCCCCTGACGTTGCATCCCGGACTCCCGGACCGCCTCGATCTCGCGGTGGTTGTTGTAGTACTTGGCGCCGAACAGACTGAGCGACGCCGCGGTGAGACGTCCCGCGTCAAGGTCCTCGAGACCTGAGCGGACCAGCGTCCGGGCCGCTTCGAGGTCGTTCATCGCGAGGTGGGCCATGTGGACGAAGAACCCGGTCATGAAGCGGTTGGTCCAGCTCATCGCCGTTTCGATCCGGTCCAGTCGGAGGAGCAGGTCCCGGGCGGCATCCTCGTTGCCGGCCGAGGCCTGGGAGAAGGCGAGCGCCGCGAGTGCCACGCACAGGTAGCCGTTGGGCCGCTCCGCCTCCAGCTGTGCGATCGAGGACGCGAGACTCTCGATGGACTGATCGGACTTCCCCGCGAAGCAGTAGGCCAGACCGACGCCGAGTTCCATGACACCGCCGCGGAACATGGCGTCCTGGCCACTGGCCTCCAGAAGCTCCTGAAGTTCATCGACGCACTCCACCCAGCGGCCGCTCCAGATCAGGGCGAGCACGCGCCCTTCGAGGTGGATCTCGCGGACCTTGTAGTCCTGCGGCGCCCGGCGCAGCCGCTCCACGACCTCTCCCGAGAGCCGCACGGCGTCGTCCTCCCGGCCCATCACCGCATGGCACATGACCAGGAAACTGCCGCAGACCAGACGCATCTCCTCGCTGCTCGCGGGCGAGGCCCACACAGCCTCCAGTTCGGGCCCGACGGTGCGGAAGTCCCCGCTGTGGAAGCGGATCTCCAGGCCTGCCAGCAGGAGACGCTCGGCGACGCTGAGGTGACTGCCGTCGCCGGCCGTCCGGGTCCAGCCGGTGCGGTTCTCCTGTTCGAAACGGCTGATGAGCGCCTCCAGCGTGGCGACCTCGTTCCAAGCGGCCTGCTGGTCCCCGAACAGTTCCAGGTGGCACCGCACGCGGGCCTGCTGGACCATCGCCGCGACGGCCAGGGAGCCGGGGCCCGGGGCGACGGCCATGAACGCCTCGACGTCGACCGGGGCGATCACGGCCCACGCCTTCTCGGCTTCGGCCAGGGCGAAGTACGCGGTGGCCAGGAGGAAGCGGGCTTCCACGGCCCGCGGGTCGTCGTCCGGGAAGTCCCGCAGCACCCGCACGGTGAGCAGGGGCCGCGCGTTGGCCAGAGCGTGATCGGCGATGCCCAGACGGAGCCCGGTGTCGAGCTCCTGCCCGGAATCGAGAAGCCATTGTCCCAGCACCAGGAGTTCCGACGATTCGAGCTCCATGAGCGAACCGCCGGCGGCCAGGTTGATCTCGGAGAGCAGCTCCCCACTGGCCTTCTCGTGATTTCCGACCCTGATGGACTCGGCCAGGAAATAGTCCTTCAGGCTCACATGCCGGTCTCTGGAGGTCTCGACGAGCAGGTGCCCGCGTTCTTCGAGTTCCACGAGGGTCTTCACCCCGACCACCGCGGCGGCCAGCCGCCACGGCGCCCGGTGGAGCAGTGCGATCTTGACCAGCGCCTTCTGAAGATCTTCGGGCTCACGCTGGAGGCGCGCCGCCATGAGCCGTGCCACCGGTCCTCGGGGTTCGATGGCCAGAGGATGGGTGGAGATCCAGTGCCCGGACTGGAGTTCGATCCGGCGCTGCTCGACCTGTTCGCCGAACAGGGCCTGCATGGTCAGCGCGGAGCGTCCGTGGTGCTGCAGGAGCGCGCTCAGGGCCGCCTCGGAGATCGGATGTCCGGTGGACTGGAGGATCAGCTGGCGGGATTCGCTCCGGTTGAGCGGCGCCATGCGGTGCTGGACGATCAGCCCGTCCCGGACGAGCCAGCCGAGGCTCGCGTTCACCTCTTTGCCGCGTGGCGCGGTGGCGAGGAGTTTGCTCCGTCCGGAGAGCACCAGGTGCACGATCACGGACAGCGAAGCGCTGTCGATGCGGTGGATGTCGTCCACGAACAACAGGGTGGTGCGCCCCCGGGCCTCTTCGGCGATGGCCTGGCTCAGCGGCGGGATGACTTCGGCGGGCGCCCGGTCGGAACCATCCGGTTCGGTGCTGTCCGGGATACGGTCCAGGTACTTGAGGAACACGCCCAGCGGCTTGCGGCGCAGCGCCTGGGTTCCGGAGAGGATCACCACGTGGATGTCCGGCCGAGACCGGGCGAATTCATAGCCGAGTGAGGATTTGCCGCTGCCTTCGGGACCTTCCAGGAGCATGCCCCGCAGATCGGGGTCCTGGATCATGGCGTCCACCGTGGGGATCAGGCGCCGGTGTGCCACACCGGACCACTTTCTCCGCTCGACCGCGCCGAGAACCTTCCTCCATGTGGAGGGAGCTGCGGACAACGCCAAGGTTGGCGTGTGGGCAGTACCGAATGTACTCACCTTTGACACCTCTCATGAGCAGTCGCCCCCTGAAGACCTGCGACTGACCACGATGCCCCCTGCTCGTTACGTTGAACGATACCAGCGAGCCGGGAGGAGGAGAAGGGACTTGAGGCCCGTATTTCCGGTGTCTACGACGGCGAGTGGAACCTCTGCTGAGCGGCCACCAGACCGGAGCCCACGAGCTCCTCCACGGCGTCCGCGGCGGAGTCCAGGAGGAACGGCAGATCCTTGCGTTCGGTCGCGGTGAAATCCTTGAGCACGTAGTCCGCGGTGTCCATGCGGCCCGGCGGACGGCCCACGCCGACCCGCACGCGCAGGTAGTCCTTGGTGGCCAGGGCCTTGCTGATGTCGCGCAGGCCGTTGTGCCCGCCCTCTCCCCCGCCGAGCTTCAGTTTCACGGTGTTGAAGGGGATGTCGATCTCATCGTGGACGGCGATCACGTGGTCCGGCTCGATCCCGAAGAACCGGCTCAGGGCCGACGTGGCGCCGCCCGAGAGGTTCATGTAGCTCATCGGCTTGGCGAGCAGGAGCTTCGGCCCGCCGATGCCCAGCCGGCCCTCGGCCAGCTGGGCGCGGCTCTTGTGGACGCTGAACCGCGCGCCCATCCGCTGAGCCAGCTCATCCAGGACCATCTGGCCCACGTTGTGCCGGTTGCCCGCATACTGCGCCCCCGGATTGCCCAGTCCGACCACCAGCCATGTTTCGCTCACCGGAATATTTTACGTGCCGACGGCCGGTCCCGGGTCACCACCGGCGGACCGGGACGCCGGGCCGGGGACGCACGAAGGGCCGGACCCCAGGGGGTCCGGCCCTTCTCAGCGAAGATCATCCGGCCGATGGCCGGAAGGATCACTCGGCTTCGGGAGCGGCTTCCTCAGCGGCAGCCTCGTCCTCGGTCTCCACGACGGTGGCCTCGGAGAGGTTGACGACCAGGGTCTCCGGGTCGCTCAGCAGGACGGAACCCTTCGGCAGGACGAGGTCGGAGGCGTGCACGTGCGCGCCGGCCTCGCGGCCCTCGATGTCGAACTCGATGGCGTTGGGCACGTGGGTGGCCTCGGCCTCGACGGAGACGGTGGTGGCTTCCTGGTTGGCGACGACACCCGGAGCGGCTTCACCGGTGACGTGAACGGGAACGTCCACGGCGACCTTCTCGCCCTTCTTCACGGTCAGCAGGTCGATGTGCTCGATGATCTGCTTGATCGGGTCGCGCTGGATGTCCTTGACGATGGTCAGGTGCTCGGCACCGTCGATCACGAGGTTCAGCAGGGCGTTCGGGGTGCGGACGGCGAGGGTGGTCTCGCGGCCCGGCAGGTTGACGTGCACGGGCTCTGCGCCGTGACCGTAGATGACGGCGGGGATCTTGCCGGCGGCGCGGGCGCGGCGGGCGTAGCCCTTGCCGAATTCGGTGCGCAGTTCGGTATCGAGCTTGGTCTCAGACATCTGAGGCTCCTCTCAGTAGTCGGCCGACGGCATTCCTCCGGGGAGGACAGGCCGGGCCTGATGGGCGGCGGGACAAGTCCGGCCACCCGGCGGCCATGAGGCCGGCCTGGGAGCCCAGGACCCAGTCGATCACGGAACCGGAGAATCGGTTCCCTCGCCAAGGTGACGGTCCAGCTTATCAGGACACCGGCCGGACGCGGAAAACGAACGGACCCACGGAAATTTCCGTGGGTCAGCGACGAAACCGTGGGTCCGGACGCCGAAAGGCGAGGATCAGGCCTTGCCGTCGAAGAGGCTGGTGACCGAGCCGTCGTCGAACACTTCGCGGATGGCGCGGGCGATCAGCGGAGCGATGGACAGCACCGTGAGGTTCGGGAAGCGCTTCTCGGCCGGGATCGGCAGGGTGTTAGTCACCACGACCTCGCGGGCGCCGGACTCGGCGAGACGCTGGGAGGCCGGCTCGGACAGCACGGCGTGGGTGCACGCGATGATGACGTCCTTGGCGCCGGCGTTCTTCAGCACCTGGACGGCGCCGGAGATCGTTCCACCGGTGTCGATCATGTCGTCGATCAGGACGCAGGTGCGGCCTTCGACCTGTCCCACCACGGTCTTGGAGACGGCCTGGTTCGGGACGGTGAGGTCGCGGCTCTTGTGCACGAAGGCCAGCGGGGCGCCACCCAGGCGCTCGGCCCACTGCTCGGCGACGCGCACGCGGCCCGTGTCCGGGGAGACGACGGTGATGTTGTCGGCCTCGACCTTGGTGCGGATGTAGTCGGCCAGGAGCGGGATGGCCATGAGGTGGTCCACGGGGCCGTCGAAGAAGCCCTGGATCTGGCTCGTGTGCAGGTCCACGCTCATGATGCGGTCCGCGCCGGCGGTCTTGTAGAGGTCGGCCACCAGACGGGCGGAGATGGGCTCGCGGCCACGGCCCTTCTTGTCCTGGCGGGCGTACGGGTAGAACGGGGACACCACGGTGATGCGCTTGGCGGAGGCGCGCTTGAGCGAATCGATGAGGATCAACTGCTCCATGAGCCAGTTGTTCATGGGAGCCGGGTGCGACTGGATCACGAAGGCGTCGGTGCCGCGCACGCTCTCGGCCGGGCGGACGTACAGCTCACCATTGGCGAAGTCATAGGCGTCCACGGGAAGAAGGGAGGTGCCGAGCTCGCTGGCGATCTCCTGTGCCAGCTCCGGGTGGGCCCGTCCGCTCGCCAGGACCAGTTTCTTCTCGCCGTGCGCGGTGATTGCGGACATGATTATTCGCCTTCTGTTGTGGGGTCGCTCTGGGTGGAAGTCTGTGCGTCCACGGCGGCCTGCGCAAGTTGCGCGGAAATGCTACCGGGCCGGTTGGCGATCACCCATTCCTGGGCATTGCGCTGAGGTGAGGCGTTGATGGCGAGCGCGCCGGCCGGGACGTCCTTGCGGATGACCGCGCCGGCTCCCGAGTAGGCGCCGTCCCCGACGGTGACGGGGGCCACGAAGACCGTGTTGGAGCCGGTCCGGACGCCCGAGCCGATCACCGTGCGGTGCTTCTTCTCGCCGTCGTAGTTGGCCGTGATGTTGCCGCAGCCGATGTTGGTGTCCTCGCCGATCTCGGCGTCCCCGGCGTAGCCGAGGTGGGACAGCTTGGAGCCGGCGCCGATCGTGACGTTCTTGGTCTCGTAGAACGCCCCGATCTTGCCCTTCTCCCCCAGGACGGTGCCCGGGCGGAGGTAGGTGAAGGGGCCCACCGAGGAGCCGGCCTTGATCTCCGAGCCGGAGCCGTGCGTGCGGGTGACCTTGGCGCCTTCGCCGATGATCACATCGGTGAGCGTGGAGTCCGGGCCGACGACGGCGTCGCGCGCCACCCGGGTGCTGCCGTGCAGCTGCGTGTTGGGCAGGAGGGTCACGTCCTCCTCCAGCTCGACGGTGCCGTCGATCCAGGTGGTGCTGGGGTCGACGACGGTCACGCCGGCGCGCATCCAGGCCTCGACCGTGCGGCGGTTCAGCTCCGCGCCGAGGGCGGCGAGCTGGACGCGGTCGTTGGCGCCCTCCACCTGCCAGCGGTCCTCGGTCACGACGGCGGCCACGCGGCCTCCGCGGGAGCGGGCGATGGCCAGCACGTCCGTCAGATACTTCTCGCCCTGAGCGTTGTCAGTGGTGACCTCGCCGAGGGCCTCGCGCAGCACGGCGGCGTCGAAGGCGTAGATGCCGGAGTTGATCTCGCGGATGGCCCGTTCCTCGTCGCTGGCGTCCTTGTGCTCGCGGATGCCCAGCACGGAGCCGTCCTCGGCGCGCAGGATGCGGCCGTATCCTGCGGCGTCGTCCAGCACGGTGGTCAGCACCGTGACGGCGTTGTCCTGTTCCTGGTGGGCGGCGAGGAGTTCACCGAGCATGACGGAGGTGAGCAGGGGGACGTCGCCGTAGGTGACGATCACGGTGCCCTCGACAGCACCCGTGGCGTCCAGGGCTGCCAGGCCCTGCTCGACGGCACGGCCGGTGCCCGGGACCTCATCCTGGTCCACGATCAGGGCGTCCGGGGCGATCTCGGCGATGTGGCCGGCCACGAGGTCGCGCTGGTGGCGGACCAGGACGGCCAGACGTTCGGGGTCGATCCCCCAGGCGGCGTCGAGGGCGTGGCCCACCATGGACTTGCCGCCGATGCGGTGCAGGATCTTGGGGGTGCGGGACTTCATCCGGGTGCCGGCGCCAGCCGCCAGGACGATGACTGCGGCGGCGCGGTTCTCGGCATTGCTCACGGATGGAACTCCTCATCTGCGATTCTGACTCGCGGTGTCAGGATGCGCCCGGACTGGCGACCGGGCTGGTCAGTCATCCACCGGGCTCACGCCGTGGGATGCCGTTCCGCCCATAGGATTCGAACCTATACTCCAAGGCTCCAAAGGCCTGGGTGCTGCCGTTACACCAGAGCGGACCGTGCCGGAAAGGCCGGGGCCAAGGCCGGACACAAAAGTCCATTCTGCCACGCGGACAGCCGAGGTGCGAGCTGAGCGGAGGCCGTCCGGAAGCCGGGCCGGACCCGCCCCCGGGGCGGTGCGGCGTGCGCCACACGGCGCGCAGACGAACCGGGTAGGGCATGATGGAGCGGTGACTTCGGGGAGAAACGAGTGCCGGTGACGACCAGTGGACGGACCGGTCCCCGGCGCACCCGGATGGCCGCGGTCGAGCGGCGAGCGCAGCTGACCTCGGTGGCCCGCGCACTCTTCTCCGAGAAGGGTCTCGGCGGCACCAGCATCGAGGAGATCGCGGCGGCCGCCGGCGTCTCCAAGCCCGTGGTCTACGAGCACTTCGGCGCGAAGGAGCGGCTCTACGCCGCCGTCGTCGAGGAGGAGTCGGCCGCGCTGCTGCGGGATATCACGGAGGCCCTGGCCGAACCGGCGCCGGCCCGCATCCTGCTGGAGCGCGCGGCGCTGGCCCTCCTCGGCTACATCGAGGGGCACACGCAGGGGTTCCGGATCCTGGTCCGGGACGCGCCGCCGTCGGACTCGACAGGCTCCACTGCGAGCTATTCCACGATTCTCGGAGCCATCACCCGGCGCGTGACCCACATCCTCGCCGCCGAGTTCGCCCAGCGCGGCTATGCCGAGCGCGACGCCGCCCTCTATGCGCAGATGCTCGTGGGCATGGTGGCTTCGACCGGCCAGTGGTGGCTGGACGCCCGCACCGCGGCGGCCGGACCGGGCGCTCTCCCGGCGCCGGGCAAGGACGAGGTCGCCGCGCACATCGTGAACCTCGCGTGGAACGGGCTCACGCGGCTGTCGGCGGAGCCGGGGCTGAGAGTGCGACGGCGGGAACTGCCGGCGAGCGACGACGGCCCCGCCGCTCAGTGACTCAGTCAGGCGATGTGAAGGCTGCCGCCGCTGAAGTAGCGAGAATGCGTCACCTTGATCTCATCCAAGGACCGGGCATTGAGTGACACGATTTCGACGTCGGAATCTGTCCGTCGAGCTTCGAGTTCCAGACGGCGTTTCAGGGCCTTGCGGGAGCCGTCTCGTCCTTCAAAGGTCTCGAGATCCTCCAGTTCACCGCTCTTGCGGTTGTACTGGATCACGAATCCAGACATCAGACACTCCTTCCCTAACGCGTGCGGCCTTCCTGGAGCTTGTCCAGTGCCTCTTGGCTCTTCGCCAAACCATTGCGGAATCCCTGTTCCAATTGAGAAAATTCTACCGCCATCGCGTCCAGCTCGGCCTTGTCTATCTGACTAGCGGCACCGCGGTCAGCCAAACGCCGGTAGTCCTCCCCAGCCCCATCAACCGTTCCTGGACCGCGGCCGCCAAATCGTTGTATCACAGCACGACGTCTCCATAACGTGGCTCCCTCTCAGAGGGAACTGTGCCGTCACGCAGACAAGTGCCGAGCCGGCCGAGCGCCTTCACCGACCATGGCAACGGTTTCAGATCCATCACGGCGCACCTTTCTTTTGGAGTCTTCTCTCACGAAGTCCTCAGGGCTCAGCCAACCAGCGTTGACTGTAAAGATCCCTGTCGTCACATCGAACTGAACCGAGGCCTGACGAAGATGCCGCGCCACGAGCGTGGCCCCGCCGCTCAGTGATCCTTGGGGTCCATCAGCATGTTCGTGATGCGGGCCGTCGCGAGCAGGCGGCCTTCGCCATCCGTGATCACCACCTGGTACGTCGCGATCCGTGAGCCGGCGTGCAGCGGAGTGGCGGTGGCGACGATGTCGCCGTCGCGGGCGCCGCGGTGGTGCGTGATGTTCAGATCCACGCCCACGCAGACCTTGCCCCGGAGGCTCGCGTGGATCATCCCGGCCCAGGATCCGGTGGCCTCGGCCAGGGCCGCACTCGCCCCGCCGTGCAGCCGGCCCAGGGACTGGGTGTTGCCCGCGACCGGCATGGTGGTCACCACACGCTCCGCCGACTGTTCGAGCACCCGGATCCCGAGCTTCTCATCCAGCTCCCCCAGATGAATCGTCCACGGCTCACGCCGTTCGTCCGCGCTCATGCCGCTCCGCCTTCCTCACGCCGGTGTCCCGGACTGCTAGATTTCAAGGACTTGCCGACCGGTCGTTCACGCCGCACCCGCCGTGGCCCCGCACCCTTCGAGGAGACACTATGACAGCCGAGGCCACCCCCCGCCGCGGACGCCCGGGATACGACCGGGCGCAGGTGCTGCGCATCGCCGTCGAACTCTTCAATGAGCAGGGCTACGACGCCACGTCCGTCGCGGATCTCGCCCAGCGTCTGGGCCTTTCCAAGTCGGCGCTCTACCACCACTTCGACTCCAAGGAGCAGCTCCTGAGCCTCGCCCTGGAGGACGCGCTCACCGGCCTCGAAGCCGATCTGGAGGACGCCGTGCGCCGGGGCGGGTCCGCCGCGGAATCCCTGAACCTGCTGATCAGGGCCGCCGTGCTGACCCTCACCCGTCAGCAGCCGCAGGTGACGCTGCTGCTGCGCCTCCGGGGGAACAGCCCCGTGGAACTCGCGGCCCTTGAACGGCGCCGCGCCTTCGACGCCCGCGTCACCGCTCTGGTCCGGGAGGCGCAGGCCGACGGGCAGCTGCGCGCCGACCTCGACGCCGGGATCGCCACCCGCCTGATCTTCGGCATGGTCAACTCGGTCGCCGAGTGGTACCGCCCGGGCGGGAGCATCGAGCCGGAACAGCTGGGCCGCGAAGTCATCGCCATCGCCCTCGACGGGCTGCGGCCGCGCTGAGAGCCGCCCCTGACACGACAGCGGCCCCTCCACGCCGCCGCTCATGCGCCCGTGAAGACGGGCCGTTCCCGGGCGAGGAACGCCGCCAGGGCGCCGGCATGGTCGCGCGTCGACCCACAGCGGGCCTGGGCCACCGCTTCGGCCTCCAGCGCGGCGTCGAGATCGGCCCCGGAATTCTCCAGCAGGAGCCGTTTCGTCTCAGCGAACGCCAGCGTGGGCCCGGCCGCCAGGGCTGCGGCCAGTTCGCGGGCCCGGTCCAGGACCGCACCCGGCCCCGCCTCGGCGTCGACCGTCTCCCCCGCGATGCCCCAGGCGATCCCCTCCTCGGCGGTGAAGACCTGCGGGAACAGCATGAGCTCGCGGGTCCGCGCGTCCCCGACGGCGCGGGGCAGGGTGAAGGACAGCCCGGAGTCGAACGTCAGCCCGATCCCGCTGAACGCCGTGCCGAGCTTCACCCCGGCCGCGAACACCCGGTGGTCGGCCGCGAGGGCGAGCCCCAGGCCCGCCCCCACGCAGGTTCCGGCCACGGCCGCGATGACGGGCTTCGGCATGGCGAGGAGTGAGCGGATGATCGGCGAATAGTGCTCCCGGACCGTGGCGAACGCGGCGTCGCCTCCCCCGCGCAGAGCCTCGGCGTGCTCGGCCAGGTCCTGCCCGACCGAGAACGCCGGCCCCTCGGCCGCGAGCACCACGGCGCGCACCCCGCCGTCGTCGGCCACGTCCGCGAGCGCGTCGCGCAGGGCCGTCTTGAGCTCCACGGTGAGCGCGTTGCGCTTCTCCGGGAGGTTCAGCGTCACGACGGCGACGCCGCCCTCCCGCTCGATCCGCACGGGTCCGGTGGTCATGGGGTCTCCTCGAGGATCGGGCGGCCGAGCGACCGGCTGCGGCCGCGGAACAAGGCGACGACGGTGTCCCCGCGTCGCACGGTCACGTCGTAGATCCCGGAGCGTCCGCGCAGCACGACCTCCCGGCCGTCGGCCCGCAGCACGTCACCGAGGTGCGCGGCCTCCAGGAAATCGATCTCGAAACCGGCGGCCACGGTCACCACGTTGCGGGTGTTGCACGAGAACGCGAAGGTGCTGTCCGCCAGGGTCGAGATGAACCCGCCGTGACAGATGCCGTGGCCGTTGACCATGCCCGCGCGGACCGTCATGGAGAGGACCGCGCGGCCGGGCTCCACCCGTTCCAGGGTCATCCCGAGCCCCTTACTGGCCCGATCGGTGCTCCACATGGCGTCAGCGCACGCGCGCGCCAGCCGTTGGTCGTCCAGGAGCGTCACCATGAGTAGAACCCCTGTCCGCTCTTGCGTCCGAGCTCCCCGGTGGCCACCTTGTCCCGCAGCACCTGCGGCGGGGCGAACCGCGGCCCGAGTTCCCGCTCGAGGTGCTCCGCGATGTTGAGCCGCACGTCGAGGCCCACGATGTCGGTGGTCTTCAGCGGCCCCACCGGATGGCGGTAGCCGAGGGTCATGGCGGTGTCGATGTCCTCGGCACTGGCCACGCCCTCCTCCAGCAGGCGCATCGCCTCGAGGGCGAGGGCCACACCGAGCCGGCTGCTCGCGAAGCCGGGGGCGTCCTGCACGGTGATGGCGGTCTTGCCGAGACCGGTCACCCAGCCGCGGGCCTCCTCGACCAGGGCCGGTGGAGTCTGCTCACCCACCACCACTTCCACGAGGTCGCTGACGGGCACCGGGTTGAAGAAGTGCAGGCCGATCAGCCGGGACGGGTCCTTGAGCGTCGCAGCGAGCGCGGTGATGGACAGGGAACTGGTGTTGCTGCCGATCACCGCGCCGGGCGCCGACTCCTCGATCTTTGCCAGGACCGCTTCCTTGAGGTCCACCAGCTCCGGCACTGCCTCCACCACCAGACGGCAGCCGGACAGGGCCACGGGGTCGGTGACCACGGTGACGGAACCCGTGGCCTCCGCGCCTTTCTCCGCCGACTTCGCCAGCGACGCCGCGATGCGCTCGCGCGCGGAGGAGGCGGAGGCGTCGTCGTTCTCCACGACCGTCACCGCCGCGCCGGCGAGTGCGAACGCGTGGGCGATCCCGCCGCCCATCCGGCCACCGCCGTAGACGCCCACTGTCTCAGGAACCGTGCTCATTCCTTCTCCTTGCGTCGGTTCAGGAACGCGGTCATCCGGTCCTGTTTCTCCTGGGTCTCGAAGAGGACCGCCTGCGCCACATTGTCGATCAGGGGGTGGGCCTCGCGGGGCGCGTGGAACGCGGCCTTGCTCAGCCGGACCGCCAGCGGCGCCTGCCGGGCGATCCGGTCGGCCAGGCGATGTCCCGCGGCCTCCAGGTCCTCCGGCGCGGCCAGTTCGTTGAGCAGCCGGACCTCTTGCGCCTCCTCGCCCGTCAGGATGCGCCCGGCCAGGAGCACCTCCTTGGCCAACGGCTCGCCGACGAGCTCCCGCAGCCGCCACGCGCCGCCCGCGGCCGCCAGGATGCCGAGACCGGGCTCCGGGTTGCCGATCTTCACGGTGGGCGTGCCGATCCGGAAATCGCAGGCGTAGGCCAGTTCGGCGCCGCCGCCCAGCGCGTATCCGTCGAGCAGGGCGATGGTGGGCATCGGCAGGCGGTGGATGCGGTCGAAGATCCCGGAGTTGATACCGGCCAGGGCATCCGTGAGCCGCCGCTCCCGCAGCTGGGCGATGTCCGCCCCGGCCGCGAAGGTGCCCCCCGAGCCGACGAGCAGCGCGACGCGCGGCTCCCGTTCCAGCAGGGCGCACGCCTCGTGCAGGGCGTCCACCATCGACTGGTCGATCGCGTTGCGGACCTCGGGCCGGTTGAGACGGATCAGGACGCGGTCCTCCTGCTCCTCGATCAGCAGCGGACCGTCCGTCCGCGGCGCGCTCATGCCCGCTCCAGCAGCAGTGCGGAACCCTGCCCGACGCCGACGCACATGGCCGCGAGGCCGCGGCGGCCGCCGTCGTGCTCCAGACGACTGAGCAGCGTCAACGCGATCCGCGCGCCGGAACAGCCCAGCGGATGCCCGAGGGCGATGGCGCCGCCCCAGGCGTTGACCGTCGCCTCGTCCAGGCCCAGCTCCCGGATGCAGGCGAGCGACTGCGAGGCGAACGCCTCGTTCAGCTCGACCGCGTCCAGGTCGTCCACGGTCCACCCGGCACGGTCGAGGATCTTCCGGCTCGCGGGGACCGGCCCGATGCCCATGATGTCGGGGGCGACCCCGGCGTTGGCGCCGCCCACCACGCGGGCGCGCGGCGTCAGACCCTGCGCGAGCGCGAACCGTTCGCTGACGAGCACGACCGCGGCCGCGCCGTCGTTCAGAGAGCTCGAGTTCCCGGCCGTGATCACGCCGCCCGGGCCGTGCAGGGGCCGCAGGGCGGCGAGTTTCTCCGCGGTCGTGTCGGCGCGCGGGCCCTCGTCCTGCGCGAAGTCCCCCACCGGCACGATCTCCGGCGTGAAGAGACCTTCCCGCTGGGCGGCGAGCGCCCGTTCGTGGGAGCGGAGCGCGAACGCGTCCAGTTCCTCACGGCCCAGCGCCCAGCGTTCGGCGACCCGTTCCGCCGTCTGCGGCATGGAGAGGGTGGTGTCCGCGTCGAGGCGCGGGTTGGTGAAGCGCCAGCCGATCGAGGTGTCCCAGCTCTCCCCCGGCTTCGCCCACGCCCGGGACGGCTTCCCCGTGACCCACGGCGCGCGCGTCATGGACTCCACCCCGCCGGCCACGACGACGTCGGCGTCCCCCGCGGCGATCATCTGCCGCGCCGTGGTGATCGCCGTCATCCCGGAGGCGCACAGCCTGTTGACCGTGAAGCCGGGGATGCTGTCCGGAAGTCCCGCCAGCAGGACGGCCATGCGGGCCACGTTCCGGTTGTCCTCGCCGGCCTGGTTCGCGGCGCCCAGGATGACCTCGTCGATGGCCTCCGGATCCACCCCGCTGCGCTCGACGGCGGCGCGCACCGTCAGGGCAGCCAGATCGTCCGGACGCTCACCGGCGAGCGATCCGCCGTACCGGCCGATCGGGGTGCGGACCCCGTCGAGAAGGAAGACCTCGTTCATCGTGCTCCTGTCGTGTTCCGGGTGGTTTCTGGGGCGGCGTGTGCCGGGCCGGCTGTGGGCCGGTTCAGGCGTCGAAGTCCACGGTGAGCTCCTCGCTCACCGGGTAGCTCTGGCAGGTGAGGACGAAGCCCGCCGCGATCTCGGCGGGTTCCAGCGCGTAGTTGCGGACCATGTCCACCTCGCCCCCGCAGAGCTTGGCGCGGCAGGTCCCGCAGACTCCGCCCTTGCACGCGAACGGCAGATCCGTCCGGACCAGCTGCGCCGAGTCCAGCACGGACATGTCGCGCTGCATCGCGGTCGTGGTGGTGCGGCCGTCGAGGACCACGGTCACCTCGCTCGTGACACCCTCGGCGACCCGGTCGGCGTGCCGGAGCTGGGGCGGCGGCTCGTCCACATAGAACAGTTCGAAGTGGATCCGCTCGCGGGGAACGCCGAGTTCTTCGAGCACCTCGCGGGCCTCGGTGAGCATCGCGAACGGCCCGCACAGCCACACGTGGTCCAAGTCCTGGACGGGCACCAGCACGCCGAGAAGCCGGCGGAGGCGTTCGGCGTCGAGCCGTCCGGAGAACAGCTCCACGTCCCGCGGCTCGCGGGACAGGATGTGGATGAGATCCAGCTGCCGCGGATGGGCGTCCTTGAGGTCGGAGAGCTCCTCGGCGAACATCACGGAATTCGTGGTCCGGTTGCCGTAGAGCAGGGTGACCTCCGAATCCGGGTGGGTCAGGATCGTGGCCGCGATGGAGAGCATCGGGGTGATCCCGGACCCGGCCGCGATGCAGAGGTGCCGTCCGGCCTGCAGCGGATCGGCCCGGAAACTCCCGCTCGGAGGCTGCACCTCGACCGTGTCGCCCGGGCGGACCTGGCGCACGAGCCAGGAGGAGAACAGCCCGTCCGGGATCTCCCGCACTCCGATCCGGGGCGCGGCGCCGGCCGGCGAGCAGATCGAGTAGGTCCTCCGGTGCTCCACGCCGTCGATCACCCGGCGGAGCGTCAGCGACTGACCGGCGTCGAAGGCGAACAGCTCCCGCAGCTCCTCCGGCACGGCGAACGTGACGGCGGCGGAATCGTCGGTGAGCGTCTCGACCGAGGAGACCGTGAGCGGGTGGAAGGCCGTGCGGCTTCCCGTGTCCGGGTCGGCGATGAGCGTCATGTCAGATCTCCTTCACGTGGTCGAAGGGCTCCAGGCAGGCCCGGCAGCGGTACATGGCCTTGCAGGCCGTGGAGCCGAATTCGGAGCTGAGCTCGACGTCGGCGCTCCCGCACTGCGGGCAGTGCACCGCGCGGCGGGTGGGCAGGAGGCTGATGGTCACGGGTCCGCTGCGGCGCGGAGCGGTCCCCGGGGGTGAGATCCCGGCTGCGGCGAGCGCCGCACGGCCCTCGGGGGTGATCCAGTCCGTGGTCCACGCCGGTTCGAGGGCCACCCGAACCCGGGCGTCCGGCAAGCCGGCCTCCTGGAACTCGCGCAGCAGATCGTCCCGCATGGCGGCCATGGCCGGGCACCCCGAGTAGGTGGGGGTGATCGCGGCGACCACGGCGCCGTCGTCGTCCACCGCGATGTCCCGCAGCACGCCCAGGTCGATCAGCGTGAGCATGGGCAGCTCGGGGTCCACCACGCGGGCGGCCGCGGCCCAGGCCCGTTCGAGAGTGTCCACGGCGATCACCAGCGTCCCTCCGGGTGGGCGCGGGCCACCACCTGCATCTCGGCGAGCAGCCTGCTGAGCGCCTCGGTGTGCATCCCGTCCCGGCCGAGGCGGCCCTGGACTCCGGCCAGCGTTCCGCCCTGCGGGACCGGCACCCGGGCCGCGTCGAAGACGTGCTCCAGGACCCCCCTCACCTCGGCCTCGACCTCGGAGGGATCGACGCCCGCGCCCGCCGCCGCGAGCGACCGCTCGACGGCGTGCGGGGTGAACAGTTCGCCGGTGAAGGGCCAGAGACCCTGGAGCGCGGCGAGCAGCCGGCTCCGGGACTCGTCCGTGCCCTGCGCCAGGACCAGGAACCACCGGCCCACGTAGTCCCGGTGGTAGCTGAGTTCCTTGACGCCCTTGGCGGCGACCGCGGCCAGCACGGCGTCGCGGCTCCGGCTCAGGCGCTCGAACAGCGCCAGACGCCAGGTGGCGAAGAGCAGCACGCGGACGATGATCTCCGCGAAGTCGCCCGTGGGCAGCTCTGCGAGCCGGACGTTGCGGAAGTGCTGATCGTCGCGGAAGAACGCCAGCCGGTCCTCGTCCGGCACCGGGGAACCTTCGGGCAGCGCCGGGACCATGGCCGGGTCCGCGGCGGCGGCCCGGGCCAGGAGCAGCCGGGACTGGCCGAGGAGGTCGAGCGCGATGTTGGCCAGGGCGATGTCCTCCTCCAGATCCGGGGCGTTGCTGCACCACTCGGAGAGCCGCTGGGAGAAGACGAGGGCGTCGTCGCCGAGCATCAGGCAGTACGCCGCGAGTTCCGCGGGGTCCACGCCGTCCGGCACGGTGGTGTCGACGCCTGCGAGCGGGTCCTCGAAGTCGGTCCCGAACGCCCAGTGGGCATCGTTGACCAGGAGACCGGCGTAGGCGTTGTCATGCTCGCCTTCGGGCTGGATGTGCACGTCGCTCATGAGCTGTCCTCCTCCCCTCACATGTGGGGGACGTTGTCCGGGATGTCGTAGAAGGTGGGATGCCGGTAGGCCTTGTCGCCGCTCGGGGCGAACAGCGGGTCCTTCTCCTCCGGGCTGGAGGCGATGATGTCCGCGGAGGGCACCACCCAGATGCTCACGCCTTCGTTGCGGCGGGTGTAGACGTCCCGCGCGTGGCGCAGGGCCATCTGACCGTCCGGAGCGTGCACGGAGCCGACGTGGACGTGGTTCAGGCCGCGCTTGCCGCGGATGAACACCTCGTAGAGCGGCCATTCGGCGCGGATCTGCTCGGTCATCGCTGTGCCTCCTCGGCCAGGGTCTCCGTGGTCTCCTCGGTGCCGCCGGCCTCCTTGGCGGCGAACGCCAGGGCGGCTTCCCGCACCCAGGCGCCGTCGTCCCAGGCCCGCTTGCGGTGGGCCAGGCGCTGGGCGTTGCAGGGCCCGTCGCCCTTGACCACGGACCAGAACTCGTCCCAGTCGGGCTGGCCGAAGTCATAGTGCCCGCGTTCCTCGTTCCAGCGCAGTTCTTGGTCCGGGAACGTCACGCCGAGCGCCTCGGCCTGCGGAACGGACATGTCCACGAACTTCTGGCGGAGCTCGTCGTTGGTGTGGGTCTTGATGCCCCAGGCCATGGACTGCGCCGTGTTGGGCGACGCGTCGTCCGGCGGCCCGAACATCATGAGCGCCGGCCACCAGAAGCGGTTCACGGACTCCTGGACCATGGCGCGCTGTTCCTCGGTGCCGCGCATCATGGTCATGAGGAGCTCGTAGCCCTGCCGCTGGTGGAAGGACTCCTCCTTGCAGATGCGGATCATGGCGCGGCCGTACGGCCCGAAGGACGTGCGGCAAAGCGGCACCTGATTGCAGATGGCGGCCCCGTCCACGAGCCAGCCGATCGTCCCCACATCGGTGTAGGAGAGCGTCGGGTAGTTGAAGATCGACGAGTACTTCTGCTTGCCGGAGATCAGCAGCTCGGTCAGCTCGTCGCGGGAGATGCCCAGGGTCTCGGCGGCGGAGTACAGGTACAGTCCGTGACCCGCCTCGTCCTGGACCTTGGCCAGCAGGATGGCCTTGCGGCGCAGGGACGGCGCCCGGCCGATCCAGTTCCCCTCCGGCTGCATGCCGATGATCTCCGAGTGGGCGTGCTGGGCGACCTGACGGATCAGGGTCTTCCGGTACGCGTCGGGCATCCAGTCCCGGGGTTCGATCCGGTCCTTGTGGCCCACGATGGCTTCGAATTCCGCCTCAAGCTGCGGCTCGGCGACTGCGGATGACATGGCACCTCCTGGAGGGTTCGCTCTATTTACTGACCGAACATTCTGTACTACTGTGGCACAGGACACACCCCTTGCGCAATGGTCCCGGAAGGGCGGGCGAGGGCACGTCGAGAGCATCGCCGGATCACGAGAGGACCTCCCATGAGCCCATTGCTGGAGAGCTACGCCGCAGGACACTGGTTCCGCGCCGACGACGCCGGGAAGCCGCTGCTGGACGCGGTCACCGGGGAGGAAGTGGCGCGAGTGTCCACCACGGGCCTCGACTACGCCGCGATGGTGCGCCATGCCCGGGACGTCGGCGGACCGGCCGTGCGGCGGCTGACCTTCCACGAACGGGCCCTCCTCCTCAAGGAGCTGGCCCTCCACCTGGGCGGACTCAAGGACGAGTTCTACGCCCTCTCCTTCCGCACCGGCGCCACGAAGCGCGACTCCTTCGTGGACATCGACGGCGGCATCGGCACCCTCTTCTCCTACGCGAGCAAGGGCCGCCGCGAACTGCCCAATGACACGGTGATGCTCGACGGCGGCGTGGAGCCCCTGAGCCGCAACGGCACCTTCGTGGGCCAGCACCTCTACACCTCGCGGACCGGCGTCGCGGTCCAGATCAACGCGTTCAACTTCCCCGTCTGGGGCATGCTCGAAAAGCTCGCCCCCGCGTTCCTGGCCGGTCTGCCGAGCATCGTGAAGCCGGCCAGCCAGACGTCGTACCTGACCGAGGCCGTCGTGCGCCGGATCATCGAATCCGGCATCCTGCCCGAAGGGTCGCTCCAGCTCGTCAGCGGCTCCGCGGGCGACCTCCTCGACCACCTCGGCGAGCAGGACTCCGTGGACTTCACCGGCTCCGCGTCCACCGCCGACCTCCTGCGCCGTCACCCGGCCGTGCTGGAACGCGGCGTCCGGCTGGGCGTGGAGGCCGACTCGCTCAACTGCTCCATCCTGGGCCTGGACGTGACGCCCGACGACCCGGAGTTCGACCTGTTCATCAAGGGGGTCGTGGCGGAGATGACCGTCAAGGCGGGCCAGAAGTGCACCGCGATCCGCCGGGCGATCGTGCCGGAGCCCCTCGCGGACGCCGTCATCCAGGCCCTCAGCGACCGCCTGGCGAAGACCGTGGTCGGGGATCCGGCGAACGAGGCCGTGCGCATGGGCGCCCTGGCCAGCCGCGAGCAGCGCGACGAGGTCCGGAAGGCGATCGACGAGCTGCGGCGCGGGGCCGACGTCGTATTCGGCGATCCGGACCGGGTGGACACCGTCGGCGCCGACGCCGAGGCCGGCGCCTTCCTCTCCCCCGTCCTCCTGAAGGCGCGGGAGGGCGCGAGCGAGCCGCACGACGTCGAGCCCTTCGGTCCCGTGAGCACGGTGCTGACGTACCGGACGACGGAGGAGGCGATCGCGCTGGCGGCGCGCGGCAAGGGCAGTCTCGCGGCGTCGCTCGTGACGCACGATCCGCGGATCGCCCGCGACGTCACCTTGGGTCTCGCGCCCTGGCATGGCCGCGTGCTCGTCCTGGACCGCGACGACGCCGGCGAGTCGACCGGGCACGGCAGCCCCCTCCCGGTGCTGGTCCACGGCGGTCCGGGTCGCGCGGGCGGCGGCGAGGAGCTCGGCGGCATCCGTGGCGTCCTGCACCACATGCAGCGCACCGCCATCCAGGGCTCGCCCGACATGATCACCGCGATCACCGGGCGCTGGACCACCGGTTCCCGGCGCGACGTGGGCGAGGTGCACCCGTTCCGGAAGAGCCTCGCGGAACTGAAGATCGGGGACGGCATCAGCTCGGCGCCCCGCACCGTGACTCTCGCGGACATCGACCACTTCGCCGACTTCACCGGGGACACCTTCTACGCGCACACCGATCCGGAAGCCGCCGCGGCCAACCCGCTGTTCGGCGGGATCGTGGCGCACGGCTACCTTGTGGTGTCGCTGGCGGCCGGCCTCTTCGTGGAGCCGAACCCGGGACCGGTCCTGGCCAACTTCGGCGTGGACCACCTGCGCTTCCTGACGCCGGTCAAGGCCGGGGACTCGATCGCCGTCGACCTCACCGTCAAGCAGATCACCCCGCGCAACTCCGCCGATTACGGCGAGGTCCGCTGGGATGCCGTGGTGCGGAACCAGGACGGCGAGACCGTGGCGACCTACGACGTGCTGACCCTCGTGGCGAAGGAACTCACGCCCGCCGCCGGCTGACGCGGCACCGTGGGAAGATGTTCCGATGCGCACCCAGGACACCCTCGAGGAGAGGACCCAAGAGAAGGGGGCCGCGGACGGGAAACCGGCGGCCCGCGAGCCCTACACCCTAGACCGGCTCCTGGATGTGGCGGTGCGGGTCTTCACGGAGCGCGGCTACGACGGCACGAGCTTCCAGCACCTCTCCCAGGCCTCCGGGCTCTCGAAGTCCTCGATCTACCACCACATCGAGGGCAAGGAACATCTGCTCCGGCTGGGCCTGGAGAGGGCGCTCGAACCACTCATGGCCACGATCGCCGAGCCGGAGGCCACCACCGGCCCGGCGATCGACCGGCTGCGCTTCCTGATCCGCCGGAACATCGAGATCCTCACGGAGCGGCTCCCCTACGTGACGCTCCTCCTCAACGTGCACGGCAACACCGCGACGGAGCGCTGGGCCCTGGAACAGCGGCGGACGTACAACCACGCGGTGGCCGCCGTGGTCCAGGAGGCGATCGACCAGGGTGCCGTGCGGTCCGACGTCGACGCCAAGACGACGGCCCGCCTCGTCTTCGGCATGATCAACTCCGTGCGCGAGTGGTACCGCCTGGAGCGCAACGAGGCCGCCGGGCGGAACGAGAGCGCAGGGTCGAACGACGGCGCCGGCCTCAACGACAGAGCTTTGCAGAACGACGGCGCAGCGCGGCTGGCCGACCAGGTGCTGTCGCTGCTCCTGGACGGCATCCGGACGCGGTGAAGGGGCCGGGCCAGGCGCGATGACCGGCCCGCGCCGTTGACCTTGCAGTTTCTCGGGCTTCCGGGAACTCAGCCCCGAGAAACTGCAAGGTCGACCCCGGATTCCGGCCCCAAGGGGTGCCGCACCCCCGTGCACCGGTCGTAACATGGCGACTATGACCGCACCACGGAAGTTCAACTGGCTCGCCTATGTGGTGAGCATGGGGCTCTACGCTGCGTCGTGGGGACCGCTCGGCTTCGTCAACGGGTTCCTGCTCGCCTGCGCGGGCCTGGTAGTCGTCGTGGTGTGGCAGCGGTCCGTCCGCCGCCACACCCCGGACCTCGCCGTCGTCCCCGGGCTGACGTCGCCGCACCGCCGTTGACCTTGCACTTTCTCGGGGTTGCAGCACCCTGAGCCCCGAGAAAGTGCCATCTCAAACCGCTCCCGGTCGCGCCCTAGGATGAAGCCATGGCACGCGTCCGGAGCCTTTCCAGAGGCAGGACCGCCGACGTTGCGGGCCGGCTCGCAGCCCTGGGCGGGCTGGCCGGAGCAGGGACCATCGTGTCCGGGCTGCTGCTGTGGGCAGACGCCTGGGGCTTCTGAGCACGCGACGACGCCCGCCCGCGTCCCAGCCGCGCAAGCTACCTCTTCGGGCGGCTGTCGATGATCCGGCGCATCTTGCCGTTGGAACGTTCCATGCTGCCCGGGATCACGACGTCCACGGCGACCGTGACGCCGATCTTGCTCTTGACCAGCCGCTTCAGCGTCATCGCCGCAGCGTGCGCGGCCGCGACGGTGACGCCGTCGCGCTGTTCGACCCGCACGGTCAGCTCGTCCAGCATGCCCTGCCGCGAGAGGTGGCACTGGAAGTGCGGTGACAGCTCCGGGGTGTGGAGGATGAGCTCCTCGATCTGGGTGGGGAACAGGTTCACGCCGCGCAGGATGATCATGTCGTCCGTGCGGCCGGTGATCTTCTCGATCCGGCGCATGGTGCGCGCGGTGCCCGGCAGAAGCCGCGTCAGATCGCGGGTGCGGTACCGGATGATCGGCATGGCCTGCTTGGTCAGGGACGTGAACACCAGCTCGCCCTCCTGGCCTTCCGGCACCGGTTCCAGGGTGATGGGGTCGACGATCTCCGGGTAGAAGTGATCCTCCCAGACCGTCAGCCCGTCCTTCGTCTCGACGCACTCGCTGGCCACGCCCGGACCGATGACCTCGGACAGCCCGTAGATGTCCACGGCGTGCATGTCGAGGCGCTCCTCCATCTCGCGGCGCATGTCGTTGGTCCACGGCTCGGCGCCGAAGATGCCGACCTTGAGGGAGGTGGAGCGCGGGTCGACACCCTGACGTCCCATCTCCTCGATGACCGCGAGCATGTAGGACGGGGTGACCATGATGATGTCCGGCTTGAAGTCCTGGATGAGCTGGACCTGGCGCTCGGTCATGCCACCGGAGACGGGCACCACCGTGCAGCCCAGGTGCTCGGCGCCGGCGTGTGCGCCGAGGCCGCCCGTGAACAGGCCGTAGCCGTAGGCGTTGTGCAGCATGTCGCCCGGTCGTCCGCCGGCGGCCCGGATGCTGCGGGCCATGACCGTGGCCCACATGGCCAGGTCGTCTTTCGTGTAGCCGACCACGGTCGGGCGCCCGGTGGTCCCCGAGGAGGCATGAACCCGCGCCACCTGCTCGCGCGGCACGGCGAGCATGCCGAAGGGGTAGTTCTCCCGGAGGTCGGCCTTGCTGGTGAACGGGAAACGGGACAGATCCTCCAAGGAGGTCAGGTCTTCCGGGTGCACCCCGGCCTCATCGAACGCCTTCCGGTAGTGCGGGACGTTGTCGTAGGCGTGACGCAGCGTCCATTTCAAGCGGTCCAGCTGCAGCGCCCGCAGCTCGTCGACGGAAGCGGTCTCGATGGGGTCCAGCTCATCGGGACGCGGAGTCAGGTCCTGCATGCTTCACTCCTCCAGCTCAGGGGCGCGCAGTATTACTTACCGAACATTCGGTACTATAGCGTGTTCCACGTCACACCGGTAGGTCCGTCCACTCCCCCGGGAACGGCGAAGGACCCGCCCGGGCACCGGACGGGTCCTTCGCGGATGACGCGCGAGGGTCAGGACACGGCGCCCTTGAACCGCCGGAGCCGCAGACTGTTCCCCACCACGAACACACTGGAGAACGCCATGGCCGCCCCGGCGATCATCGGGTTCAGCAGCCCGAGCGCAGCCAGCGGGATCGCCGCCACGTTGTAGGCGAACGCCCAGAACAGGTTGACCTTGATGGTGCGCAGCGTCGCCCGCGAGAGCCGGATCGCGTCGACGGCTCCGAGCAGGTCCCCGCGCACCAGGGTGAGGTCGGACGCCTCGATGGCCGCGTCCGTCCCGGTCCCCATCGCCAGGCCCAGATCGGCGGCCGCGAGCGCCGCGGCGTCGTTGACCCCGTCACCGGCCATCGCCACCACGCGCCCTTCGGCCTGGAGCCCGCGCACCACGTCCACCTTGTCCTGCGGCAGGACCTCCGCGACCACCTGCTCGATCCCCACCTCGGCGGCGATGCGGCGTGCCACAGCCTCGTTGTCGCCGGTCAGCAGCACCGGCTCGAGGCCCAGACCCTTGAGGCGGCGGACAGCCTCGGCGCTGCTCGGCTTGAGCCGGTCGGCGACGGTCAGCACCGCTCGCACTTCACCGTCCCAGCCGACGACGACGGCGGTCCGCCCCTGCGCCTCGGCCTCGGCCTTGGCACGGCGCAGGTCCTCGGGCAGAGTCAGCCCCTCCGCGGCGAGGAACGCTTCGCGGCCCGCGAGGACGCCCACGCCCTCGACCGTTCCGCGGACGCCGAGCCCCTGCTCGTTCCGGAACCCGGAGACCCGCAGAAGCTCCCCGGTCTCCGCCTCGACCCCGCGCGCGATCGCTCGGGCGATCGGGTGCTCACTCGCGTGTTCCAGCGCTCCGGCCAGGCGCAGCGCGGTCAGGCGGCCCGCCGGATCCCCACCGACCGTCAGGACCTCGTCCAGTTCCATCGTGCCGGTCGTGACGGTGCCGGTCTTGTCGAGGACCACGGTGTCGACGCGGCGAGTGCTCTCCAGGACCTCCGGGCCCTTGATGAGGATGCCGAGCTGCGCGCCGCGCCCCGTGCCGACCAGGAGGGCGGTCGGCGTGGCGAGACCCAGGGCGCACGGGCACGCGATGATCAGGACGGCCACCGCGGCGGTGAAGGCCGCGGCGACGGGCTGGCCCAGCAGGAGCCAGGCGACGAGCGTGAGCAGCGCGATGCCGATGACCACCGGCACGAAGACCCCGGAGATCCGGTCCGCCAGCCGCTGGACCTCGGCTTTGCCGGACTGCGCATCCTCGACGAGCCGGGCCATCCGGGCGAGCTGGGTGTCGTTGCCGATGCGGGACGCCCGGACCACGATGCGACCCGAGGTGTTCACGGTGGCGCCGACCACGGCGTCGCCGGGTGCGACGTCCACGGGGACGGATTCGCCGGTGATCATCGAGGCGTCGACGGCCGAGACGCCGTCCACCACGCTGCCGTCGGTGGCGATCTTCTCGCCGGGCCGCACGACGAACTCATCCCCCACGCGGAGTTCCGCCACGGGGATCCGGCGCTCTCCGCCGTCGCGCAGGACGGTGACGTCCTTGGCGCCCAGTTCCAGGAGGGCCCGCAAGGCCGCGCCGGCCTGACGCTTCGACCGCTTCTCGAAGTACCGTCCGGCCAGGAGGAACATGGTCACCCCGGCGGCGACCTCCAGGTAGATGTTGCTGGCGCCGTCGCTGCGCTGGATGGCGAAGGAGAACTCGTGCCGCATCCCGAGCATGCCGGCGTGGCCGAGGAAGAGCGCATAAAGGGACCAGAGATAGGCCGCCAGGGTGCCGACCGAGACCAGGGTGTCCATGGTGGCCGCGCCGTGGCGGAGGTTGGTCCAGGCCGCCCGGTGGAACGGCCAGGCGCCCCAGAGGATGACCGGGGTCGCCAGGACCAGGGACACCCACTGCCAGCCGGTGAACTGGAACGCCGGGACCATCGACAGCACGATCACCGGGACCGCCAGCACGACGGAGGTCCAGAGGCGGCGGCGCAGGGAGTTCAGCTCCGAGTCGTCCTGCGGAGCCTCCTCCTCATGAACGGTGGCGCCGTAACCGGCCTGCTCCACCGCGCCGATGAGCAGCGCGACGTCGAAGCCTCCGGGCGCCGTGACGCGCGCCTTCTCGGTGGCGTAGTTGACCGTGGCCTCGACCCCGTCCACCTTGTTGAGCTTGCGCTCGATGCGGTTGGCGCAGGAGGCGCAGGTCATCCCGGTGATGTCGAGTTCGACCTCGGTGGCGGTGCTGCTCATGTGGTTCCCCTTTCACAACGATCATACCCCCTAGGGGTATCTGAAATTCAACATACCCCCTGGGGGTATGTAGTCGCAAGCATTCTCTTCTGCGGTGCACGATTCGTGCACTATGATGCACTCATGGATGAAGCGGCGGAATCACTGGCGCAGGCGATCGGCGCCCGGGTCCGGCAGGAGCGCAAAGCCCTGGCCTGGACCCTGGATCAGCTCGCCGATGCCGCGGGCGTGAGCCGCCGCATGGTCGTCAACGTGGAGCAGGGCTCCGTGAACCCCAGCGTCGGCACGCTGCTGCGGCTCAGTGACGCACTCGGCGTCGGACTCCCCGCGCTCGTCGAGCCGCCCGCGACCCGTGCGGCGAAGGTGACACGGCACGGCGACGGTGCGGTCCTCTGGACCGGGGCGGCCGGTGGCCGGGGTGTGCTGGTCGCGGGGACGCAGCCACCGGACGTGGTCGAGCTCTGGGACTGGACCCTGGCGCCCGGCGAACTGCACGTCAGCGAAGCGCACTCCGAGGGCACCCGCGAACTCCTGCAGGTGCAGGTGGGCGCGATCGTCGTGACGGTGGACGGGAAGAGCTACGAGCTCAGCACCGGCGACGCCCTCTCCTTCTTCGGCGACTCGGACCACTCCTACCGGAACCCGCACGCTGACCCCGCTCGGTTCCTTCTCACGGTCCACGAGCCCGGGGTCGGCACGCCCCGGACGCTCGACACGGAGCACGGCTGACGGCAGGCGCCACGGGTCCGCCTGGGGGGCCGCTCGACGGCGCCACGCCGGTGACGGCGACGGCCCACCGCAGGGGTGGACCCCGTGCTTCCGAACCCCCGGTTTCAGTACACCGCGCGCTCGTCCCCCTCTCGATTTCTCACTCAAACCACCCCACGAACGGAGCATCATGACCACCCGGAACGGCACCGTGCGGATCCCCGCCTGGTCCATGGCGATCGCCGCCATGCTCATGATCCAGATCTCGAACGCACTGTCGGTCGGGGTCATCGAGCACATCGGACCCGGTGGGACCGCCTGGCTGCGCATGTGTTTCGGCGCCGTCTTCCTGCTGCTCATCGCGCGGCCGTCCTTCCGCTCGATCACGCGTCGGGATGTCCCGAAGCTTCTGGCGCTGGGTGTCGTCACCGGGTTCATGACCACGTTCTTCCTCGCCGCCGTGGAACGGATCCCCCTGGGAACCGCCGTGGCGATCGAGTTCCTCGGCCCGCTCACCGTCGCCGGGCTGGCCGGCAAACAGCGCAAGGCGCTCCTCTGGCCCGTGATCGCGCTGCTCGGCGTCGTGCTGCTCACCGAGCCCTGGCACGGCGGCGTGGACCTGCTGGGTGTCGGGTTCGCCCTGCTGGCAGGGGCCTGCTGGGGGCTGTACAACGTGCTCACCCAACTGGTCGGCGACCGGTTCTCCGGCATCAGCGGCCTGGCGCTCACCATCCCGGTCGCCGCCGTCGCGACGAGCGCCGTCGGTCTTCCTCAAGTGCTCGACGGCGACCTGGACTGGGTGCTGCTCCTGGTGATCGCGGGGATCGCGCTCATCACGCCGGTCATCTCGTTCGGACTCGAGATGCTCGCGCTGCGCCGCATGAACCACACGGCGTTCGGCACGCTCCTGGCGATCGAGCCGGCGTTCGGCATCCTGATCGGCCTGCTCATCCTCAGCCAGACGCCCACGGTGATGCAGATGCTCGGGATCGCGCTCGTGGTGTTCGCCGGCGCGGCGGCTCAGCGCGGTGGCGGTCGGACGCTGGAAGACCCGGTGTCCGGGACGCCCGACCTGGCCGAACAGGAACGCTGAGCCTGCCCCGGACCGGCCCGGATCAGCCGAGGACCGCGGCGGACATGAGCGCCGTGGCCCCGCCCATGAGGAGGTACTGGCCACGCGCCGCGGGCTCGACGGTCCGTGCGACGCCCCACAGGGAACCGGCGACATGGCACAGCACCAGCACGACGGTCAGGACCCCCAGCATCCCTCCCGCGGACGCGTGGCCAGCATGCGCCGTCGCGGCCGGACTGCCGGGACCAGCAGCCGGGTGCATGAACGGCAAGAGCACGGCCATGACGATGAGTCCGAGGCTGTCGTGCAGGCGTGCGACGCATCCTGACCGTTCCCGCCGTCCGAGCGCCGACAGCGCGATGGCCGACAGCACGAGCGCCGGCACCCAGACCACGACGCTCAGCAGCCCTAGATACGCCACATCGACCATCGCGACGAGCATGAGGACACAGCCGGTCAGCCGCGGCAGGCGGAGACGGGAGCGCCAGCCGGGGTGCACTCCGACCGCGACGGCGGTGAGCACCACCGCGGCCAGGTGCAGCAGATCATGGAACGGCACGGCCCTCCCCGGAACTCGGCTCCGGCCCGTTTGCGGCCGGACGTGTGCCTCAGCGTAGGCACGGCCCCGGGGCCTCATCGCCGTCACGGACGACCTTTCTCACGCCCGGTCAACCCCGGCCCCGATCCGTTCCCTGAGGTCCAAGCCTGGTCTTTAAACGATCGACTGCTCCGTAGGATGTTGAAATCCCCCGAAAATCGAGGAAAACGGCGTCCTATGGAGCCGTCGATCGGAGGGTGGGGGGTGGGGCGTTACTCCCCCAGGACCTCGGCGGCCTCGAGCCACTCCATCTCCAGGGTCTCCTTCTCCTCGAGCACCTCGTTGAGCTGGGTGTTCAGCCCGCCGAGCGCGTCGAAGTCGCCCTTTTCGGAGGCCGTGGCCATCTGCGCGTGCAGCTTCTCCTGCTGCTGCGCGAGCTTGCCGAGCTGGCGTTCGATCCGGTTGATGTTCTTGCGCGCCTCGCGCTTCTCCGCCTCGCTGGCCCCCGACGACGGCGCGCCGCCGCCCTGGGCGCCCGCCGCGCCGGAGCCGCCGGCCGCCGTCGGGCCGCTCGCCTTCGCGGACGCACCGGCCAGTGCCGCCTCGCGCAGCTCCAGATATTGATCCACGCCCCGCGGAAGCCCGCGGAGCTTGCCGTCGCCCAGCAGCGCGATCTGGTGATCCGTCACGCGCTCCAGTAGGTACCGGTCGTGGCTGACGACCACGAGTGTGCCGGGCCAGCCGTCCAGGACGTCCTCCACCGCGGCGAGGGTGTCCGTGTCCAGGTCGTTCGTGGGCTCGTCGAGCATGAGCACATTGGGCTCCCCCACCAGGAGACGCAGGAGCTGGAGACGTCGCCGCTCGCCGCCGGAGAGGTCCCGGATCGGGGTCCACTGCCGGGCGTTCGTGAAGCCGAGCTGCTCGACGAGCTGCCCTGCCGTGAGGTCCTTGCCGCCCACGCTGAAGGACCGCTTCTCACGCTCGATCAGCTCGACCACGCGCAGATCGTCCACCTCGCGCAATTCGTGCACTTCCTGGCTCAGCACGGCCGGGACCACGGTCTTGCCGCGCTTGACCTTGCCGCTCGTGGGCGCGACCTCGCCGGAGAGCAGGCGCAGCAGCGTGGATTTGCCGGCGCCGTTCACGCCGACCAGACCCACTCGTTCGCCCGGCGCGAGGCGCAGGGTGATGTTGTCGAAGAGCGGCGCGCCGCTCCCGTCCCCGGCCTCGCCGGGGGCGGGACGGCGGTCCAGGGTGACGTGCTCCAGGTCGATGACGTCCTTGCCCAGGCGGGCCGTGGCCATCTTGTTCAGGGCCAGGGTGTCGCGGGGTGCAGGAACGTCCTCGATCAGGGCGTTGGCCGCCTCGATGCGGAACTTCGGCTTGGAGGTGCGCGCCGGGGCGCCACGGCGCAGCCAGGCGAGTTCTTTCTTCACGAGCTGCTGACGCTTGGCCTCCACGACGGAGGCCATCCGGTCACGCTCGGCCCGGGCCAGGACGTACGCCGCGTAACCGCCCTCGAAGGGGTCCACCACCCCGTCGTGGACCTCCCAGGTCTTGGTGCAGATCTCGTCCAGGAACCAACGGTCGTGGGTGACCACCAGGAACGCACCCTCGTTGGCGCGCCAGCGGTTCTTGAGATGGCGGGCCAGCCAGGCCACGCCCTCGACGTCGAGGTGGTTGGTGGGCTCGTCCAGCATGATGACGTCGTGGTCGCCGATCAGGAGCTTCGCCAGCGCGACACGGCGCTTCTGCCCACCGGAGAGGCTGTGGACGCTGGAATCCCAGTCCACGTCCCCCACCAGTCCGCCCATGATCTCGCGGATCTTCGGATCGGCGGCCCACTCGTGATCCGCCATGTCCCCCACGATCGCCTGGCCCACGGTGTGATCGCCGTCGAGCACATCCTGCTGGTCCAGGTAGCCGACGGTGAGGTCACGGCGCTGGGTCACCCGCCCGTCGTCGGGCTGGGCCCGTTGCGCCAGGAACCGCATGAGCGTGGACTTGCCGTCGCCGTTGCGGCCCACGATCCCGATCCGGTCACCGTCCTCCAGTCCCACCGTGACGCCGTCCAGGACGGTGCGGGTTCCGAAGGACACGGCGAGGTTCTCGCCGCCCAGAAGATGTGCCATGTGCTGCTTTCGTCGGTGTGTCCGGTTCAGAGGGCCGTGCCGCGCGGATCCGGAGGACCCGCCCTCACGGCGCGCTGAACCTGTCTATCGTAGGCGGATCGGCCGGAGTCCGCGCCGTGGCCCTCTCATGGATGCACGTAGGCGCCGGGCGACGGGGCCGTGAGCACGAAGGACACCAAGCCGCGGTGACTGAAGCCGTCCGCGAGCGCGCGGGCCGCCGTCGTGTCCTCGCAGAGGAACGCGACGGTGGGGCCGGAGCCTGACACGATCCCCGCGAGGGCGCCCAGGGACTCCCCCAGCCCGAGCACGTCGCGCAGCTCCGGGGCCAGGTCCAGGGCGGCGCGCTGGAGATCGTTGACCATGAGGGTGGACAGCACGTGGCTGTCCGGGGTGCGCAGAGCCGCCAGGATCGCGGCGTCCACGGAGTCCGGCTCCGGCGCGGCATAGCCTTCGGCCTCGCGGAGCGCGTCAAGACGGCGGAACACCTCGGGGGTGGAGAGGCCGAACGCGGCCGGGACCACCACCCAGTGGAGTTCGCCGTGCACCAGGGCCGTGGTGAGTTCATCGCCCACGCCCAGGCCCACCGCCGCGCCGCCGAGCAGGCAGAAGGGCACGTCCGCCCCGAGCCGGCTTCCCAAAGCGGCCAGCTCCTCCCGGCTCAGCCCGCACTCCCAGAGGGCGTTGCAGGCGACGAGGGCGGCGGCGGCGTCGGCGGATCCTCCCGCCATCCCACCCGCGACGGGGACCCTCTTCACGATCTCCAGACGCACGGCGGGTTCCAGCCCGCAGTGCGAGGCGAGGAGCGCGGCCGCGCGGTGAACGAGGTTCCGGCCGTCCAGAGGGATGGTCTCGGGATCCACGTCGAGCGTGCTGTCCGGTGAGAGGACCACCTGGATGCCCGGTTCGTCCAGCAAGGACGCCCGCACCTCTTCCCGCAGGGACACCGCGAGGAAGACGCTCGCCAGCGAGTGGTATCCGTCCTCCCGGAGCGGTCCGACGTGCAGGGAGACGTTGATCTTCCCCGGCGCGGAGGCCGTCACGGAGTTGCCGCGGCGCATCCTCAGGCCTCCAGGGGGATCCGGGCCTCGGCGATGCGAGTGAAGGCCCCGATGTCCAGGGTTTCGCCGCGGGCACTCGGATCGACACCGGCCAGGTGCAGGAGGCGCTCCGCCTCGGCGCCGTTCCCGGCCCAGCCGGACAGTGCGGCGCGGAGGGTCTTGCGGCGCTGTGCGAAGGCCGCGTCGATCACGGCGAAGACCTCTTCACGGCCGGCGCGGGACGTGGTCTCCTCCTCGTGACGTTCGAAGGCGACCAGCCCGGAGTGGATCTTGGGCGCCGGCCAGAAGACGTTCATCCCGATCACCCCGGCCTTGCGCATGGTGCCGTACCACGCCGCCTTGACCGACGGCACGCCGTAGATCTTGGAGCCCGGCCCGGCGGCGAGACGGTCCGCCACCTCGTCCTGCACCATGACGAGACCGTGGCGGATGGTCGGGAAGTGCTCCAGGAGGTGGAGCACCACCGGCACCGCGACGTTGTAGGGCAGATTGGCGACGACGGCGGTCGGCTGATGCGGCAGCTCGGTGACCTTGAGCGCGTCCTGGTTGATGAGGGTGAAGCGCTCGGCCGCGCCCGGCCGGAATTCCTCCACGGTGGTGGGCAGACGGCCCGCCAGCACCGGGTCGATCTCCACCGCCACCACACGGGCGGCGGCGTCGAGGAGCCCCAGGGTGAGGCTGCCGAGGCCCGGGCCGACCTCCAGCACGGTCTCCGACGGGTCCAGTTCGGCGGCGGCCACGATCCGGCGGATGGTGTTCCCGTCGATCACGAAGTTCTGCCCCAGGGTCTTGGTCGGCCGGACGCCGAGCTCCTCGGCCAGACGGCGGATGTCCGCGGCGCCCAGCAACGGGGTGGGGTTCGTCGCGGCGTCGGGGTTCTGGGCTGCATCACTCACCCGACAATCCTACCGACCCGGCGGTCACAGCCCACGGCGCCGTTCTTCACACACGACGACGGCGGCCGGTGACCTCCCCTCGGAGGTCACCGGCCGCCGTCGTTCAGCTGGTGAAAGGAGCGCCGCTTATCCGGCAGCCCAGGCGCAGCCCCAGGGGGACAGCCCGCGCTGGGCGTACACGCGGTTGGCGATGTCGATCTGCTGCTCGCGCGTGGCGAGGCTGGCGTTCGGGGCGTACGCGCCGCCACCGGCGCCGAGCCAGGTCCCGATGTCGAACTGCAGGCCGCCGTAGTACCCGTTACCGGTGTTGATGGACCAGTTGCCGGTCGACTCGCACTGGGCGATGCGGTCCCACATGCCGGCGTTCACCGCGGCCGGAGCCGCGGCGCCGGTGTTGGATCCACCGGAAGCAGCCGGGGCGGCGGGGGCCACGGGGGCCTCCTTGGTGCCGACGTCGACGCGCTCCGTCACGGGCTCGGCCGTGACCTTGCTGGTGACCAGGGTGCGGGTCGCTTCCTTGCCGTCGACGATCACGAGGCGGAAGGTCTTCTCGACCGAACCGGCCACGCCCTCGGTGGTGACCTTCTCCACGCCCTTGTCGAGCTTGGCGGAGTCGGTCTTCACCACGTCGAAGGGGATCTCTTCCTTCACGGTGGCCGTGCGGCTCTTGTCGATGTTGCTGACCTTGACGGTCATGTTCGCGGTCACCGGAGCGGTGGCCGGGAGGGCCGAGACGTCGTTCTTGCCGAGGACGACCTTGGCTTCCTTGAGCACGTCACCGACGGTGGCTGCGGTGGTGGTCAGCTTGCTGCCCTTGCCGCGGATGATCAGGTTGACGTTCTTGGGGGTGGAGATGGTGAGGCTGGTGCCCTTGACGTCCAGGTTGGCGTCGGCCGGCAGGGACACGCGGGAGGTGTCCTTCACGCCGAGTTCCTTCACCAGGCCGGCGACGGTGCTCTCGTGGGTGTCGACCTCACGCGCGGCGCCGTCCAGGACCACGGAAACCGACTTGGAGCGGTTGATCCGGACCTCGGTGCCGTCCTGCACGCCGCTGTTCAGGGCGGGAACGACCTTGTCCTTGTCGGCGATGTCGATGTTCGCGCTCTTCACGACCTGCTCGACGTTGCCGCCGAAGGTCTGGACGGAGCTGACACGGCCGTCGAGGTTGATTTTCACGGTCTTGTTGTTGACCACGAAGGCCAGGAGGCCTCCGACGAGGGCCAGGATCACCGCGAGCTGCACGCCCACCTTGACGGGACTGATCTTTCCGTCGGTTGCGAAGATTTTGTTCACTACTACCCAAACTACTGGTGCGTCCGGGCACGGGGAACGGGAGCCTCGCAAGGCAAGGCCTGATGGTCGCCCGGCGCCTCTCGGCACACGGGTGTCCATGGTTCACAACGAAGTGTCATTCGTCCGCAGGCCTTCCCCGACCCCGGCTATCTGTCATCCACTGTAACCGAAGCGTTATAAAACAGCCAAGCCCTGAATGCTGTCCGCGACACGCGGAGTCGCGCAGATCCCGGCCGTCAGGTACGGTACGCGCACGTCGCGCGGACGCGGCTTCAGAGTGTCAGCCCAGCTCAGCGGGCGGTTCGCGCCTCAATCCCAACTGCCGTACGCGGCTTCCGTGTTGCGCGCGACGTCGGCGCACAATTCATCGAGATCGGTCGCCAGCGACTCGGCCATGGAGCGCATCGTGTACGGGATCATGTAACTCGCGTTGGGCCGCCCGCGGTACGGATGAGGGGTCAGGAACGGCGAGTCGGTCTCCACCATGATCAGGTCACGGCGGGCCGTCCTGAGGGCCTCGCGCAGATGACCGTTCGCCTTGAAACCGACCGGCCCGGCGAACGACATGTACCAGCCGTGCTCGTTGCAGATGGCGGCGAGCTCCTCATCGCCGGAGAAGCAGTGGAAGACGACCCGCTCCGGCTGTTCCTCCTCGAGCAGGATCCGGACCACGTCGTCGTGCGCATCCCGGTCGTGGATCTGCAGCGTGAGGCCGAGCCGGCGCGCGATGTCGATGTGACGGCGGAAGGAGTAGTGCTGGATCGCCTGCTCCTCCTCGCCCTGAGTGCGGAAGTAGTCCAGACCGGTCTCGCCGATGCCCCGCACGCGGGGATGAGCCGCGAGATCCTCGATCTCCTGCAGCGCGTCCTCCAGCTCGCCGCGCGCGGCGTAGAGCGGGGCGTCGTTCGGGTGGATGGCCAGTGCGCCCAGCAGACGGCGGTCCTCGTCGAGCGCGCGGACCGTGAAGCGGGCCGACTCGAGATCACAGGCCACCTGCACGGCGGCCTTCACGCCCACCGCCTCCGCGGCGTCGAGGGCGTCCTTGACCGAGACCTCCACGAGGCCGTCCCGGAAGTTCAGGTGGGTGTGGTTGTCCATGACGGGGATCCGCAGCGGCTCCGGCGCCGGAGGGTATTCCAGCTTCCGCTTCCGGCCGGCCTCATCCTTGGCGGACCGCACCGAATCCGCGGGGCCGTCCTTCCCGTGGTCCGGAGCTTCCTCGGGGCGGCGGTAGGCGAACGGAGTCTCGGGAGCACACATGCGTCCAGCGTAGTACGCGCCCGCACGCGGAACTCGACGGGCCCCGCCTGCGACGTTCGCTCACTTCCCCATCGACTGCTCCACAGGATGCCGTTCCGGGCCGGAAACGGTGGAAAGCGGCATCGTACGGAGGGCCCACGGCGGCGAGGGGCCCCTGCCGAGGCACGAGGCTGGGGAGCCGCTGGGGACAGTCGACGGGTGGTGGGCCCCTGCCGTGACCCGCCACCCTATGACGGAGCGGCGGCGATGAGTAGGCTGTGAGGAAGTGAGCCACGTTACACCACGTCAGACTCGGCTTTTGGGGGCTCGCGCCGGGTGAAGGAGAGGTCGGCCGTGTCAGATCCGGGTTTCATCGAGGGCCCAGGCCCGGGCGGGGTCGCCACCGGGCTGCCCGGCTCCCAGCAGGCGGCTCCCGAGCCCTTGTCCCCCGAGGTGTTCTCCTCGGCGGCGCGCGCGATCCTGGACGCGGTCAACGGGGTGATCGACGGCAAGCAGGAGACCGCCCGCACCGCGCTCATGGTGCTCCTCGCCCAGGGGCATCTGCTCCTTGAGGACGTCCCCGGCGTCGGCAAGACCATGCTCGCCAAGACCCTGGCGAGAGCCATTCACGGCAGTGTCTCCCGCATCCAGTTCACGCCCGATCTGCTGCCGTCCGATGTGACGGGCGTGTCCATGTACAACCAGGCGAGCGGGGAGTTCGAATTCCGTCCCGGACCCGTGTTCGCGAACCTGGTGATCGGGGACGAGATCAACCGCGCCTCGGCCAAGACACAGTCCGCCCTGCTCGAATGCATGGAGGAGAGCCAGGTCAGCGTCGACGGGCAGGTGTATCCGCTGGGGGCGCCGTTCATGGTCCTCGCGACCCAGAACCCCGTGGAGATGGAGGGCACCTTCCCCCTCCCCGAGGCGCAGCGGGACCGCTTCATGGCCCGGATCTCCATGGGCTATCCGGACCGCGCCGCCGAACTCGACATGCTCGAGGCGCACCAGGGCCGCTCGCCCCTGAACGACCTGAGGCCCGTGGTGGACACCGCCCTGCTGCGCCGCATGATCGCCACCGTCCAGGCCGTCCACGTCGCCGGCCCCGTCAAGGAGTACGTGGTGGACCTCGGTCAGGCCACCCGCAGCCATCCGGACATCGTCCTCGGCGCCAGCCCCCGTGCGCTGCTGCACGTCCTCCGGGCGGCCAAGGCGCACGCCGCCCTCGCGGGACAGGACTTCGTGCTCCCGGACGACGTCGCCGTCGTCGCGCCGGACATCCTGGCCCACCGGCTCCTGCTGGACCGTCGCGCCGTGCTGAACGGCAAGGATGCGGCGAGCATCCTCGCAGGCATCATCGAACGGCTGCCCGTGGACACCGCGGCGTCCCGGGCGGCTGCCCGCCGGGCCGCCTCCGCGGGGTCCGACGGACCGTCTCTGAGCTCCGCAGGCTTCTCGTCGCCCGGAGACCAGGCCCGGGTGCCATGAGCGCCGGGCCGCTGAGCAGGCTGTCCCCCGCGAAGCTCCTCACCCGCCGCGGTCTGGGCTTCGTCCTGGTGGCCCTCCTCTGCCTGGCCGGAGCCTGGATCCTGGGCCGCCGCGATCTGCTCACGCTCTCCGTCTTCCTTCTCGCTCTCCCCGTCCTGGCCGTGCTGGGTGTGCGCAACCGTCACGAGCGTTTTGTCGTGCGCCGCGAATTCCATCCCCTGCCGGTGCAGGAGGGCACGACGACGACCGTCCACCTTTTCATCAGCCCCTCCGCCTCCGCGCCGGCCGGGTCGGCCCACGCAGGCCGACGCGCACGCTGGGCCCGTCTGCCGGGCGGCGGGTCGCTGGCCGAGTCGACGATGGTGGAGCAGCTGCCGGCCGACCTCGGTGGTTCGCCGCGGTTCCGTTATCCTTCCCGGGCCTCGCGGGGCGGAGCCGTCTCCGCTTACGAGTACCGGGTGGCTCCCCCGCATCGCGGGGTCTTCCCCGTGGGCGGCGTCACGGCCGAGTTCCGGGACCCCTTCGATCTCGCCTGGAAGCGTCACACGGTGGATCCGGGCGCCGAGCTCCTCGTGACGCCGCGGCCCGGAGAACTCGCCCCCGGGCTGCTGGACCTGGTGCGGGGCCATGCCGGGATCGGCGTCGGCGGGAGTCAGACGACCAGCTGGGTCGCGAGCGCGAGCGAGAACGATGTGATGGTCCGCGAGTACCGGCACGGCGACGCCTTGCGCCGGGTCCACTGGCCCTCGACGGCGCGGCGTGGCGAGCTCATGGTCCGGCACGAGGAAGGCGGCGCGCTCCCCCGCATCACCCTGGTGCTGGATCAGCGCACCGCCGTCCACAGCGGCGGCGAGCTGGCGCCGTTCCCGGTCCCCGGGGCCGCCGCCTCGCTGCGCACCACGGTGTCGTTCGAGTGGCAGCTCGGGACGTTCCTCTCCGTGGCGCTGGGCCTCGCCGGACTAGGCCACGAACTGCGCCTTCAGGACCATGCGGGAGAGCCCGCTTTCCAGAGGTCCCGCAGCGCGCCGCACCCCGGACTGGAGGTGATGGCGGCCGGCGAAGCGCCGGAACTGCTTCCCGAATGCCTGGCGGCCCTCGAACTGACGGAGCACCCGGCCCCGCTCGCCCTGTCGGGGACGGGCGGGCTGCTGGTGACCTTCACGGGCAGGCTGGGACTCGACGACGCGCGGCGCCTCGTCAGCGGCACGCTGAGCGGCGCGGGGACCGCCGCGTCCTGGGCCGGGTCCCGCGGGGCGCCCCAGGCGACCGTGATCAGCTGCTGGCCCAGCAGCCCGGACGCCGAGGTCCGCGACCTCCTGGAGACCGCCGGCTGGCGCGTGCTGTGGGCCTCCCCCGGCGACTCCCCGGCGCGGCTCCTGGAACGGTGGGCGGGCGGCGGCACGGTCCCGGCCGCCGGCGCGGGGCGCGCGCCAGGCCACGGCGCCAGGTATTCCGCGGGCAACGGCGCCGCGCACACCGCACCCGGCGGTGACGCGGCATGACCACCACCCCGGAGCGGACACCGGGCCGGAGCAGGCTCGGAGGCATCCTCCTGCCCGTCACGGCCTGTGTCTGCGCCCTGCTGGCCTCCGCGGCGGCCGGACTCTCCGGGGTCATCTACGGATGGTCCTGGTTCCTCCCCGTGCTCATCACGCTCCAGGTGACCGGGACGGCGCTCGTCGTCCCCCGGTTCTTCACCCGCAGCGCCTGGGTCCCTTACGCGGCGGGGGCGGTGGCACTCGGCCTGATCCTCAACGCGCTGTTCCTGTCCGACCGGGCGTTCCTGGGCATCCTGCCGAGCCCGTCGGCCTGGGGCGGCTTCTGGGACCTCATGGCCGAGGCCCAGAACACCGTGCAGCACGAGTTCGTCCCGGTCAATCCGGGGCCCGGGATCACCTATCTCGTCTCGGGCTGTCTGGGTCTGCTCGCGCTCATCACGGACTGGATCGTGGTGCGGGCCCGGCATCCGCTCGCGGCCGCGGGCCCGGTGTTCGCCGTCCTCCTGGTGCCGGCACTGCTCAACTACACGAGCGTGGGCGCGTGGCCCTTCGCAGCGACGGCATTCTTCTTCACCATCCTCCTCGCGGTCTCCCGGCGCGCCCTGCGCGCCGCACAGGAGGCCGAGAGCCCTGCGGAGAAGTCCCGCGGCGCCGCCCAGAACAGCGCGTCCCGCGGGCTCGGCCGGGCCACCGTGCTCGGCTCCGCCGCCGTCGCGCTGGCGCTGCTGGTCCCCGCGCTGGTGCCGGGGTTCACCGAGGGCCTCTTCCCGCAGGGCTCGCGGCTCGGATCGCTCGGCAAGAGCAACGGCCTGAACCCGGTGCTCTCCCTCAGCAGCAACCTCCGCCAGCAGGGCACCGGCACCGTCATGAGTTACGTCACCGATGCCTCGTCACCGCCCTACCTCCGGTTGACCACGATCGACTCCTTCTCCGGCGACCGCTGGGAACCCGAGAAGTACCACGGCGGCTACCTCGGGTCCGTCCGGCAGTTCGACGACGGCAAGATGCGCCAGACGCCGGAGAAAGCCACCGGACCCCTGTTCTACTCCACCGTGATCAGCACCCACGACTTCTCGAGCCCCTACCTCCCGATGGTCACGAATCCCGCGGTGGTCGAAGGCGCCAAGGGCGATTGGGGCTACGACGCGGACAATCTCACGGTCCGGAGCCGCAGCGGTGACTCCACGAGCGCCAACGAGGTCTACACGGTGCGCTCCTTCAACCAGGACTGGTCGGCCGAAGAGCTCCGGCGGCCCGCCACCGTCCCCCTGCAGGTCATGGCGAAGTTCCGCGAGTTGCCCGCCAACGTGCCCCGCATCATCGGGGAGACCGCGCTTCAGGTCACCCGCACCGCCGACACACCGTTCGACAAGGCGATGGCCCTGCAGCGTTACCTGCGCGGCCCGGGGTTCAGCTACTCGGTCACCGCCCCCGCGGACCACGGCTACGACGGCACCGGCATGGAGGTCCTGGCCAAGTTCCTGGACGCCAAGAGCGGTTACTGCATCCACTACGCCACAGCGATGGCGGTCATGGCCCGGGCGATCGGCATCCCGAGCCGTGTGGCGGTGGGTTTCGCGCCGGGGCGTGCCACGGGCGTCACGCAGGCCGGCGAACAGGGCGGACCCACCCGGACGGAGTACGCCGTGGCGGCCCAGGACGCCCACGCCTGGCCCGAGATCTACCTCGAGGGCCCGGGCTGGATCCCCTTCGAACCCACCCCTTCGCGCGGGATCGTGCCCGGCTACGCCGTCGACCCGTCCGCCACCAACGTCCCGGACTTCGACCCCGAGGGGCTCCGGCCCCGGGCCCCCAGCACCGCCACCTCCACCCCGCAGCCGTCCGCTTCGGCCACCACCACGCCGGTTCCGCAGGCCGCACCCCGGGCTTCCACACCACCGTGGTGGGAGTCGCTCGACTGGGGTCATCTGCTCTGGGCGGCGGCCGCCGTCGTCGTGCTGGGGATCGCCTCCGTCCTGCCGCAAGTGCTGCGCGGCCGGCAGCGGCGACGACGGCTCTCCCCTGCCCAGAGCGGCACCGGCGTGCGGATCGGGGCGATGGAGGAACTGCTCGCCACGGCGGAGGACCACGGCGTCCCTGCCCGCGACGCCGAAACGCCCCGTGCCTTCGCGGCCCGGCTGGAGGACGGCCTGCCGGAGCCCGGCCGCGTGGCGGTGCGGGACCTGGTGAGGGACTACGAGTCCGCCCGGTACGGCGACCGCGGCGACGGCGCCGAGGCGGACTCCACGGCGCAGGAAGCCCGGGAACGGGTCGCCGCCGTCGAACGGTCCCTCGGCGACCGCGAAGGACGCCTCGCGCGGTGGCGCGCGCGCTGGGTCCCGCCGTCGCTGTGGCGTTCAGGTCCGTGGCGTCCAGGTCGGCGGCGCTGACCGCTCCCGAGGCTCTGTGAACACGACGGCGCCCGCCCGCTGCCCCGGAGGGCGGCGGACGGGCGCCGTGGCGGTCCCTCAGGGGACCAGGGGCGCCGCCGTCGGTTGCGAGAAGGCGGCGGCGCCGGGGATCAGTCGGCGTACGGGTCGGCGATGCCGATGTACTGGGTGGTGGTGTACTCGGCGATGCCCTCGGCGCCGCCTTCACGGCCCAGACCGGACTGCTTCACGCCACCGAACGGAGCGGCCGCGTTCGAGATGACACCGGCGTTGAAGCCGACCATGCCGAACTCGATCTGCTCCGCCACCCGGAACATCCGTGCGTAGTCGCGGGTGTAGATGTAGGAGGCCAGGCCGTACTCGCTCGCGTTGGCCAGCTTGATGGCCTGCTCCTCGGAGGAGAAGGTGGTCACGGGGGCCACCGGGCCGAAGATCTCGCTGCGGAGGATGTCGGCGTCGTTCGGGACGTTGGAGAGGACGGTCGGGGCGTAGAAGTAGCCCTCGCCCTCCACCGGAGCGCCGCCGGTCGCGACGGTGGCGCCGGCCTCGACGGCCGCGGTCACCAGCGCGTGGACGTCCTCACGGGCGCCGGAGTCGATGAGCGGTCCGACGTTGGTCTCGGATTCGGTGCCGCGGCCGGTGCTGAGTGCGGCCATGGCGGCGGAGAACTTCGCGGTGAACTCCTCGGCCACGGACTCGTGGACCAGGAAGCGGTTGGCGGCCGTGCAGGCCTCGCCCATGTTGCGCATCTTGGCGGCCATGGCGCCCTCGACGGCTTTGTCCAGATCCGCGTCCTCGAAGACCAGGAACGGGGCGTTGCCGCCGAGTTCCATGGAGGTGCGGAGCACGTTGTTGGCGGCGTCGGCGATCAGGCGCTTGCCCACGGCGGTGGAGCCGGTGAAGGACACCTTGCGGAGGCGGGAGTCCTTCATGATCGGGCCGGAGATGGAGGAGGCGCTGGAGGAGGACACGACGTTCACGACGCCGGCCGGGACACCGGCCTCGACCAGGGTGGCCACGAAGAGCTGCGTGGTGAGCGGGGTGAACTTGGCGGGCTTGATCACCATGGTGCAGCCGGCGGCGATGGCCGGGGCGATCTTACGGGTGGCCATGGCCAGCGGGAAGTTCCACGGGGTGATGAGCAGGCAGGGGCCGACCGGCTTGCGCTGCACGAGGATCTTGTTCTTGCCCTCGGGGGTGGTGAGGTAGCGGCCGTAGTCACGGACGGTCTCCTCGGAGAACCAGCGCAGGAACTCGGCGCCGTAGGTGACCTCGCCACGAGCCTCGGCCAGGGGCTTGCCCATCTCGAGGGTCATGAGGAGGGCGAAGTCGTCGGCACGCTCGGTGACCAGTTCGAAGGCGCGGCGCAGGATCTCGGCGCGCTCGCGCGGAGCGGTGCGGGCCCAGGAGGCCTGCACGGCGTCGGCGGCGTCGAGGGCGGCCATGGCGTCCTCGCTGGTGCCGTCGGCGATGCTCAGCAGCACCTTGCCGGTGGCCGGATCCTCGACGTCGAAGGTCTTGCCGGTGGAGGCTGCACGCCATTCACCGTTGATGAACAGGCCGGTGGGGACCTTGGCGAGCAGCTCTGCCTCGCGCTCGGCGGTGATCGCGGAAGTCATGTGCGACTCCTTCGTGCTTGGGGGTACTGGGGTATGGGCCTTCCAGGAAGACCCTTCCCTGCCAAGTTATCGCCGCGTTGTGACGCACGTCTACGCGGGGGTGCACTAGCGATCCTGTGTTTCACTGTGCATCTGCACAGTTCTGCGTACCGCCGCGGATCAGCTCCGTGCGGCGAGGACCGCCTGGTACAGATCGCGCTTGCTCACACCCTGCGCCTCCGCGACGACGGCGACGGCCTCCTTGAGGCGCAGACCCTCGGCGGTCAGGGCGGAGACGGCCTCGATGTGGTCTTCCGGGCGGCTCGGCTCGGGCTCCCCCGCTCCCCCGACCACGACGGCGATCTCGCCGCGGACCTCGCCGGACGCGGCCCAGGCGACGAGTTCGTCGAGCGATCCGCGGATGACCTCTTCATAGGTCTTGGTGAGTTCGCGGCAGACGGCGGCCTGGCGATCCGGGCCGAAGACCTCGCGCAGGGCGGTCAGCATGACCTCGAGCCGGTGCGGCGCCTCGAAGAACACCATCGTGCGGCGTTCCTGGGCCAGCTCGCGGAGCGTGCCGAGGCGTTCGCCGGACTTGCGGGGCAGGAACCCTTCGAAGGTGAAGCGGTCGGTGGGCAGGCCGGACAGCGCGAGGGCGGTGAGCACGGCGGACGGTCCGGGGACCGCAGTGACCAGCACCCCGGCGTCGACGGCGGCGGAGACCAGGCGGAAGCCGGGGTCCGAGACCGCGGGCATGCCGGCGTCGGACACCACCAGGATGGTCTGCCCCTCCGCGACGAACTCCAGGAGTTCCTCGGCGCGTTCGCGCTCATTGTGCTCGTGGTAGCTGATGACGCGGCCGGAGACGGTCACGCCGAGCCCCTGGACCAGGCGGTGCAGCCGGCGGGTGTCTTCGGCCGCGATCACGTCCGCGGTCTCCAGGAGCTCCCGCAGCCGGGGCGAGGCGTCCCCGAGATTGCCGATCGGCGTGGCCGCGAGGACCACACGCCCTTCACCCTGCACCACTCGCTCAGCCATGGCGTCCAGCCTACCGCCCGAGGGGTCCCAAACCTCGTGCCTCGGTTCGGGGCCCTCGCCACCGTGGGCCCAGACGCCTCGCCCGGTAGCATGACTACGTGACCCAGACCGAAGAGGCCGCGCTGGACGGCGGCACCGCCAGTGCGTCCCCGGCCTCCGCGTCCCCGGGCGGGCCCCGGCACGGCGGCACTCCCGCCACGGTCAGGAAGCGCCGCCTCGCGCAGGGCAAGGCCTCCTGGGTTCTGGACCCGAAGGTCGCCTACACCCGCGAGAGTCTCCTGGAACGCCTGCTGGGCCCCGTCCAGTCCTGGCGCGACTTCACGCCGACCCTGCGTCTCTGGTTCTGGCTCGGACCGATCCTGACCGCCGTCCTGGGTGGCGTGCTGCGGTTCGTCCGGCTGGGTGAGCCGCGGTCCCTCGTG